>JAAYNL010000018.1 GCA_012520845.1 Thermoplasmatales archaeon | reverse complement strand
TGGAGGGCAACCTAAGGGCGATCGAAGTGGGCATGGGGAATTGAACGGCAAACCCGCCGGGGATTCCCCCGGGTACACCCGGTCCGACAAGAGGGCCCTGCTGACGGCGTCCTGCATCGCCACCCTGATAAGCCCGCTGATGGGCACCATGATCAACCTCGCCCTGAAGACCATCGGCGAGGAGTTCGCCGTGGGGGCCCACACCCTGGCGTTGCTCACGACGGTTTTCTTCGTCTCGTCCGTCGTGTTCCTTGCGCCGGCGGCGAGGCTTTCCGAGATTTACGGCAAGAGAAAGGTCTTCATGACGGGGCTCGCCCTGACGGCGCTGTCGGCGATGCTGGGCTCCATGTCCCCGGATTTCTGGACGCTGTGCTTCTTCAGGATCATGATGGGCGCGTCCACGGCGATGACCCTTTGCACCAGCCTGTCGATGATATCCGACGTGTTCCCCCGGGGCGAGAGGGGGTTTGCCATAGCCGTCAACACGGCGTTCGTGTACATCGGCGCGTCCATCGGCCCGGTCCTGGGCGGTCTGTTGACCGACATGCTGGGCTGGAGGAGCACCTTCTACGTGATCGTCCCAGTGGCCCTCGTGGCGATCCTCTCGCTGTCCGCGTTTCGGCACGAGGTCACCAGCTCCCCCGGCGAGCCCTTCGACCTCAAGGGCGCCGTCGTCTATGGCGTATCCATTTCCCTGGTGATGTTCGGCGTCTTCAACGTCCTCGAACCGTATGCCTTCCCGCTGATAGCGTTCGGCGGCCTCATGCTCTATTACTTCCTGAAGTCCCAGAGGGACGCGGAATATCCGGTGCTCAGGGTGTCCATGTTCCGCACCCGGGGTTTCAGGATGTCGAGCGCCGCCATATTCCTCAACTACATGTCGGTGCATTCCACCTCTTTCCTGCTGTCCCTGTACCTGCAGAGCATGGGCGCGCTGACCCCCATGGAGGCCGGCGGCCTCATGTTCATACAACCCGTGGTGCAGACGGTCCTTACCCCAATCGTCGGCAAGCTGACCGACAGGACCCAGCCCAGGTATCTCATGGTTGCGGGCATGTTCGCCACCCTGCTGGGCCTCGTCACGCTGTTCCACGTCACGGAAACCCTGAACGTCGCCCTGGTCGTGTCGGCGATGGTCGCCCTCGGATTCGGGTTTTCCCTGTTCTCCGCGCCCAGTACGACGAGCATGATGTCCTACTGCGACAGGAAGGAATACAGCGCCGCCTCCGCGACGGTCGCCATCGTTAGACAGTCGGCGATGATGGTCGCCCTTTCCATAGCCATGGCGGTGATAGCCGTGGTCATGGGCAGCGCGGACAACCTCGTGCCCGAGAACTACGCCAGCTTCCTGCTGTCCATGAGGATCGTCTGGGGCATCGGCATCGTGCTTTCCCTGATCGGCATTACCGTTTCGTGGAGAATCGGCGAATGAACGCAAAGGGGATAACCGTGCCCGGCGATGGCGTGTCGATGGACAGGGACCCGGCGGCGGTGGAGAATTACAAGTTCCAAAGGGTGATAGTGGTCGTCGGCGTGGTCCTGCTGTCCATGAAACTCGCGGCCTGGCTCATCACGTCTTCGGTGGCGATAATGACCGATGCCCTGGAAAGCGTCGTCAACGTCGCCGCCGGGCTAATCGGGCTTTACGCCCTCCATCTCGCGGCCAAGCCGCCGGACAGGGAGCACCCCTTCGGCCACGGGGGCGCCGAGACCATATCGTCGTCCATTGAGGGCGTGATGATCGCGATCGCCGGGGCCTTCATCGTCATGGAGGCGTCTTCCCGCATACTCAACCCCCAGGACGTCAGGCAATTGGATCTGGGTCTCATCCTTATCGCCGTCGCCGGCGTGGCGAACTACGCCCTCGGCCGCGCCGCGATCCTCAGGGGAAGGAAAAACGGGTCCCCCGCCCTCGAGGCGAGCGGGAAACACCTCTGCAGCGACACCTACTCGTCCGCCGGCATCGTTGCCGGTCTTTTGATCATGTCATACCTTTCCTCCGCGGGCCACGACGTCCCGTGGATCGACGGCGCCATCGCCATGTTCTTCGGCATCGTCATACTCGGCACCGGCGCGGGCGTGATCAAGAAGTCCATGGACGCCGTCCTCGGCACAACCGACGCGGAACTGCTCGGTTCCCTGCTCAAGACGCTCAACGCCCACCGCCGGGAGGATTGGATAGACATCCACGCGGTCAGGGTCCTCAAGGTCGGGAGCACTCTCCACGTGGACATGCACATCGTCCTGCCTAGGTACATCACCGTGCGGGAACAGTTTGAGGAATTCTCCAAGGTCAAGGCGGCCATGAAGGCGGAATTCGGCCGCAGGGCCGACGTCAACATCATGGCCGAGCCCTGCCACGATTCGGACTGTCCCCACTGCACGAGGGAATGCGACATCAGGGCGGCCGGATTCGTGGAATGGGTCGAATGGACCCTCGAGGGTATTTCCGGCAAGGGCGTACCCAAGTGAGCCCGCATGTGTTTTATCCGATATCCCCCATCCGAGGGGCATGTTGTTCAGGAAGAGGGACACGCCGGCGTCCGTCAAGGGCGCGGGCCTGGCCAAGTGGTACGCCGGGATATCCGATCAGGAGAGGGTGAGGCTCGGGAGGTATGCCGAGGGGATATCCGCCGATTCCCCCGGGGGTTTTTTCCTCAAGGCCGCCGACGCCGCCGTGGCCGATGAAAACTGGTCCTTCGTCGTTTTCCTCGTTGAGCAGGCGTACGCCTTCGGTCCCGACGACCTGTCGTCGTACCTGCTGAACGAGGCCCTGATAGAGGCATATTACGGCCTTGAACGCTACGACGACGTCGTCGCGGCCTGCGACGCGAACATGGCTCTGTTCCCCAAACTCTCCGAGGAACCCGCCGTCGCCGACGGCACATACAGGTTCAGGAACAGACAGATCGACGTCCGCATCGGCATCTTCTGCGAATACGACCGTTGCCAGAGGCTGTTGGAGGAGTTCGTGGAGATGGGCGCCATGCCCGCCGACGAGCTGCCGTTCAGGAAAAACAGCCTCAAGATCCACAGGATGCAACGCGCCCTCGACGGCGTTTATTCATACACGCCCATAAAGGATTCAAAGGAATGATTTCCAGGCCACCATCGGGATTATGTCGATGGCCGGCTCCTCGTACGGGTGGGCGGAGACTATCGCCGCCACGGCTTTCCGCAGGTCCTTCCCGAAGGCGATGAACTCTATCCTACGCTCGTTCGCCGTCTCGATTTCACCGACGGTCCCCAGGAACGGGTTGGCGCCTTCCACGGGCATCCACGTCCCCACGGTGTCCGTCACGGAGAACGTTCTCCTGTAGCCCGGGTAGACGGATTCAACAGCGGAGTCGACCGCGTCCATGATTGCATCCTCGTATCCGGGGGGCGCATGCACCACCACCTTGTAGACCTCATGCCCTATCTTTCCCACCAACCTTCATCTCCTCGAATTTGCGGTCGAGGTCGTCCAACAGTTTCTGGGCCCTCCTCTTCAGCCACGTGGTGCTCAGCCACGCGGCGATGAACGGCATGGGCGGCACGAGATAGAGGCAGCCGCCTATCAGGCCGCCGAGCTTTTTTCCGGCGTTGATGTCGAGCATTTTCGTGACCAGCGGGTCGTCGGGGTTTTCCACGACCTGGCCGAAAAGGGACCTGAGCAGCATCCTCTGCGCCCCCATGACGACCTCCATGCTCCAGCGCACCTGGGCTATGACCGGGGCGGGTTTGCCCTTTGGGACGGTGGCCCTCGACAGGATGGCCTTTCGCAGGTCGTCCTCCCCCCTGCCCTCGAATTCCGTCCAGTTGTAACCGAACGTGTGCGTGGAATGGGCGTCGCTGCTGGACATCTCGGCCCATTTTCCCGGGTTGGCGGCGGCGACCTCCCTGGCCATGGGGTTGGTGTATCGGTCGACGTGGCCGCCGTTCAGGACCTCGATGCCGTCCAGATCCAGGTCGAGGATCCTGTCGCCGAGGCAATGGACGTAGAAACTGTAGGGATGGGGGGCGATGGCGATGCCGCCCTGCCCCCTTATCTCGTCGATGGTCTCCTCGATGGAAAGGCCGGGCGGGATCAATTCGTTTAACCAAAGGCCCAGCACCTCGCCGTCGGCGGACGTGATCTCCTCGCCGACGACCACGTCGATGTCGTCGTACTTCCTCGCGTACTCCCTGGCTTTGAACGCGCCGGCGATGGAATCGTGGTCGGTCACGCAAAGGACGCTGTACCCCCTTTCCCGGGCGAGGTCGACGAGCTTCGCCGGCCTGGTGACGGACTCGGGGAACCTCAACGCCTTGTATTTGGTCACCCCAGAGTAATGGGTGTGGGTGTGGCAGTCCGCCTTCGAGTGCATCGTGCCGTCGTACGTCTGGGACCTATATAAAATATAAAGTTGGGGCAGGTCTAAACGCCGTTGCGATTCGCATTTGTATAAAATGGTAACAATCCATCTTTTGTCCGAGAGAGTGTTTGTGCGGCATCCAATGTGAATTCATCGACGTTGTCGGCAGAGGGTCTGCTGTTTGGGAAGCGTGTTCGCGCATATGCCTGCATCAGCTTCAATCCTATTGGGGGCACCGTTTCCGTGTTTCATACCAAATATGCGCGAATTTTCCGATTCCTTGCATGGATTTATAAATCCCAATCGCTACTGAGCGTCGGGAGTTAATGGATGCACATAACATACATTGATGAGTCGGGTCAGCCCGATTTTCTACATCAAGAGCAGGAATTCGTTCTTGTTTCATTGACTATTGAGGAAACTTTTTGGAAAAATATTGACGACAGGGTCAATGCAATCAAAAGAAATTATTTTCCCGATAGGGATGAGAGGGATGTGGAATTCCATGCCATGGACTTTTTCAATCGTCACGGCCCTTTTAGGTATATCGGGTTGGAAACCCGTTTGGAAATTTTCCGCGAGGTTCTGAAACTGGTGGCGGAATCCGATTGCGTGATAATTGCGGTATTGGTCAGGAAGGACGAACTCACCGATGAAGATTTGGACGTCGTCTCATTAGCTTTCGAACCGTTGTTTGACAGCCTTTGCTTACATATGGAAAGGGTCAATTGCACCGCAAAGGAGAACGGGAAAGAGGAACACGGTTGCATTCTGGTATTGGATTCTGTGAGTAGGAATTACGACGACAAGGTCAGAACCGTAATCAAAACCCTTCTGAAAAATGGAACCGAGCAAAATAAAAACGAATATTTGATCGAAGACCCATTTTTTGTCGATTCGAGACATAGGAACATGATACAATTGGTAGATTGCGTGGCATATTGCATACGAAGAAAGTTCAGAAAGGCGGTGGCAAGCCCTGCGAGCCAAGAGACGTTCGAGGAATTCTTTTCTATAATCGAACCAAAATTTTTGGAGGTCGAGGGCGATGCGATTGGATACGGATTGAAGAAAATTCCATGAACGGGAGGTGTGGCGGTGAGCGTCCTAGGGGTCACATCCCGCCACAGGCTGCCTTGGGGCAACCTTGTAAATCAATTATCGCCCACATTTATAATTCTTGTCTTTTGTTCGATTGCGATTCGCTATCCCACACCTGTTAAATAGAAAAATCCCTTTTGCGGCACGTGGCGTGGGTCCTACTCGGCATCCCGGTGGGCATCGTGCTCCTGTACTACGGGTCCGAGTGGATGGTGGACGGGGCGAAGAACCTGGCGTTGAGGCTCGGGGTCACGCCCTTCGCCGTCGGCCTGACCGTCGTGGCCTTCGGGTCGTCCGCCCCGGAGTTCGCCACCTGCGTCATGTCGTCCGAGGCGCCGGCCCTGATTTTGGGGAACATCGTCGGCAGCAACATCGCCAACGTAGGTTTGGCCATCGGCCTCGTGGCCCTGCTTACGCCCGTCGTCTCGAAGTTCCAGGCCATACGTTTCGAGATGTGGTCCATGCTCGCGGTCATCGCCATGGTCGCCCTGTTCGCCGCCGACGGGGCCATATCCCGCATCGAGGGCTTAGCCCTCGTCCTGTCCCTGTTCGTTTTCGTATACCTGACCTTCAGGCTCAAGAAACCCGACGGGGAACCCGTGCAGGATCGCGGGGTACCCGCGGGGGGAAGGGAGGGATCCCTGGCCTTCCAGTCCGTCCTGGTGCTTGTGGGCATAGCCTTGCTGTTTCTCGGGGCCAAGGCGTTCATCGACGGCGCCAAGGAGTTGGCCGCGACCCTCGGGGCGTCGGAATTGCTCGTCGGCCTCTTGGTGGTCGCCCTGGGCACATCCCTGCCGGAGTTCAGCATCTGCATCATGGCGGGCGTGAAGGGCGAGAACGAGATCCTGGTAAGTAACATCGTGGGCAGCATCATCTTCAACAGCACCCTCGCCCTGGGTGCCGGGGCGATGCTCGTCAGCATCCCCGTCTCGGATCCCGCGCTGTTCTACCACATACCGGTGATGGCGGCTTTCGCGCTGGCGATGTTCCTGTCCGTCCGGTTCCGGGACGGCATAGGGAGGCTGGCCGGCGGTGCCATGCTCGTCGCCTACCTGGCATACGTATTTTCCCTGGGTCTCTTCCCGGCCCTGGCGTGATCAGGCGTAATAATACTCGCCCTTGGACTTCTGCTCCCTGTCAAGGCGGGAGTCGGGCTTGTTGATCCTGGGTCTGTGGGATTCCGCGTCCCTGCGGAACGTGATGTCGACGGCGCCGAGGAAGGAGTTCATCCCCTCCCTCATGCCCATGGGCCCCTCGGCTGTGCCCGCCCTGCCGGGCTCGCCGCCGAACACCATCATGGAATCGGAGACCATGTCCAGGAAGTAGATGTCGTGGTCAACGATCAGGCCGCTCTTGCCGGTTTTCTCCATCATCCTCCTGACGGTGCGGGCGGCGTTCATCCTCTGGTTGGAGTCCAGGTACGCGGAGGGTTCGTCGAACAGGTAGATGTCCGCCTCCTTGGAAAGGCAAAGCGTTATGGCGACCCTCTGCAGCTCGCCGCCGGAGAGGTTCCCCACCTCCTTTTCCATGAGGTGCTTCAGGTGCAGGGGTTCGATGACCTCGCTCTGGAAGAAGCCGCTCTGCATCGTCTCGAAGGCGGCGGTGTTCAGCAGGTCCTTCACCGTCCCCTCGAAGTCGGCGGAGATGTACTGCGGCTTGTACGACACCTTGATTTTTTGGCCGAGGGGGCCGCCGTCCGGCTCCACGAGGCCGGCGAGCATCTTCACGAACGTCGTCTTGCCGGTTGCGTTCGGGCCGACGACCCCGACGGATTCGCCCATCTTTATCTTCCCCGGGCCGACCCGGAGGCTGAATTCGCCGAAGTCCTTGGACATGCCGTCGTACTCCAGGAGGGTGTGCGTCACCCACTCCCCGCGGGGCGGCGACGCGGCGAATTCGATGGGGCGGTCCCTGAACCTGATGTTCTCCTCCGGAAGGTAGCCGTCGAGGTAGACGTTGACGGCGGTCCTGGCCTGCCTGGCGAGGGTGAACACGCCGTACACGCCCTCCTCGCCGTAGACCACGTTGACGTTGTCCGCCAGGAAATCCATGATCGCGAGGTCGTGCTCTATGACCATGACCTGCCTGTCCTTGCTCAGGTCCTTGATCAGGCGGGCCATCCTGACCCTCTGGTATATGTCCAGGTACGAGGACGGCTCGTCGAAGAAGTAGACGTCCGCGTCCTTCATGGCGGTGGCGGCGATGGCCATTCTCTGCAGCTCGCCGCCGGAGAGTTTGTCCAAACCCCTGTCCAGGACCTCGGTGAGTTCGAAGGCTTCCGCCGCCTCGCCGACGGTCATCCGCTCCTCCACCTTGGACAGCAGGTCCCTGACGACGCCCTTGCTCGCCTGCGGGAGCTTGTCGACGTATTGCGGTTTTATCGCGGTCCTGACCTTGCCGGAATAGACGTCCGAGAGGTACGAGTGCATCTCCGTCCCGGCGTAGTATTCGAGGACGGCGTCCTTGCCCCCCGGGGATTCGTAGTTGCCGAGGTTCGGGACCTCGACGCCGGAGAGCATTTTGATGGCGGTGCTTTTGCCTATGCCGTTCGGGCCGAGGATCCCGGTGACGATGCCCTTCTTGGGGACGGGCAACCTGTATAGGCGGAACGAGTTCTCCCCGTATTGGTGGACCATCTCCCCCTCGAGCTCGTCGGCCAGCCCCAGGATCCTGATCGCGTCGAACTGGCACTTGTTGACGCATATGCCGCACCCCACGCACAGGGTCTCGGAGATGACTGGTTTGCCCCTCTCCCCGAGGACGATGACCTGGGCGCCCGTCCTGACAAGCGGGCAGAACTTGATGCATTCCTTGTTGCACTTCCTGCTTTGGCACCTGTCCTGTATGACGGCGGCTATGCGCACCATGCCGGGCGATGAATCGTAACGGATATAAGTTTGCCCCGGGTCTAAACCCCCCTTCGGTTTCCAACGAGGGCGGCGGGCGGTCGTAAAAACGCGGAACCGGGGCATAAATTGACCGTTTAAATACCCTGACGTCTATTGCAATCGGAGGCGTGGAAATGGCCGGTGCGGAAAAGAGGGTTTCTAAGCAGGAACGCGATGCCGTGGCGGCGAAAATCTCCGAAATGCTAAAGGACGTGCCCATCGTCGGGCACCATGATGAAAAAGGGGCGCTGGTCCTCCCCGCAGACGACGATGAAGATTGTTGAGAACCTTCAAATTTGGTCCGCCTCCGTGAGATGCGAGGACTCCGAGAGAATCAAAACCCGTTTCGTGATGTTTGCCGACGCCAGTCCGTATACGGTATGGCAACTTTCGTCCAAAACTGAACGGGAGTGGTACGTTATCAAGGATTGGAGGGAGCCTTCCCGCGCCGCGTAAGCCGTCGGATGTCTTATTTCATCGCGTCTTATAAAACGCGGCCGTTTCGTGTCCTCAGCCCTTATCCGAGCATGGGGGCGTCGGGCTATCCCATCGCCGTATGGCACCTTGCAACCAAGGAAAACACCCCTTCGCAAAGGTATATAATGAACGCCGTTTCTGGGTTGGCGATGGACGGGGAGGGGAGGACGGAGGGCGTCGAGACTTTGCTCGGCAACCCTAAGAAGGCGGTGCTCGCGATGGCCATACCGATGGCCATAGCGACCACGGCCCAGATGTCCAACAACCTCATCGACGCCATGTGGGTCGCCGGCCTGGGCGAGGCCGCCCTGGCCGCGGTCGGTTTCACTTTCCCGCTGTTCTTCATCATGGTGGGCATCGGCAACGGCATTGGCGTCGGCGCGGCGTCCTTCGTTTCCCGCAGGATAGGCGCCGGCGACAAGGAAGCGGCCGAGGAGACCGCGACCCAGGCGGTGTTCCTGACGCTGATCTTCTCGTCGGCGTTCACCGTCCTGATGCTGCTGGTGCAGAAACCGATGCTCATCCTCATCGGGGTCGGGGATTCCCTGGACCTGTGTCTGGAGTACACCACCCCCATGTTCCTGTTCTCCGCGCCGATAATGACGTCGGTCGTCTACAGCCAGATCCTCAGGGCGGAGGGCGCCGCCAAGCTGTCGATGAAAACGCAGATACTGTCGGCCGTGATCCACATCATCCTGGACCCGTTCTTCATCTACGATTTCAACGGGTTCGGCCTGGGCCTCGGCGTCCTCGGCGCCTCGCTGGCGATGGTCATCTCCATGCTCGCGTCCTTCGCCGTCCTTCTCTATTTCTACTATTCCAGGAACAGGGTCACCTACCTTGCCGTTCGCCTCAGGGGGCGCAGGCTCAACCTTTCCGTGGCCAAGGACATCCTCTCCGTCGGCATACCCGCCAGCGCCAGCTACATGGTGATTTCCCTCGCCAGCGTGATAATGAACCTGATTCTGGTGGACGCGGGCGGCCTCGAGGGCGTGGCCGTCTTCTCCACGACCTGGAGGGTAATCAACATGTTCATGGTCCCGCTGTTCGCGTTCAGCGGGGGCATGGTGCCGGTGTGCGCCGCCGCCTACGGCGCCAGGGACAGGGACAAGCTGACCGCCGCCTACTGGTACGCGGTCAAGTCCTGCGCCGTCCTCATGTCCATCATCACGGTCGCGTCGTTGGTGTTCGCCGAGCAGATCGTGACGATCTTCACCTATTCGGACACGTCGTCCCACCTGCGTCCCGAGATGGCGTCCGCCCTCCGGTGGTTCAGCGTTTTCCTCCCGTTCGCCGCGTGGGGCTTCATGGCCGAGGGTCTGTTCATGTCCCTGGGTATGGGCGTCAAGTCGATGGTCACCACGGCGGTGAGGAACGTCCTGCAGATACCCGTGAGCTACGTGATGGTGCAGCACTTCCACACGCTGGAGTCGATATGGATCGGCGTGACCGCCTCGGAAATCGTCGGCGCGGTGTTCCCAGGGCTTTGGAGCGTCTTCGTGCTGGCGACGGTCGTTAAGGGATTGGTGCCCCTCAGGAGGGGCGGCGCGGCGGAGTGAAACACCCCTGCGCGACTGTCGTTCCGGGCCTGCAAGTCGCTCGGCAACATCCGTGCCATTAATCGAAATTTTACGTATTTGTACGCATAATTTCGATTAATATATAAATGAGACAACTTCCGTCCCAATTACACCATCTTTGAACGGTAGGAACGGCATCCCGCCGTTCACGAAACCCATGGGTAGGACATTCCGCGCATAGTTAAAATAGGCCGCCCGTGTTGGAAGGCGCGATAATATGGCGAAGGTATTCATCGGCGTTTCGTGGCCGTATGCCAACGGCCCCATACATTTGGGGCATTTGGCCGGCTCGATCCTCCCCCCGGACATATTCAGGAGGCACAACCTCCTCAAGGGGAACGAGGTCATGATGGTCTCCGGCTCCGACCAGCACGGCACGCCGATCACCGTCACCGCCGAACGGGAGAACGTAACGCCGCTGGAGGTGGCCGAGAGGTACCACGCCATCAACAAGGCGGCCATAGAGGGGATGGGGATAGGCTTCACGCTTTTCACCAAAACGCACACGGAGAACCACATCGAGGTAACGCAGGACGTCTTCCTCACCCTTCTGAGGAACGGCCATCTCGTCGCCAAGGAGTCCATGCAGTACAGGTGCCCCGACTGCGACCGTTTCCTGCCCGACAGGTACGTGGAGGGCGTCTGCCCGAAATGCTCCGCGGAAAGGGTCCGCGGGGACCAGTGCGAGCATTGCGGCACGACCTTCGAGGCCGGCGACCTGATCGGCCCGGTGTGCGTCACGTGCGGAAGTGTTCCGGACGTCGCGCCCACGGAGCACTACTTCCTCAAGCTGAGCTCCTTCGAGAAACCCCTGCTGGAGTACATGGCGGACAAGGATTGGTGGAGGCCCAACGTCAGGGCGTTCACCGAGAACTGGCTGAAGGGCGGCCTGGTGGACAGGGCGATCACCAGGGACATGGACTGGGGCGTCCCCGTCCCGGTGGAGGGGTGGGGCGACAAGGTCATCTACGTCTGGTTCGACGCCGTCATCGGCTACCTGAGCGCCGCCAAGGAATATTCCAAGAACGTCGGCAAACCCGACCTTTGGGAGGAATATTGGAAGGACCCGGGCGTCAAGCACTACTATTTCCTGGGGAAGGACAACATCCCGTTCCACTCGATAATCTGGCCGTCGATGCTGATGGGCTACGGCGGCCTGAACCTGCCCCACGACATCCCCGCTAACGAATACCTGATGTTCCGCGGCGGCAAGCTGTCGAAGAGCCGCGGCGGGGCGATCGACATCCCCTCCGTCCTTGAGGAGTACGACCCGGACCTGATCCGTTTCTACCTTTCCGCTGTGATGCCCGACACCCACGACTCGGATTTCACGTGGGAGGACTTCGCCGTCCGCGTCAACACCGAGCTGGTCGGGAACCTGGGCAACTACTGGCACAGGTGTCTTAGTTTCACGCACAAGAATTTCGGCGCGATACCCGCCGACCTCGGCGACAACGGGGCCGTCGACGGGGAGATAAGGGAACGCCTCGACGAATTGACGGGATACCTGGATTCCTGCGACTTCAAGAAGGCGTTGAAGGCGGTCATGGACCTTTCGAGGTACGGAAACAGGTTCTTCGATTCCGTGAAACCCTGGGCCACGATAAAGGAGGACAGGGACGTCTGCGGGTCCTCCCTCAACGCCGCGCTGAGGATAGCCAAGGCCCTCGCCGTCGCATCGTGGCCCTTCATCCCCGCCTCGGCGGAGAAGGTCTGGGGATACCTCGGCCTCCCGGGTCCGCTGGGGTCCGCCGGGTACGGGGCCGCCACCGCCCCGTTGCCCTCGGGGACCGTGTTGCCAGAACCGTCGCCGGTCTTCGGGAAAATAGAGATTGAGGAAGATACCATGGAAACGGAAGGTTACGAAGCGTTCAGGAAACTCGACATAAGGGTAGGCGAGATTAAGAGGGTGGAGGACCACCCCGACGCCGACAAACTGTACGTCGTCACCGTCGACACGGGTTCCGAGAGGACCGTCGTCGCCGGTCTGAAGGAATACCATTCGAAGGAGGACATGCTCGGCAGGAAGGTGCTCGTCCTCGTCAACCTGAAGCCGGCTAAGATCCGCGGCGTGAAATCCGAGGGCATGATGCTCGCCGCGGACGACGAGGCCCTCGGCGGCTCCACGGTTTCCCTCGTGGAGCCGATAGGCGGCCTGCCCAACGGGACGAGGTTCGACTGCGGCCTCAAGACCTCCGATTCCCGGGTCGATTTCAAACAGTTCCAGGAAGTCGTTATCGAGATGCGCCATTGCGAGGGCTGCGGCCATTTCGCCGCATTCGTCGTCGACGGCGACCGATCGATGCCCCTGTCCGACGGCGCCGATGCGAAAGCGGTGGTCACCGTCGACATGAAAGAGGGCGCGCGGGTAAGATGAAGGCCGACCTGCACATCCACAGCACCCGCTCCGACGGCAAGGCCACCCCGCGGGAGATCGTCGAGAGGGCGATCGAGCTCGGCCTGGGGTGCATCGCCATCATGGACCACAACACCATCCAAGGGTATTTGGACGTCAAGGACGAGGACCGCATCATCATTGTGCCGGGCATCGAGATAACTTCCGACGCGGGCCACATCCTGGCCTACGGCGTGACCGAGGACATACCGTCCATGATGTCCGTCAAGGACACCGTCGACGCGATACACGCCGCCGGCGGGTACGCCTTCGTCGCCCATCCCCACCGGATATGGTCGGGCCTCAAGGAAAAGGACATAATCGACGGGTTCGACGGCATCGAGGGGTTGAACCGCAGGTCCTCCCCCGCCGCCAACAGGAAGGCGATGAAGATCGCCGAGAGGAAGGGGCTGCCCGTTTCCGCGGGGAGCGACGCCCACAGCCTTTCCAGCATAGGCCTGGGTCTCGTGGAGCTGCCAGACACCTGCGGGACGTGGCGGGACGTGATGGAGGCCGTCCTATCCAAAAACGTGGAAATCTGGTGCCAGCACAGGACGTTGAAGATGACCGTGAAGTACGGCGTGAACTCCATCGGTAAATGGATATTCCGCGGTTTCAAAAGGACCTAATCCATATCATCCTCGCCGAACTTTTCAGTCGCCAGGTCACGCTGGTTATGATAACGATACGTGTTCGACGGTATCGAAGCTGTCTGGGAGATTGGGGGAACGACTTAGACCCATCCTCTCCTCCGTACGCCAATTCCCCGGCTGTGAGGGCCATGAGAATGGAACGCATTTCCTTCAATACATTCGTGTATGCCCTGAGGTCCCTGATGTAAGGGGATTCAAAAAGCAACAGAAGGTTTACGAATAACGTCGGATGTGTTTTTCACAAAACAGGAATCGCATTTCCCACAATATGGGAAATACGTTTCTCATATTGTGGGAAACGTTTACGTGACTGAATCGATTTGGTCCGATTTGACAAGACTAAATTCCGGTAGGCCTGTCCTTTGTGTCGCTCGGCAGATCATGGCCCAAGGCAGCCAATTGGAACGACGTATACCCCGTCCTGCCTTCGGTATGCCAAGTCGTCCACCGTGAGGACCATGAGGAAGGAAGGTTCCCTCATGCGCTCGTGGTTGATTTTCTCCGAAAACCTCTTGAGGTTCTCGGCCGCATCGTCGACGCCCCTGGGCGACAGTTTGATTTCGACCGCGCCCCATTTGCCGTTGCGTAGGTGAACAACGGCGTCCACCTCCAGGTTGTTCTTGTCTCTGTAATGAAACACGTTGCCCTCGAGTGCGTCGGCGTATACCCTCAGGTCCCTTACGCAAAGGGACTCGAAAAGAAAGCCGAACGTATTGCGGTCCTGCAACAGGTCCTCGGGCGACGCGCTGAGCGCTGCGCAAGCGATGGACGGGTCGGTGAAGTGTCTTTTCGGCGTAGCCCTCATCACGGTCCTCGAACGAAGCGCGGGGCTCCATGCCTCGAGGTTCTCAGTGACGTACAGCCGTTCCAACGCCCCCAGGTACTCAGAGATGGTTTTCGTCGAAACCGGAATCCCGTCTCCGGACATGTCTTTGCGGATGGTTTCCAACGTCGCGGGGGTGGACGTGTTTCTGGCCAAGGACCGGATTACTTTCCACACCCTGGCGGGGCTCCTGGTCACCCCGTCTATTTCGCTAATGTTGCGGTTCACTATGGTCTCGAGGTAGTCCCCGGCGATTTTCGTCGCGTCATCCGCGGACAGCGTCAGGGCGAAGGGCCAACCGCCTCTCACGGTGCAGAACGCCACGTCCTCCAAACCCAGGCCGGAAGGGGACGTGATCGGTTCGCCACGTCCCTCGAATAGTTTGCCGAGCGAAACGCGTCCGTTGGAATCCCCGGATTCATAAAGGCTCATCGTCCTCATCAACAGTTCGGATATCCTTCCTGCGCCGGAGTGCATCCCTTTCTCCAACGGGGGGACGGAAGAGCCCGTTAGGATGAATTGACCAGGCTTCCCGATGGAGTCGACGGCCTGTCTCACCGCGTCCCACAGATTGGGCGCGATTTGCCATTCGTCCAATAATCTGGGTTTGTCGCCATCTAGGAGGGACAGCGGATCCGTAGCCGCCGTTTCCAGGTATTTTTCCCGCATTTTTGGATTTTGCAGGTTCAGTATGCTTTTCGACCTCATCGAGGCGGTTGTTGTTTTGCCACACCATTTCGGGCCCTTTATAAGGACCGCTCCGGACCTCCTCAGTCTCGTTTCCAACACGCTGTCGATTATCCTCGGGATATATTTCTTCATAACCTCGCTTCCGACTTTGTCGGAACCAAACTTCGGACAATGTCGGAAGTTCTGTTCCATAATATCAAATGTTTATTTATGTTTTATTTGTTTATATCTTATTATGTTATATAAAATTTTTGATTTAATTTAAAAAACTTCGGACAATGTCGGAACCAAACTTCGGACAATGTCGGAACCAAACTTCGGACAATGTCGGAACCAAACTTCGGACAATGTCGGAACCAAACTTCGGACAATATCGGAACTGAGGTAGGAAACGGGGCATCCCGCCGGCAAAGGACTCAATCCATGTCACCGTCGCTGAACTTCTCCGCCGGGCAGGGCCCGAAGCAGTCGCCGCACCTGATGCAGTTGTCCTCGTGCATCTCCACGATGCCGTTCTCCATCCTCAGGGCGCCGGCTTCGCAACGGGTCTCGCACAGGCCGCACCCGGCGCATTCCTCCGAACGGATGATCAGGGACCACATGCGGCGGATTTGGCTCCTGGCGTCGTCCTCGACAGTGGCCTTGGACACGATGGAACCCTCCCTGTAGACCGTTAGGAAGTCGGCCTCCAGCCATTCCCCGTCCCCGCCCAGTTCCACCAGCGAGGCCATGGCATGGGCGAACCTCGCCAGCCTTACCAAATCGACGGGCCTCGATATGGCCGCCTCCACGCTGTAGCCGATCGTGCATGGGGAGTAGCCGTCCTGCACCCTGAGGCGCAACCTGCCGCCCTTGGGGGGCGTGGCCTGCCTCGTCAATTCGGATACGTCCTTGCCCGTCAACCTGGATACCTCCTGCCTTATCGAATCCGGGGCGTCCTTCCATCTCCACAGGGCGAAGTCCTTCCATTCCCGCGGGAGGCCGCGCGATTCCATGTATTCGGTGAGGAACGCGTCCCATTCACCGTATATCGGGGAACCCCTTGAAACTAACCCCAGTTCCGCCAGGTCCGAGGCCGGGCAGAGGAAGCAGCCAATCCGGTCCAAACCCATCCCGTACCATGGGTTGAAAGGCTCCTTTTCCAGGAAGATGTACAGCCAGACGTGCAGGGAGTTCCACTCCTGTATCGGCGACGCCCCGATCTGGCCCGGGGTCCACGGGTTCCTCCAGACCCTGGGTTTGTTCTTGCGAGCCTCGGACTCGTATCTCCGTTGGCCGATGAGCGAGAGCACGCCGTTGGGGAAGTGGGAGTTCGTCGCCCTGACGATCGGCCCGAGCTTGTTGGTTTTGCAGCACCACCTGTAATCCTTGGCGGGCGGGCCGAAGTGGGGCAGGTTGTCGAAGAAAATCTCTTTGGGGACGGACTCCATGACAAGTTCCAGGCCGTGCCTTTCCGCGGTTTCCTTCACGTGGGCGACGGTCTCCGGGAACTCAAGGCCCGTGTCGACGAAGAACACCCGCGGTTTGAGGCCGGCGCGCAACGCGAGGAGGAGGGTGGCGAGGCTGTCCTTGCCCCCGGAAAACGAGACGACCGTTGGCAGACCGTATTTTTCCATGGTGCGGTGTATGAACGTCACGGCCTCGTCCGCCCTTCTTCCGATGACGCCGGAATTGGCTTCCGCGATGGAGTCCCAGTCCCACGCCCTGCCGGGGCCGACGGGGTCCTCGGGCTTCGTCCATTTCGTCTTGACGGCCATGCCTTTGTCCCGGGCGACCATGTCCGGGCCGGACATCCTGGCGACGCCGGTGGCGATCGCGCGCCGGTCGCGGGTGACGACAAGCACTTCCTCCCCCTCGGATATCCCCGGGTCGGCGTCCTCGACGCCCGGTGCCATAAGGTTCATGCCGTCCTCGACGAACCTGACGGCGTTCGGGTGGGCCACGACGCAATTCTTCGTCGCGACCGGCCCCATCCGCATGGCGCCCTGCATCCTGGCGACGAGGGTCCATTCGCCGTTCAGATCGAAACGCAGGGACGCGACCGCGACCCCGTCGACGATAATCTCGTCCATCCTGTCCAGGGACGGGGATTTGTTGAGTACGACGGCGTTCCCCCTGGGCAACAGGGCGTCCCCCGTGCCGGGGCCGAACTGCCCGTCGGCGACGGAACGGATCAAATCCAGGTCGAAGGGGAAGGCCGGACGCAGGTCCCCCGGCGGGGTGACTGTGACCTCGGAGGTTTTCCCGCCGCAACTCGGGCATTCCCTCGATTCCAAAATGGGAAGGTTGCAATCGTAGCACCAACGCAGGTGGTTCTTCCCCAGGCGGATTCTGGCCACGAGCCCCCATGCCCCATTGGCGTTTAAACGGTTGCCCCGTCGTGGACGAAGGTTTTTGACGGCCGGCGCGGGTAAAGGCCTAAACGTCCTGGTTATATACTCACCGGTGGCTACCCATTGACGATTCCAATGTCCCGTCGCAGAATCAAACCGTCCGAGCGTTCCAAGGCGATGTACTACGCCATCCGGGAGGTATCCGTCCCGGCGGACGAGTTGGCCGCCGCCGGCATGGACATGATACGCCTGAACATCGGCGACCCCAACAAATGGGATTTCGAGACGCCCGAGTATTTCAAGGCCGCCCTGAGGGAGGCCGTGGACAACGTCGACAATGGCTACGGCGACTCTCAGGGGGACATCGGTTTCCGCGTGGCGATCGCCGAACGCGAGAAGGAAAAGCACGGCGCCGACGTCTCCCCGGACAGGGTGTGCGTCACCAGCGGCGTGGGCGAGGCAATCAACGTCGTCCTTGGCACCCTGTTGGACAGGGGCGACGAGGTGCTCGTCCCCGGCCCCGGCTACCCTTCGTATGCCCAGTACATAGGCTACTACGAGGGGAAGGCCGTCCCGTACAGGCAGATCGAGGATGAGGCTTGGCGCCCGGACATTGACATGATCCGTGAACGTATCACGGAGAAAACCAAGGCGATCGTCGTGATAAACCCGAACAACCCGACCGGCGCCGTCTACCCCGAGAAATCGATCAGGGAGATCGGGGACATCGCCGCCGAACACGGCATACCGCTCATATCCGACGAAATCTACGACCTGATCACGTTCGGCACCAGGTTCTACTCCGCCTCCCGGCTTCCCAGCGACGTGCCCCGCATAATATTCAACGGTTTCTCGAAGGTCAACCTGATGCCCGGCTGGCGCATCGGCTACTGCTACTACATGGATTCCGACGGCGTCCTCGACGACGTGTTCGAGGGGATGATGAAGCAGATGCGGGCCCGCATCTGCCCCAACGTCCCGTGCCAATGGGCCGCGAAGTCTTCGTTGCAGGGGCCCCAGGACTACGTCAGGGACATGAACAGGAAGCTGAAGGAAAGGGCCGATTTCTCGTATAAACGGTTGAACGAGATCCCCGGCATCTCGACGCAGCGGGCGATGGGCGCGATGTACATGTTCCCAAGGGTGGAACTGACCTCGTGGAAGTCGGACAAGGACTTCGTCCTGGACCTCATGCGGGAGGAGGGGGTGGTCCTGGTGCACGGTTCCGGATTCTGCGAGGAATACGGCGGCGGCCACTTCAGGACCATACTCCTGCCGCCGGTCGAGACCCTGGAAAGGGCCTACGACAGGTTGGAGTCGTTCATGCGGAAACGCCGGGCTTAGGCCAGGCGCTTCAGCATCTTCACGACGACGTCGACGGCGTCCCTGCCCTTCTCTATCCTCTCGACGGCCTCGAGCTGGGTCATGCCCGGCCCGGTTATCCCGAGGGAGACGGGTTTCTCGAATTCCAGCGAAAGGTCCGCGATTTTCCTCGCGGCGTGCGCGATGACGACCTCGTCGTGCTCGGTGCTGCCCTCGATGACGGCGCCGAGGGTGACGACGCCGTCTATGTCCTTCCTCTTCAGCATCTTCTTGATCGCCAGGGGCATGTCGAAGACGCCCGGGACCATCACGGTCTCCGCTATGTTGACCTCAAGGAATTCCGCCTGGGCCCTGGCCCTCTCGATCATCATGGACGTGATGTCGTAGTTGAATTCCGCGGCCACTATCGCCAGATTGTATTTCTTTGTCATGTTTTCACTTCCTCTGCAACGGTTTGGCGTCGGCGAAACCCTCCCTCTGGCCCTTGCCGGCCATCGCGGTCAGTTTCTCCGGTTTGAACGCGAGGAGGTACGCGTTGACCGCGTGCTCCCTCGACCTCGAGTCCGCAAGGAACGCCAGCTCCTTGTCGTCCTCGGCCTCGTCCTCGTGGACGAACACCTCGATAATGTGTTTGTTGGTCATCAGCTGCGCCCTGATAAGCCCGGTAGAAGCCTCGTGGGCGCACATCTTGTCCTTCTGCACCGGGCCCGGCATTCCCAGGGCCATGACGATCTCGCAGCCGTCCTCCTCGATCAGTTTCTTGCAGGCGACCGGTAAATCCTTGATGCCCGGGACGGTCCTGCGGACGATCCGGAATCCCGTGCCCGTCCTTTTCAGCTCGTCGATGGCGGCAGCGCCCATGTCGTAGCGGGCGAAGGTGGTGTCGGCGATGCCAATCTTCAATCGACGGCCTCCCTGTCCCTTATCTTGGCTATGATCCTGCGGGTGGCCGTGAGGTCCTCGGCGCATTCCTTCGCCCTGCGGACCTCGATTTCGAACCCCCTTTTCCTAAGCTCGGCGGAGAGTTCCGCCTCGTCGAAGTCCTGGTCGTAACCCAGGGCGATGATGTCGGGCCGCACCCTGTCCAAGGTGGAATACATGTCGCCGCCGGAAAGACCCAGCACAGCCTCGTCGACGGGTTTGAGGGACTGAACGAGCCTCAACCTCATGGATTCTGGCGTGACGGGTTCATGCTTCCGCCTCCTGACGGTCTCGTCCGACGCGACGACGACGACAAGCTCGTCCCCCATGGCCCTAGCCTGCTCCAGGTACGATACGTGTCCCGTGTGGAGTATGTCGAATACGCCGGAAGCCATGACCCTGACCATCGGTTCACCCTTTCTTTTTCCAGGCGGCCCAGGCGTCGACGACGTCCTTCCCCTCGACGAAGACCAGGCCGTGTTCCTTGGCGTACTCCATGGCCTCGTCCTTCTTAAGGGCGTTGCCGTCGTCCGCCATCATCTCGCAGATGGTCGCGGACGGCTTCACGCCGGCCATTATCATAAGCGCGGTGCAGAGCTCGGTGTGCCCCTTCCTGCCGTCGAGGATCCTCTCGCTGGTGTTCAGCAGGTGGACGTGGCCGGGCGCCCGGAAGCGTTCGCCCATCTCCCTCCTGATTTCCTCCGCGGGCTTCCCGGAGAACAGGGTCTCGGCGTACTCGGTGATGGTCAGCGCCCTGTCCCTGTCGGTGATGCCGGTAAACGTTTTCCTGTGGTTGATGGTGACGCCGAAGGACGACTTCGTCCTGTCGTAGGGTATGTCCGTGGGGGCCATGGCGGCCAGGAGGGGGTATTTGCCGGAACCGTCCCAGAAGACGTCGGACATGAAGGGCAGCCCAATCTCCTTGGCGGCGGCGAAGGGTGTGGTGGTGCATAGCAGGCCCCCGGCGTCCTTCCTCATCCGGGTTATGTGCCCAGGGGTGATGAATTCCGAGGCGATGGTCATGTCGGTCTCCCCTTCCCTGTCGTCGAAATCGAAAACCAACACGATTTCGCCCCTCTTTATAGCCTCCAAGGCGTCTTTAACGGCCATTATGTCTACCGGTGGGTGGAACCCGTTGGATATAATAAACGGGTTGCCCAAGTACAATAAACCTTGTAACAGGGCAATTCCCGCAATAATTCTATTTATATGCGTTGCATATAGACGGGGGACATGCGGACCACACGCAATTTCGACGGCGAGTTGGGCAGGCGCCTGAGGAGCATGCCCGAACAGTTGGAGGAAGCCCTCTCGATGGAATTGCCGAAGCTGCCGAAGAAGACGAAAATCTGCGTTTGCGGCCTGGGCAATTCCGCGACGGCCGGGGACATTGTTTCCGATTTCGTCAATCAGTATTCCAAGACCCAGGTGGTCGTCGTCAGGAACATGGAAATCCCGAAATGGGCGGGCCAGGACACCATGGTGATCCTCGTCAGCTATTCCGGCAACACCCGGGAGGTCAGGAACATGTTCAAGACCGCCGTGCGCAGGAAGTGCGCCGTCGTCTGCGTGACCTCCGGCGGCGCCCTGATGGATCTGTGCAGGGAGAACGGCAGGTGCACCCTCGTCCAACTGCCCGGCGGGATGCCGCCGAGGGCCGCCATGGGCTATCTGGTCGGCGCCCTGGGCATGATTTTCGAGAAAATCGGGGTCTGCGAGTTCAGGTCCCACGCCGAGGCAATGCTCCCGAGGCTCAAGAGGGTCAGGGACGAGCTGGAGACCGAGGAGAACGCCGCCACGGAGATCGTCGACAGGATCGGTTTCAAGATACCCGTGGTGTACAGCCTGTCCAACATGAGGCCCGTATCCCTCCGGTGGAAGTCCCAGATCAACGAGAATTCCAGTACGATCGCGTTCTGCGGCACCATCCCCGGGTTCAACCACAACGAGATAATCGGGTGGACGGAGGACGGCCTCTCCGACCATTTCCTTCCGATAATCATCTATGATACCGGCGCCTCGGAGCTCATAAGGGGGATGACCGACACCACCCTGGGGGTGTTGAGGGACAGCGACCTCGACCTCTACGTTTATTATATCGACGGCGACAACAACCTGGAGAAAAGCCTCATATGCGTCCTCCTGGGGGACTACGTTTCCCTCAGGCTCGCCGACCGCAGGGACGTGGATCCCAACCCAGACACGGTGCTTTCCACCGTCATCGAGGGGACCCTGCTGGACGAAACGGCGGAATGACCGCCGGCGGACGGCATTGTTTTTATCCGTTGCGCACATGCACTTGGCGAGCTAGATGAACGAGGACGCCCAGTACATCCGGAAAAACGTCATTGCCCACAACAAATGGTTCGAGGAATGCATCCCCATGATCGCCTCGGAGAACCTCATGAGCCCCCTTGCCAAGGAGATGCTCATTTCCGACCTGGCCGACAGGTATGCCGAGGGGATGCCCGGCAAGAGGTACTACCAGGGCAACGTCTACGTCGACAAGGTCGAGACCAGGGCCACGGAGTTGGCCGAGAAGCTTTTCAAGGCGGAGTTCGCCGACGTGCGCCCCATATCCGGGACCGTCGCCAACATGGCCGTCCTCTTCGCCTTCGCCAAGCCGGGCGACACAATCACCACTTGCGCCCTCGCCCAGGGCGCCCACATCTCCACGCAGAAGTTCGGCGCCTTCGGCCAGAGGGGCGTCGAGTCCGTCAACTACCCGTTCAACGTCGACGACATGAACCTCGACGTCGACGGCACGATCAAGCTGCTCAGGGAGGTGAAACCCAAGGTGGCCCAGTTCGGCCTCTCGGTGTTCCTGTTCCCGCCGCCGCTCAAGGAGCTCAACGACGTGTTCCAGGAAATCGGTTGCACCGTCTGGTACGACGCGGCCCACGTCCTCGGCCTCATAGCCGGCGGGAAATTCCAGGATCCCTTGAGGGAAGGCGTCAACATCATGTCCTCAAGCACGCACAAGACGTTCCCCGGCCCCAACCATGGAATGCTGCTCGGCGCCAACCTGACGGAGAAACAGGAAGCCGCCCTAAGGAGGGCGGTGTTCCCCGGCGTCACCTCGAGCCACCACTTGCACGCCATGGCCGCCCTGGCGGTCACCCTGGCGGAGATGAAGGTCTTCGCCAAGGAATATGCCGCCCAGGTCTGTAAGAACGCCAAGGCGTTGGCGTCGGAGCTATACGGGCTCGGCGTCCCCGTCCTTTGCCCCGACATCGGTTTCACGGAGTCCCACGCCATAGCGGTCGACGTCTCCGAGTTCGGCGGCGGCATGGACGTGGCACAGAGGCTGGAGGACGCGAACATCATCTGCAACAAGAACATGCTTCCATGGGACGAGAGCGCCGTCCGCCCGTCCGGGATCAGGCTGGGCGCCCAGGAGATGACCAGGGTCGGGATGAGGGAGAGCGAAATGAAGGAGGTTGCCTCCTTCATAGCGAGGGTGTGCAAGGGCGAGGACCCCGCCAAGGTGAAGAAAGACGTCAAGGCGTTCAAGAAGGGATTCACGACCGTGAGATACTGCTTCCACGAGGGTGAGCCCGCCTACGCCTACAAAAAACTCGTTGAATGAGGTGTCGGACATGGGATTTTTCGGCAAGATCAAGGGCGATTTGAAGAAGATGGGCTCCAAGAGGAGCGAGAAGGCCGACGTCAAGGGCCTCCAGGAGGAAATCAAGAAAGAGGGCAGGGCGATCGACGAGGCGACCGTGGCCATCGGGGAATATTATTGGAACCTGTACGCCGACGGGAAGTTCGCCCCGTCGCCCGAGTCCCAACCCTTTTTCGATTCGATAGAGAGGAGCCTGGTGCGCCTCGAGGAAATCAACGCGGAGATCGCCGCCCGCCAGGCCGAGGGCGACGCCGAGAGGGTGACCATCGAGGAGGACATCGCCCGCGAGGACGAGGAACGGAAACGCCAGGCCGAGGAGAGGGCGAGGAAGAGGGAGGAGGAGCGCCAGCGCCAGGCCGAGGAAAAGGCCCGGGCGAGGGACGCCGCCGAACCCCCCGGTGAGGGCGGCGGGGAATGAGGCCCCGTTACGGAGTTCGGTCTGCCTAAGAATCTTTAATATAGTTTGGGGGCACTCCTAAACTTTAATGGCAACTACGGACAACCGGGAAGATTATCTGATAAACATCCTCCGGCTATCCGGGGACGGGGACGGCGTCGTGAGGACGTCCGAGCTGTCCGACCTGATGGGCGTCTCGCCCGCCAGCGTCAGCGAGATGGTCAAGACCCTTTCCGAGGAGGGGTTGGTGGATTACGTGAGGTACAAGGGCGCGACTCTCACCGAGAGGGGCAGGGAACTGGCCATGAAGATTAGGCGCAAGCACCACATCGCCGAGAGGTTCCTCACGGACGTCATGGACATGGACATGGAAGATGCCCATCAGGAGGCGTGCAGGTTCGAGCATCACATGTCCGACGAGTCCGCGGATAAACTTTGCAGGATGATCGGCCCGAAAATCGACGACGATTGCGCGTATTGCACCGACCCGTGCCACGACGCCGGCGCGATGATCGGCGACACGCCGCTGTCCGAACTCGAGAAGGGCGGCTGCGGCAGGATATCGTATCTCAAATGCGAGGATGCGGAGAAAATCAAGAAACTGATATCCATGGGCTTCGTCCCCGGCAGGGACGTGTCCATGGTGTCCGCCGTGTCCGGCAACGGCCCCAGGATCGTGAAGGTCGGAGACTCGGCGATCGCGCTGGATAAGGAACTGTCGTCTCTTATTTATATCGAATCAGCCAATTGAGCCGTCCATTGAAAATATCGATAATCGGCCAACCAAACGTCGGGAAATCGTCCCTGTTCACCAGGCTGACCGGGGTGGGGGTCATCACCTCCAATTACCCGGGCACCACCGTCGAGTTCGAGGAATCGGCCATAACCAGGGGCGGCACCAGGATAACGTTCAGGGACCTCCCTGGCACCTATTCCATAACGGGCAACAGCGACGACGAACTGGTCGTCACCAAGGACATCCTTTCCCGGGACGCGGACGCGTTTCTCCTGGTGGTGGATTCCACCAACCCGGAACCCAGTCTCGTCCTGGCCATGGAAACGCTCGAGCTTGGAGTGCCCGCCATAATCGCGCTCAACAAAATCGACGTCGGCAACAAACTGTTCGACATAGATCATGACGCGCTTTCCGAGACCCTCGGCGTACCCGTCGTCCCCGTTTCGGCCAAGACGGGCGAGGGCATCGACGCCCTGGCCGACGCCATCGTCGCCGGTTCGGCCGCCGTGTCCGGCCACAGGATCAGATACGACAGCCATATCGAGGAATACCTGTTGGGCCTCGAGGCCACCCTCGGGCGCACCGAGTTCAGCGCCAGGGGCATCG
This sequence comes from Thermoplasmatales archaeon, assembly GCA_012520845.1. Taxonomy (GTDB): domain Archaea; phylum Thermoplasmatota; class Thermoplasmata; order Methanomassiliicoccales; family Methanomethylophilaceae; genus JAAYNL01. The sequence continues at coordinate 47,168 of JAAYNL010000018.1, read as the reverse complement.
CCGTCAAGACGCTGGAGGCTTCCAAACCCTTCTCCGGACTGGCGCCCAGTGAAACCGTGTCCCTCGCGGAGGCCTACTCCCGCATATTCGAGGAGAGCCACGGGGAATCGATCGACGTCCACATAGCCAGGGACAGGTTCGGGGACGCCCACATCGTGGCGTCCAAGGCATTTGCCAAGACAACCAGGCAAAGGACCCTTTCCGAGAAAATATCCGACCTGACCACGGACGTCATGACCGGCATACCAATCCTAATAGGCGTCCTGGCGCTCACTTTCCTCACCTTCGTGGCCGTGGGCACGTTCCTCGACGAGTTGATCGCCGATGCCTACGACGCCTACGTCGGGACGGCGATAATCGACTACGGGCAGGCCAACTTCGGCACGTTCGGAGCGGCGGTTTTCGAGGGTATCGACACCAGCATAGTGACCCTTCTGGGTCTGGTGGTGCCGTACATCATGGTCTTCTACATCCTCCTGGGCATCCTGGAGGATACGGGCTACCTCCCCAGGGCCGTCGTCCTTTTGGACAATGCCATGCACCGGATGGGGCTCCACGGGGGCGCCTTCATCCCGATGCTGATGGGCCTTGGGTGCAACGTCCCCGCGATCATGGGCGTCAGGACCATCAAGTCCCGCAGGGAGAAGATCATCCTTTCGACGATTATCGCCATGGCGGTCCCCTGCTCCGCGCAGCTCGCCATCATCATCGGCATCACGGGGAGGTACGCCGGCCTCGGCATGTCCTTCGCCATATTCGCCATACTGCTCGCGCTCGCGGTCGTCGCGGGCGCCGTCATGGACAGGGTCATGCGCTTCGAGCCGACCAACCTCGCCCTCGAGCTGCCGCCGCTCTCGATGCCTATGCCGAGAAACGTCCTGCTGAAGATGTGGTACAGGGTAAAGGATTTCTTCGTCATCGCCGCGCCGCTCCTTGTGGTGGGAAGCATCGCCATCGAATTGCTGCTCAGCTACGGCCTGCTCGACAAACTGATCGACCCGATGTCGTTCCTGACGGTCGGCATCCTAGGCCTGCCCGCGGCCACGATAGTCGCGTTCATCGTCGGCATCATCAGGAAGGAGATGGCCGCGGGGATGCTTATCACGCTGGCGGCCGCCCAGGGGCTCACGCTGGCGACGTTCATGACCCCGGACCAGTTCGCGGTATTCGGCCTGGTCATGGCCATATACATCCCGTGCCTGGCGACGATCGCGGCCATGTGGCGCGAAATCGGATGGAAGGAGACCCTCGCCGTGTCTACCCTGTCGATAATCGTGGCGATAGCCGCCGGCGCGGCTATGAACCTGGCGCTGGGCCTTTTCTGATCACCGGTGGGTGAACACGGCCCTGACGGGGCCGTCGCCCATGCTCTCTATCCTGGCGAAGCCGAATCTTTCGAACTGCACAGTCTCGCCCGTCTCCCGCAGGATGGCGTTCTCGACGAGGCCGCGGGCGACGGTCCCGTCGGGCATGAGCACCTCGGCCTCGACGGAGTCCCGCGAGACCCATTGGACCACGCGCATGCCCCCCTTTATCACCGAGAGGTCGTTGCCGGCGTATTTCGCGGGCGTACCGTACTCGAGGTTGCAGAGGTCCTTCAGCCTTATAGCGCCGTCCTCGGCGAAAACGGCCGAGTCCTCCGCCGAGATGAATATCGTTTTCCCCCTGCCGCCGATGGCGTATTCCCTGACGCCCCTTTCGGGGTGGTCCAGGTGCAGCGGGGCCTCGCCCGCCAGCGAATCGACGCCGTCGATGTCGTAGCGCACCGGGTCACGCACGAAGAAATACCTGTTGGAAACGTCGTCGATGATGTCCCTGTTCATCGAGTAGAGGGTGTCCCAGGAGAACTGCACGTCGATTTGCTTCATGCCGCCCTCCACCCAATACCTGCGGATCGCCTCGGGCCTGAAACCCCTTTTCCTGAGTGCCCTCACGGTGCCGGTGCGGACGTCGTCCCATCCGGAATACTCGCCGTCGGCGATACCCTTCCTGATGAGGGACGTCTTCAGCAAGGTGTCGGGGATGTTCACCAGCCCGTAATGGTAGAACCTTGGTTTTTCCCAACCCATGTAGTCGTAGACGTATTCCTGCCTGTGGGTGTTGTTGAGGTGGTCCTTGCCGCGTATGACGTGCGTCATCCCCATAAGGTGGTCGTCGACGGCGACCGATAGGTTCATCATCGGGTACGCCACGTACTTCGTGCCGGTGCGCGGATGGGGAGTCCTGACCAGGCGGAGCGCCACGAAATCCCTGACCGCGGGGTTGGGGTGGGCCACGTCCGTCTTCACGACGGCGACGGCCTTGCCGTCGGCGAATTCGCCGCCGAGGAACCTTTCGTACAGTTCCAGATTCTCCTCGACGGGGCGGTCCCTGCAGGGGCACGCCTTCTTCTCTTCTTTCAGGGCGCGCCAGTCGTCGGCGTCGCACAGGCAGACGTAGGCGTTGCCGTCCGAGATGAGCCTGCGGGTGACGTCGTAGTATTCCTGGAAACGGTCCGACTGGATGTACTCGTCGGTGACGTCGACGCCGAGCCATTCCATGTCCTCCCTGATCATCTCGTAAGCGTCCGGGTCCACCCTGTCCGGGTCCGTGTCCTCGTATCTGCAGATGAGCCTGCCACCGTACCTTTTGACGTATTCGTCGTTCAGTATGGAGACCCTGGTGTGGCCTATGTGCAGCGGCCCGGACGGGCCGGGGGCGATCCTCATGACGACGCCGCCCTCGGCGCCGTCGAGGTCGGGAAGGTCGTGGGTTTTCTCCTTCTTCTCCCTTACAAGCAGCGAGGGGTCCGATGCCTCCAGTTCCGCCCTCTGCGCGTCAAGGCCGATGGCGTTGACCTCGGCGACCACGGAACCTGCGACCTCGGCGACCTCCTTTGCCCTGCTCCTGTATTCGGGGCATTCGCCCAGTATCTTGCCGACGACGGCCTTGGGGTTGGCCTTGCCGTCGAAGAACACCGCGTTTTGAAGGGCGTATTTCCTGGCCAGGGATCGCAATCCGTCGTCGGTCATGCCTTCGGTATCGGCCGCCCTTATTTTAAAATTCCACGTCGCCCGTCTCCACGCGTAGCCCGGAGGCCCATTCCCCGACGGCGTCGGCGACGGCCTCGATCGGCATCGGGTCGACCTCGACCGTTTCCCCGAGGGACAGGTATTCGACGAAGCACCTTACGGGCTTGCCCAGGCAGGAGGCGGCATGGGCGTAGACGCTCAGCTGCATCCGGTAGTTCGGCAGATAGCCCTTGTGGGAATCGGTCTTCCAGTCGCGGATCTCGACCCTGTCGTCGAATTCCGACAGCAGATCCATGACGCCCCTGACCCTGGCGCCGCCCACGGGCAGGACGCAGCTTATCTCGACGGAGTTCTTCGCCCCGGCCAGGGGGGAGAGGATCTTCCTGACCCTGGCCAATTCCGGGAACTCCGCCCCGGGTTCCAAACCCATGGCCAGAAGCATCGCGGCGTCGTGAACGGCGACCCCGTAGTCGACGCCCTTCCCCTTCTCGAAGGCCTCGTCGGGTTCGATGAACGGCATCAGGTCGTGGGCCGCGAGGGACGTTATCGCCGGTTCGTACGCCCCGATCTCGGGCGGTCTTATCAGGGCCTCGGCCTCGGCGGCGTCGCCTCCCAATTCCCAGTCGGGGTCCGGCGCCCAGGGATCGCCGTCGACGTCCTTGAAGAACCTGGACGCCTGGCGTTCGGTGGCTGTGAGGGTGATGTACTGCTTCGCCCTGGACAGCGCCACGAAGAACAGCCTCCTTTCCTCGGAATAGTCGGTATCGTCGGAACTCGCGACCAGTTTCGTCTTCCAGTCCCTGAGGATCATTTCCATGCCTTGGTCGTTGGAGACGTGCCTGTGGACGGCCCTCACGCCTGCCCGGTCTGTGTACCAAAGGTCGCCCTTCCTGTCGATGGACGGGAAGCTCCGCGCGTTGATGCCGGAGACGATCACAATCGGGTATTCCAGGCCCTTCGATTTGTGTATCGTCTGGACGGTGATGGCGTTGGAACCCAACGGCAGGTCCACGCCGTAGTTGGTGCCTTCCTCGATGTCGTCCTCGATTATCCTTATCAGGTCCGGGATGGTCAGGAGGGAGCCGCCGTAGGCGGAAGAGAGTATCGAAACCACAGACTGGGTCATGTCGTTGTCCAGGCCGTAGAAGGAGAATATCGACGTCAGGAGGTCCGTCGGCCTCCTCCTTTTGCCCAACAGGCTCTCCCTCTGCCTCTCGAAGGCCTCGGGCATCTCGCCGTCCCGTACCATGGGCTTCATCGCCGCCAGCGGGAGGCTGGCGTCCGCGAGTATCGCCGCGCGGCCGTTGGGGTCGGCGGGGTTGTTGACGTAGCGGAGCCACGCGAGGGCGAGCTTCCCCTCCCTGGAATCCATCACCGAGAGGTCGCCTTGCAGGAACGCGGGGATGCCGTGCAACTCGGCGTAATCCCTGATTTCCCGGCATTTCGCCGTCGTCCTGCAGAGGACAGCCACGTCGCCGTAGTTGGGGTCCCTGGGCACGCCCTTCTCCACGATCTTGTATTTCCCGGAGTTGACGTAATCGTCGATGCGGGCGATGACCGCGGAGTATTCCTCCTCCGTGGAGCCGGCGGAGATCTTGTCCACGCCGGTGTACCCCCCTATCTCCCCGTCCCTGGAACTGGACAGTTTGACGATCTCCCCCCTGCCCTTGGAGGGGTCGTCCTTCTCGCTCCCCTTGGCGTCGAGGGCCTGGAACGCGCATTCCAGGACCCGGGGGGAACTCCTGTAGTTCACCGTCAGCGGTATGTTGTCCACCTTCTTTGGCGCGGGGAAGGGCACCCTTTCCGTGCCGTCGGAGTTCAGCGCCCGGATGAAGCCGGATACCCTCTCCCCGAAGTTGGTGATGTTCTCGATGGATACGAACCTGAAGCCGTAGATGCCCTGCTTCCAGTCGCCCACGACGCAAAGGTTCGGTTCGCTCAGCAGCAGCAGGCACATCATCAGCTGCAGCTCGTTCGTGTCCTGGAACTCGTCCACCATCATGTACCTGACCGAGTGGGTTTCCCTCGCCCTCCCGTCAACGTGCAGGGCGGCGAAGGCGAAGATGGAGTTGAGGGCGAAGGTCAGCCTGTTGTCCAGGATGGACCTCTCTATGTACGCGAAGTAGAGGTCCCTAATCAACTCGATGTGCATGAACCTGCTTTCGTCCTTTGCCGCGACGGAGGCCGCGGCGGCAAGGTCGATGCCGCCGTCGGCGTCCCGCGGGTAGTCCGCGTGGTAGTCGTCCCTTTGCAGCTCGCCCTCGAACTTGGCCGCGTCCACGTTGGAGAGTATGGCCTCCTCCACCGCGCCCGCCTCGCCCCAGAGCTTTTCCTCGCCGTCGGAGAACCACTCGTACCTGAGGGGGATTATCCCGCGGGACATCAGCCTGGTTATCAGTTTGTAGTATTCCGCGGGGTGTTTCGACGCCAGCGCGGAGTAGTTGGAGCCGCCCCTGTTGTACCTGTGGCCGTGCTCCAGCATGAAGCGGTCGAAGAATTTGCCGAAATGGTCCCTGTTCAACGTCTCGTTCTCTATGAGGACCGCCTTCCTCGACAGGACCGGGTCCAGGCCGAAGAAATCGCTCACGGAATCCGGGTAGTTGAGGACGACGCTGAGGCAGTAGGAATCGAAGGTGGTGGTGCGGACGTCCGCCGCCCTTTCGGGCATTTCCTCCATGAGCCTCGCCTTGATCCTGTCGCCCATCTCCGTCGCGGCGTTCCTGGTGAACGTCACCATCAGGATATCCATGGGGTCGATGCCGTTCCTTACCATGCTGACGTAGCGCTCCACTATCGTGTGGGTCTTCCCGGTGCCGGGGCCGGCGTCCACCACGAGGAAGCCGTCGCGGTGCCCCGCGATCTTGGCCTGCTGCTCGTTGAGCCCGGTCATTCGGACACCCCCGCCTCCCCGCCCTCGGCGGGCTCCCGGGTGCAGAGGTGCCTGTGCTGGCACCATTTGCAGCCCTTCCTCGGGGCCGCGGGGAAACCGTCGGCGGCGGCGCTCATCCTTCCGATGTCCATCCTCGCTTCCTCCACGGCGGCGACGAACCCGTCGAGGAATTCCCTGGTCACGCAGGCCACGTTGTTCACGCTTGAGAACGGCATATTCCCCTCCACCATCCTGGAGACCCTGTTGGCCATGGTCTCGCATTTGCTCCGGGTGACCCCCTTATCCACCGCCTCGTGCAGATCCTTGACGAAACCCTTGTTGTCCTTCGACACGTTCTCCATCCCGTGCCTCTCGATGCACGACACGACGGCGTCCCGTTTGTGGGAGATTTCGTCGTAGCCGGCCATGACGTCGTCCACGTAGTGGTCCCGGAGGAACTCGAGCTTGCTGTCGTACAGGGCGACGGTCCTCATGCCAGACAGGTGGCTTACGCGCTCGCCGGCGAACGCCCTCATGGAATCCTCCTTGGTGAACACGAAGGAGAACCTGCCGCCGAAATCCTCCCTGCCGTCGAGCAGGGAAAGGTAGAAGAGCGGTTGGAACTCGACGAAGGTGCCGTTGTCGAGCATCTGGTCGACGACGTCCTTCATCTTCTTGGGCCTGCCGGTCTTGTAGTCGTAGATGGCGCCGTCGTGCAGGAAGTCCACGTAACCCATCATGTGCCTGTCCTCCGACGACACCTTGAACTCGCAGTTCGCCGATTTCGTCGTCAGGCCGAGGTCACCGTAAAACATGTTGTCGCCGTCCGACTCGACCATCTCAGCGCCGGAAAGGTCCATGGAGGAGAACAGGGAATCCAAGGTGGCGATGCCGTTCCGCACGTTCGTCCTCTCCACGTTCGTGAGCTGCCTGGAGACGAGACCGGCGAACGCGTCGGAGATGGCGTCGACGAAATAATCGACGCCTTTCGCCTCGACAACCCCCGGATGGCTCGCCCTGAGCTCGGCGTAGTCGTGCATCGCGGTGCCTATCACGGTGCTGTCCGAATCCTCGCCGGGGACCAACGAGTCGAAAAGATACCGCCTGGGACATTCCTTGAAGCTGTTGTAGGAGGACTTCGACAGCGGCGGCACCTCGTATCCCTCCGCATCGATCCCCGTCTCGCCGAACGGGAAATCCGCGGACTCGCCCGGGGCGGACCACATGCCTTTGGAGAGGTTGTCGCAGACGTCGGCGAACGTCTCGGATTCGGTGCCGGAACCTTCGGAAAGGTCGAACATCGGGCACGGTTTCGGCTTTTTGCCGTCCTTTATCTGGTTGGCCATGTAGATGCGGGTGCCGCCCTGTTGCATCAATATCTCGAAGCGGGTCACGTCCCTTTCCCTTTCGTCCTTCTTTTCGCCCAACTTTAGGAAGTCCAGGGAGGACAGGTCCCTTTCCCAGTCGGAGCCCATGCCCAGGAATATTACCACTGGCCTGTCGACGTAGGCGGAGTTCTTGCAATCCACAAGAAGGACGCCGTCCTTCTCGTCTTCCGGGATCTGCTCGTTGTGCTTCAGATCGCCCAGGTTGTCGACGGCGTAGCCGATGGTGTTCAGGTCGTTCGCGTTGACCCGGGCGTTCGACATGTCGAGTTCCCCGAGCATAATCTTGATTTGCGCCCTCCTCTTGGCCGGCACGGCCCCCTCGCAGGCCTCGAGGAAAGTCATCTCCCCGATGGATTCCATGATGCCGAGCAACGCCCGGGTCTTTTCCGACACGTTCCTTAGCCTGCCGTGTTCGCTTACCAAGTACCTGTCGTACCTGGACGGCACGAACCCCCCGTAGGACGACAATTGCTCCCGGACCTGGCCGAACCTGAGGGTGTCGTACGAAAGCGCCAGGGAAAGGAAAGACAGGTATTCCCTGACGTGGTTCAGGTCCCTCACGGACAGGGAGTTCTTGAACGGCAGCCCCTTCCTGTAGAGGGCGGAACGCACGGCGTCCCCCATAGGCCCGGAGGGATCCATCACTATCGCGAAGTCCCTCGCGGTTTCCCGGGTGATGAGGGCAGCGGCGTTCTCGGCGAGCTGCCTGTCGTTGCCCACCTCGTATATGGTTTCGACGCGGTACTCGCCCCTTTTGAAAGGCGATATTTCCTCGAAGGTGCCGAATTTGGGATTCATGTGCTTGTCCAGCTCGTCGAAGAGCTCCACCCCGATCACGGCAACCTTCTTCCCTTCGTAGAACCCGCCCTCCGGGTCGAAGGACGCCATGGCCCGTTCCAGGGTGGGCATCCTGGCGTATTCGGCGAGGATTTTCTTGCCTTTTTTGCCGAGGTGCCTGCCCACCTCCCTCGTGTACCTTCGGATTTCCTTGATGTTTTCCAGCTCGCCGTGGACGAATCTTAGGTCCCGGTCCGTGTATTCCGACAGCAGCTTCGTGGTGCGGACGTCACCCAGCGGGACCTCCCCGAGTATGGCGGGGGCAAGTTCGCCGGCCAATTGCCGGGCGGTGACGGCGAAGGTGCCGACGAACGGTTTGTCAATCCTGTTGTTCAGGGCAAGTGCCAGCGGCGCGTCGTTGCACAGCACCAGGTCGAAATCCCTGACCTCCGAGTAAAGCTCGTCGATGGTCTTCGCCAGCCTCATGGCCAGCCCAACGTCGCCGGGGGATATCAACCTATGGCGGTTATGGGTGTTATAAAAATATAGGCGGTGCGGATTCGGTGCCATGCCCGGGAAGGTGTACGTCGTGCAGGTCTTCACCAACGGGGAATCCGGCTTCCCGATCGATTCCGTCGTGGAAATCGGGGTGGCCTCCGCCGACCTTGGTTCCGGCATCGTGCTTTCGGAGATGCACACCAAGGTCCGGTCGGACGTATGGGATTGGTCGGACAACCAGATCGCCTACTACCGTGGGGTCCACGGAGGCGACATCGACTCGCTCCAGGCGCAACCCCATCCCGACGAGGTCAGGGAACGGCTGATCGGGCTGATAGGCGGAGGGGAGGTCACGTCCTACGACGTGTCGAACGCCATCGGGAAGTTCCTGATTTACGAACCCTGGGACATTACTAAGATCGTGGAGATACGTCCCTCGATCTGCGTCCGCGGGCCCCCGGGGCTGAAGCCGAGGGACATGGCGTCCGAACCGCGGGCGATCGCAAGGGCCCACGCCGCCGTCGCCGGGGCCGGACCCGTCGATGTGGGTAACGCCCTCGACTACGCGGTGATGGCGGCGGAGGTCGCCGTGGCGTACCGGGCGAAGGGCCTCTTTTAAAGGGGCATCAACGTGCCCGCCAGGGTATCGGCCAGCTGTATCAGGAATATCGCGAAGTAGACTATGCCCAGGGCGACCGTCAGGCCGAAGGCGAGGAACGTCGCGCCGACGGTTAGGGTGCCGTACATGCTTATGAAGAATGCGATGCAGACGTATAGCGGCAGGCCGGCGACGAGGAACCCCAGGCCCCGGGAGTGCCTACCCTGGTAGAACTGGCCCATGCCAAGGAACCCGAAGGCCGCGGGCACCATCGCGAGCAAGAGGGCCAGGATGCGGTCGGCGTGCCTGACGGTCTTGTTGCTGACGGTGCCTATGTCCCTGTTGCTTATCTCCCGGTAGCAGTTGGGGCAGTTGAGGCTGTTCTCGGGCACCTCGTTGCCGCAGTTCTTGCATCTCATCCATCGCGGATTGTGGCGGACGGTAATAATGTTAACCGGTCGTATTCATTCCCGACAGGGATATAACGGGCCCCGTTCTTCCGGAACCATGGACGCGCCGTTGACCGTTTCCGAGTTTGGCAAGCGCATAAGCGGCGCGATCAACGGCGACCCGTCCCTCAGGAACGTCCACGTCGTCGGGGAGCTGGCATCGTTCAAGGAATACTCCTCCGGCCATGCGTACCCGGAGCTGAAGGACGAAAAGGACGGTTCCCTGCTGAGGTGCACCTTCTTCCGCGGCAGACTCAGGTATCTTGCTTTCAAGCCCGAACCCGGCATGAAAGTGGTCGTCTTCGGCAGTGCCAACTATTATGAAAAGGGCGGTAGCCTGAGCTTCAACATAGAGAGCATGGCCCCTTACGGCGAGGGCAGCCTTAAGAAGGCCTTGGAGGAGCTGGCGGCAAGGCTGCTCGCGGAGGGCCTCTTCGACCCGGAACGCAAGAGGCGGTTGCCGAAATACCCAAGGGTCGTGGGCGTCGTAACGTCGGAATCCGGCGCGGCCATCAGGGACATAATCGACACGATGGCGAAAAGGTTCCCCGCGGACATCCTGCTCGCCCCGGCCACGGTCCAGGGCGACGCCGCCCCCGAGTCCATCGTGCGGGGGATCGCGGCGCTGAACGCCCGCGGCGTGGACGTCATGATCGTCGGCCGCGGCGGCGGTTCCGCCGACGACCTTTCCGCTTTCAACGACGAGGACGTCGTGAGGGCGGTCGCCGGATCCAGGGCGCCCGTCATCTCCGCCGTCGGGCACGCCACGGACAAATCCCTCGTAGACAGGGCGGCCGACGCATACGCCGAGACGCCGACTGCGGCCGCGGCGATGGCCACGGCCGGCCTGGAGGAGACGGTATCCGCGCTGAGGGATCTTGGGGGCAGGGCCTTCAGGTCCGTCCGTTCGACGCTCGAATCCACGGCGCAGAGAATCAGGGTCTGCGACGTGGCGCTCAGCCCGAAACGCATGTCCCAGAACCTGGAAATGAAGGGGGATGGCCTGGCATTGCTCACGGGCAGGTTGGATGCCGCCCTGACCCGCAGCGTCGCAAGGGCGCGGGACGGGTTCGCCGCCATAGACAGGAAGCTGGATCCCAATGCCGCCGCCAGGACGGTGCACGGCCACATGATCGCCGTCGATTCGTTGGCCGCCAGGTCGGACGCGGCGGCGGCCAAGGCGATGGACGCGTTTCGGTCGTCCGTTTCCGACGCCTCCGCCCGTTTGTCGAACCTCGACCCGATGGGCGTGATAGGCAGGGGTTATTGCTATCTGGAGGATTCCTTAGGTAAGGCGGTCACGTCCGTGGACGGGCTGGAAATCGGCCGGGACGTGTCGATAGTGCTTAAGGACGGCAACGCCCTGGCGGGAATCAAGGAAAAGGTGAAGAGAGATGGTTGAGAGAGACGTCAAGGAAATGAATTTCGAGGAGAGCCTCACTGCCCTCGAGGGCTTGGTCGGGGAACTGGAGGCGGGCGGCCTGGACCTGGACAAGGTCCTGGAGGTCTACGCCCGGGCCGTCGAGCTCAGGGACCGGTGCAGGGAGATACTCGAGGAAAGCGAACGGAAGGTCCAGAAACTCATCGAGGGGAACGGGGTCAAGGACCTCTGAGTCAGAACGCCCACAGGGCGAGGCCCCTTTCCCGGCTCCATCTGTCCGTGTCCTCGTAGAGGCGGTGCTTCTTGAAATCGTGGGTGTCGAAGGCTATCCTCAGGGCGCCGCCGAGACTGCCGTGCTCCAGCTGCTTGGCGTTGAACCCGCCGAAGGTCTTCCTCAGGCCAATGAGCAGCACCTCCACGGCGTCGTGGCCCCTGCAGACGACCCAAGGGTCCTTCACGCCCTTGGACATCTCCTTATCCAGCAGCCTCCTTATTTTCTTGGCGACGCTCGGCGGCTTGCCGGAGGAATAGAGGACCTCGTCGATCATCATGTCGACGTCGCAGGACAGGTCGATGGGGTTGATGAAGGCGTTGAAGTCCAGGTCCCTGAAGCTGAGTTCCAGGCAGTCGCGCTCGGAGATGTACATCAGCAGGCCGATGGGGTAGGCGGCGTTGCCCACCGCATCCCTTATCTTGCCGTATTTGGCCTCGAAGGCGTGCCTCTTGACCGGGTCGCAGTATTCCTGGAGGACCTCGTCCAGGGATTCGCTTTTTATGAGCATCGTCTCCAGGTCCCTGGTGTCCGTGGCGAACGCCGGGGGCTTCCGTGAGACGCCGAGCATGGTGTCCAGATCGGAATCCACGATGGCCATGACCCCTCGGTCGCCGCGCTCGTGGTACGATTTCCTTACGGAGGCGAGGGCGTTGTCCTTGGAATGGGCGACGACAATCATGCAGTCCTCCTTGTCGGAGAATTTGCCGTAGAGCCTGTAGTCGGTCACGCCCTCCACCAGCAGGACCGTGCCGTCGAAGCCGGCCCTGGCCATGGATATCGAATTAGAGATGTCGTTCGAGTCAACGTACCTGTACACGTTCCATCCTCATTTCTTTTGCCAGATCCCACTTGTCGTGGATCATCTGGGGTGAATGCGTGGCGGCGATGATCTGAAGGTCCTTCAGCTTCCCGATCTCCACGAGGAGGTCGGACACCCTGTGCTGCCATACTATGTGAAGGGAAATCTCCGGCTCGTCGATGATGACCAGGTCGCCGGGCTTGGTGTGGAAAAGCAGGCGATAAAACACAACGATGACCTGTTTCTCGCCGGAGGAGAGTTTGCTCAGTTTGAGGACCTCGCCGTCGTCGGTGATCACCCTGACGCGGCCGTCGCCGACGGTCAGCCTCTTGCCGACGAACAGCCCGTTGACTATGTCCAGGTAGGTGGACACGGATTCCGCGAAGCCGTAAGCGCCGTCGGTGAACTTCCCGACGGCATGTGCCAGCCCGGCATATTCGAGGCGGTTTTTCGAGACGTCGAATCGGTTGGGAGGGAACTTCAGGTCCGAGGGTAGGTTGACCTCCATGCCCGCACCGCGGATGAAATCCACCCTGGCCTTCAGGTCCTTGCAAAGCTCGATCAGCTCGCCGTCGGTCATGTCCGTCTCCATCGGCGCGGCGTGTATGTCCCCGGCGCCCTCCCAGGAGGCGAAGCGGTCGGCGAATTCCATGGTGTAAACCTCGACGGCGGGGGCCATGTGGCCGTCGGACATCGTGATTATGTTCCTGTCCGGGGGCATGTGGAGCACGCCCAGCACCCCCGGCAGCTCGTCCAGGGGGATCTCCTCGGAAATCTCGTTCTTCCGCATCGCGGCGGTGAAGCCCCCGTCGGATTCCTTTTCCAGGAAAAGGACGAAACCGTCCTCGAAGGTGGCGACCATCCTTTGGAAGTTCATGTCGGCTAACCCTTCCTCGTCGCCGCTGAAGGCCAGGGATACGATCCTGAGGAAGGCGCTTTTTCCCGTGCCGTTGGGCGAGTGTATGAACGTCAGGCCACCCTTCGAAAGGTCCAACTGGCTGTCGTATTGGCCGAACATGCCGTTGATGAGGATGGATTTCAGTTTCATTGCACCGGGCCCGCAAGACGCAAACTCCAATCGCCCAGGTTGTACATAAAAGTTTAAGGGCGCCCGCCTTTGACGTAGCCCATGGGCGGGAATGAAACGTTCTCAAACGTCGGCGCGAACATAGCCAAGGGCAACATCGACGCCGCCGTGGCCGAGATACTGACGATCGCCGAATCCTCCCCGGACGTCGGCACCCTCCTCTCCTGCGCCTCGATCCTGAAGGCGATCGGCGAGGCGGACGGGTTCGACAGGGTAGTCGCCTTGGTCATGGATGCGTCCGAGGGCGGCCCCGACCCGTATGAAACGGCCAGTTCGCTGTCCGGCCTGGGTCTTTACGCGGAGGCGCTCACGGTACTCGAGGGCACCGAAGACCCCGCCGCCATTCCGACCCTTTACGCCACCGCTTTGTTGGAGGCGGGCAGGGCGGGCGAGGCCGTGGAGGTCCTTTCCTCCGACGGCGGGTTGGGCTTGGAAGGCTCCATAACCCTGTCCGAGGCCCTTTGCGCCGTCGGGAGGCACGACGAGGCGATATCCCTGGCCGAGTCGTTGATCGCCGAGGGCGGTTGGCCTGCCATGAGGGCGTACTGCGGGGCGATGATGCACAAGGGCGACAACAGGGGCGCCTTCAAATACGCCAGGAAAGCGGCGAAGGGGGCGGGCGCCGCCGACTCCAACGCCCTGGCGGCCTACGTGATGAGGATCAACGGCAGGGTACCCGCCGCCGCGGCCTACGCCGCGAGGGCGCTCAAGGCGGACCCGCACCACGTCGGGGCGCTTGAGGAGATGGCCATGTGCCTTCTGGAGAAGGGCGAGGTGGACAGGGCGAGGTATTTCGCCGGGGCCATAAACGAAGCCTCCCCGGGGCACCCGGCGGCCATGCGCATACTGGATGCCTGCCTGCCCAGGTGAGTCACCGGCCCCTGGTTATCAGTTCCTTCCAGAAACCCGGGGTGAGCAGCGCGATGGCTGCCATTACCTCGAGACGGCCGACCCACATCAGCAGCGAGTAGAAGAACTTCAGGCTGGCCGGGGCCCCGCCGTAGCCGGACAGGGGACCGAAGGACCCGGTGGCCGGGCCCGTGTCCGCAAGGCAGGCCACGGTCGTGGTGATCGCCTCGTTTATCGGGATGCCGTGCAGCATCACCACCATGGTGCCCACCACGGCCGTGACCATGAACATTATGAATATTGTCACGGTGGCGTTGACGGTGCCCTCGTCCAGGCTGCTGCCGCTGTATTTGACGTCGAACACGCCGTGGGGGTGGACGAGCTTCCTGAGCCCGTTCCTGACGTACGTCGCAACGATGATTATCCTGGAAATTTTCACGCCGCCGCCCGTCGAGCCGGCGGAGCTGCCGACGAAGACGGCTACGAAAAGCAGCACGACGGCGCCGTGGGTCCAGGTGGTGTAGTCGCTGCTGCCGTACCCGGTCGAGGTGGCCATGGAGACGACGTTGAACGAAACGTCGGTGAAGTTCTCCACGAAACTCCCTTTGCCGCTGGGGTCGACGCCGGCGTCGTAGAGCAGGTAGAGTATGAAGCATACCAAGAAGCCGAACCAGAGGAACATGGTCCTGAACTCGGTGTTTTTGAAGTACGTCCTGGGGTCCTTGGCCGTGACGGCCTTGTAGTGCAGGTAAAAGTTGGTGCCCCCGAGGAACATGAAGACGACGACGACCCATTTGACGACCATGCGGCAACCCTGCATGCTGCCGCCACTGTTCAGGAAACCGCCGGTGGAGACGGTGGACAGGGTGATGCACAGGGAATCCATGGCGTCGTTTCCCAGGGCCAGCATTATCGCGAGCATGACCGTGGTGAGGCCGGCGTAAATCACGACGAACTGTTTTCCCGCGTCCTTCATGCGCGCGGTGAAGTTGGGCGATCCGGACCCGTGGATCTCGTTGCCGAACATGGTCCTGCCGCCGAAGCCGATGAGGGGCATGATGAACAGGAAGATCAGGATGATGGCTATGCCGCCGATCCATTGGGTGAGGGACCTCCACAGGAGGATGCCGGCGGACAGCTCTGCGGAGCCGTCCCATACGGTGGCGCCGCACGTGGTGAACCCGCTGGTGGACTCGAATACGGCGTCCGGGAAGGAGAATCCCGAAAGGAGGTAAGGGGTGGTGCCGAAGAATATGGCGACGAACCAGACGGCGCCGAGCATGAACAGGCCGTTCACGGGCCTGACCGTGTCGGAGATCCTGAACAGGGAAACGAGCAGGACGCCGGCGACGAACCCGGGGGCGCCGGGCACGAGGAAGGGGCGGAGGGATTCGCCGGAAACGGCGTTGGCGGCCGCGGCGGCGAACATGAGCATGCTGACGCCGAGGAGGACGATGCCGACGACGTTGAGGGTGCTGCCCTCCTTCCTCTCCAGGCCGAAAAGATTAGCCAGCCCGACCATGGCTCACACGCCCAGATCCATTTTGTTCCCGAGGATTTTGCCCAGCTTGGCCATGTTCGCGCCGTGGGCGTACACCAACAACTTGTCGCCGTCCAGGAACTGGGTGTCCAGCTTCGGGAAGACGGGGCTCCCGTCCCTGACGATGCAGGCGATGCGCACCCCCGGGGGCAACCCGACGTCGCCGAGGCGGGCACCGAGGAGTTTCGACCTCATGCCAACGTCGCTGGTGAAGAAAACCTCCTCCGGGTTCTTCATCCTCAGGACGGACTCCTCGTCCGACACCATGGTCTTGGTGATTTCGTTGGCGACCACCCTGTGGTATCCTATGACGGTCCTGATGCCGGTGAACTCGAATATGTCCTCGTAATCCATCAGGGAATACCTGGCGATGATCTTCGGCGAGCCGAGCTTGATGGCCATGTGGCACGCCAGGAGGTTAGTCTCGTCCTTGTGCGAAAGCGCGATGACCGCGTCGGCCCTGCCTATGTTCTCGTTCTTGAGCAGGTGCGGGTCGACTATGTCGCCGTTGACCACTATCACGCTGCTGAAGTCGCGGACGAGCTTCTTGCACCTTTCCGGGTCCGGCTCAATGAGCTTGACGTACCTCTTCTTCGATTCAAGGATGCCCGCGACGTGGGCGCCGGTAATCCCGCCGCCGAGGATGACGAACTCCTTTGCCCTGCGCCGGACGCCCATCATCTCGTTGAAGGCCTCCAGGCCGCCGTAGTCCCCAAGGACGAAGATGCGGTCCCCGAGGTGCAGTTCGGTGGTCTCCACGTCGGTTATCACCTGGTCGCCACGGTAGATGGCGACGATGCCCGTGTTCGCCGGGATGTCCAACGTGAGCGGGACCCTGTTCTCCACGCCCGGGTTGTGCTTCGTCACCTCGAATATGGCTATGGAAAGGTTGAGCGACTCGATGGATTCGTAGTCGATGGCGTTCTCCAGCAGCGCCAGCGTGGCGATTTTGTCGGCGGACGTCAGCTCGGGTTTGATCAGTTGGTCGACGCCCTCCTTCCCGTCGGCGGACGTCTCGATGTAATAGTCCGGGTTCCTGACCCTGGCGATCGTCTTGATGCCGGGGTCGATGCGCTTGCACATCATGCAGATGAAGAGGTTCTCGTCGTCGGCCGCCGTCGTTGCTATGACGGTGTCCGCCTTGTGCCTGGAGATGGCGTTCCTCAGCACCTTCGGGTTGGCGCCGTCGTCGTGGAGCACGGAGATGTTGAGCTGGTTCTTTACGACTTCCGCCTTGGCGGCGTCCCTCTCCACCATCATTATGTCGTGGCTCGATGAGAGGACCTCGGCGACTGTGTACCCGACGCGCCCGGCGCCGACGACGATTATGTTCATTGGTCGACGTACTCCCTCTTGTACCAGAGCAGGGAGACCACCGCCATGAGGATGCAGACGATCATCACCACGAAGCAGACGAGGAAGAACTTGCTGGCGAGGGTGGAGAGCCCGATGTCCGGGTTGAAGAAGGTCTCGTTCATAATGAAATCGGTGTAGCTGCTCAGGGCGGAACCCGTGTCGGCCAGCGCGGAGCCGAGGCCGAAAAGGTCCTCGAAGAAGTCCGCCACGCCGTAGTCGGGGAAATTGACGGTGGAGAACACTTCGTCGATGGTCGGCGCGGCGGCCTCGGCATCGCCCGACGCGAAAAGGGCGACGGCCGCGAGGCACAGCACCGCCAGGGTTAGCACGTGCGTGGTTTTCATGCGCATACCGCCATGCAATCACGGGGCGGGTATTTAATACGCTTGCGGCGTGCATTTCTTTAAATCGTACATCGCCAATCGACCGGGCATGTGGAAAAGGATCGAGGAGGGGGCCTGGCTCGGCAACAGGGTTTCCAAGACCGACGGCGCCCGGGAAGCGGCCGCGGCCATAATCGACAGGGTCGACGAGGAGGGCGACGCCGCGCTCATAGCGTTGGCCAAGGAGTTCGACCGCGTCGACCTGGGATCGCTGGCCGTGACCATCGACGAGATCGAGGAGGCCTACGACGCCGTCGACCCCGAGCTCATCGAGGAATTGGAGAACGCCGCCTTCAGGATCGAACGGTTCCACGAGATGCAGAGACCGCCCGGCCTTTGGCTGAGCGAGGTTTCCCCCGGCGTGACGCTGGGTGTGAAAAACACGCCCCTCGCCCGCGTCGGCTGCTACGTCCCGGGCGGCAGGGCGTCCTACCCGTCAACGGCGCTCATGTGCGTCATCGCGGCGAAGGTCGCCGGCGTTGAGGAGGTCGTGTGCTGCACCCCTCCCCCCGCCGACCCATTGACGCTTGTGGCGATGGACATCGCCGGCGCGGACGAAATCTACAAGGTCGGCGGCGCCCAGGCGGTCGCCGCTATGGCCTTGGGCACCGAATCCATAGAACCGGTCCTCAAGATAGTCGGGCCGGGCAACGCCTACGTCACCGCCGCGAAGGAGATGCTCCGCGGCGTCGTCGAGATCGATTTCCCCGCCGGGCCCAGCGAAATCGGCATAATAGCCGATTCCACCGCCGTCCCGGCCTATGTGGCGGCGGACGTCCTCGCCCAGGCCGAGCACGACCCGTCGGCCGCAGCCGTCCTCGTCACGGACGACCCGGATCTCCCCGGGAAGGTCGGCGCCGAAATCAAGAGGATGCTGAAGGGCCAAAGGAGAAAGGGGATAATAGAGGCCGCCCTGGCCAATTCGGGGTACATGGTCGTGGGGTCCATCGAGGAAGCGGCGGCCGTCATGGACGGCATGGCCCCGGAGCACCTGTCCATTCAGACGGCGGACCCGATGTCCGTCCTTTCCATGGTAAACAACGCCGGCTCGATATTCCTGGGGCCGTTCACCCCCGTCGCGGCCGGCGATTACGCCTCGGGAACCAACCACGTGCTCCCCACCGCCGGGAACGCCGTCGTGCATTCCGGCCTGACGGTCGCCCACTTCATGAAATCCTCCACGGTGCAGATGATTACCAGGGAGGGCCTGGAGGACCTCGCCCCGACGATCGAGGCGATCTCCTCCGCCGAGGGCCTCTGCGCCCACCGCGACTCGGTCGGCGTGAGGCTGCGGGATTGACGGCGGTCGAATCGTTACCGATTAATACACCGTTTCGCCATATTTGAGCGGGTGGGGGCGTCCCCTTGCATACGGATCGAGAGGTCCGGAGTCCCCTCCCACCTCATTTCCTCACGGACAGGGAGACGGCGGCGAAGCCCCTCCTCGCCAGCGCCCGCTCCACCTCGTCGATGCGGCCCCTGATTTTCTCCAGGTCCCGCGGGTATGCCTCAATGACGGCGCCCCTGCCGTGGATCCTGACCCTCAGGGTGGGGGCGTCCACGACCCCGAGTATCGCCCGCTCGCACTCGCCGGCGAATTCCACGCAGCCGTTGTCCAGCTGCATGCCGGCGGGGTAGCGGGTGGCCATGCACGTGTTTTCCACAAGGCCGTCGAGCCCCAGTTCCCCCATGAGATCGCGGACGTCCGAGTCCCCGAAACCGACGTCAGCCAACGGGTACCCGATTCCGAGCTCCTCGCCTGCCGCCCTGCCTGGCCTGGTCGCCGGTTCGTCGTCGGCGTTCTCCCCGGCGACGACGTGTTCGAAGCCGAAATCCCGGGCGACCTCCCAGGCGGTCTCGTATATCGCCCGTTTGCAGTGGTAGCACCTGCGGGGCCCGTTGTAGCGCATCCCCGGCACGTCCTCCCAACCGAGCCGCACGTATGCGAACCTGCACCCTATTTTCTCGGCGACGGCCTCCGCTCCGGCCGCGTGTCCCCTGGAAAGCACGGGCACGTCCACGAAAACGGCCACGTGGGAATCGGGCAGGCATTCCGCGGCGACGGCGGCCAGCACGGAGCTGTCTCTCCCGCCGGAGAAGCAGACGGCCACAGAACCCAACTCCCGCAAGCGCTTGCCCAGGACCCCCGTTTTTGACATGTCCACAAATCGCTTTCTGACGATAAATACTGTCGTTTAACGTCACGCGGGCGTACGCATTAAAATAAAAGGGGGCTTATTCTGGCCCATGGATATTCACGGGCTGACGGAGGCCGAGGTCCGCGAGAGGGTCCGACGTGGGGAGGTCAACGTCACCGAGGACGGCGTCAGCAGGTCATATCTCGACATCGTCGTGAAGAACGTCTTCACGACGTTCAACATGATACTTTTCACCCTGGGCGCAATCCTGGTCTTCGTAGGAGAGCCCGTCGACGCCATCGCGGCCACTGGGATAATCACCCTGAACATCCTCATCGCCACGTTCCAGGAAATCAAGGCCAAGAGGCGCCTGGACAAAATCGCCCTGCTGCTCAGGCCGAAGGCGACCGTCGTCAGGGACGGCGTCGAGAGGGAGATAGACCAGGACGAGATAGTCATGGGCGACGTCGTCGTCCTCGGCCCCGGCGCCCAGGCCCTCGTAGACGGCACCGTGCTTTCCTCCGACCATCTGGAAATGGACGAGTCCCTCCTGACCGGGGAGACGAGCACCGTCGGCAAGGCCGCGGGCACGGAAATACACTCGGGGTCGTTCTGCGTCACCGGCAGGGGTCATTACGTCGTCGAGGCCCTCGGCAAGGACACCTACGCCTCCAAGATGCTGGAGACGGCGAGGAAATACGACGTAAAACAGACGCCGCTGCAGATGGAGACCACATCGATAACCAAGCTGCTGATGTCCCTGGCGTTCGTCTACCTGGCCGTCGCCATGATTTCCGCCTTCATAAGTTCCGGCGAGCTGAGGGGAGGTGACGTGGCCAAGCTGGCCGTCGTGATAATGGACATCGTCCCAATCGCCCTGCCCCTGCTGATAGTGATAGCGTACATGGTGGCCGCCGTCCGCCTGGCGGACACGGGCGTCCTGCTGCAGAGGTCCAATTCCGTTGAGTCGATGAGCCACGTGGACACCGTGTGCATGGACAAGACCGGCACCATCACCACGAACAGGCTCCTTTACCATTCCCACGTCCCCTTCGCCGACCCCCAGAGGGTCGGGCGGCTGGCCTCCCTCTACTGCGGCGCCACCGGCGGCAGGAACGCCACGATAGAGGCCATGGAGAGGGAGTTCGGCGCCGAGGAAAGCGTCCTCGTCGACCAGATTTACTTTTCGTCCCAACGCAAGTACAGCGCCGTCAGGATCGAGTTCGACGGCACGGACAAAACGCTGTTCCTGGGCGCCCTCAGCGCCCTCTCCGCCCATTTTGACGACCCGTCGCCCCTGGGCGACGCCATCAGGGCATACTCCGACAAAGGTCTCCGCACCGTCGTCCTCGCGGAGTGCGAGCAGATGTGGTCCGTCGGGCCGGGCGGGGAAACCAACATTCCCCGGCTGTCCCCCTTGGCCGTGATAGCCCTGGAGGACGAAATCAGGCAGGACTGCAGGGAGACGATCGCCCTCTTCACGGACAACGGCATGGACCTCAAGGTCATTTCCGGGGACGACCCCAACGCCGTCAATTCCCTATTCACCATCGCCGGCATCCCCGGCGAGAGGAAGATAATCTCCGGGGAGGAACTCGGCTACCTGGAGGGGGAGGAGAGGACGAGGGCCATCCTCGACTGCAACATATTCGGCAGGATGAGGCCGGAGCAGAAGGTCGAGGTCGTAGACACGCTGAAGGAAAACGGCCGGTACGTCGCCATGGTCGGCGACGGCGTGAACGACGTCCAGGCCCTCAAGAGCGCCCACGTGAGCGTTTCCATGTACAGCGGCGCCGCCGCGGCCCGGGGAGTTTCCGACATGGTGCTGGTCAACGACGATTTCTCCGCGCTGCCCAGGGCTCTGCAGGAGGGCCGCAGGACCCTCTCGGGCATGGGCGACATCCTCAAAATCTACCTGTCAAGGAATTTCGTGCTCCTTGCCATAATAGCGTTGATCCTCGTGGTGTTCAAGACGATTCCGCTCCACCCGACTCAGGTGGCGTTCTACGCCTTCACCGCCACCTCCGTGATGGCCTTTTTCATGGTCATCTGGGCGAAGCCGCGGAAGGTGGACGACGTTGTGCTCCCGGGCGTGCTGCAATACGCCGTGCCCATGTCCGTCGTGATATCCGCCGTGGCCTTCGTACTTTACGCCGCCGTGTTCCTTTCTATAGACAACGGCCTCGTGGAGGTCACGCTTTCGTTCGACCAGCTCGCGAACCTCGGCTGGCCGACCTACGGCAGCGCCGCCGAGGTCGCCCTGCTCCCCGACGGGGAGATAAGGACGATGACGGCCGGGGTCGTGGCCCAGAACATGATGCTCCTGTTCGTCGTGTCCGCCGGCATACTGCAGGTGCTCTTCGTCTCCCCGGTCGTGGAGCAGACCTCCATCGACGGCAGGGTCTCCGACGACCCGAGGCCGACCATCCTCGCCGTCCTGCTCTTCGCCCTCGTCGCCGCGGCGTACAACGTGCCGGCCGCCGCGGAGATCATCAAGCTGCTGCCGCCCACCGACGCCATGTTGGCTGGCGTCGCCGTCGCACTCGCCGTCTGGTTCGCCGTCTCGAGGTACGTGCTGCGCCGCGGTTCCCTGAAGGGGTTGAGCGATTTGACCCAGAGGTGGTACGCCTACCGTTTCGAGCGGACCTACGGCGGCCGTTAATACCTGCGGTAGGCCCAGATCCCGCCGGCCAGGGACGCGAGGGCGCCAAACATGGCGGATGTGAAGGACACGCCCTCTGGTTCTATAAAAATGACAATTCCTACTATTTCTTTTTCAACTTCCTGTGGAATTATTTGAGCCGATTCATTGAAAAAATTTGTATTTCCATCATCATTTAAAATTATAGTAAAATCTTCAATCTCGGTAAACGATTTCTCAGGATTTGTAAGAATTATATGCGGATTAACTGTATCGGAAGTAGAACCAACAGGTTCCGTTGGATAAATTTCTGTGTCTGCAGGGGGTCTAATATGATTTGTGGGGGAATCAACTGGCTCCGCCAGAGATTCGTTCACAGGGTCAGTCGGCGTTCTTTCGGCATCCGCCGGGAGGTCTTCAACGGGATCGGTCGGCGTTCCTTCGGCATCCGTCGGAGGTTCTTCCACGGGATCGACCGGGGGATCCTCCACGGGATCGACCGCGGGGTCTTCAACGGGATCGGTCGGCGTTCCTTCTGCATCCGCCGGGGGATCCTCCACGGGATCGGTCGGGGCTCCTTCGGTGCCGGACGGGGTTTCCGCTTCTCCCGAGGGATCAGTCGGCGTTCCTTCTGCATCCGCCGGAGATTCTTCCACGGGATCGACCGCGGGGTCTTCAACGGGATTGACAGGGGGGTCTTCCACGGGATCGGTCGGCGTTCCTTCTGCATCCGCCGGAGGTTCTTCCACGGGATCGGTCGGCGTTCCTTCGGTGCCGGACGGGGTTTCCGCTTCTCCCGAGGGATCAGTCGTATCAGCGGGTGGTTCAGCAGGGTCGGAAGGATATTCTTCTTGTATCCATTTCGCTTTTAACACTGCATTTCCTGGATGTTTAATCAATTCCTTATTAACAAGTTTTTTATTTCTAAAAATCCAATATTCAAAAACAAATCCTTCTTTTGTGGGGATTTCAAAATCAGGTAAGGCTTTACCAAATTCACGTAAAATTGGACTTAACTCCGACCCTCCGACAGTATCGAAGGAAATCTCATACCAAAGTGGCGTGTAATGTATTGTGATTAGTATGTTTTCATCGGGTACCAAATTGCTAAATAAGAATACAGTTCCATCATAAGTATATTCCACGCAAATTTCACTCGTTTCATATGTAACAAAATGTTCGTTTTCATAACCATCACAATCTATGATGAAATAGAAGGTCTCCTCGAGAGGATATGAAGCATCGTATAGATTCGAATTAATTATTATCTTTGGATTTGTATCAATAAAATCTGGATTATACAATAATCCGTTTGAACTTCCCGCCGCCTCTCCCATCCCGTCACCGGCGCAGGTGGCGACGCAGCAAACCGCCGTCGCGGCGGCTATCGCGAGGAACAGGAAGGAATTCCTTACCTGTTTCCGCATGGATGTGAGCCATTTACTCGGTTGTTTATAAAACCCGATGTAGAAAACGTGTTATATCGAGCGCCGGATTCGCCTTCGTGGCGAAATTGGATTTTGGGGATTCGGTAATCGATTTCTCCGGTCGCATCGACGAGGCCGTCAGGGCCTCGGGCCGCCACGTCGACGCCTACGTGTACCTCGTCGGCGGGAGGCCCGTCCCCTCGGACTCCGTCCCGCTGCCCGACGCGGTCGTCGTCGCCTTCAGGGTCGCCTCCGGCGGATGATCATTCCAGGTATCCTGCGACGATTTCGTCGAAAACGTCCCTGAACCGCGGGTCGTCGGGTTCCGTAATCCCGAGTTCGCCGATGCGCCGGTAGATGCGTTTGGCGACGCCCGTGTCGTGGATCATCAGGCAGGGGCTGCAGTCCCAGACCTTTTTCCCCCTCCTGTTCGTGACGTATAGCCCCAGGCGTTCGTCGGCGCAGGGGTAGAAGGGGCAGTAGCAGAACGAGCAGTCCTGCCCTTCGTAGTGACATGGGTAGTATTCGCAGGATTCGTTGGGGCCGAGGTGCCCCCTTTCCATCTCCTCCCTGATTTTGGACAGGATCGCCCTCATGCCTAAGGTATCAGCCAGGAAGTATTAATCGGTTGGACGAAAAGCGTTATCACGCCCAGGGGGCATTCTGGACGCATGCATCTGGAGGACATGTTCCCGCCGGTGGACATGGATTGGCTGGGCAAGGCGAGGCTCAGGTACGCCTCCGCCGTCGTCGGCGCCCGGAACGCCGACCGCATACCGGTGGACCCGATGATGCTCGGCCACGCCACAGTCTCCTGCGGCTACACCATAAGGGACTTCTACACCAAGCCGGAGCTGGGCGTTCGCTGCATGGCCTACGCCCAGGAGCTATACGACCTCCTCCCGGTCACCAAGTACCATTTCGCCCACCCATGGCTGACGGAGCTCGGCCTCGAGCTCAAGCCCATGGACCTGACCGCCCCGGTCCCGGTGAACGTCCCGGTCCCGGACGCCGAGGCCGTGGAAGCCCTCGAGGCCCCCAGCCTGGAGGAGATCAAGAACGGATTCTCCTACAGGAAGCTGGTCGGCACGATGGACTACACCAAGGAACACATCCCGGAGATGTTCGTCCCCCTGGCGTACTGCCCGGAGCCCGTCGGTTCCGCCGCCCAGCTCTGCGGCTTGGAGCAGTTCCTCATGTGGACGGTCACGGACATGGATTTGGTGAAGAAGCTGATTTCCGTGTACATCGACACGGCCGTGACCGCCGCCGGGGCCATAGCCGACAGGTTCGGCATGGCCGTCATCAACACCGGTGCCGTCTTCGAGAACAGCGACACGATGTCCCCGGAGACCATCGCGGAAATCTCGCCGCCGGCCCTGGACCGCCTGGTGAAGGGGTGCCTGAAGAAGGGCGCCGGGCCCCAGATATTCTATCATTTCTGCGGCAACCACAAGGACGACTACATGCTGTACAGGGACACGATCCTGTTCACGCCGCTGACGATAATGCAGATGGGTTATTGGGACAGGGTGCCGTTTCCCTCGTCGGTGATGAGGGAAACCTTCGGCGACATGTGCACCATCATGCCCTCGGTCGACACGAAGCTGTTCGCCCTCGGCAACCTCAAGGCGATTTACGAGCAGGCCCGGGACCAGATCCTCGGCGGCCGGGACAGCAAAAACGGCTTCATCCTCGGGACGGCCTGCGAGGTCCCGCCCCTTTCGTACCCCGCCAGCATCCACACCCTGGTCAGGGCGGCAAAGGATTTCGGTTCCTACGGCACTTGGTGACCCCCGGGAAGGTCGTTGATTTATACGACAGGGGCCGTTTTGCAATGGATGGGCGAATCCTTCAGGTTCCTGCATTGCGCCGACCTTCACCTTGGGGCCGGGTTCACCGGCCTGTCCTCCGTGGACGCCGAACTGGGCGCGAGGATGGTCGGGTCCACCTTCGCCGCCCTCGGCAACCTGGTCTCCGCCGCCGTCAGGGAAAACGTCGACTTCGTCGTGATTTCCGGCGACGTGTTCGACGGCGAGGCCGAGACCCCGTTGACCCGCAGCAGGTTCGCCGACGCCCTGGCGGAAATCGGCGTGCCCTGCTACGTAGCCTACGGCAACCACGACTACAGGAGGCGTTGGGAATCCTCCATCCCGTTGCCGCCTAACGCCCACGTCTTCGGCCCCAAGCCCCACCACTTCAGCTTCGAGAGGGACGGCGTCGAGATCGCGAGGATCTACGGCGTCAGCCATTCCGCGAAGGCCGTGTCGAAGAACCTGGCCGAGGGCATCCGCGGCGAGCGGGGCGTCTACTGTATCGGCGCGGTGCACTGCGACCTCGACGGGCCCAAGGGTGGCCTCTACTCCCCGTGCCCGTCCGCATCGCTGGTCGGCAAGGACATAGATTACTGGGCGTTGGGCCACATACACAAAAGGGCCGTTACATCCAAGGACCCCTACGTGGTGTACCCGGGCAACACCCAGGGCCTGAGCCCCAAGGAGACGGGGGAGCGCGGCGCGTACGTCGTCACCGTGAGGGGCGGCAGGACCGTCGCCCTCAGCTTCGTCCGGACGTCCGACATCCTTTGGCTGGACGCCGACTGGGACATCTCCGACCACGACGACCTGACGGGGTTCGTCGACTCCAACGCCAAGGGCCTTGAGCCTGGGTCCCTGGTCAACGTCAGGCTCCGGGGCAGCGGCCCGCTGGACCCGCTGCTCAGGCTGGACCCCGAGGGGTTCGTGGAGTTGTTCGAGGCCAGGACCGGGTGCCGCTGCTCCGGGTTGTCGTTGGGGACCTACCCAGAGGTTGACATCGGGGCCAGGAGGAAATCCGGGGACTTCATCTCCGCCGTCCTTGACTACGCGGACACGCTTTCGAGGTCGGGAAGGCAGGACATCCTGGACGCCATCTGCTCCACCGCCGCCTCCCAGTCCGTCCGCCACCTGTTCGAGGGCATGGGCGACGGGGAGCTGGCCGATCTGGTCGACGCCGCCGCCCTGCTCGTGCTGGACAAATCCGCGGGGGCGGGGCGATGAGGATCCGGCGCATACACATCAAATCCTTCGGGAACATGACCAATTGGCACTCCGGCGACCTGGGGGACGGTGTCACCATCGTCTACGGGGACAACGAGGCCGGCAAAACGACCATCACGGAGTTCGTCCGGGGCACCCTTTTCCCGTCCAGGGGGCAGAAATACCCCGCCTACGAGAAGACCGACTCCGGCACGATCGTGGTTGAGATGGACGACGGCGAGCGCCGCGTGTACGAGAGGAAGGGCAGGAGGACGACGGAACAGGGCGGGAAGCCGCTGCCCGGCGAGGAATCCAACCTGGACGCGGACACGTACTCCTCGCTCTATGCCATGGGCCTGGAGCAACTTACCAACGCCAAGCTGATTTCCGGCGGGGAGTTCCGTAGTCGTTTCCTCACCGTGCCGGGCGGGGAGAACATTCCTGCCGTTTCCGAGGACATACGGAACGGGATGCTGGACCTGATGAACAGGGAGAGGCTCACCTCCAACAAGGGCATCGGGAAGTCCCTGGCGGAGATTCGGGCGGCGGAGGAAGGCATCGCCAGCGCCAAAGCCGACGACGACGCCTTCGACGGCCTTTTCGCCGAAAGGGCGAGGCTCGAGGGGAAGGCGGAGGAACTGAGGCGCAGGGACGCGCTTTCCAGGGACGAGGGCATGCGCCGGGGAATCATTGACTCCCAGGCCGGCAACCTGGAAAGGCTGGACGCCCTCGGGGTCGAAATCGAAATCCTATCGACGCTCGAGGTGTCGGGCGGGGACGTCGCGAGGCATCAATCGCTGAAAACCAAGGCCGAAGGCGCCATGGAAAGGTTGGCGGTCGCCGAGGGGAAGGTCCCGCCGCCGGAGCTGGAAGGCAGGACGGCCGAGGAGGTGCTGGCCTTGGCCGACGACATTGAAGCGGCCTGGCAATCGAAATCGAGGGTGGAGGTGCTCGAACACAGGTTGGCGGACATCGAGGGGGAGATCGAGGCGGCCAACCGCACCATCGCCGGCAACGCCTCCGCGATGGGCTGGACCGAGGAGGCCGCCCGCGCAGCCGATTCGGGCAGGGAGGTGGTATGGAGGGCGGAGAGGGAGGACGCCGGGAGGACGCCGCGCGGCCGCGGGCCCGTTCCCGCGGCGGCGCTCGCCTTTGGCGCAGTGCTGTCCGTCCTTGGCGTCGCCGCCCTGCTCGGTCTCGCGCCGGCCCCGCCTTTGGCCGGCATCGTGTTTTCCATTGCCGGCGCCGTCTCAATCATCCTCGGCGCGTTTTTCCTCAGGGCGCCGCCGGCCGACGGCGACTGGAATTCGTGGATAACGTCGAAAGGATATCCCAACGGGACCACCCCCCGCCAGGTCCTGCTGATCGCGCCGAAGCTCAGGGAGATGAGGGAATGCGCCGCCAGGCGCGACAATCTTGCGGAGGAAGCCGAGGGAATCGCGGCCGACATGGCGACGGCTATGAGCCCCTCCAAGCGGCCCGCCGCCGCCCTTGGGTTGGGGGGCCTGCCCTTCGGGGAGGCCGTCGGCAGGATGTATTCCCTGCTCAACGCGGCCAGGAGGTATTCCGGCGAGACCAACCTCCCGTATCTAAAGAAGGAGGCCGCCGCCGCCGTTGACGAACTCGACGGTTTCCTCGTCGCCAGGGGCGGCGCCGAGAGGTTCGCGGAGGCCCTCGGGGCCACCGCCAGGCTGGCCGAGGCGAGGAAGGAAGCCACGGCGCTGGAGTCCAGCATCGTGTCGTCCTCGGGAATCCCCGTGGCCGAGCTCAGGGAACTCGTCTCCAACGACGGCGGCGAACGGCATGCGGAGGCGGAAACCTCGTCGGAACTTGATGCGGTCAACAAATCGATCGGGGAACTCACGGCCAAGCTCGACGCCATATTGGACGACGGGGACCTAAACGCCGCCAGGGCGAGGAAGGCCGCCGCGGAGGCGAAGCTTCTGACGGAGAGCAGGAAATGGGCCGTCCTGTCCCTGGCCGACCACCTGATCTCGAGCGCCACGTCCCATTTCTACAAGGACCTGCAGCCCGACGTGGTGAAACTGGCCAATGTCTACCTCGGGGCGATGACGGGCGGGAGGTATTCCCTGGACAGCGACCCCAGGGAAACGGAGCTGTGCATCTGGGACGGCTACACCAAGAAATACCCGTCGCAATGGAGCAGCGGCCTCGGGGACCAGGTGTATCTCTCGGTGAAGATGGCCATCGCCGGGTCGATGACCAGGGAGTCCATGCCCATGATCCTCGACGACGTCCTCGTCCGTTTCGACAAGGGGAGGAAGCAGGGCGCGGCAAAGGCCATCCTGGAGTACGCCAAGGGCCGCCAGGTCATCATCCTGACGTGCGACAGGCAGCTCTACCCCCTGTTCGCGCTGGAGGGGAAGGCATCCCTGGTGGAACTCTCCTGACGGCGTCCCGCGACATACATTTATAAAGGAGGCCATGGATGGGGTGCCAAGAGGGACGTCACCGACACCCTCCCCACGAATCACATATCACTGTCACCGGCCACGATGTGGCCAAATAAACGGACCCGCGCCGCCACGGGGGCGCCCGTCCGAATGAATGGGATGCATGGCCCGGGTGCGGGCATACGTTAGGGAGCAGGAGTTGGGAACCCTCTTAAGAGGATTCAAAATGAACAACATAGATCCGACAACCGCAAAATACCTCATAAAAGTCAAAATCAACACCGACGGCATCGTGGACAAACCCGATGTCGTCGGCGCAGTGTTCGGCCAGACCGAGGGCCTCCTGGGCGAGGACCTCAACCTCAGGGACCTCCAGAGGACCGGCAGGATCGGCAGGATTGAGGTGGACATCACGTCGAAGGGCGGCAAGACCTTCGGCGAGCTTTCCATGTCCTCCAGCCTCGACCAGGTCGAGACGGCCATCATCGCCGCCGCCCTCGAGACGGTGGACAGGGTGGGCCCGAGCAGGTCCACCTTCAAGATTTCCGCGATCGAGGACGTCCGCGTCAAGAAGAGGGAGGGCATCGTCGAGAGGGCGAAGGAAATCCTGAACGAGATGATCGAGCAGGGCAAGGACACCTCCGACCTCCTCGCCGAGAAGATCAAGGTGAGCGTCCAGGTGGAGGAGGTGACCACCTACGGCCCGGAGAAGCTTTCCGCCGGCCCGAACGTCAGGACCTCCGAGTCCATAATCATCGTCGAGGGCAGGTCCGACGTGATCAACCTCCTCAGGGCCGGCATCAAGAACGCCATCGCCGTGGACGGCACCAACGTCCCCGAGAGCGTCCAGAGGCTTTCCGAGGAGAGGGTCACCACCGCCTTCGTCGACGGCGACAGGGGCGGCGAGCTCATCCTCAGGGAACTGTTCCAGGTTGCCGACATCGATTTCGTGGCCAGGGCCCCCAGGGGACAGGAGGTCGAGGAGATCACGCCCAAGCTCATAGCCAAGTGCCTCAGGAACAAGGTCCCCGCCGACCAGTACATGGAGGCCCACAATCTGGGCGAGACGGCCAAGGACAACGGCAAGCGCGACAGGCGCAACGACCGCAACGGCCGCGGCGACAGGCGCAGGGACGAACCCGAGGAGAGGAAGGAGGAAAGGCGCAGCGACAGGCCGAAGCCCGAGACCCGGAAGGCCCGTTTCAACGAGTCCGCCGCCGACAAGTACAGGAAATCCGTCGAGACCAGGGAACTGAGGAAGCCGGCGGAAGCCGAACCCGCTAGGAAGGAAGAACCCAAGAGGGAGGAGCCCAGGAAGGAAGAGGCCAAGACGGAGGAACCCGCCAAGGAGGAACCCAAGAGGGAGGAGCCCAGGAAGGAATCCCGCGGCAGGGGCTCCAAGCGCGTCCTTTCCGAGGAGCAGGAAACCTACAAAGCCATGCTCAGCGAGGTCATCGGCACCCGCAACGCCAACCTCCTCGACTCGTCCATGGAGCTCGTCAGGAAGGTCGCCGTGAAGGACGTGGTCAATTCCCTGAAGGAGGATTCCGAGGGAATCTCCGCGATAGTGTTCGACGGCGCCATATCCCAAAGGATGCTGGACCAGTCCTCCAAGAGCGGCGTCACCCTGCTGGTGGGCGCCAGGAAGGGCAAGGTCACGAAGATGCCCGAGGGCATAGAAATCTACACCAAGGACGACCTGCTCTGATGTCAGACGAAAAAAAGATTATAAGCACCTGGTCCGACGTCGAGGGCCTTCGCAGCACCGCCGACATCGCGATACCGCAGGATCCCCTCGACAGGGTCCTGGGCCAGGACGAGGCCATCGAGCTGGCGAAGGTGGCCGCCAGGCAGAGGAGGCACCTCCTCCTCGTTGGCCCGCCGGGCACCGGCAAGTCGATGATAGCCCAGGCCATCTCGATGCACCTCGGCAAGCCGAAGACCGAGGTCAGGGTGGCCCACAACCCGGAGAACCCGGAGAGGCCGTTCCTCGAGGTGCTCACGGAGGGGGAGATCCAGAGCGAGACTTCCTCGAAGGCCGGCGCCATGGGCAAGCTCATCGACCCGGAGGACGCCCCGAGGAACGTGGCCGAGAAGCTCGGCTACCTGTGCAAGCACTGCGGCGCCTATTCCCTGCCGACGGACTTCAACTGCCCGGACTGCGGCAAATCCAAGATGGAGCTGGGCGGGAACAACCCTTTCAGCGACATCATAGGCTCTATGTTCCAGTCAATACCGAACATGGGGCAGATGGGGCCCGAGAGGGTCAACACGACCCGCGTCCTCCCCAACGGCTCGGAGGAGACCGTCGTGTTCGAGAGGGCGGGCGAACTCATACGGGTACTGGACCAGAAGGCCCTGGAGAAGCGCCGGAAGATCGACCTCAAGTCGAACCAGAAGACGCTCATCCCGTTGGAGAGGAACCCCTTCGTCCTGGCCACCGGCGCCTCGGAGACCGAGTTGCTCGGGGACGTCAGGCACGACCCCTACGGCGGCCACAAGGGGCTTGGGACGCCGGCGTACGACAGGGTCGTGCCCGGCTCGATCCACGAGGCGCACGAGGGCGTGCTGTTCATTGACGAGATCTCCCACCTGGGCAACCTGCAGAGGTTCATACTCACCGCGATGCAGGACAAGAAGTTCCCCATCGCCGGCAGGAACCCCCAGAGCGCCGGGGCCAGCGTCAAGGTCGAAGGCGTGCCCTGCGACTTCATACTGGTTGCCGCGTGCAACATCCAGGACCTGGAGAACATTCTCTCGCCGCTCCGTTCCAGGATTGTCGGCGGCGGGTACGAGATACTCGTGGACATCGCCATGCCCGACACCCCGGAGAACAGGGGCAAGTACGCCCAGTTCGTGGCCCAGGAGATAAACATGGACGGCAGGATACCCCACGCGACCATCGGCGCCGTCGAGGCCGTGATCGCCGAGGGCAGGTCCCGGGCGAGGGCCGAGGGGCAGGTGGCCTCGCTAACCCTCAGGCTGAGGGAGATGGGCGGCCTGATAAGGGCCGCCGGCGACATCGCCGTGACCGAGGGCGCCGAGCTGATCACCGAGGACCACATCTCCAGGGCGCTGCGCAGGGCGAGGCCCGCCGAGACCCAGATAAGGGAAAGGTACGGGTCGTACACCAAGGGCCTGTCCAAGGACATCTCGGAATCCCAGAAGGAGAAGTCGCCGTACTACATGCAGAACGAGCATATCGTCGACGACCAGATGTTCAACTGAGCCTGGCCGCCGGTGCCGACATCACGATGCACGGCCCGCCGTCGCTGTAGTGGTTCTCCAGGTACGCCGTCTCCACGAAACCCATTTTTTTATAGAATGCGTGGGCGGCTTGGTTGGCAGGCCTCAACTCGAGGGTAACCGTGCCGGCGCCCCTGGCGACGGACTCGGCCATGAAGCGCAACAGGAGACGGGTGGCTATGCCGCCGCCCCTGCGATTCCCGTCCACGGCGATGGCCATCACCCTGGATTTATTGCCGTGGACCGTGCCGAAGACCGCGCCGACTACGCTGCCGGTCGGGTCGCAGGCGACGATCTGGCCGTTCGGCCACAGCGCGGAGAACGACAACAGGTCCGACGGGGGTATCGCCTCGTCCAACCCGGCGAGGAAGATTCGCATAACCTCCCCCAGATCGGATGCGGCGAAATAGCGGACGTATGCCATCACCCCGCAATCCTTCCCTTCCTTTTAAACAATAGCGCGGTCAGGGCCGCGCCAGCGATGGGCAAGAAGACCCAGATTGGGTCAAATGCAAAACTGTCACCGGATTCTTTCACCGAAAGCGCGAAATCGATCCGTTCCGAGTCCCCTGTGATGACTGAACATTCGTGCTCGCCGGCACCGAGCCTCAGTATTATCGGGTTGCCGACGTACACCTCCCCGCCGATGTCCCAAAGGCATTCCGAGTCACCGGCGCCCGCGAGCCTGAGGGAGAACCCCGAACCCGCCTCCAATTTCCCGGAGTATTCCACCCTGACCAATCCCTCGGGGCCGACGGCACGGGCCCAATCCTTTTCGAACAGGTCGGCGAAATAGTCGGAAACGGAGGGGGAGCGGACTATCACGGCCGCTTCCCTGTTGTTGTGAAGGGAATTCCACGTCCAATTAATCGAACCTATCCAAACGGAATCGTCCACGACGATGCCCTTGTTGTGCGTTATCCCCCCGTCCCCGAACCTGGGGGCAAACCTCGTTTCGATGCCGATGCGGGCCATGGCCTCTGCGGAATCCCTGAGCTTGAAACGGTCGCCGCCGTCGAACGAATCATCCACAATCAATCTGACGTCGGCGTCGGAACCGGATGCCTGGGACATCCATCTCGCCGGGGATTCCGAAGATTCCATCCACCATTGGGAGAAACTGAGTTGCTGGGAATACGCCCTCGTTTCCGCGGACGCGATGAAGGCCTCCATCGCCTCATACGAGTTATTTGGCGAAAGCACCGGTTCGATTGAAGCCACGTGCCAATCCAACTCGATAGCGAACGGTTGCCAAGGCACCAAGGCGATGGGTTCCGCCTTTGGATACACAGTTCCGAACCTGGAAACGTCGGGGTTTCCAAGCGAGGAATCCGAAAGGTGGACCTCCCTCATGAGCCCGGCGTATCCGGCTGAATCGACGATCAGGCCCCAACCCCTGTTCCTCGAAAAGGACGATTCCGTCCAGTTTTCCGACGACATCACAACGTATCTCCCGTCTATTACCGCGTATTTGCAATGGAGGTACTGGAATCTCCTGAACCCGTCGTCCCTGTCCATCACCAGGACCTCAGCCCCGGAATCCTCGAGGGTTTTGAGCACCGACAGAGATTTCTCGGGCATGCCGCCCGCCGGGGAACCCTCCACAAGTATGGAAACGGCCACGCCGCGATACAGCGCGTCATCCAACAGCGAGGCCATGCCGGGGTGCGTGAAAACGTACGTCGAAACCAGAATCTCCTCCTCGGCCCAGGAAATCGCCTGGGCAATGGGTTCGCCGCCGGATTCGGGGAGGGAGAAGGGGGCGACGTCCGCGTCGTACGTTCCTCCCAAGTCGAACTCGCCCCGGCCCGGGACGACGATGCGCCAATCCGCCGCGGAATCGGTGTCGAAGGGCGAATGCCGGTGGGCGTAACCGTTCCCCGGTATCTTCCCGAAGGGTTCGCCTACCCATCCCTCGCACGTTTCCGCGTTACCGTATACGAAGGAATCCACGACGGAACCGCCGCGGAGGAGCATCGCCTGGTCGCCGGCGTCGGCAAGTCTGAAATTGGAGAACCTGGCCCCCTTTCCGTCGACGACGGACGGTCCGGTGGGTGCCCATTCAGGCGGTTTGGAGCTGAAAACCGTTATCTGGGTCTTCGCGGGCACGGTAACCTTCGTTCCGAAGGTCACCGTCCCTTCCCCGTCGGACAGGGAATAGTCGGACAGGGAAATCTCGGTCCTGCCATGATTGAACAGGGTAATCCATTCGCAGCCGCCGTTGGGCTGCACCCCGTGGATCAGCAACGGGCCCTCGGGAGTTTCCGCCCCGCAACACCCAATCGGGGTGGCGAGCAGCAGCAACGCCAGCAGCACGGGCGGGACGGCCAACTTGGCACGGCACATGGCCATGCCTACGGCCGCTGCGTTGATTAACCACGGACGCTACGGTTAGCAGAACTCAGATGTGCTTTATGAGTTCCCTGAGCGCCGCCTTGCGGTCCTCGGCCTTGACGAAGCCGGAGGCGACGAGGACGCCGCAGGTGCCCAGTTCCAGGGCGTTGGCCACGTCCAGCCCGGTCTTTATCCCGGCGCCGCAAATGACGCCGATGTTGGGGTCGACGGCGTGGACGCCCTCGACGGTCCTCTCGATGACCTGGGGGTTCCTGGTGACGGAAACGTCGCCGCCGATAAGCTCGGGCGGCTCAACCGCGACGAACGTGGGCTCGAAGGAGGCGAAGGCCCGGGCCATCTCGGGGGTCTCGGCGCAAACGATGCTTTCGAGGGGCACGGAGTTGCAGACGCCGACGGTCTTGCCGACGACGGCGTTGGAGACCCTGTGCTCGGCGTGGTTGATCAGCGTGGCTACGCCGCCGGCGGTCTTGATGGAGGCGGGGGTGACCCACCCCGTGGTAGGGCCGAAGTGTTTCGGGTCGGCGTTCTGGGCGATCACGGGTATGTCCACGGACCTGGCGATGACGCCCAACTCGACGGTCGGCGGGCAGACGGCGAACAGGACGCCGCTTTCCTCGGTTATCTCCTGGCAATCCCTCGCCATGACGAGGGCGTTGGCCCCGAGGGACTCCTCGTAGCCTTTCAGGTTTATGATGATTGTGGGATTCTCCAATTCAGTCAAGTTTCTCAAACCTCCTTACCAATTCCTTCAGCACAGCGGGCCTGGAGGTGTACTCCATTTCCCCGGGGCCGAGGATGGCCGGCATGAACGGGCCGTGCCCCCTGACCATCTTGCTTGCCTTCACGGAGTTCCGGCGGACCAAATCCCATTCCGAGCCCTTGAAGAAGTCCATGGGCCGGTGGTCGCCGGGTTTAGCGTCCCTGGGCTCGAGGCCCTGGAAGCGCCCGTCGCGCAGCTGGAAGCCTAGGCAGCAGACCCTTGGCGGGCCATCGAAGTAAGTGGGATCGGAATCGTCCACGGCGCATGGGTAGAAGGCGCCGTAGTGGGAGCCCCTCATCCAGCCCGCGACGAGCATGGTGTCCATGAAGGGCTGCAGGTACTCGCCGACGGAGGGGAGGCCGCTCTGCGCCCTGACGACGCAGACCGGGTCGTCCTTGCCCACGTATTTGCCGGCGGTGAGGTTAAGCTTGTCGGTGGACACGACGGCGGCGGTGCCTATGCCGGAGCGGCTGAACACCCTCTTGACGGCGTATCTGGTGGTGTCGCCGAGGAGGCTCAGTATGCTCAGGGTCTCCTCGGGGGAGGACATGACGACCTTCTTGTTGTCCATCACGTCGTGTATCTCGAAGTCGAACCCCTTCTTTGCCCTGGCGTCGATGACCAGGCCGGTGGTGGTGAACGGGTCCAGGTAAATCCTGCTCAGGGGCAGGGAATAGGCGGAGGGTTCGGTCTTGTCCGCCATGAAGAACATGATCGGCTCGGTGGGCCTCTCCTCGAACTCCATCTCCGCGGAACCGGGGCCTGCGCCGCGGATGTTGCCGGAGAATGCGTCCGAGAGCAGGTCCTGCCCGGCGCCGTAGAGATGCATCTCCTTGGCGAGGTCCGCGGCGGCCATGAAGGCGTCCCAGGCGAGTTTGTGCACTTCCTTGGCGTCCTCGCCGTTGCGGTGGGTCATGAGGAGGTTTATGTCGTCCCCGACGCGGGTGACGTAATAGTCGACCAGCGTTTTCTTCTTGACGCCGTCGGCGAGGAACTCGCCGCATTTCTCCATCATCGAGGGGTGGGGCCTGGTGTGGCCGCAGACGGACCCGACGTCCGCCTTTATCACTGAAACCGTTATCTTGCCTGCCATTGATTCACCAACGGAATTGCTCGCAAATCGGGCGAGTGATATAATACGTTTGCCCACTCGCGGTCGGACCCAGCGATGGGTGCGGACCCATCCTTCCCCAACGGTCGCATCCCCCCGTCTATTTTTACGCCACGTCATCTTTATAATCCCCATCCCATCTCCGCGGCCGTTAACATGGCCGGGAAAAGGAAGGATTCCGGGAGCGTCCGCGTAGGGGACGGCACCGTCACCGTGGCGGGCTGGGTTCAGGAGGTCAGGAACCTCGGCGGCATATCTTTCATCGTCCTCAGGGACGGCGCCGGGGAGATCCAGCTGACGTTGCCCAAGAAGAAAATCGAGCCGGGGCTGTTCGAGGCGCTCACCACGCTTCACAGGGAATCCGCAATCGAGGTAACCGGCGAGGTCAAGGAGAGCAAACAGACTGCGCTGGGTCTTGAGATAATACCCTCTTCGTTCAAGATACATTCCGAAGCAGGGGCCCCCCTCCCGCTGGGCGTGGTGGACAAGGTCAACGCCGAGATGGACACCAGGCTCAACCACCGCACGCTGGACCTCAGGAAACCCGAGGCCCGCGCCGTGTTCCAGATCAAGGGGCTGGTCTTCGAGCTCCTGTCGGAGGCCTGCCAATCCCTGGGCTTCGTCAACGTCAACACCCCCAAGCTCGTCTCCTCCGGCGCCGAGGGCGGCGCCACGCTTTTTGGGGTCGATTACTTCGGCAGGCCGGCGTACCTCGCCCAGAGCCCCCAGCTGTACAAGCAAATGCTCATGGCCACCGGCCTTGAGCGGGTGTACGAGATTGGGCCGGCTTTCAGGGCCGAGCCCTCCAACACCAACAGGCACGTCACCGAGTTCATCT
The DNA here is from genome assembly GCA_012520845.1 of Thermoplasmatales archaeon. Lineage (GTDB taxonomy): Archaea > Thermoplasmatota > Thermoplasmata > Methanomassiliicoccales > Methanomethylophilaceae > JAAYNL01. The sequence continues at coordinate 9,962 of JAAYNL010000018.1, read as the reverse complement.
CCTTCGACGGGGAAATGTCATGGATAGAGAGCCAGGACGACGTGATGGACGCCATCGAGGAAATCATGGACCACGTCTTCAGGGGCGTCTCCGAGAGGGGCGCCGAGCACCTGGGGGCCCTCGGCGTCGAGTTGGGGATCCCCTCCCGCCCGTACCCGAAGCTCACCTATGAGGAGTGCCTCTCCCTCGTCCGCGAGGCCGGGTTGGACCTGGCCGACGGGGACGACCTCGGGACCGAGGGCGAGAAAATCATCGGCGACCACATGGCGTCCAAGGGCGTGGACATGTATTGGATCGTGGAATATCCCGAGGAGGCGAAGCCGTTCTACATCATGGCCAAGGAAGGCACCCCCTACTCGTACTCCTTCGACCTAGACTACAAGGGCCAGGAAATCTCGTCCGGCGGCCAGAGGGAGCACAGGATAGACGTCCTCGAGGGCAGGATGAGGGACAAGGGCCTCGACCCCGCAGAGTTCGACTTCTACCTGGAGGCGTTCCGCTTCGGCATGCCCCCCCACGGCGGTTGGGGCATCGGCGTCGAAAGGCTCGTGACGAAGATGCTGGGTCTCCCCAACGTCCGCGAGGCGATACTGTTCCCGAGGGACCTCACCCGGCTCACCCCGTGAACCCACTTTCGGCGTAAGGGCCACTTTCGGCCACCTCCCCCCTCCATCGTTTATATAGGGGTGCGCCGAATGGATAAACGATAGAAATGGCGCCCCCCGGGGATATCTACGAAAGGGAACTGAAGTCCCTGCTGTCCGGCGAGGAGAAGACGATCGTGAAGATGGTTAAGACCTGCAGCGAGTCCGAGAGGGCTTCCTACGAATCCGTGATCGGCAGGCCGTTCGTGGTTGTCAGGGCGGCGGGGTCGCTCGGCATAGACCTCGTGGCGCTCAGGGGCGATTTCTCCTTCCCGATAGAGGTCAAAAGCTCATCCGAGGACACGATACACTTCAGCAGGTCCGCGAGGATGACTGAACAGGCCGATGCCCTCAGGGAGGAATGCAGGCGCTCGGGATTGCTCCCGCTGTACGCCTACAGGCTCAAACGGGTCAGGGGCGATCCATGGAGGATCTTCTCCATACCGATCGATGAGGAACTGAAAGGGGCGCTGGGTCTCCTGCAGAGGAGGGTGCCGCCGATGGACGTCAGCGGCAACGGCAACTACATCATGAGGTGGGAGTCGGGCATCAAGCTGAGCGAGCTCCTCGGGTTCATGGAGTTCTGCGGGGAGTGAGGGCCGTCGGCACTCATAGGGCTCATCACCGGTCAGAGAAGTGAATCGTCATCCGACCCCCGTCGGCCAATCGGCTAAGGGGTATTAAACCGGATTGGGGGTGCCGAGCATCCTTTCCAACGGCACCCTGGCTCTGTCCATCACGTCCTTTGGCAGGCGGATTTCGCCGGTCATACCCTCCAGGCATTTCTCGACGGATTCCAACGTTGTGATTTTCATCGCTTCGCAAACCGAGTTCGGCGGGAAAACGAAGTCTTTCCCGGGACATTCCAACTCGAGACGGTGTCCCATGCCCACTTCGGTGGCGACGACGAAGGTTTTGGCATCGGAGGCTTTTGCGAAACCGACCATGCCCTCGGTGGAGCCGATGTAATCCGCGAGCGCGAGCACCCCGGCCGTGCACTCGGGGTGGGCCATGACCACGGCCCCGGGGTTGGACGCGGCCAACCGCGAAACGTCGTCCGGGGAGATGGACTGGTGTACAGGGCAATACCCCTCCCAGAGCACGATTTCCTTATCTGGGACGTTCTCGGAAACGTATCTCCCCAGGTTCGCGTCGGGTAAGAAGATTATCTTCCCGGCCTCGGTGGCGGAAGCCACCCCCACGGCGTTGGAGGAGGTGCAGCAAACGTCCATCTCGGTCTTCGACTCGGCGTTGGTGTTCACGTACCCGATTACCGCGGCGCCCGGATGTTCCAGTTTGGCCGCCCGGATGCTCTCGGCGGAGCACATGTCGGCCATCGGGCACCGGGCCTCGGGTTCCGGCATGAGCACGGTCTTCCCCGGGTTGAGGATCTTCGCCGTCTCGCCCATGAAGGTCACGCCGCAGAAGACGATGACGTCGGCGTCGGTCTCGGAAGCCGCGACGGAGAGGCCGAGGGAATCCCCGACGTGGTCGGCGATGTCCTGCACGTCCCCGGCGACGTAGTTGTGCGCCAGTATGACGGCGTTCCTCTTCTCCTTGAGCGCGCGGATGCGCCCGACCGTTCCCTCCATTTGGCCGCTGATTATGGAACAAGGTTAAATCTGTTACTGATTTGCCTTACAACGGAAAGGAGGGTTGAAAACGACCGATGGCCAAACCGTCACCCACCCGCTGAGGCCCCTGTTCCGAGCCGATTCGAAAATATTGATACTGGGTTCCTTCCCATCCGTCAAGACCAGGGAATACGGTTTTTTTTACGGACACCCGCAGAATCGTTTCTGGCCTTTGCTCGGGCGGATTTTCGGCGTGGCGCTGGGCACGGACATCGAGGAAAGGAAAACCTTTCTTTTGCGGCACGGCCTCGCCGTCTACGACGTGATCTACCGATGCGACATCGTCGGATCCAGCGACGCAAGCATCCAAAACGCGGTCCCATCGGACCTGAGCCCGATCTTCAAAGGGGCGGACATAAGGCAGGTATTTTGCAACGGCGCGGCGGCTTACCGCTATTATCGGAAATACCAGGAGCGGAAAACGGGGTTCGAGGCCATCAAACTGCCGTCCACCAGCCCCGCCAACGCTGGATATTCCATGGACAACCTTTACGACGAATGGAAAATAATCAAAAAGTGCCTGTCCCAAATGCCCAACCGTTAATTACGTCCGACGCATACGTAAGGCGATGAGCCAAAGGGAAAAGGACGCCGCCGGGAAGTTCAAATGCACCGTGAGGGAGCGTGCGATGTTCGAGGCCGGGGTCAAAATGGGGACGATCTACCACCAGTTCGTCGGCGTTCCGGTCGACGGCTCAAACGTCGACATCCTGGAGAAATCCATCGAGAAGGGGATACTGGTGCAGCCCTACGTAAAGAGCGTAAAGGTAGCCATAGACAGGTCCCAGTTCCGAAAGAAGGCCGACGAGTACAGCTACGTCTCGCTGACCGGCAACATGCTCGACGTGGTGCTGCAGGTGCAGATCGACGACGTCGTCGTCACCGCGGAAATGAGGTACGACGAGGGTCTGAAATATCCGTTAATGTATATATCCCACGTCACGGAATAAGGAAAAATAAGAGGATAATACTAATATCCCGATTGCCATCACCTTGCGCTAGAGTTGGTACTTTTGCTTGCGGATATCAAGATTGGAATAACGGGGCTCCCTGGCGCCGGGAAGACCTATGCCCTCTCCACCGTCATCGACATGCTGAGGAAGGAAGGCTACACCGTCGGCGGCATGATGAACGAGAGCGTCCTTGATGGCAGGCAGAAGAAGGGCGTCGCCGTTAGGAACATCGAGACCGGCGAACTCGGAGTCTTCGCCCACGTGGACATCGAGAGCAGGACCGTCATAGGCAAATACGGCATCGACACCTCGAAACTGGAGGACGTGGGCGTCAAGGCCATCGAGCACGCCGCCGCAAATTGCGACGTGGTCGTCATCGACGAGATCGGCAGGATGGAGGTCGAGAGCAAGCTTTTCGTCGACACCGTAACCGAGGCGATGAAGCTGTCCAAGCCCATGATTCTCACGCTGCACAAGAAGTCCAGGAACCCGCTCCTGCAGGAAATAAGGAGGAGGGACGACGTGCGCATCCTAGAGGTGACGCCGCCGAACAGGACCCTGTTGCCGTACAAGATTTTCCGCCTCATCCAAGGGGAGGCCCATTGATCCAGACGGTGGAAATCGTCGAGGGTTCCACGCCTCTCGTCGTGCCCGCCGAGCATTCCGACGGCGGCCCCGGCAAGATTACCGGCGGGGTTTTCTTCAACGGGAAGATGGCTTTCAACAGGGACGTCAGCGTCATGTTCCTAAGGGCGCTCGGCGGCGTGTCGGCCGTCGACGCCATGTCCGCCACCGGGGCGAGGGCCGTGCGTTTGGCGAACGAGGTGCCGGGATGCGAAGTCGTCGCGAACGATTCCTCGCGATTGGCGCACGGTTTCATCTCGCGCAACATCGAACTGAATTCCCTGACGAACTGCAGGGCTTCGAATAAAGACCTCAGGGTGCTGCTGGCGGAGGAATCCTTCGGTTACGTAGACATCGACCCCTTCGGGTCCCCGATGCCGTTCCTGCACGCGGCCATCGGCGGGTGCGCCAAGGGTGGCGTCCTCGCCGTCACTGCCACGGACACCGCCCCGCTCGCCGGCGCGCACAGGAAAAAATGCGAGCGCCGCTACGGATCCAGGCCGATCAGGGGCGCCATGTGCCACGAGGGCGGCCTGAGGATCCTGCTGTCGTCCCTGGCGAGGGAGCTTGCCAAGTTCGACAGGGGGATGATGCCTTTGCTGTGCCACAGCTCCGACCATTACTACAGGGTCTACGTCAGGGTAACCGACACCGCGTCGCACGCCGACGAGACCCTTTCCAAACTGATTTACATGGGAGTGGACCCGGACACCAGGCAAAGATTGGTTTCCAACGCGCTTTCCAAGGAAACGCCGCATGGGCCGTTCTGGGGCGGCAGGCTCTTCGACGACAGCATCCTCGGACGCCTGGACCCGAAGGGCGTCGAGGAGGGGAGGAGGTGCGAGAAATCCATCGCCCTGTGGAAATCGGAATTGGATCGCATCCCCTACGTCTACTGCGCCGACGAGATGTCTTCACACGCCGGGGTCGGCTCGCCCCGTTTCGCCGACCTTTTGGACAGGCTGTCCGAAATCGGGCCCGTGTCCCCAACCCATATTTCCCCGACGTCCTTCAGGACCGAAATCCCGGCGACGGAGATAGTTGCCGTGCTTCGTTCGATGTAATCGTACGGAAGCAAGTCAATGGTCACCCCCGCCCGAAAACGGGCGGGGGCGGGAAATAATGCGTTTTACCCCGTGCTCACTTGTATACGGCGTATTTCTCAACCGCTGTCTTCATGGCCTGCAGGTTCGCGATGGGGGTGTCCCTCGGCGTCTCGCAACCGGTGGCGAGGACGAAGCGGGCGTCCCCGACCTTTTCGATGACCTCCTTGGCGGCCTTGTCCACCTTTTCCGGGGTGCCCATCCAGATGACATCCATCGGATTCAGGTTCCCCGCCAGGGTGAAACGGTCGTCGACGATTTCCACCATTTTGGAAACGTCGTTCATGTAGTCGAACGAGAACATGGTGAGTTTCAGGTTCTTTATCGCGTTTATCACGGGGAGGACGTCGCCGCAGACGTGCAGATAGGTCGGGGCCCCGTACTTCTTGAACTCCTTTATGGCCTTCTTCATGTGTGGGAACACGAATTCGTTGTAGTCGTCCTCGGAGATCAGGGACCCGGAGCTCGTCGGGTCGCCGTACATCGCGGTCTGGCAACCACCGTCCAGACCGACCTTCACCACCTCGGTGGAAAGCTTCGCGGCCCTCTCGATGGCCTTGTGGGCCAGGTCGGGCTCGAGCATGAAGTCCATCAGGAGGGTCTCGACGTTCCTCAGGAACCCAGCCATGGTGATGACGCCCCAGGTGCCGTTGGGCACGAAATAGTCCTTCTCCACTTTGGCGAGATCGATCACGGCAGAAAGGTGCCCGTCCCAGAGTTTTGGGGCCTGCTTCCTGTCCCAGGGGTCGTAGAGCTCCTTTTTCTCGACGTCCTCAGGCTCAACGAAATAGTGGTTCATTACATTGCTGTAGTTGTCCTTGGGGAAGGTCACCTCGACGCCCGGGAGGTCCATGACGACGGAGTTAGGTTCCCCGCCCTGGTTCAGGATGTCCACGCCCACCTCCCTCGCGAACTTCCTCGTGACCTCCACGAGGAGTTTGTTGTCTTTCCGGATGTCGTCCCACAGGTGGCCGTAGTGGTGCGAGGCCACTATGCCGTTGATCTGCCAAACGGGCATCCTGTCCGGCCTGACGCCGTCCCTCATAGCTTGTTCCCTTTCCTTCGGTGTCATTTTTGCCATGATGTTTTTCTCTCCTGGGTGTGAATCGTTCCGATGCGTGAAATAGTTTTTCTATATAAAGTATATAAATTGATTTAAAAACCGCCGACAGAAAAAAAACAGGGGCCAATCGTATCGAAAAGGGTGGTTTGACAAGGGCAGGACGGCCGACGGCGGCTTCCTTCGGCGCGGTTGCGAATGCGCGCGTGCCCCAGTTATTATACCCGTGGGACCATCATGACGGGATAACCAATGGCGACGCTTGCGATCATAGGGGCCCAGTGGGGCGACGAGGGCAAGGGAAAGATAACCGACTACCTGGCTGAGGGCGCCGACGCCGTCGTCCGCTTCCAGGGCGGCAACAACGCCGGCCACACCATCGTCGTCGGGGACGAGGTGTTCAAACTCCACCTCTTGCCGTCGGGCATACTCAGGAAGGGCAAACTCGCGGTCATCGGCAACGGCGTCGTCATCGACGTCAACGAGTTGATCAAGGAGATGGATACCCTGAAGGCCGCTGGCAGGAGCCTCGACGGCCTGAGGATTTCCGACAGGGCCCACATCATCATGGCATACCACAAGAAGCTGGACGGCGCCGAGGAGAAATACAGGGGCGACAGGCCGGTCGGCACCACCGGGCGCGGCATCGGCCCGTCGTACCAGGACAAGGTCGCCAGGATCGGGTTCAGGATGGGGGACATCCTGGACCCTGACGCCGTTGAGAGGGTTGCCAAGGTCACCGTCCCGTACAAGAAGGACCTCCTCGGCATGTTCGGCGCGGAACCCTGCCAATGCACCCTCGACGGCGTCCGCGAGAGGTTCGCGTCCTGGGGCAAGGCCCTCGGCGAACACGTCTGCGACACGTCGGTCCTCGTGAACGACATCCTTGACGGCGGTGGCAAGGTCCTGTTCGAGGGCGCCCAGGGCGCGATGCTCGACGTGGACCACGGCACCTATCCGTTCGTCACCTCTTCCTCGACGGTCGGCGGCGGGATCTGCTCCGGCTCCGGCGTGGCGCCCAACAGGATTGGGAAGGTCATCGGCTGCCTCAAGGCCTACACGACAAGGGTCGGCGAAGGGCCGTTCGTCAGCGAGATCCACGGCCCGGAGGGCCTCGAGCTGCAAAGGAGGGGCGGCGAGTTCGGGACGACCACCGGCCGCGGGAGGAGGTGCGGCTGGCTCGACCTGGTCGTGGCGGAGCATTCCCAGCGCCTGTGCGGCTTCACCTCCTGGGCGCTGATGAAGCTGGACGTCCTCAACGACTACGAAACCGTCAGGGTCTGCGTCGCCTACGACATCGACGGGGAGGAGGTGACGCATTTCCCGTCGTCAATTTCGAAGCTCGAGAGGGCCGAGCCGATCTACGTCGACCTCCCGGGTTGGGAGGGGTGGGACGACTCCGAGGCCGTGGCCGCCGAGGGTTACAAGGCGTTGCCCAAGAACCTGAGGGCCTACGTCAAGTTCATCGAGAAGAGGACGGGCATCCCCGCGGACATCGTCAGCATCGGCCCCAAGAGGTCGGAGACCATAGACCGCAGAGGCGACTGGTGGTCCTGAGCTTCAGAGCGTCGCCTTCTTGAAGAGGGTGAGGTCCCTGCCCAACGGCAGCGTGGCGTCGATGCCCATCTTGCAGGTGGTCCCGTCGGCGGAGGGGTCTAGCGAGGACCCGGCCGCGTCCTTTACGACGACCAGCCGGTCGGCCTGGAACCTCGTCGCCACCGCCCACTCCACCGCCCTGTCGTCGTGGATGTCCACGTCCGCGTCGACCACGACGACGTTCTTCATGGACGGGTGGCCTGTGAACGCCGCCATTATCGCGTTGACGCCGTCCCCCTCCTTGTTCTTCGTGATGGATACGACGCCGTTGAGCCAGCAGCACCCGCCCTCCGTGAGCCTGACGCCGTGGACCCTGGGCACGGCCTGCCTCACGGTCTTGAAAATCATCGGTTCCCGGGGCATCCCCATGAAGAGGAAGTGCTCGTTGCCGCCGGGCAGGAGCAGGTGCATGACGGGGTCGTCGCAGGACCATATCTTGTCCACTTCGATGACGGGCTGCTTCCTGACCTCGTCGTACGTGCCCGTGATGTCGACGAAAGGGCCCTCGTCCATCGTCTCCGCGGTAATCCTCCCCTCGATCACGTAGTCGGCCATCGGCACCAGGAGCCCGTTGTCGGTCCGCCCGACCGGTAGTGGTTTCCCGAAGGCGGCCTTGTGCATCGCCGAGGCGATCTCCAGCTCGTCCTTCCCGTAATCGGTGGAAACGGCCGCCGACAGAAGGACCTCGGGCCGGGCGCCTATGCAGATGGAGACCTTTAGATCCTCCCCCGCCTCCAGGGCGGCCTTGTGCATCGTGAAGAGGTGGCGCGGCACCAGGCGAATGGCGATCCTGTCCTTGCCGGCGATCAGCATCCTGTGGAAAGAAACGTTCCTCTTGCCGTCGCGTTCGGCGACGACGACGCCGGACGCGATGTAGCGCCCCCTGTCGCCGGGGTAGTATTTGCAGATGGGCAGTTTCGTAAGGTCCTTCTCCAGGACGTTTTTCCTGAACGGGGCGTCCTTGGCCACCTTCGTCGGTACGGGGTTGTCGATGGCATCGGAGAACATCGCCATGAAATCGCTCGGTTCCACGCCGAGGGCGGCGGCTATCTTCTCCCTGGTGGAGAACAGGTTCCCTACGGCCTTGCGCCCGTTCAGGCTCTCGAAGAAGACGGTGCGGCCCTGGTCCTCCGCCATTGCCCTGCTGGCATCCTGGGAGTCCGGGTCTATTTCGCCCTTAACCACATGCAGGTCCTTGGGCAGGAGGCTCTTGACGGTCATGCCGTCCGATTGGCGCAAGGATATAAACGGATTCCGCAGAGGGGCGGATTCAGCGTCGGGAGGTCCCAGAACGGGGCAATTGATTTTTACGGCCCATGCCATGGCGGTGCCATGGGAATAAGGGATACGCTCGAATCCTTCGCCGAGGGGCGCATCTCCGCCGAGGAGGCGGAGAGGGCGCTTAGGCTGGACTATCTCGAGCGGGTCGGGGACTCCTTCGCCTTCGACGGCGCCCGGTCCATGAGGAAGGGCGTCCCCGAGGTGGTGTACGCCAGGACGAAGACCCCGGCGCAGGTCGCCGCCGTGGCCGATGCCGCGAAGGGGTTCCTGCTCTTTTCCAAGGCGTCCCCCGAACATTTCTCCGCGGTTTCCGCCGCGAGGCCCGAGGCCGTTTACGACGAAAGGTCGAAGGTGATTTCCATAGGCAGATTCCCGGATCCCGACCGCGGGACGATCGGCGTCCTCGCCGCAGGCACCTCCGACATCCCCGTCGCCGAGGAGGCCCGCCTCATGGCCGCGTCGATGGGCGTCGGCGCCATGACCTACTACGACGTGGGCGTCGCCGGCGTCCACAGGCTCGCCGGGCCCCTTTCCGAGCTCGACGGGGCGGATGTCGACGCCATCGTCGTCGCCGCGGGGATGGAAGGCACCTTGCCGACCCTCGTCTCGTCATTGACCCAGATACCTGTCGTCGGCCTACCGGTCTCCTCCGGTTACGGAATCGGCGGCGGAGGCGCGGCCGCTTTGCTGTCGATGCTGCAGACCTGCTCCCCCGGCCTAACCGTCGTCAACGTCGACAACGGCATCGGAGCCGGGGCGGCCGCTGCCGCCATCGCGTTGCGAAGGGGGCGGCGATGAGCGGCCAGGGTGCGTCCGTCGGGTTCTTCGACAGGATGGCCAACCTCAACGACCCCGAGCCCAAGTCCGGGCTCTGCATAGTGTGCAAGGGGTCGCGCAAGCTGTGCGGCAAGCCCCGTTGCCCGCTGATGGTGAAGTTCTACTCCCAAAGCAAGACGATGCCGATGATCGACGCCAGGGAACTGGAGGGATGCAGCCCGCCGGCCGTGTTCGTCGGCAGGCACGGCTACCCCAAGGTGGACATAGGCCCGTTGCTGCCGCCGGTGTTC
>JAAYNL010000017.1 GCA_012520845.1 Thermoplasmatales archaeon | reverse complement strand
ACGACCCTTTGGACAAGTCGTGGTTCGGCGACGTCGCCCTCCCCGACGGCACCTTCGCCGTCAGATGCAAAAGATTCAAGGGGATGATGCAGGACGTCGATTCCCAAAAAATCGCCGAAAGGCTGGGCGATGAACTCTCCAAGGACCACAAAGTGGACCTCGGGAACCCGGACAACGTCGTCAGGGTGGTTATGAGCGACCGTCTGCACGTTTTCCTCGACGAGCACGACGTGGACAGGGAGGATTTCGAGAACAGGAAGGTGGGCAACAGGCCGTTCTTCTCCCCCATTTCCCTGCACCCGAAGTACGCCAGGGCCCTAATCAACATGGCCGGCGCGAAAAAGGGCGACACGGTCCTCGACCCGTTCTGCGGCACGGGCGGGATAGCAATCGAGGCTGCCATGATGGGTTTCAAGGCAATCGCCTCCGACTTCGACCCGGAGATGGTCGCCGGCACCCGGGAGAACATGGAATTCTACGGCCTGGAACTTCATGGCCACTGCGTCTGCGACGTCGGGGACGTCGGGGACGCCTTCGGGAAAGTGGACCGGGTTGTCACCGATCCCCCGTACGGCAGGTCAACCCACACGGGAGGCGAGATGGTCGACAGCATCTGCGGGCGCGCCCTATCCTCCTTCCCCGGCATCCTGCGGGACGGGGGTTCCGCGGGCGTCGTCTTCCCACGGCGGCTGGACGCGCCCCCGGGGCTCAGATTGTCCGGGATTGAGGTGCAAAAAGTCCACCGGTCCCTGTCCAGGCATTACCACGTATTCGAAAAATGCTGATTTATAGGGGCGGGGCCATATCCCGCCGTGGACAGGTATCTGCGCCTTTTCCGGTTCGGCAACGGCGTCATGGGTTTCGTCGGCATCCTCGTTGGTGCCTTTGTGGCCGCCGGCATGGATATCGGCGATCATTTGGCCAACATAGCGGTAGCCTGCGCGTCCACGCTTCTGGTAATGGCGGGGGGCAACTCCCTCAACGATTACGTCGATAGGGAAATCGACAAGACCGCCCATCCGGAAAGGCCCATACCGTCTGGCGAGATTAAGGCGGAAACCGCCAAGATCCTTGGGATATCGCTGATCCTCCTGGCCATACCCGTGTCGTTCCTGACCAAAGACCCAGTGTCGGTCGTTATCGTCGCCGCGGCGAGCGTGTTGATGCTTTCATACGAGTTCGTCCTCAAGAAAAGGGGTTTCGTCGGCAACGTGGCCATAGGAGCCCTCACCGGCGCCATATTCCTGCTGGGATGCGCCGTCGTCGGCGACGTCGATGCGGGTTACATACTCGCCGCCCTGGCGGCCATAGTGACCGTGGGGAGGGAGGTGGCCAAAGACATAGAGGACATGGAGTCCGACGAGGGCAGGAGAACGTTGCCCATGTCCATCGGCAGGGGGAGGGCGGCGGCCGTTTCCTCCGCCTTCTTCGTGCTAGGGCCGGCCCTCAGCGCGATCCCTTTCCTGACCGGCGCCCTGGGCGTCCTTTACGTCTCCGTCCTGGTGGCGGATGTTTTATTTATACACGCGGCCTTCATAGTGCACAAAGAACCGGCCAGGGCCCAGAAGCTGGCGAAGGTCGCCATGGCGGCTGCCTTGGTATCATTCGTCCTCGGTGTTTTGAAATGAAAGTCAAGAATTATCTGATGGAAAGAATAGCCCAGGGCACATTGCACATGGCCCTCCTTGACCCGGACAAACTCAACCCGGCGGATGCCGCCAAAATCGCCCTGCAGAGCAAAAAGGCGGGCTCCGACGCAATCATGGTCGGCGGCTCCACCGGGATCACCGAGAAAAACCTGGATGCCACGGCAAAGGCCATCAAGGAGGCCACGGGACTTCCCGTCATACTCTTCCCCGGGGGGCCCCACACCCTTTCGAAGGAATTTGACGCCATTTACTTCATGAGCATGGTCAACAGCAGGAAGCTGGAACTCGTTATCGGGGCCCAGGTCATGACCAGCCTCAAAATAAGGAGCATGGGGGTCGAACCCATTTCCATGGGGTACATAATCGTGGAACCGGGCATGAAAGTCGGGGAGGTCGGCGATGCCGCCGCCATACCCAGGGACGATCTTGCCCTTGCCCAGTCCTATGCGTTGGCCTGCGAGTACCTCGGCATGAACTTCGTATACCTCGAGGCCGGCAGCGGGGCCGACAGGCCGGTGCCGAAATCCATGGTCAGGGCGGTGAAAGAGGTCCTTTCCGTGCCCCTCATCGTCGGCGGCGGCATAAGGACCGCCGAGGCCGCCGAGGGCATCAGGGAAGCCGGCGCGGACATCATAGTCACCGGCACGCTGATGGAACAGACCACCGACGGCAGCGTGCTCTCCGCCGTGATAAAAGCGGCCAAAGGCAAGACTCAGTCCTGATTGTCGCGGCTGTCCACGATTTTCCTGGCTTTGGCGGAATACTCCATCGAGCCGATTTCCACGAAACGCATCGTCGGCTCCGCGATAAGATCCTCTTCCATACCCAGGGAAATCTCGTAAATGCCCTTGACGGCATCGATCAGCCTTGTCGCGACTTCGTCGCCGGATTCCCGGGCCTCGACGGTGAATTCCAGGGTGTCCCTGTAACCGTCCTTGCCTATTTCCAGCCTGTAATCGACGACGGCGGGGTCTGCGAACATGACCTCGTCGAACATCGCGGGGAACGTCTTGGAGCCCAGCCCAATCTTGTATTGCAGGTCCAACCTCCCTCTCGGTTTCCTGAGCTTGCGGTTGAAGGTTTTCCCGCAGGCGCAGGGCGGGTCGAACATCGCGGCCACGTCCCCGGTGCGGTAGCGCAGGAGCACCGTGCCCTCGGCGTTGAGGCTTGACAGGACGAGTTCGCCCTCGACGCCGGGGGGTACGTGCATGCCGGTCTCCGGGTCCACGACCTCGAACAGCAGGTTCGCCTCGTCGGTGTGCAGGCCGTCCTGTTCGTAACATTCTATGGCGCAGGCGAGGCCGAATTCGGTCATCCCCCACACGTCCAGTACCTTGCAGCCCCAGGCCTCCTCGAGATTGTCCCTCATCCCCTCGGAAAGGGGTTCCGATGTCGAGATGATCGCCCTGATGCCCAGGGATTTGAGGTCGGCGTCCCTCGAACCGAGGACGGTGACCCTGTGTATGAACGACGGGAGCCCGATTATGAACGTGCTCCCCGCATTGCGTATGGTTTCCATCTGCACCGAGATGTCCGTGTCGGAACACGTGGACGAACCGTATCCCAATATCTTGCACGCACCGACCAGGACCAGGCTGGGGTCCCAGGCGGAAACCGTGGGGAACATGACGTGGAGGGAATCCCCGGGGCCCATGCCGATGTCCTTCAGGGCGGAGGCGACGATGTCGATTTTCGAGATTAGGTCGTTGACCGTGTATCCTATGGTCTTCCTGACGCCGGAGGTCCCGGACGTGGTGAATTCCTTCTTCACCTGGGTCCTGGACACGGCGAAGAAATGGAACGGGTCGTCCGCCAGTTCCCCAGGGGTCGTGAAGGGCACCCTTTGCAGATCTTCGTAAGTCCGTATGGATTCGATGTCGAAACCCTCCAGTTTCCTGCGGTAGTGGGGCGTGTTCTTGCGGGCATAGGCCATCTGCTCCCTGAAACGGAACATCTGGTACTCATCAAAGACCTCGCGGGTCATCTCCTTGGGGACACCGATGGATTTCCTCAGGGCGGCGTTGCCCTTTATCGTCGCCCTGGCCCTGATGGCCATCCATTCCTCCAAGGGGTGGGGGCAGCCGTCGGGAATTTGGTTGGCGAGCAGCTTCCTTCTTACGAAAAACATTTTCATGGAATCCCAAAGGCTCATGCCACGGGTACGGCGGGCAACCGCTTTAAACGCTCGGCTGGCTCGCAAAGGCGCATCGGCGAACGGTTTCACCCCCGTCGGCGGGGACACGGAATCCATGGGTTTATATTGCGGCTCCCATTACGAATGGTAGGAGAGATCAAGATGACGCTTACACCTGAAATGGCAAGGGCCGGCGTTACGCCGCAGCTGCTTTCGTCAACCCACAGGTTCATATGCCCCAGATGCGGGAAGGAGTTCAGCCTCTTCCAGTCCAGGGCCATAGCCTGCAGGGCGTGCCCGAAGGCCAACCAGAACTGCAAATACGTCAGGTGCGTCCACTGCGATTCCGAGTTCCCCATGCAGGGCTTCGTCGTCAACACGAAGGAAAAGGAGAAATTCCTCGCCAACTACATGAACGGGATCGTGAACAACTACCACAGATCCTTCGGGTACAGCAGGCGCTGATCAGCGTCCGAACGCCTTCTCGCGGTAGATGGACCTGCCTTCCCTAGACGTGGCGTTGAACAGGCAGAACGGTATCAGCTTACCGTCCGGGGTGACGGTGTGGATGCAGCAGCGTTCCCACCTTTCGACCTCGCCGGTCCACGCGTCCTGGAACGCCATCGCGGACACCGTCAGGTAATGGGTCTTCGCCCTTTTGACGAAAGATTTCCACGAACCGTCGCCATTGTTGGCGGAATTGCCCCCGTCCATCGTGTCCTCGATGAATCTCCACAGCTGGGAAATCTCCGTCCGGGTCCTCTCCGCCACGTCGCTGGTCTTCTTGGGCGGGCCCAGGGACATCGTCGTCAGCGGGAACAGCGAGCCGTCCGGGAACACGACCGACAGCGACTTCAGGTCGCAATGGACGTTTGCGCAGGAGGTCGGGATGAGGTTGTCCGCCTTCAGCATGCCGTTGGTCTGCTCCTCTATCTTCCTGGCGAGGGTCGGCAGCAGTATCCTGTTCTCGTCCGTCGGTTCCACGGGGTACCGGCCGAAGTGGGCTATGGGCTGGAAATGCACGCCCTTCACCGTCGGCACCTTGCTGGCGGCGTATCTGATGATGTCGCCGACATGGTGGTCGTTGACCCCGGGGGCGACGGTCACCACGAGAGTTATGCCCATCTCCGCCTTGGCGCAGTTCTCTATCGCCCTTTCCTTTACGTCGAACAGCGCCTTGCCGCGGGTCTTCATGTAGATTTCGTCGTCGGTGCCGTCGAACTGCAGGTAAAAATCGTCGACACCCGCTTCTTTGAGGGCCATTAAATAATCGAAATCGTTGGCTATTTTCATGGCGTTCGTGTTTACCTCGACGTGCTCGATGCCCATGTCCTTGGCCATGCGCACTATGTCCGGGAGGTCGTCCCTGATCGTCGGCTCGCCGCCGGAAATCTGTATGCACCTGGGACTCTCGACGTAATCGACTACCGTCTGGAACATCTTGCGGATCTCGTCCATGCCGGGATGGTAGTCGTACCCGCATTCGTTGGCGGTGGCGAAGCAGACCGGGCAGTTGAGGTTGCATCGGTTCGTCACCTCGACGACGGCGAGGCACGTGTGCTGCATGTGCCTCTTGCAGAGCCCGCACTCCTGGGGGCAGTCCCTCTCATCGTCGTAGAAGGTTTTCCCGGGGGTTTTCTGAACGGCGGCAAACTCATAGAGGTATTCGTATTCCTCGGCCCCCTCCCAAATCTTGACCTTCCAGGAACCGTGTTCGTCGCAGGTCTTGACGAGGTAAACGTCGTCGCCCTCGACGATTTTCTCCGCATTAACGGTCTTCAGGCATTCCGGGCAAAGCGCGCCCGTCTCGCCGATTTTCTTCGCCATAAGGTCGGGCATGCCTAGGCAGCCAATTAAGTTTTCCAAAGAAAGAAAAGAAACGGGCCGGCCGACTGGCCGGCCCCGAAAGGTT
>JAAYNL010000016.1 GCA_012520845.1 Thermoplasmatales archaeon | reverse complement strand
GCCGCGGAGGGCGCCGTGGCGGTCCCTTTGTTTACCGTGAGGGTCCCGTCGACGTACGTGATGTCGTAGTTGCCGGACGCGTAACCGCTCGGCTTTATGGCGAAGGTTGCCCGGTATTCCGTGCCGTTGTAGCCGCAGTTGAAGGCAAGCTTTCCACCTAGGTCGTCAATACCCTCGCCGTCGGCGAAGCCTTCACAGCTCGCCGTGAAGGCGGGGGCGGCGTTGGGGAAGGTCACGGATTTGTCGTGGGCGGTCACCGTAAGGGCCTTTTCGGTGACGGTCAGCGTCCCGAGTTCCTCGGTCACGGAATAGTTGGACGCATTGGTCCCCTCGTCGTAGGTGAGGGTGTAGCCGTTGACGGAGGATCCCACGTTGGTCTGGGAGCCGTCGACAGTGAAGGTGTGGCCCTCCCCGTCGACGAACCCGGTAACGCTCCCACCGGCCGTGAGGGCAGCCCCGTCGTAGACTTTGGTGGTTGAATAAGTGGTGACCGTCAATGTTTTTTCTAAGACTGCAAGGATTCCCAGGTTATCGGTCACACGGTAGTTGGTTTCACTGGCGGTCCCGTTGAACGTCAGGGTGTAGGTGTTCTCGGAATATCCCGCATTGATCTGAGAACCGGTTACGGCGAAGGACGCGGTCTCTCCGGTTACGAACCCGGTCACGCTCCCGCCGGCCGTGAGGGCGGCCCCGTTGTACGTTCCGGTGGCGGATTCGGTGGTCACTGTCAGTCCTCTTTTGGCTATGGACCAAGGGATGGTCTTCTCGACTATGTCGCCGGGGGACCACTCGTACCCGTTGACGACGGACGCGGTTGCCTGGTAGTCGTCGGCATCGGTCTTCTTGTGGTTGGCCAACGTGTAGCCGACGCCCTCGGGGACCCCGGTCAGTTCCGTCCCGTTGTAGACTAGGCCGGTGTAGGCGGAGGGCTCCGCGGCCGTCCCCCTGTTCACCGTGAGGGTCCCGGCGACGTACGTGATGTTGTAGTTTGTCGAATCGTGCCCGGAAGGGGTTATGGGGAAGGTTGCCCGGTATTCCGTGCCGTCGTAGTCGCAGGCGAATGCCAACGCCCCGCCCAGGTCGTTTTCGTCCTCTCCGTCGGCGAAGTCCCCATAGCTGGCAGTGAAAGAGGGGGCGGCGTTGGGGAAGGTTACGGATTTGTTGTCGGCGGTCACGGTCAGTTCCTTGGGGTTTATCGTGAAATATTTCACGACGGTGCCTATGTAGTCGCCCGTGCCCTTCACGGTAGCTTCCCCCGTGCCGCTGTTGACGTTGTTGGCGTAGGACACGGTGTAGTTGCCCTCCTGCGCGATGGGGGCCCCGTTGGACCTGACCGTTACCGCAGGCTCTATTCCGTACCCGGCGTAGGTCTGCTCGGGTATGTCGTCCACCGTGATCTCTTTGCGTTCGATGAATTTAGCGTATGCGACATAGGTATCGATGCTGCCGAGGGGTACGCCCTCGGTCCCAATCGAGAAATCGGCGTCCTCGAACCACCCCTTGAAGGCGTAGCCGTCCTTGGTCGGCGCGGCGAAGGTAATCGGCAAATCGGTGACAACGTACGTGTCGGGGTTCGACGGATCGTTCGTCCCATCGTAAAGATAGTACGTTATGCCGTACACCGTCGCCGCCGTGTTGGCCGTGAACGTCACGTCCGCCAATGCCATCGTGTACGTCCTGGGGCGGTCCGTGTTGCCGTCGTTCCAATCCGTGAACTCGTAACCGGAACTCAGGGTCACATCCATCGTCACGGTCTCGTTGTAGTAGTATTTCCCGCCGCCGGAAACGGTCCCCGCGGCGTCGTCGTCTATCAGGACGGTGACGGTGTGGCCGTAGTCGAACACGGTGTAGGTACCGCCATAATCATCGAGGAATCCATCCTGTAGCGTCGGAGGTGCCTTCGCGGGATAGATTTTTTCCGGGCTGGCCTCATTGAGCCGGAAGGCTTCGGTTCCGATGGTGGTGGGGAGCGCGGTGCCTTGGAACACTATTTCCTTAACCCCTTTGCATCCGTGGAATGCATTATTTCCTATGCTCGTCACGGAGCCTGGTATGGTCAGGGTGCCGGTGAAGCTTCGGCAATTAAAGAACGCGTCGTTGCCGACGGTCGTCACGGAGTCCGGTATGGCCAGGGTGCCGGTGATGTTATTGCATTCGTAGAACGCAGAGGCACCGATGCTTGTCACGGATTCCGGTATGGTCAGGGTGCCGGTGAAGCCCTTGCATTGGGCGAACGTATCATTACCAATGGTTTCCACAGAGTCCGGTATGATTAGGTTGCCGGTAAGACTCCGGCAAAGATGGAACGCCTCAGAGCCAATGGTCTCCACGGAATTCGGTATGGTCAGGGTGCCGGACAAGTTCAGACATCGATAGAACGCGCCGTTGCCAATGGTCGTAACGGAGTTCGGTATGGTCAGGTTACCGTTGAATCCGTAGCAATGAGAGAACGCGCCGTCGCCGATGGTCGTAACGGAGTTCGGTATGGTCAGGTAGCCGGTGAAACTCAAACAGTAAAAAAACGCGTCGTTGCCGATGGTCGTCAAGGAGGTAGAAAGGGCCAGGGTGCCGTTGAAGTTCTCGCATAAGTTGAACGCTTCGTTGCCGATGGTTAGCACGGAGTTCGGTATGGTCAAATCGCCGGTTAAGCCAGTGCAATAGGAGAACGCACTATCGCCGATTGTTGTCAAGGAAGTGGAAAGGGTCAGGCCGGAGATGTGTTTGCATTCGTAGAACGCAGAGGCGCCGATGGTTAGCACGGAGTTCGGTATGGTTAGGTGGCAGGTGAGCCCCTCGCATTTTTTGAACGCGCCGTTGCCGATGGTCGTCAAGGAGGTAGAAAGGGCAAGGTTGCTGAGTTGTCCACAATAAAGGAATGCATTATCCCCTATGGTCGTCACGGAGTTTGGTATGGTCAGGGTGCCGGTAAGATTAATACATGAATTGAATGCATAATCGTCGATGGTTATCAAGTTGGCGGGCAGGGTCAGGCTGGTGAAATCTGTGCGTTGGCTGAACGCATGGACGCCGATGGCCGTCACTGTATATGTTCGCCCATCTCCGGTAGAATAAACAACCGAATCAGGAATCGTTACGGCAGACAGTCCCCCTATGCTTCCTGTCACGGTTGCGGTTTGTGTGGCGGGTGACAACTCGTAGTCAAAGGTGCCGTCGTTATACGGTACTGCAGAACTCTCTTCTGATACTCCATTTACGAGGCAGAGGACCGCTAAAGCGGCCAAAAAAATGAACATAGCCGTAAACCGCATAGAACCGGGTCGAATCTGAAACATTCGCATCTCTCCCCTTTCATTTGCGGACGCGTTGCGAACGGTGTTGGCCGAAGCAATGGATTTACCGTTGATAGGAACGGACATACAAATACACCTGTCCGAGGGATTATATGCCTATTGGTGCTGTCTTAATATACCATATTCGATAAATCCAGCGTGCCTGAATAAATCGAGAACGTGTGCCGGCCTAGTTCGGTGTACGGGAGACCGAGCGGATGCGTCGCTTTGCAGCCGCGGTAAGGCGCTGCCAGCGTCATTTTGATCCGTTTCCAAAACAATTTCGTTCGTTTCCGCGGGGTATACTTACTTCCTGGGGGATATTGCACTTATATGTTTTTTATGGTAAATTGGCAAACACCCAACGTCTGTGGGGCGAAGGTTGCGAATCGGCGTTACAGGAATCCAAGTCCTCGTTGGGCGAATACGGTTATGAACGCGGAGGGCATACCCAAGGGCATGAAACTCTCGGAAGCTTATAGGATGGCGATCGAAATCGGCATGGACAACGACCCCCGGGGGAGGGCGGCCGCCGAGAAGGAACTGGAGGAGGCGAGGAAGGCCCACGCCAAGCTCGAGGGCGCCGAGAAGGAGGTCCACGACGAGGAAAGGCTGTGGAACCCCTACGCCGACAGCCGCTTCTCCTGGGGCGACGGCGATGTTGAAGCGGAGAGGCTTCTATGGGGCATCGACATAGGCACGGGGGAGATGGTCCTGGCGGACCGCCTGAGGGAACGGGGCGAGAAGGTCTCCGCGGTGGTTGGCCACCACCCGCTGGGCCTCGCCAGGACGCCCTTCCCCGAGGTCATGGGGATGCAGTCCGACATGTACCACGGCGCCGGCATACCGATTAACGTGTGCGAGGGTCTGATGGGCAAGAGGATGGAGGAGGTCTCCCGCGCCGTCCTCGGCTCCAACTATAACCAGTCCGTGGACGCGGCCAGGCTCCTGGGCATCCCGTTGATGAACGTGCATACCCCGGCGGACAACTGCGTCCAGAAATTCTTCACAGATTTCTTCGAGGAAAAGGACCCGAGGACGCTCAAGGAAATAATCGACGGGCTCATGGGCGTCCCCGAGGTCAGGGAGGCGGCGAGGTGGAACTCCCCGCCCAAGATAATCGCCGGTTCAGGCAGGAACAGGGCCGGCAAGATCGTTGTGAAGATGACGGGCGGCACCTCCGGGCCCAAGGAAATCTACGAGAAGATGGCCCAGTCCGGCATAGGGACGGCCGTGGGGATGCACTTCCCGGAGTCCCACGTGGAGGAGGCGAAGAAGAACCACGTCAACCTGGTGGTGTCTGGCCACATGGCCTCCGATTCCATAGGCATGAACGTCATCGCCGACGCGTGGGAGCGGGAGGGCATCGAGGTCACGCCGTTCTCCGGCTTCATAAGGGTGAGCAGGAACTGAGATGTTCGGCAAAAGGGAATCCACCATCATAAGGGACGGCGCCGCCCTCGGCTACGACTACGTGCCCGAGGTCCTGACGCACAGGGAGTCCCAGATGGAGGAGTTGAAGACCCTCTTGGAACCCACGTTCCGCTACGGCAGGACCCGCACCGCGTTCCTCGTCGGCGGTGTAGGGTCGGGCAAGACCGCCACGGCCAAGAGGTTCTGCTACGACGCCATGAAGTACGCCGCCAAGGAGGGCATAGCCTTCGACTACGCCATAATCAACTGCAGGCAGAAATTCTCGGAATTCGAGGTGCTGCTGGCGCTGGTCAGGCATTTCGACCCCAACTACCCGGACAGGGGCTTCGCCCCGTCGGAGATGTTCTCCGCGTTCAAGAGGCACGTCGCCAAGTCCGGGAAGAGGCTGGTCGTCGTGCTGGACGAGGTGGACGTGCTCATAAGGAAGGGCGCAGGCGACCTGGTCTACAACATGACGCGCATGGGCGAGGAGGACCCGAAGATGGTCGTCTCCCTGATCCTCATCGCGCAGGAATATTCCCTGGGGCAGATCGACGAGGCGTCCCAGTCCACGTTCGGCAGGGCCAACCTCGTCAGGTTCCCGAAGTACGACGGCGAGCAGCTGCATTCCATAGTCAAGGCCAGGGCGGACATGGCCCTGGTCCCCGGCGGGATAAACCCGGACGCCATATCGCTGATCGCGGACCTGGCGGCGGGGATGGGCGACGCCCGCTACGCCATCGAGCTTCTGGACATCGCCGCCCGGGAGGCCGAGGGGAAAACCCTCGGAGTGGTCACGGCGGAGGAGGTGCGCTCGGCCAAGGCGAGGACGTTCTCCGTCGTCACCGAATCGAAACTGCTGGATCTCGACCTGAACGGCAGGGTGACGCTCCTGGCCATCGCCAGGGCGATAAAGGACAAATCCTACGTCTCGACGGCGGACGCCCAGAAGACGTACGAGGTGGTCTGCGAGGAGTACGGCGTGCCCGCCAGAAAAGGGACGCAGTTCTGGTCCTACGTGAAGAACCTGGAGAGCCAGGCGCTTATAGTAACGTCCATGAGGAGCGACGAGAAGACCGGGGGCAGGTCAAAGCACATCTCCCTCCCCGACATCCCGTCCAAGGTTCTGGCGGAGAAACTCGAGACCATCATGGACGAGGAGACGCCCCCGCGCCTCTACAACATACGGGGCGGCAAGACCTTCTGAAGGCGGTTCCAATGAAGTGCGACAGGTGCGGTTCCGACGCGGCGGTTTTCGTCAGGCACAGCGGCGCCCACCTATGCCCCGGCCATTTCACGGCGTATGTGGAACGCAAGATCAAGAAAGAGGTGAGGAGGCAGGTCAGGCTGTCCCGGGGCGAGAAGATCGCCGTCGCCGTCTCCGGCGGCAAGGACAGCATGGTCGCCCTTTCCGTGCTCAACGACCTGTTCGGCGAAAGGAACGGCATCTCCGTGGAATGCGTCACCGTGGACGAGGGCATCGACGGGTACAGGCCGGGGAGCATCGACGTCGTCAGGGGGTTCTGCTCCGGGAAAGGTATCCCGCTGCGCGTGCTGTCCTTCGAGGAAACCTACGGCCTGACCCTGGACGAGATGGTCCCCCACGCCGGGGAGAAGACCCCCTGCACCTATTGCGGGGTGTTCCGCAGGAAGTGCCTGAACATACTTGCCCACGAAGCGGGAGCCGACTACGTCGCCACCGGGCACAACCTGGACGACATGTCCCAGTCGGTCATGATGAACTTCGTCCGGGGCGACGTGGCGAGACTCGCCCGCCTGGGGCCCCACAGCACGCCCATCGAGGGGATGGTCCCCAGGCTTATGCCGCTGCGCACGGTCCTTGAGAAGGAATCGGTGCTCTACGCCATGTTCTCTGGGATACCTTTTCACGACGGCCGTTGCCCCTATTGGGAGGCGGCCCTCAGAAATCAGTACCGGGAGGTGGTTGATTCCCTGGACGACAAGACCCCGGGGATAAAGTTCAGCATACTTTCCTCCTACGACACGCTGTACCCGCTGATCAAGGGCGGCGGGACCGTCGACACGAACGTGTGCGCCTGCGGGGAAAGGTGCATCGGGGAAGAGTGCCAGGCGTGCGTTTTGCTGGCCCAGCTGCGCGAGAGGGTCAGAAATCCCTGAAGGGGACCAGGTCGCAGCACCCGCACGCGAAACACATGGTGGAGAACGTCCTGGGGTCGAGCCCGTGGCGTTCCATCGCGCCCTTCTGCATCCGGGCCATCGAGACCAGGGCGTCGACGCTAGGCCGTCCGGCGATGCCAAGTCTTTCCAAGGTTTCGGCGCCCATGCCGTCCGTGTCGAGGGGCCTCACGCCGGGGCAAACGCCCATGGACGTCAGCGTTTCCAGCGTTTTCTCGAAATCGTTCATGGATTCGCCCATGCCGACGATGACGTTGGAGGCCACCTTCCCCTTGCCGAAGACGGCGACGGCATGGGAAAGCATCCCCAGGACGGTGTTGTAATCCTTCCCGGGACAGGCCCTTTCGAAGATTTCCCTGGACGCGGCCTCGACGTTGATTTTGATCTCGTCCGCCCCGGCATCATGCAACGAATCTATCTGGGTCTCGTCGTCGACGTACGCCTCGACGCCTATGGGCAGATCGGGGTATCTTTCCCGGACGGCGACGACGCATCCCGCAAGGCGGCCGACGGTTTCGGCAACGGTGTCGGGCACCCCGCTCGTGACGGCGAAGGAAACCGCCTTCCCGCTTTCGACGGCGCCGGACAGCATGGAAACGACTTTTCCCGGGTCTATGCCGTGGGCGATTTCCCTGGGCAGGTCGGGCGACGCGCAATAGGCGCAACCGAGGACGCATCTCTGGTCGAGATTGAGGAACGCCTGCCCCGGGGAGTGGAAGGCGGCGGGTTCCAAGGAGACGTTTTCCAGGAACGGTTCCCCGCCTCGGGTCAGCCTGTACGATGCCCCGTCCGGGGAAAGTTCGAATTCGCCGTCGGCGGACAGCGGCTTCTTCACCCTGCACCCGTCGAAGGACAGTATCAACGAAGCCTTGCCCGCGCCCGGGCCGGCGGTCGACCGGGAAAGCGCGAAGGGCAGCGGCGTCCCGTCAATGACACTCACGCCGCCCCCGAGCAGCAATTCGGCCTTTTTCCTTACCCTTTCTTCCATTTGACGCCGTCCGACGTGTCCTCTAGGACGATCCCTAGGTCGGCCAGCCCGTCCCTGATCCTGTCCGCCAGGGCATAGGCCTTCATGCCCCTGAGCTCGCCGCGGATTTCGATGAGGAGGTCGACCAGCGGGCCGATGTCGCCCTCGTCACCCCCGGCCTCGGGAAGGATCCCCAAGACCTCGTTGCATTCCGCCATGGCCCCGAGGGCGTCCAACGCGCCCTTCTGGGACAGCCTTCCCTCGGACATGAGGCGGTTCGTCGCCCTGGCCAGGTTGAACAGCGCCTCAATGGCCCCGCGGGTGTTGAAGTCGTCGTCCATCTGCTTCCGGAACGCCGCGCGCATGGCGGCGATCTCCTCGGCGGCGTCGTAGTCGCCGGAGGGTTTCCTCGCGTATGCGACCAGGTCGCCGTGGTTGTTCCACAGGCGCCTCAGGCCGGCGGAGGACTCCTCCATGGCCTCCTCGCTGTATACCATGGGGCTGGAGTAGTGGGCGTTCAGGAAGTAGAAGCGGATCTCCTCCTTGCGGTACCTGGCGGCGACGTCCCTGACCCGGAAGAAGTTGCCGACGGATTTGGACATCTTCTCGCCCTTGACCTGGAGCATGCCGTTGTGCACCCAATAGTTGGCCAACGGCTCCCCCGTCACGGCCTCCGTCTGCAGGATCTCGTTCTCGTGGTGCGGGAATATAAGGTCGTTCCCGCCGCCGTGGATGTCTATCCTGTCGCCCATGACGGCCCGTATCATCGCCGAGCACTCGATGTGCCAGCCGGGCCTGCCCTTGCCCCAGGGGGAGTCCCAGCTGATCTCGCCGGGCTTCGCCGCCTTCCACAGGGCGAAGTCCATGGGGTTGCGCTTGTGGGGGTCCTGGGCTATCCTCCCCGAGGATTCCAGGTCCTCTAGCCTCTGGTTGGTGAGCCTGCCGTAGTCTTCGACCCTGTCCACGGAGAAATAGACGCTGCCGTCCTCGGCGGCGTAGCCGAAACCGGCGTCGATGATGTCCGACACCATGGAGATGATGTCGCCCATGCTCTCGCTGGCCTTGGGGTAGGCGTCCGCGCCGACCAGGCCGAGGCTCTCGGAGTCCTTGAAGTACTCTTCGATGTAGCGGGCGGAAAGCTCGAGGGGCGCTTCACCGGTCTGGGCCGCCCTGTCGATGATCTTGTCGTCCACGTCCGTGAAGTTGGTCACGTGGTTCACTTCGTACCCGATGTGGCGGAAATACCTGGCGATGGTGTCGAACACCACCATGCTGCGGGCGTGGCCCATGTGGATGTCGTCGTAGACGGTCACGCCGCAGACGTAGATGCTGACCCTCCCCTCCTCGAGGGGTACGAACTTCTCCTTTTTGCCCGTGAGGTTGTTGTGTATCGTCAGCGCCATCGCGACCCCATTCCCAGGTCCATATAAAAACATCGCCGACGGAAGGCCGTCAGCGTTTTTCGAGCGTGGCGATTTTCTTCTTCAGGGAGTCGATTTCCTTCTGGAGCTCGGCGAACCTGTCCCTGACGGGGTCGGGAAGGTCGTCGTGCCTCAATTCCTTCTCGACGGAGACGCCGTGGCGCTTGGTGACCTTGCCCGGGACGCCGACCACCGTGCAGTCGTTGGGGACGTCCTTCACGACGACGGAGCCAGCCCCGATGCGGACGTTGTTGCCTATGGTTATGTTGCCCAGCACGGTGGCGTTGGCGCCGACGACCACGCGGTTGCCGAGGGTGGGGTGCCTCTTCCCCTTGTCGAAGGAGACGCCGCCTAGGGTGACGCCCTGGTAGAGTATGACGTGGTCGCCGATGACGGTGGTCTCGCCGATGACGACGCCGGTGGCGTGGTCGATGAAGAACCCCCTGCCGATGGTCGCGCCGGGGTGTATGTCCGCGCCGGTGAGGGCGTGGGCGTCGTAGTTGATCTTGCGGGCGGCCATCTTCTCGCCCTTCTTCCAGAGCTCGTGGCTCTTCCTGTACATGGCCACCGCGTGGAGGCCCATGTGGTAATTGAGGGCGTCCTCCTCGTCGATGATCGCCGGGTCGGAATCCATCACGGCCTTCAGATCGTCCGGAAGAATCAGCATGTCGTCCCTCATTCGTACAAACCCCCGCTCACGTACCTGCCGCCCCCATCGGGCAGGATTGCGATAATCCTTTTCCCGCGTTCGCCCGAGGCGACGCGCACGGCGGCCGCCACGGCGGCGCCGGAGGAGACGCCCGCGAAGATCCCCTCCTCCCGGGCAAGCCTTACCGCCGTCTCCCTGGCCAGGTGGGTCGGGACGGCAACGATCCTGCGGACGTATTCCGGGTCGAAGTTGGCCGGGACGAAATTCGCCCCTATGCCCTCTATCCCGTGGGGGCCCGGTTTCCCGCCCGAGATGACGGGGCTTTCCGCCGGTTCCACGCCGATCACCTCGGCGTCGGACCCGAGGTCGCGGAGGCCCATGGCGATGCCGGTGGCGGTGCCGCCGGTGCCCACGCCGGCGACGACGTAGTCGACGTCCGGCACGTCTTCCAGGATTTCCCTCGCGGTGGTCCTCCTGTGTACGTCGGGGTTGGCCGGGTTGTCGAACTGGCCCAGCACGACGCCGCCCACTTCCTCGGCGTACGCCTCGGCCGTTTCCACGGCGAGGGCCATCCCGCCCTCCCCGGGCGTCAATCTGGTTTCCGCGCCGAAGGCCGACATCAGCGTCAGTCTTTCGGCGCTCAGCCCCTCGGGCATGAAAAGGACGGCTTTGTAACCCTTCGCGGCGGCGGCCATGGCTATGCCTATGCCGGTGTTGCCGGACGTGGGCTCGACGATGGTTCCGCCCTTGGCGAGTTTCCCGGAGGCCTCGGCCTCCTCTATCATGGCGACGGCCGTGCGGTCCTTGATGGAACCGGACGGGTTCATGAACTCCAGCTTGACGAGGACCTCGGATGGCAGCCCGACGGCCATGGCGTTGAGCCTGACCACGGGGGTCCCCCCGACGGCCTCCAGGACGTTCCCGCGAATCATCTCAGAGCATCAGCCGGGCGGCCCTGAGCTCCTCGGCGATCTTGTTCACCGCGCGCACCACGTCCTCGGGGACCTTCGCGCCGGTGCAGACCATCTTGCCGGAGCCGAAGAGGAGCACGACCACCTTGGGGTCGTCCAGCCTGTAGACGAGGCCGGGGAATTGCTCCGGCTCGTACTCCACCTTCTCGAGGCCGAGGGTGATCGCCACGGTGTTGAGGTTGATCTCCTGCCCCAGGTCCGAGGAGGCGACGATGTTCTGCACCTCCACCTTAGGTTCGATCTGGATGAACACGTCGGCCTTCTCCAGGTCCTTCTTGACCTGGTTGACGGCGATGATGACCTCGCTGAGGCTCTTCGCGCCGGTGCAGACGACCTTGCCGCTCCTGAAAAGCAGGGTGGCGGTCTTGGGCTTCTTCAGCCTGTAGACGAGGCCGGGGAAGCGCTTGGGGTTGTATTCCGCGCCCTCGAGGGCCTCCTCGATCGCGTACAGGTCGAGTTCCTGCTCGAGGGAGGTGGACGCCACTACGTTCTGGATGGTCATGTTAGCCTTGAATTCGCCCATATCCGTGTGTATTTAAACGGTATTTATATAGTTTTTGACATTCGGCAAAATTTCTCGGGAAAAGGGCCGTTTTGACCGCACGGAGGGGCAACCGTCGAGGACGACGTTCGGCGAGAAGTGAATGGAATGGGGTCGGGAGGGGGATTTGAACCCCCGTATGAGGATCTGCAGTCCCCCACATGGCCACTTTGTTATCCCGACGTTGGGGTGCTCGTAGTTTCCGTACGTATTTAAAATTTGACACAACCCCGCCGCCGTTACATCGATTCGAGGAACGCGGCCGCGAATATCGGGTAATGCTCCACGCCCTTCCCGTCGACGTGGATGTTTCCCCTTTCCAGTTTTATCCCCCTGTCGACGCCGTATTTGTCGGACATCACCACATCCAGGGATTTGGATTGCTTGTTTCCCCCTGATTTCGCCTCGACGGCGGTGACGGCCCCCTTTAGGTTAAGGATGAAATCGACTTCCAGGGTGCCCCTCCTTTCGAAATAAGTCAGGGGATGCCCGTTCTTGCTTATCATCTCGGCGACCAGGTTCTCCGCGATCGCACCCTTGTTGACGTAGATGCCGTCGTCCCTGAGGGCGAACGACAGGTCGTCCTCCATCATGGAAACCAGCAACCCGGTGTCTTTCATGTACACCTTGAACGCGTTGAGCCTTTTGTTTCCCGCCAGCGGGAGCGCCGGTTTCTGGAGGTTGTGGCAGAAATCTATCACGCCCGCGTCGTATAGCCAGGAGAGGCCGTCGCCGTAGACGTTTCTCCCGTTTCCCTTCCTTCCTTCTATGTCGACGTAGGTGAATTTCTTGTTACGTTTGGATAGTTGGGCGGGTATGGAAAGGAACGTGGCCCTGACCCGGTTCTTGTCCAACCCAACGGCGTATTTCGATACGTCGTCCATATACCCGCCGAGAATCCCCTTCATCACGGTTTGGGCCTGACCGTAGTGGCCTGTCCCCCTGAAAACGGAAACGGCCTCGGGCATCCCGCCGACGAGCATGTATTGTTTGAGGTATTTTTCGAATTCCCCCAACGTGAAATCGTCGATCGCTTCCTTTCTGGAGATGCATTCCCTGACGTACGCTATGGAATCGTCGCCGACACCCATGGCCCACAGAAACTCCTCGAAGTCGAGGGATCTCATGTCGATCACGTCCTCGTATCCCACGGGGTAGGATGAGACCTCCTTGTACAGCACGCCGAGCAACGAGCCCGAGCCTATTACGTCGTACCTCCCGTCCTGGGTGAAGAATTTGAATGCGACCCTCGCGTCCGGGCAGTTCTGTATCTCGTCCAGGAAAATCAGCGTGTCGCCCGGGATGAATTCCTTATCCTTGAACGCCATCGACATCTTCCGCATAATTGTGTCGACGTCCCGGTCGCCGGCGAATATGTCTTTGTAGGACGGGTTTTCCTCGAAGTTGATGTAGATGTATGCGCCGTAGTTGTTTTTCCCGAATTCGTTTATGGAGAAGGTTTTCCCGACCTGCCTCGCGCCGCGTACCAGCAACGATTTTTTCCGGGGGCCGTTTTTCCACCGCATCAGGTCGTCGGTTATTTTCCTTTTGAGCATTCGATTCAGCATGCTGTCCAGAATATAAATATTCATGTTTTTTCCGAGGACTTTTAACGATTTTTTAAGTTTTTTCCGAGGACTTTTCGTAAATTCAGTATAGTTTTTCCCATGACTTTTGATGGATTCGTCGAGTTTCTTAAATCGGGGGCCGTTCGACGCATGCGAAAAACGGAAATGAAAACGTGTGGAACGGGTCCGGTAGCCCCCATGCATCCGTCAGATCCCCTTTATCGTGGCCAAACGCATTCGCGACCCGGGTGCGGCGCGGGATGCGACAATATTAACAACCGCCCGACGATGCGCCGCCGATGCATTGCAAGGACGTCTCCGTCCGCGAAGTGGGGTTCCCCCTTGCCGAGGAATCCATCAAGACGTCGATGGCGGGCTGGAAGGCGTACACGCGCACCGAGTACGTCGTGCTCAGGAACGGTGGCACCGCCGTCGTCCGCCTTGCAAAGGACGACAGACCGTCCCTGTTCAGGAAGGTCGACGCGGTCGAGGTGGTCTCGCTGCCCGAATCCACCGTCTACGTCGAAGACCCGGACATCGACGTCCTCAATCTCCCGGCGTTGGCCGCACTGCAGGCCAGGTACCCGGGGAAGACCGTCGTCGTCAAGGGCCTTTTCTCCCACGTGAGCATAGTCTCCGGTTTGGCGCCGCTCAGGCTGAGGGTCATCGACAGCGTGCCGCCGGAACCGTCCAAACTCGGCCACCTGGTCAGGACGGCGTTGGCTTCGGGATACGTCGACCTGCCGATCGTCCCCGAGGACATGGTGATCGACATGGCCGCCGAGGTGCCGCCGGGCGACTGCCCGGTGATGTTCCCCTGCGCCGTTTCCGGATCCGTTGCCCCGGGCAGGGAGACGCTGTTCCTCGACCAGGCCCCGTCGGTCGACGGCGAGGTCGCCCTGGTCGGGTGCCATCTGTCGAGGAGCATCTTCGAATCCATCTACCGCAGGAAGCCGGACCATTTCCGCAACGTCTGTCCCCCCGACAGGCATCCCGACGACGGCGTGAAGACGATCGCCAAATGCTGCAAAATCAAGGGCGGGCACAAAATCGACGGCGACATGGCCGTGGTTCCCTGGGGCGCCACCGTCCCCGAGGTGGTCGATGCCATCAACGCCATGTTCTCAGAGTGACCTTCCCCTGGCGAGGGCGGCGTACCCTTCCTCGGTTTTGCCGATCCTGCAAAGGATTTCCCCGAGTACGTACCACGTCCTTTCCGACCCCGGGTCCTTCTCGAGGTGGCGTTTCAGGTGGGCTATCGCCCCCTCGGGGTCGCCGTCCCCCTCCATCGCAAGGGCGACGGCGACGCCATGCGTCTCCCCGTCGATCGCGGCAAGGTATTCCTTGCGCCCGTTCTCCATTATGACGTCGCAGGCGTCGGCCGTGAGCCAAGGGTATCTGGCGGTCAACGTTTCCTGGAAACGCCCCCATTCCCCGGCATCGACGTCTCCGCGATTGCCGCGGTAGACCTTCCTCGGCACCTTCACCGTCAATTTCCCGTGTCGTACGGTGACGGTCATAGCTTTTTCTTGGCGCCGGAGGCGTCCCTGGCGGTTTTGCCGAATTCCCTCAGCTCGGAAATCTGTTCCCCAGTGAAAACCGGGCCGTCGGCGCATACCCTGCGGTCGTCGACCATGCAGGAGCCGCAGATGCCCGCGGCGCACTTCATGTACCGTTCCAGGGACATCTGGCACCTTATCCCGCGTTCGACGCAGAGCCTGTGCAGGTAATAAAGCATGATTTCGGGCCCGCAGGCGATGATTTCGTCGTATACGTTTTCCCCCAGGACCTCGGTGACGAGCTGCACGGCGTTGCCCTTGAAGCCCAGGCTGCCGTCGTCGGTGGAGACCCAGTGCCTGCGCCCGAGCCCCTCGGCGATTGGCACGCAGTACGCGACCTCGTCGCCGTCCCTGGCGGCGAACACGGCATCCGCCTCTTTCGCCTCCAATATCGGCATAAGCGGGGCGATGCCGATCCCGCCGCCGACGAGCAGCACCTTCCTGGATGAAAGGTCGAAGCCGTTCCCGTACGGCCCCCTGACGTGCAGGCGGTCGCCCTCGGACATGGCGGAAAGCTTCCGCGTGTCGTCGCCGATGACCTTGAACGTCACCGCCTTCGTCTCGCCGACGGAGGACAGGGACAGCGGGATCTCGTCCATGCCCGGCGCCCAGACCATGACGAACTGCCCCGGCCTGGCGTCGAACGCAGCTTTGAAACGGATGACCCAGGTGCTGGAATTCAATTTTTCGGCGGAGGATATCCTCACAACCTCATTCATGGGCGATACCCTCCATGTCCTTGATAGATTTGTAGCCGAATTCGGCCATGAACTCCTTGAGGCCGGCGTTGATCGATTCGAAGATCCCGGGCCCCATCTCGGAGACGGCGCTGCCGACCTGGAACGCGCAGGCGCCGGCCATGATGTATTCCAAGGCGTCCCTGTGGCCGTATATCCCCCCGACGCCGACTATCGGGATGGACACGGCGGACCTCAGGTCGAAGACCGCCCTGACCCCCACGGGCTTTATCGCCCTGCCGGAAAGGCCTCCGAACCTGTTGCTCAGGAACGGTTTCCCGAACTCCGGCACGATGTGCATCGCCTTCAGCGTGTTGATGGCGACGACGGCGTCGCCGCCCCCGTCCTCCACGGCCCTGCCGATGGAGGCGAGGATGTGCGTGTTCGGGGTCAGCTTCGCCCAAACGGGTATGGACACGGCGTCCTTGGTCTCCGACACGATGGATCTGACCATGGCGGGGTCGGTGCCCATCTCCATGCCGAACCCGGCGGCATGGGGGCAGGACAGGTTCAACTCGACGGCGGCGGCGCCGTAATCCTCCATTTTCCCGGCGAGGGAGGCGAACTCCGCCGGCGACGCGGCGTATACGGAGCCGATGACCTTCCCGGCCGCCACGGCGACCTCCATCTCCTCGCGGAAGGCGTCGATGCCGGGGTTGGGCAGGCCCATGGCGTTCATCGTCCAGCATCCGGTCTCGATGAAGTTGGGGTTGGCGTGACCCCCCTTGGCCACGGAGCCGATGGATTTTGAAACCACTGCCCCAGCGCCCCCGGAAAGCATGCGGGCCATGCTCGGGCCCGTCTCGTCGAGGATCCCCGAGGCGACGATTCCCGGCCTCTTTAGTTTCACGCTGCCGACTGCCGTCGCAAGGCGGTTCATGGTGCCCACATCGGCTATTCATCCTATTATGGTTGCGCAAACCCCGGGGCGGAGGGGGCAATTGTATTTTAGGAAATCGCCATTCGGTGGCATGGACGTTTCGGGCATAAGGGCGGATTTTCCCTCGATATCCGAGGATGGCCCGGTCTACCTCGACAGCGCGTGCCAGAGCCTGAAGCCTAATTGCGTCATACGGAAGATGCTTGAGTATTACACGGAGTACCCCGGCTGCGGCGGCCGCAGCTCCCATTCCATGGCCACAAGGGTTTCCATGGAGGTGGATTC
This sequence comes from Thermoplasmatales archaeon, assembly GCA_012520845.1. Taxonomy (GTDB): domain Archaea; phylum Thermoplasmatota; class Thermoplasmata; order Methanomassiliicoccales; family Methanomethylophilaceae; genus JAAYNL01. The sequence continues at coordinate 75,277 of JAAYNL010000016.1, read as the reverse complement.
CGCCAGGGAGGCCTTCGCTCGCTTCCTGAACGCCGAATCGCCGTCGGGGGTGGTGTTCACGAAGAACTGCACCGAGGCGCTGAACACGGTGGCCAACGGTTTCGGCCTCGGCCCCGGGGACGCAGTGCTCACGTCGGATTCCGAGCACAATTCGAACAGCGTGCCCTGGCTCGTCCTGGCGGACCGCGGCGTGAAAAGGAGGCACTTCCCTACGCTGCCCGACGGCACCTTTTCCATGGACGCCTATCTGGAAGCGCTTACCGACGACGTGAAAATCGTCTCCGTGTGCCACGCCAGCAACGTCACCGGCCACGTGTTCCCGGTGAAGGACATGGCCGAGGCCGCCCACGACAAAGGCATCCCGATATGCGTGGACGGTGCCCAGGCGGCCTCTCACATGCCCGTGGACGTCCGGGACCTGGACGTCGACTTTTACTGCGTGTCCGCCCACAAGATGATGGCCCCTTCCGGCGTGGGCGCCCTGATTGGCAAGAAGGAGGCGCTGGACGGGCTCAGGCCGCTCACCTACGGCGGCGGCGCCGTCGGGGAGACCTCGATGGAATCGTTCACCCTACCCCCAGTGCCGGACAGGCTCGAGGCGGGGCTTTCCAACTATTCGGGCATAATCGGCGCCGGGGAAGCCGTAAGGTACCTTTCCGAAATCGGGATGGGGCGGATACAGGAACATATCCTCGGCCTCCAAAGGAAAATCGACGACTGGCTGGACGGGGCCGACGGGGTTTCCGTCGTCGGCCCCGGCGACGCCGCGGGCAGGGGTGCCATATTCTCCTTCAACGTGGACGGCATGTTGTCCTACGACGTGGCGATGATGATGGACTCCAGGGGCGTTCTCATACGGTCCGGGATGCATTGCGCCCACCCGTTCTTCGCCTCCAGGGGCATCGACGGATGCGCCAGGGCGTCCTTCGGCGCCTACAACGATTCCGGCGACGTCGGCAGGCTCCTTTCCGTCCTGGACTGGATCCTGTCAGGGCACCGTTAGGATTTCCGCGTCGACCTTGCCGCCTTCCTTGGTGAACCTGACGCAATCGCCGCCGGACACGGTCACGGGACCGTTGAACTCGCAGAGCCTCATTCCCTTGATCCAGGCGTCCCCGCCCCAGGACACCTCGACGGTTCGGCCGTCGAAGGTGGCCACGGCGTCCGTTCCCGGCAATATTGTGCCCATGTTGAGCACCATCGTATCGGCCGACGAACCGGCGAAGGAATCGAACACCGAGGCCATCCGTTCGGCGTGGTCGTCGCCCATGGCGTCGACCCTGTCGTCGTAGACCGCGGCCATCGTTGGCACGACGGCGGCAAGGAGGGCGATCCCGACCACCGCCAGCGCCACCCTCGAGAGGGTGAACTCCATCATGGGGAGGACACCTCGACGCACCGCCCCCCGAACCCGTCTGCCACGTTTTCAAGGACAATCAGACATTCGCCGGACAGCACCGCGCCGCCGAGGATCGGGAACGCAGGCGACTCGATGCATTTCTCGGCGACCTTTACGCCGCCGCGGTAACCCGTTATCCTGTACGGGTCGCCCGATTCCATCCCGACGCGGATCTCGCAGCCCGCCGGCACGTCGACCTGCACCGTCTTGGAGGAGCCGGAGCCGGAGAAGTACACGATGGAGGCGGCGTCGGCGATCCTGCCGATTTCGTCGCCGAGCTCGGCGGCCGCCATGTCCGTCTCCGTCCGTTCCATGGAATCGACCAAAAAGGGGATGGAAAGGGTTAATACGAGGAAGACCGCGGCGAGCCTTACCGGCATGCCGACCGCGGCCTTTCTGCAGAGCCTCACCTGACCACCGTGATCTTGCAGGAATTGTCCTCCCCGTAGCCGGGCTTCGAGACGTTTATGGTGAGGTACCCCACCTTGCCAGTCATGCTGAGGCGCAGGCCGTTGAAGGAGACCTTGCCGTCCGCGTTGGTGGTCTTGTGGGGCGTCTGGCCCCTTTCGTTGACGCCGAGGCCCGTTATCACGACGGTGGCGCCCTCGAGGGGGTTGCCGTCCTGGTCCGTGACCCTTATGGTGATCGGGGAGACGGCATTGCTGCTGCTCACCGAGACCCTGCCCGACTCGACCTCCACGTCACCGATGGATTTCGGGGCCTCGATGCCGTTCATCCAGCCGACCATGAGGCCCATCCCCAGCGTGGCGATCACAACTATTATCATAAGTTGCATCGGCAGCCCCTCTATCCCGCCGTTCTTGTTCTTGCGCAGTCGTTTCATGAGTTTCGTTTTTTTCCTCATGGTGGATAGTTGTCGTTGTGAACGTATTAAAGCGGGACGCTAACTGTAGGTTACAACTGGAATTTCCTTACCAAAACGTGCCTGGCACCGTTCCTTCCGAGGATGGATTCCATCAATTGGACGCTGTCGCAGGTTCCTTCGCCGAACGATGCCCCGTCGAATTCCGTAAGGAACCCGGACGGGTCCAGGGGTTTCCGGACCCTGCAAAGGGTCACGTGGGGGACGAAATCCCCCGGCGCCGAGCCTACGGCTTCCGAGGCGGCGCGGTGGAGGGCTCGGAAACCCTCTCCGCGTATCCCGGCCCAAAGGACCCTGGGCCCGCCCTTTGCGGGGAACCTGCCAACGCCCCGCAATTCGTAGGGGAACGCGGGCACTTCCCGGAAACGTTCCGCGAGGGCGTCGCCCAACGCAGGGACGCGTTTCGACGGGAAGTCCCCTATGAACAGCAGGGTGACGTGCGCCGCCGACGGGTCCGCGGTCCGCAGGCCGTATTCCCGTCGGATGTACGACGTCGCCCCCTCGAGGGCGCCGCCATCTATCGGCATGGACACGAACAGCCTTTTCATCTCGTCCTTTTTCATGGCCTTGGTTCGGCGGGCGCCGGGCCCGCCGTTCCTCCTTACGCTATGTATAATATATAGGCAAAACGGGGATTTTTCGCCAAGAAAGCGCGGGATGCCGTGGTTGGACGGAAAAGTAAATTAACGGCATTGTTTATTGCGATTTCAGGGGATGATTCAATTTCAGACGCCAGTCCCATCGAAATACGGGGTTTGAGCAAGGTCTTCGGCTCGTTCGTCGCCGTCGACGACCTCGACCTGTCGATCAAAAAGAACAGCTTCACGGGTTTCCTCGGGCCGAACGGCGCGGGGAAGAGCACCACGCTGAAGATACTGACCAACCTGTCCAAGGCAACCTCCGGAGAGGTTTTCCTAAACGGCATCAACGTCGCGGAGAACCCCAAGGAGGCCCTCCACGGCGTGGGGACGGTGGTGGAGACCCCCGAGTTCTACGATTACCTTACCCCGATTGAGACCTTCAGGTACATAGGCGAGGTCATCGGCATGTCCCCCGAGGCCATCAAGGCCCAGACCGTCGAGATCCTCGACAAGATGAAGATGACGGAATGGGGCGACAAGAGGATAGGCACATTCTCCAAGGGCATGAGGCAGAGGATAGCCCTGGGGCAGGCGCTCCTGAACGACCCGGAAATCATCATCCTCGACGAACCCACCTCCGGCCTGGACCCCCGCGGCACCGCGGAGATGAGGCAGATCCTCAGCACGCTCCGCGCGGGGAAGGAGAACCTCACCATCCTCATGAGCTCCCACATGCTCCACGAGGTCAGCGACCTGTGCGACAGGGTCGCGATGATCAACCACGGCAAACTCCTGGTGCACGACGACATGGACAAGGTCATCTTCGACGACGGCGTCAGGAAGATCGTCGTCAAGACGCACGGCGACAGGGCCGAGGCCGTCAAACGCATCGGGGCGACGGCGCACGTCCTCAGCGTGAACGCGCTGGACAACGAGATCCGCGTCGAACTCCAGGGGGACAGGGTCACCCAGGCGGAGTTCATGAAGACCCTGGCAAACATGGATATCGGCATCTACAGCGTCAGCCAGAGCACGAACACACTCGAGCAGAAGTACCTCGAGATGATCAAGGAGTCGAGATGATGGCGGCGGGAATAATGGACGATCTGAGGCAGGCCTTCGTGGTCGCCAAGAACGAGATGTTCAAATACGTGCGCGGCAGGAAGGCCCTTATCCTGGCCGTCCTGATACTCGCCGTGTGGGGATTGGCCACCGCGCTGCCGTATATCTACGGCGACGGCTTGGAGGGCTCGAAGGACAGCCTCTCGATGTATCTCGGGTCCGCGTGGATCGTCATCATAATAATCGTCGCAATGTTCTCCTCGGGCACCATCGTTTCGGAGTTCGAGGACCGCACCGCGCTCGTGCTGTTCACCAGGCCCATCAGGAAAGGCTCCATATTCCTGGGCAAGTTCATCGCGGCCTACGTCTTCGGCCTCGTGGCGATCATGATTTACATCGCGCTCAGCATAGTCACGGTCCTCGTGGCCACCGGCGGCCTGCCCGCATACATCCCCGTCGCGATGATGTTCGTCGTCGTGACCGTTTTCGCCGCCACGGGCGTAGCGATGCTGATCAGCTCCGTGTTCAAGAGGTCGAGTACCGCCGCGATCATCACCTTCTTCATGCTGTTCCTCATCACGAACCTGATATCCAGCACGCTGGTGATGATGGAGACGGACCCCTGGTACATGGTGGAGATTCCCGCCATGAACATCTACCGCTCCCTCGAGTACGGTCTTGAATTCGCCTCCTCGTGGTCGGAGTCCCAGGAAATCATGCCCGGGGTCTTCATGCCAATATTCCAGCCCGCCTACGACGTGGCGCGCAGCGTAGCCGTCGCCCTGGCCTGGGGTCTGGTGGGCCTCGTGTCTTCCTTCCTGCTTTTCGCCAGGAAAGAGGTTTGATCAAACCCTCGGGGAATACCTGGCGTACGCCGTGGCGTGGGCCAGGACCTTCCCTCTCATCTCCCTCAACATCTCGTTGAGGAAGAAACCCTCCTCAAGGTCCAGGGGCTCGGACAGGGCGAACACGCGGAACCTGTACTCGTGTTCCCGGTCGGGCGGGTCGGGGCCGCCGTAGCCGGTGGCCTGCTCCCTGGTGAGGTCGGCCCCGAGGTACCAGCTGGTCACGCCCTGCACGAAGTCCCCGCCGGCCCTGCTCCCGTCCTCCCCCATGAAGTGGTCCTTGAGGTTGGCGAACGTCCAATGTATCCAGTTGAACCCGCCGACGGGTATGGCGTCCGGGTCGTCGAACACGCCCGCGAGGCACGCGGTCCCCGGCGGGACGCCGTCCACCCTGAAGGCGAAGGACCTGCTGGGCATGTCGTCGCCGACCCTGAATTCGGCACCCTTCCCGCCGAACCTGTCCTCCAGAACGCCGTTTTCCAACCCGAACATCACTATTTCCATGGGTTTCCCTAGGATTGCCATGGTGATAAACCTTGCCCGCCGCCTCAATCCACGCGGATTATGCGGTATTTCGACGTGCCGAGGCCAACCCTTTCGCCCTGGTCGATGGCGGCGTACCATTCGGACCCGGGCTGCACCCTGGTGAACAGGTCGCCCTCGCCTCCCACGTCGCCTGCGCTGCCGCGGATCACCGGCTGCTCCATGGACAGGTCGGAGCAGGCCATGTCCAGCGCAACCGGGTCGTAGGACGCCAGCATGCCAACGTCCGGTATGATTGGGGCGTCGTTTCCCCTCCGGCAGTCGCACAGCGGCGAAACGTCCACTATAAGCGATACGTGGAAATTCGGTTTGCCCAGCACCGCCGCGGCGGCGTACTCCGCCATCTTCCTGCACATAATCTCGTTGGCCTGGTCCATCGCGGGTTTGACGGCGTCGAACCTGCAGGCGGAGATGCAGCCGCCGCACCCTACGCACCCCTCGCCCACGCGGGCCTTGCCGTCCACAATGGACATGGCGCCGTGGGCGCACTCCTTGACGCACCGGCCGCACCCGACGCAGGACTCGGCGTCCACCCTGGGGACGCCCTCGGAGTGCTGCTCCATCTTCCCGGCCCTGGAGGCGCACCCCATGCCCAGGTTCTTGATGGCGCCGCCGATGCCCGACAGCTCGTGGCATTTGAAGTGGGTGAGCGTGATGACGGCGTCGGCGTCGTGCACCGCCCTGCCTATCTTGGCGGACCTCACGTATTCGCCGTCAATCGGTATCTCGACCTCGTCGTTTCCCTTCAGGCCGTCGCCGATTATCACGTGGCAACCCGTGGAATAGGGGTGGAAACCGTTTTTGTACGCGGTCTCCAGGTGCTCCAGGGCGTTTTTTCTGTTCCCGGCGTAGAGGGTGTTGCAGTCGGTGAGGAAGGGCACGCCGCCCATCGACCTTACCTTGTCCGAGATAACCTTGGCGTACTGGTGCCTGAGGAAGGCGAGGTTGCCGTATTCGCCGAAGTGCATCTTTATCGCCACGAATTTCTTCTTCAGGTCCATCCTGCCGATGCCGGCGGCGTCCACGAGCCTGCGGAGCTTGTCCATCAGGCTGTCCCCGTCCTCCACCCTCATGTCAGTGAAGTGCACCGTAGATTCCATGCCACGGCATGGCCGAGGGCCGATATATCCCCTGTGGAACGCCGCGGAATATAACGTCGATGCGGATTAGAGGAACATCGCCATGTATATCGGCAGATACGTTATGCCGTTCTCCACGCTCAGATCCTTGGGGTGTATCACGAAACGCTCCCCAAGGCGGCGGCCGTATTTTTCGATGAAGGCGTCGAGGGATGCGTGCTTTCTCGAAACCGATGATTTTACCTCGATGGGTAGTATTTTTTTCCCCTTCACGATTATGAAATCGACCTCGTATTTTCTGCCCAAGTCGTTTTTAAATGCGGAGAATACGAGTTTGTGACCGTTGTAAGTAAGTTCCTGGGCAACCATGTTTTCGAAAAACATGCCTTTGTTCACCGACAGCCTGTCGAAGAGCAGCGACCTGTAGACTTCGTCAGGCGTGGCAACGTTCGCCAGGAACGATTGCGTTACGAGCAAACCGGTGTCGGCCATGTAACATTTGAAGACGTCGTCGTTGAGGTGCAGGTTCAACGCGACGTCCGGATCGGTGCAAAGCCGGCAGACGTTCGCGGCCATGGAATCTTCCAGCCATGCGACGCTGTCGACGTATTCCCTGGTCCTGGAACCCTTTTTTATAGTGCCGGGGGAGAAGGCCCTGTTGGTTCTGGACAGCATGGAAGGTATGTTTCTGAAAATGTCCTCGGCCTTCGCGCCGGTCCTGGAGGATATCTTGGAAAAATCCGAGTGGTAGAGGTCCAATATCATCCGTTTGACCCCGTCGGTCCTCCCAAGGTCTTTTCCGTCTAGATAGGCACTCACGGCCTGCGGCATCCCGCCGACTATCACGTATTCCCTGTATTTCGACATCACGCTCCTGTGCATGGCATCCCCCATTGGAATCCTGTTTTCGAACCGATTCCTTGCGAAAGGGACGGTGACGGTGTCATCCATCGCCCATAGGAATTCCTCGAAATCCATCGGATGCATCCGTATCCTGATTTCCTCCGACGGGATCAGTATGTTCTCCGCGCTCGTCATTATGGATATGAGGGAACCCGTCTCGAGGTAGTCATAGCGGCGGTCCGCCACGAGATGCTTAATCATCTGGCGCGCTTTGGGATACAGCTGAACCTCGTCGAATATGATTAGGCTGTTCCTGTGATGAAGGGCAACGCCTTCCGATACCTGCAGCTTCATGAAGAAGGTGTCGAAATCCCCGCCAATCCCGTTTTCGAAAATTTCGAAGGTGTCTTTTTTGAGGTCAGAAAAATCAATTGTCAGATAGGATTTGTACTCGTTCTTTCCGAACGTTCTTGCGACGGTGCTTTTGCCTACCCTGCGGGCCCCCTCAATCAATATCGCGTATTCGCCACGGCATTCTCTCTTCCATTCCAGAAGCCTGTCGTAGATTTTCCTTCTGAACTGTTTGGCCATAGAATTCCCAATTGCAATTATACGTCCAGAAATTTAAATCTTTATCTGGATACACCAAACGACCGTTCGATTTCTGCCATATGATACACCAAACAACCGTTCGATTTCTGCCATATGATACACCAAACGACGGTTCCCGTGAAACGGGTTGCGTCAAATCATGGCAGTGGCCAACGCCTCATCGCCTACCTCGGAACCGTTTTCCCGTCGGTCGCCAAGGCGTGGCAGGTTTCGGCGCGACGCGCCCGGTTCCACGCCGAGAACGATGCTTGAGCATACGGGCCCGCCGCCAACGGGATCCGCGGTCCGGACCCCGCCCCCGATTGTCGCCCAGGCGACACTCGGAAACCGTTTTTGTGACCGTGGAATCAACGCCTGGGTCGTAGCGGAATCACGTTAAAATACGTGTTTTTTAATGCTCCAAACGGCGAGGAATCGCCAGGTGACTGCAATGTACGTAATGAGCCCCTATTCCGGCAAACTGATCAGCGACAAGGAAGCCATAGACAAGTACAACAACGAGGGACTCTGGGGGCTGATGGTCTCCGTGGACCTCGGCGAGTGCGACCACGAGAAAATCTCCAGCAAGGAGCACATCACCCAGTTCGCCATCGACCTCGCGGAGTACATCGACATGAAGAGGTACGGCGAGCCCATCGCCGTCTTCTTCGGCGACAGCCCCAAGGTCCAGGGCTACTCCCTGGTGCAGCTCATCGAGACCTCCCAGATTTCCGCCCACTTCGCGGAGGACACCGACAGGGCGTTCATCGACATCTTCTCCTGCAAGGAGTTCCCGCCCAAGAAGACCGCGGAGTACGCCCAGAAGTACTTCGGCGCGAAGAAGATGCAGTACGCCATCGCCTTCAGGGACATCTGATCGCTCAGGCCAAAGCCGGCGCCCGGGCCGGCTCAAACCCGGGATATTTTTCACTTTTGTAATAACCTTCGAGGGTGTTTTCCTTTAAAGGGCAAAGATGGTTTCGCCATCGTCCAATCGGCGTTAACTTTTATTACAATTGTAGAAATAAAACCTATTTGTGATAAAAATCTTAACTTTTATATCCCATGACCGAATCATAGATTCATGAAGTTGAATTGGAACCTGAAGATGTGGGCCGTCGTCGCGGCCCTCATCGTGGTCCTCGCGGCCACGGGCACCGTCCTTGCCAACAAGGAGGTGGAGAAACAATCCATATCCATTGTCGCAAGGGTGAACAACGACGGCTCCGGGATATTCGTCCGGGGCGACGTAAACGTTGACGACCTGGTCACGATAGACGGGGGCGTCGTCACGTACCATCCCGACGGTTGGAGGGACATGCTGTTCATGTCCCCCGGCCCCTCGTCCATACAGCACATGATCCTCATGGACATAGTCAAGAAGAAGGTCGGCCTCGGCTTTGTTCAGAACGGCGTTCCTTACACCGAGCCGTCCGTTCGGTGGACGCAGGTCGCCCCCGGGCAGATGAAGGACATGATGGCGAAATCCAAGGACGACAATCTCATTCACGGCGGCATTGCGTGGGAACCCCATTTCGCCAACATCGTCGCCTCCGGCGCGAAGAAAGTCATTTCGTCCAGCCAGTATTGGGAAGACCATCCGTGTTGCGTCGTCGCGGTCAACAAGAAATACATGGACACCCACGGTGAGCAGGTCAAGAGGTTCTTGGCGGCTTACGTGAAATCCGCCATAAAGGTCGGCGACATCCTGGAAACCGGCATAGGGGACGAGTACGAGGGCTTAATCGATTTGGTCGTGAGGGTAGGGGCGCCCAAGGAAGGCACCCTGGACAGGAACGCCGCGAAGGTCGCCATGGCGAACACCACATACACATATGAGCTGTCCAATCTTTCCGACGAGCTCACCAAGGTGGCGGAGACCTACAAAGGCCTCGGCCTGTTCAGCGACGAAACGCTGACTGACGCGGGTTTCGACGGAGTCCAGGATTTCATAGAATACCTCATCAAAGACGGGCCGCTCTCCGAGGTCGTCGTCAACGACGGGTCGGGCCCCAGGGCCAAAACGCCCGCTGAGCTCAGCCTCAGCGACAACTCCTACAGGGTCGACGTCGCGTACCTCGCGGCGGACACCCACCAGATTGCCTTGCACTACGGCATCGAAAAGGGGTATTTCCAGGAATACGGCATTTACGTCAATCTGATGGGGCCATACGCCGCCGGCGGGGACGTGATGGGTGCCCTGCTGTCGGAACACGCGAATATAGGTTTGGTGGGATCGCCGCCGGCTCTCCTGCAGTCGATAAACGCGTTGAGGTGATGGTATGTCGGGGAAAACGATAATCGAGATGCTTAACTACGACAAAAACGACAAAAGGCACCGCTTCGCGAGACGGGCGATCATCGCCGCCGCGTCGTTGGTGGTGTTCGTCCTGCTGTGGTGGAACCTGTCGCTGCTGCTGGCCAACCCCGCCATACCGACGCCCCAGAAGACCTGGAGCGCCCTGACGTACCTGTTCGCCCACGGCGACTCCGTCTCCGGCGTGACCATGTGGAGCCACATCTCGATAAGCCTGCGGAGGTTCGTATACGGCCTCCTCCTCGCCATGGCGGTGGCCGTGCCCCTGGGCCTGTTCCTGGGGTATTCGGAGACCCTGCGCGAGTTCACGATGCCAACCTTGGAAATCCTCAGGCCCATCGCGCCGATAGCGTGGGCCCCGATTTTCATATTCACTACCGGGTACGTCTGGGGGCCGATACTTGTGGTCTTCGTCGGCATATTCTTCCCGATGCTGACCAACACGATGTTCGGCGTCAAGAAAATCGACCCAAACTGGATCGACGCCGCGAAGACGATGGGCGCGACGAGGGTGCAGGTGTTCACCAAGGTGATGTTCCCCGCGGCCGTGCCCTACGTGATGAACGGCCTCAGGGTCGGCATGGGGATAGGGTGGATGTGCATCGTCGCGTCCGAGCTGTACGCCTCCTTCGGCGGCGGCATCGGGTTCTTCGTCAGCATAATGGCCCAGATGGGCTACTGGGACTACGTCTTCGCCGGCATCGCCGTCATAGCCGTCCTGGGCCTGTTGACGATAACGGTGTCCGACTACGTGCATAAATTCATCGTTAGGAGGATGGGGATGGAATGACCGGCATAAAGAAGACCCAGGCGAAGGACCGGCTCAGGGACGCCCTCGGCGGCAAGCAGAGGCAGACCCTGTCCGGCGACATCAAGATAGAGAACCTCAGGAAGGTCTACCGCACCGACGAATCCGAGACGGTCGCCCTCGAGGATTTCTCCCTTGAAATCAAGAAAGGTGAGCTGATAACGATAGTCGGCCCGTCCGGGTGCGGCAAGACGACGATACTGAAGCTGATAGCGGGTCTCGTCGAACCGACGTCGGGCACCGTCACCATCGGCGGCGAGGTCTGCGAGGGCCCGGGCCCGGACAGGGGCATGGTGTTCCAGGACTTCGCCCTGTTCCCGTGGCGCAGCGTCAGGAAGAACGTCGAGTTCGGCCTGGAAATCGCCGGCGTCCCCAAGGAGGAGCGCAGGGAGAGGGCGCAGAGGTACATCGAGATAGTGGGCCTGGAAAAGTTCGCCGACGCCCGCGTCCACGAACTTTCAGGGGGCATGAAGCAGAGGGTGGGCATAGCCCGCGCCCTCGTCAACAGGCCGGACATCATCCTCATGGACGAGCCCTTCGGCGCGCTGGACGCCCAGACGAGGAACATCATGCAGGGCAGCCTTCTCCGGATCCTGGAGAAGACCGACCAGACGATACTGTTCGTCACCCACTCCGTTGACGAGGCGGTGTACCTCTCGGACAGGATCGTCGTGCTGACCAAGCGCCCGGCCAGGATAAAGGAGATCGTCGAGATAGACCTGCCGAGACCCAGGGACAGGGCCTCGGTTGAGTTCACGTCAATCAGGAAGAGGATACTCGAGGAACTAGAGAAAGAGAACGTGATGGAGTGAAACCCCGGAGAAGGTACCCCGCCTATATCTTCGACTTCGACATGACCTTGGCCGATTCCCTCGGCGGCGCCAGGAAGGCGTACCGGAGGGCGATGGAGGCCGTCGGACTGAAGTTCGAGGATGCCATGGCGCCTACGTTCGTCAGGGAGTCCCTGGACCACACAATGGACAGGTTCTCTCTGTCTCCGTGCGCCCGCAGGGAATTCATCGCGGCGTTCATCCTGGAGTCTCACAACTCCATGGGCGCCAACACCAGGCTTTTCCCGGAGACCGAGGAGGTGATTCGCACGCTGAGGGGTTCGGGCGCCCGGCTCTCCATAGCGTCGGGGAAGAGGGCGGACATGATAAAGGAGATCCTGGACAGGCACGGGCTGACGCGGATGTTCGACGTCATCGTCGGGTACGGCGACGCGCCGAGGCCCAAACCGGCCCCGGACCAGTTGTTGAAGTGCATGTCTTTTTACGACCTGCCGCCGGGGGATTTCTGCTACGTCGGGGACAGCCCCCACGACATGCAGGCGGCGGACGCCGCGGGCATAGACGGGATATGCGTGGTAAGGGGGGTGCAACCCGGGTCGGCGTGCCGGGGCGACATATCCGACCTGAGGCAGCTGCTCGTTTGACGCCGCCGGACTCCCGGCGACGCAAACAATTAACCTTGCCGCGGGGATAACGGACCATGGAGGTTTACATAATCGGGGGATTCCTCGGGAGCGGGAAGACTACGCTCATAATGGACGTCGCCACGGCCAACATGGACAAGGGCCTGAAGGTGGCGATACTCGTCAACGACGTAGGCTCTATCGGCGTTGACGGCGCGACGTTCGAATCCAAGGGTTTGTCGGCAACCGTCCTGCCCAACGGCTGCATATGCTGTTCCCTGGTAGGCGACCTGAGGAAGGCGCTTACCAGCATCCGAGACGAGGTCGCCCCGGACCTCCTTATCATCGAACCCACCGGTCTTGCCTTGTCTTCCAAGGTCAGGGAGACGGTTGCCCCGTTCGCGTCGTCCGTCAAGGTCGTCGGTCTCGCCGATATCAAAAGGCATAAGGTTTTCATGAAGAAGAAACGCCGTTTCTACCTTGAGCAGCTGGCGGGTTCCGACGTGGTCTTCATCAACAAATGCGACGCCGCCGACGAAGGGGGGTGCGAGGCCGCGGCCGAGGAGCTGAGGGAATCCCTCGGCGACGTACCCGTCATCCCGATATCCCTGAAGACCGGGGCTGGCATGGAGCGGGTGATGGAGGAGTTGGCATCATGAGGAAATCGGAATCGGCGGACATGGCCGGCGGCGTCGCCGCCGGCGTCAAGGGCAAAGTGCTCAACTACAACAGCGACACCCAGATGAGGTTGGACAAGGCCCTTTTGGCGGTTGCCGAGTGGATCGAGGCCGAGGCCGGGATGTTCCTCGGCCACGCGAAGATGTGCGTGTCCGACGGCGGGGAAGGCATCACCGTCAATCTCGTCGACCTCGGCACGGGCCCGGAGCGCCACGGCATACTTTCCCCGAGGAGGTCCGCCGACTTCGCGTTCATGGTCGCCGCGACCGATATCGACGCCCACGAACTGGAGCACGAGATTTTCCACGCCCTGGAGGATTCGGGGGCGTTCCTGGAGTTGGAGGGGGATCACCACCACCATCACCACCACGGGTGCGACGACCCGTCCCACGGCGAGGACTGCGACTGCGGCGGCCACCATCACCATGACCACAGTCACGGCGTCTGAGACCCAGTCCGCGGCAAACACCGGTTGAAACGGGATCAGAGGAAACCATCGTCCCTGGCCGAGTCCGCCTCCGCCCTGAATCTCTTCGGCAGGACGAACAGCTCGCCCTCGTGGTCGTAGCCGACGGTGGCGCTGACGCCATAGACGCTCTCTATCAGTTCCGAGGTGATGACCTCCTTGGGAGGCCCGACGGCCACGATTTCCCCGGCCTTCATGATGATGCATAGGTCGCAGTACCTCGCCATGAGGGAGATGTCGTGCTCCGCCACGAGTATCGACATGTCCGTCTTGACCATGGCGTAGAGGTACTCCATCACTTCGAGCTTGTAGCGCATGTCCAGGTGGGACGTCGGCTCGTCCACGAGCATCAGCCTCGGCTCCTGGACGTAGGCCTTGGCGATCAACGCCCTTTGCCTCTCGCCGGAGGAGAGCATGTTCAGCGGTCTGTCCCTGAGGTGGTACACGCCGAATTTTTTCAAGGTATCCAGCACCATGCTCTCGTCCTGCTCGGTCTCCCACCAGATGTTCTTCAGGTACGGGTATCTGCCAAGCATGACCGTCTCGAACACGGTGAGGCCGAAACTGGCCTTCATCTCCGCGGGGACGCTGGCGATGACCTTCGCGATTTCCCCGGGTTTTTTATCCATGACCGAGACGCCGTCGACGAGGACGTCGCCGGACGTGCTTTTGTGCAGTCTGTTTATGCACTTCATCATCGTGCTCTTCCCGCAGCCGTTCGGGCCGATGAGGCCGATGAGCATGCCAGGCTCGATCTTGAACGAGACGTCCTTCACGGCGTGGAAGCCGTTGTCGTATACCTTGTTCAAACCCCTCAGCTCGAGCAGGGGCGTCTCATCCCTCATACAGATTCCCCCTTTTTATCAGCAGGTAGGCGAACACGGGCACGCCTATTATCGTCGTTATGGCACCCACGGGCAACTCGAGCCCGGCGTAGGCCATCCTGGCCACGAGGTCGGCGGCCATCATGAGGGCGCCGCCGAACACGATCGACGCGGGCAGCACGAGCCTGTGGTCGCCCCCGAGCATCATGCGGCACAGGTGCGGCACGACGAGGCCGACGAAGCCGATGATGCCCACGAACGCCACGCAGATCGAGGTGAGCACGGACGCCAGTATCAGCATCCAGCGGTTGAAGTTGCGCACGTCCAAACCCATCTGCTGCGCCTGGTCCTCCCCGAGCAGCACCAGATTCAGTTCCTTTGCCCACAGCAGCGGCGCGATCGCCAGCGTCAAAGCGGGCGCCACTATCAACCAAACCTGGTTCCACGTCACGTTGGCGAAGGAACCGAACAGCCAGGAAAGGGCGTTGCTCACCCTGTGCCCCGCGAAGGACAGCATCAACGTCTGGATGGCGGAGAACGCCAATCCGATGATTACGCCGGCCAGGACGTAGTTGAGCGACGACCCGCCCGCCTTCTCGGCGATGAACATCGTGGCCGCGAAGGCGGCGATGCCTCCGACGATGGCGGCGAACGCCGTGACGTATATCGAATGGGGGGCGAAAAGCCCGAAGAAGGTGAAATTGAAGGCTATCACGGCGACGGCGGCGGTCCCCGCGCCGGCCGAGACGCCCATGATGTATGGGTCGACGAGCGGGTTGCGGATGATCGCCTGGTAAACGCTGCCCGCGATGGACAGCCCGATTCCGACCGCCAACGCGGCCATGGTCCTCGGCAACCGGGACTCGTAGACCATGAGCTCGTTGTAGGAAAGCATTTTTCCGCCTTTGGAAACGGCGGATTTCAGCGATGAAAGCATTTCCGGTAAGGAGAACGTGGCCGTCGGGCCGACGCAGAGGCATGTCAGGAACAGTGCCAGCGTCAGTACGATGCCCGCAATCAAAACGGTAAAGAGTCTGCGTTTGCTGCGGACGTTGTGGCCGGGTTCATCGCTTTTGAGGTAATACGATATCCGTTCGCTAATGTGGGCGAACGGTTTTTCAATACCCTTGCCGAACCTCATCACGACGTAAACCATTGTTAGTATGGCGATTATTGCCAACAGGGTGATGAGCGATTTCATCCAAACGGGCATTTCTTGCACGGGTTCGGGGGGCACGTATTCCGGGAAGGTGCCACCGATTCCCGCCAAGGTGGTGTCGCTCGGAAAAATCAATGTGCCTTCGACAAAAATTGGGGAGGACATGCAATAATTCTTGTTAACCACATCCGGGACCCACATGGATAGTATGTTTCCGTTGAAATCCATCTCGTACAAAGGCTTTGACGGTGCATAGCTGGCCATGTATACCGATTTGCCGTTTACCAACAGAGGCGGGGCCTTCACGGAATAGAGGGATTCATTGAGCAACACCTTGTTGCCCTCGGTATCGATTTTGAAAACGCCCTTGGTGGCCACAACTATGACACCTTTGAACCCCTGAACATCCAAAGGCAGCACGTAAGTGGAGATGGGTCCGTAATCTTCAGTGTCAAGGTATTTCTTGGTGAGCTCAGACGAGTTGGGATTGAATTCATATATTGCCAAGCCACCCACCTTGCAACTCATCCCCATGCCGTCGGAAACGGTGAACATGAGGGTGTACACATCGCCGTCTTTGAACACGGCGGGTGCGGAAACGTTTCCGAATTTTTTGCCAGAGATGTTCTGAACGAAAACCTCTTCAGGCTCGTCTAAAAAATTCTTGCCGGTCTTCTTATCCATGATGTATAGACATCCATCCTTGGCGCCAGTGAACACGTAATCGTCGTAAATGGTCGGGGAGACGTAGTAGTTGTGCCCCCCCATTTGCCGCGACCAGATGTGCTCCAGGTCGATGTCGAAACAATAGACCATGCCGTTGTTGGCTAAGAAATATAGGCAACCGGTATCGTAGACCATCGACCCTATGCCTGGGCCGAACTTGGCGCCCTCAACCGGCGCCCCAGTGGCTTGGGGTATTTTTTCGGATAGTGTTTTGACGTTCGCGTCATCGACCCCTGGGCCCGCCTCCCATGGAATCCTGTGTATGAGCCCGTCAGAGGTCTGTACAAATATGTATTGGCCGACAATGACGGGCGTGGCCGTTTCGTATCCCAACTGGCCTTCGAAATTGAACTCCCAACGTTTCATTGTCTCGGGATTGTTGGAACCGTCGAGCTCGTAGCAGATTAGGGCGCCGTCAAGGTTCTTGTCGGCGCCGAATTTAGCAAAGACGTAGTTGCCGACGTGGAGGACGCCGGCGTAAACGCCGCTCATGCCGCCCCTCGTGAATTCCCATTCTACCTTGGCATCGCCGTTCCCGATTTTGACGCCGTCCTGATGTCCGTCTTGGGCGGAGTTGCCCCTGTACATAGTCCAGGAACCGCGGCGGTCAGGCGTCTCTGGAGGTATACACCCTTCTGGGTAGAATGCAAGGGCAAGGTGTTCGGAGCCGTGAGCATCGTTGAGGTCGACGATTTTTTCCCACGCCCCGGAGTGCCATCTGTATGCAGTCCAAAGAGAAGTGGATTTTTTACCGGTCGTACCACTCGTGAAGAGGCTCCCGCCGTTGTCCACGCCGCCGATTACGGTTTCGCCGATACCGTAGACGGTAAGTGATCCAGAATCGTCGTAAGGTATGCCGTTGGACAGGGCGGTGTTTTTCAAAACATCGCGATAAGTTGCGCCATGGGCGGCGGTTAGCCATTCGGTGTTCCCGTTTCCTAAATCAAAAAGTACGTCGCTGGTCGAATTGTCGCCGTCAACCTCTGGCGAATGGATGGAAACTAGAAGGAATAGGGTAACGGCCGCCAATGTCAGAATCTTGCTTACCCTGGGTTTCAAATTAATCATACCCCATCCGTTTCGTCACTTCTAGATAATCGAAGTAATTGTCCCCGATGTACATGGGGAGGTTCGGAGAGGCGCTAAACGCCAAATAGAGAATCTCCATCAACTGGGCGTATCTGGGACCTGGTCTGCTGGCCAATATTCCTAAGTCGTCCGTGAACATGTATATCCTGCCGTTCTCATACGCGTCGGTGCTTTTCCATTCTCGGGAAAGTTGACCGAGCATGTGCTGGTAATCGGTTTCGGTCGGTCTATATGAATCGGCGATGACTATTATGACGTTCGGATTGGCTTTTGGGATGCTTTCGGAGTTTACCTGCATCCACCCGTATTCACCCGAAAACGCATTCTCGACCATCAAAACGTTGAGCACGTCGTTGAAATATGTGTAGGAACCGGAAACCCAGGGCGATTTTACGGGTTCGAGGGCAACCATCGCCTTCGATGGTTTGTAATCCCCGCCGCTGATTTTTTCGATGATTTCAGATTCCGCAATCCCAAGTTCTTTCAAGACTGTCAGAGACCTTAGGTCGAAGCCCATCGCGGTCCCCATTATGAAGATATTGTCCTGTATGGTTTCGATGCTTTCGCCGGCATAAAGGACTATGGCGTTCACAGACGCTTTCCTGATTCGTTCCGCCATTTCATAGTGGGAGTACTGGCCGCCGTCGCAGAACACCAAATCTGGATTGGTTTTCATGATGGCCTCAAAATTCGGGTTTACGTAGCCACCGACGATGGCGATGTCACCCTTGTTTTTCAAATCGACGATTTTCTGTGGGTAGTCGCTGTACGCATCCATGCCCACAAGCGTGTTTTCGGCGTTGAGAGCGCCAATCATTTCGGTCAGCGACGGAGAAAGGGTGACTACCCTTCTTGCCTGCGGGTAACCGTATATGCTCCTGCCGTACTGGTCAATTGCGACAGAGGGGGTCTCCCCGTCGCCGCAATATGCCCAAGCGGCTATGGTATAATCCTTGATGTTGGGATATGGGCTGCCGATCCTTTTCCATCCCATGGAACCCTGTTCGATAATCCAGAGGCCCCATTCGGCCGTTTCGGAATTTATGAAGCCGTTTATTTCACTGACCGTGTCGTCATTGATGGTAGACGTGAATCCCCATTCGTCGCAGGCGCGTCCGAGGGCTTTGATGGGGTCTCCGAAATACCTCAAGTTGACGTCGGTCCAGGAAACGTCTCTGTCACCGAAGTCGATGGCAATACCTTGGGATTGGTATGCGGTGGGCGGGGATCCTCCGCCGAGGGATACTGCCAGGACGGGACCCATCAACACGATGACGGCTGTCAGCAGCGTCTTTTTTGCAGATGACCCCATTCGCCCCACCGCGTTTTTCAAGCGGTTTCGTTCTTCAGGCCGCGGCGAAAGGACCCGAGTTCTTCCATGCGTCTGTGGTAGTGGGGTTCTTTGCCTCCCATGTCGAAGGTCCAGTCTGTACGTAGACCGAGAGGAAGTAGATGTTGCTGTTGAACTGTTTCAGCTTCATCGTTTTGTCATTCGCATCGGCCCAATCATATCCAGTCATGGATTTCCATCCGTTGGAATATTCAAAGAACTCGCCTTCGTTGACGCCCAGGACGCTGGAATCCGCTGCCAACGCATCGGTTGCTTCGTACAGATATTGGTAATGGGCCCATGAACCCGCGTTGTCGATTTTCCCAACATATCCAAGACTTGAGCGCGTCCAAACGAATCCAGCCTTTTTCATGGCTTTGTCGAAACCGTCAAGGGCATCGGACCCATTTCCTTCGTACCAACCGTTTCTTTCGTTGTCCGTGTCAAAATGGAGGTAGAAGTAGTAAGTCTCTCCCTCTGCGTCATCGCTGTTCCACACAGCGTAGCCAGCACCTATGCCAACACCGGCGCCGATGAGGACGCCGACGATAGCTAACGCTATTACTTTGCTATCCATTTTCTCTCCTCCGTTGGATGCTTCATCCAACGCCAATGTAAACCGTCGGCCGTCTATATATTGATTATTACATTCAGTATCACGATATATCCAAAAGGTGTGGGGGAAGGGATTTGAACCCTCGAACCGCTAAAGACGGGATCCTAAGTCCCGCGCCTTTGGCCGGGCTTGGCTACCCCCACTCCGGTGCTTGATTGACGGTTTCCGTTTATATTGGTTTCCGAACGCTGCGCACCGATCCTCAGGTCACCGACGGCAGTATATATGGGACGCCGCTCTCGCGGATTATCCTGACGTCTATGTCGAACACCTTCTTCATGGATTCCTCGGTGACGACCTCGGCGGGCGTACCGTAATCCACGATCCTCCCGCCGTGGAGTAGGAGGACCTTGTCGCAGTATGCCGTCACGAGGTTGATGTCGTGGGACGCCATCAGGACTGTGATCCCGTTTTCCGCCAGACTTTTCAGCATCTGCATCACCTGGATTTTGTATTTTATGTCGAGGTGCGCGCTGGGCTCGTCGACCATCATCAGCTTCGGTTGCTGTACGACGCCCTTGGCCAACAATGCCCTGGCACGTTCCCCGCTGCTGAGTTCGTCCAGTCTCCGTTCGGAAAAATGGAGGATCCCGAAGTCCCACATCGCTTTTTCCACGATTTCGACATCCTCATCGGATTCCCACATCCAGGTCTTGGCGTACGGTGATCTGCCCAATGTGACGAATTCTTTGGTTGAGAGGGAAAAACCCAAGGGGGTGGTCGCGGGGACCGTTGTGCACAACCTCGAAATTTCGTCAAGGGTCAGCCCCTTCGTGTCTTTCCCCGTTATCTCGACGGTCCCTTCCCTCTGTCTAAGTATTTTATTGATGCAGCGCATCATAGTCGTTTTGCCGGAGCCGTTCGGCCCTACAAGTGCGACGAATTCGCCTTTTTTCGCATCGATGTCCACGCCTTCGAGGGTGTTTTTCTCGGTATACCCGAACACGAGGTTGTGGACTCTCAGCACGGTTTCCGGCGAGACGCTCGTCGACCGACCGCCCTGGGCGCGCGCGTCACATAGCATATCTCTTCCCCTCCTTCACCATGAGCATGAGGAAGAACGGCACTCCGAGGACCGCTACGACGGCCCCGATCGGCAGTTCCGATGGCGCTGCGGCGGTTTTGCAGAATATGTCGGCGACCAACAGCACGAACCCGCCGACGACCGCCGAGGAGGGTATCAGCAGCCTATGGTCCCCGCCAATCAGCATCCTGCATAGGTGGGGGATGATTAGGCCGACGAAGCCTATCACGCCGCAATACGCCACGCAGAAAGCCGCAAGCACGGCGACCAGTACCATCAGGCCACGTTTGAGGGTCCTTACGTCGATTCCTAGGTACATCGCCTGTTCCTCGCCCAGCAGCATCACGTTGAGTTTTTTGGAAAACAAGAAGGCGATTGCCATCGGGATCAAGGTTCCCAGGAATATTATGCACGCGCTGTTCCAGGACAGGTCGGTGAACGATCCGAACATCCACCGCATGATCATGTGGTAATCCTTAACGTTGAAATATATCATCAGGGTGATGGCCGAGGAAAGGCCTGTGGATATTATCACGCCGGCCAGCACGTAGCTCATTGCCTTTCCGCCGGCCATTTCCGCGACGAACATTGTGACGGAGAATGCGGCTATCGCCCCAATTATCGCGGCAATCGGGATCGTGAATCCCGCCATAACCCCGGAAGCGAAACCGCCTAGCGTGATGGCCACCACCCCGAATGACGCACCGGACGACACCCCTGTGATGAAAGGATCCACTAGCGGGTTTTTGATAAGTGCCTGCATCACGGCACCGGCGACGGCCAGCCCCGCACCGACGCAAATCGCGCAAATCGAACGCGGCATCCTCAGGTAATAGATGATTTTCTCACCCATGTTCGTGTCAGAGGGGCCCCAATTGAAGACGATGTTGCAGACCCCCCGCAGTGCCTCGGCGAAGGTCAGCGGGAATATGCCCATGGTAAGGGAGAAGATGTACGTCACCGCCAGTGCCAGCGTGCCGCCGACCAATATTATGAACAGTTTCGTTTTTGCGTGCTTTCGCCTGAATTCCTCTTTATTTTTCAGTTCGGAGAATTTTTTTTCCGCTTCCAATGCCTTCGTATCCGATTGCGGCACCTTAATCAGACCTCCGTTCAACGGCCAATCCAGTCCCGCCGGGGGCTGGGGCGACGAATTCGTTGGAGGTTACTGCCAACTCCTCACCATTGGATGGTATTGCCAATATCCCTATATAAAAAGATGGAATTGTGAGCCAGTACCGACGCACGTCGACCGAAGCGGAGGGCGGTACCGGACGGTTACCCGGACGCGACCCTTTTCCCCCCGGCGTCCTCCATCAATCCCTCGTATTCCAGGTAGAGTTCCTCCAATTCCCTCTTCGTTTCTTCGTCGGCGTCCCACAATCCCCTGTCGATGGCTTCCAACAGGTCCTCGATCATTTCCTTCATGGCGGCGGGGTTGTTTTCGTTGACCCAATGCCGCGTTTCCTCGTCGAAGACCATCTTCTCGGTAACCGCCTGGAACATCCAATCCTCGATGCTGTCGGAGGTTGCGGACCAGCCCAGCATGTACTCGGCCAGCTTGGCTAGTTCCATCGCGCCCCTGTACCCGTGCTCTTTCAGCCCCTCCACCCATATGGGGTTCAGGACCCTGCTCCTCATGACGTACGCGGTCTCCTCTTCCAAGGTCCTCGCCTTCAGACGGTCCGGGTCGGAAGAGTCGCCCATGAAGGAATACGGGGTTTTCCCGCCGAACACCCTCACTGCGGCATTCATCCCGCCAAGGGAGTCGTAGTCGTCGTCAATGTCCAACAAATCGAATTCCCTGTCGTTGTGGTTTTTGACGGTGACTTCCATAGTGGCCATCCTGCGCTTGAATGCGACGGGCACCTTTTCGCCCTTCCACTTTCCGCCGTAGGCGTAGGAGCCCCAGGTTGCGTACGTTTCCGCGATTTGGTCGATGGTATCCCATTTTGACGACTCTATCAGCACGGAAACCCCGTTCCCGTGCTGTCCCGGTGGGTCTCCGAACACCCGGATGCCGGCCATTTCGACGGCCTCAGCCGGGGACATGCCCCCTTTGATCATCTCGGCGACGTCCTCCCTCAGGTGTTTTTTGTAGAAATTGTCCTCCTCGGATTCATCGAGGCCGGCGACGGTGTCGGCGGCTTCCACGAGCATATCGGAAAGGGCGGGGAACGAATCCCTGAACATGCCGGAAATCCTGACGGTCACGTCTATCCTGGGTCTTCCTAATTCATCGATTGGGATGACCTCGGTCCCGACGACGCGGCCGCCGGCCGAACCCCAAATGGGTCTCATCCCCATCAGGTACAGTATATACGCAATGTCGTCGCCGCCTGTTTTCATGGTGTCCGTCGCCCACAGGACGATGCCCACGCTTTCCGGGTACGCCCCGTTATCCTCCACGTAACGCTCTATCATGCCGTCAGCCATCTTCTTCCCGATTTCCCAGCTGGCGGACGAAGGTATGGCGTCCGGGTCAATGGAATAGCAGTTCTTCCCTGTGGGCAGGAGGTGGGCGTTCCCCCTCGTTGGGGAACCGGAGGGGCCCGGCGGAACGTACCCCCCTGCGTTCCCCTGCAGGAAATACCTCATCTCGTCGGTTATCCTCATTATCGATGGGTGGATGTGGTCGCAAACGTAGCCGATGGACATTTCCATGTCCCCGGGGACTTTTCCGAACATGGAAGTCGCCGCCCCCAGAGATCTTTCCAGGTCGTAACTGACCGCGTGCATCTCCCTTATGAGGTCTTCGAACCCTCCGTCGACCCTGTCTAGGAGGGTGCCGTACGTCACACCCTTCTCTTCGTGGAATGCGGAGGGGCTGTCGAGCAAAGCGTCCAGGTCCAAACCCATGGCGGTGGCAACGGCTCCCCTTAGCGATGGCACGCTTCCGTTCCTGAGGCGGCATAGGCTGTAGACCATCTCTTTCAGCCTTTCGTCGTCCGGGACCTTCCCGAGTATGTGGAGACCGTCCTTTATCAACGCGTCCTTGATGTCGGCTACGTAGTCGTAAATCTTGTCAATACCTTTCTCGAATTCCTCCTCGCCGCATTCGGGGTCGATGCCCAATTCCTTGTACATCTCCAGATTCCCGACGGCGCGTCTTATCTCCAGGGCGAGCATTTTCCTTTTCTCCTCTTGGAGGCTGCGCTTGGAATTCAGGTATTCCTGTAAATTGGCATCCAATTCCCCTAGTTCCTCGTACCCGCCGGCCCTGGTCATCGCCGGCGTCATGTACGCTATGAGGACGGAATTCGTGCGGCGCTTGCATTGCATGCCCTCGCCCGGGTCGTTTATGATGTACGGGTAGACATTGGGCATCGTGTCCAGGATCACGTCGGGGTAGCAGGAGGAGGAAAGGCCGTTCCCTTTCCCTGGAAGCCATTCGAGGGTGCCGTGGGTCCCCATGTGGACCACGCAGTCCGCCTCAAATTCGTATTTGAGCCAGCGGTAGAAAGCGAGGTATTGGTGGGGCATGACGACTCTGGGGTCGTGGTAAAGCGTCTCCGCCTGATCGTGCTGTCCCCTGTTCGGCTGCGTGCCGATGAAAACGTTGCCATTCATGACGCCGGGTATGATGAATTTCCCGTCGTGAACGGAAATGGGTCCCGGGGGGTCGCCCCAGCTACGTACCATCCCTTCCCTGGCCTTTTCGGGGACGGCGTCGTACCATACGCGGTATTCGTCGATTGTCATGAAATCCATTGCCCTGCCCTCAATCTCGTCTTCAGGCACCCATTCCATGTCGCTCGTGAGTCCGGCAAGGACCTCATCCACGACCTCGTTGCCGCAGGAGGGGATGCGGTCAACCTTGTAACCTGCTTCCTTCATGGCAATGAGGCAGTTACGAATGCTCTCGAAAGTGTCCAGGCCGGCGGCCCCGCCGACCCTGTCGTTCGTCGGCGGGTACATGTTCAGGATAACCGCCACCTTCCTATCGGAGGCGGGCTTCCTCCTCAATTCCGCCCATGAAACGGCCAAGGAGGCGATCCTCTCGGTCCTGTCCCGGACGCCTATTGCGGTAATCCTGCCGTCCTCGCCTATGTGGCTGAAGGTGTGCGGGACGGAAATCACTTGGCCGTCGTACTCCGGCCAGATTACGTTGACGCCGATTTCCGGCTGGGTCATGCCGATGATATCCTTTTCCCACTTTTCCACCGAGCGGTGGATGCTCCCGGCCTGGATGATCGGGACGTCGAATTCCTCGAAGAAATTGTACGCTTCCTCGGAAGCGTCTCGTCCCTGCGAGTTCATGTTGATCTGGGAAAAACCAGCGGCCATTATCACGGAATCCGGCAGGAATCTGCCGCCCTCAACCATGTATTTCCTAATCGTGGCTTCCACGCCGATGCTGCCCGTGATTTTATCCGGCGAGGATACGAAAAACACCGGAATGACGTTTGCGCCATGCCTTCGCACCGACGCAATCAACTCTTCGACGGGGGCCGTCGTCTCCTTGGCAAGCGTGGTCGCGTGGAACATCACGCCAACCGTGGGTTTCTCCCGATCCAGCGTCTTGAAGAATTCCTTCGGGTCCGGGTCCTCCTCGAACCCCTGAACGAATATACCCTCGGTCCTCCCGAGCACGGGCTCAGGCACCGGCACGTCCATGCCGAGAATCTCTCTGCAGACCCATTTCATCAGAGAGTCGTGGTTCGTTTTCCCGCCAAGCCCCAGGAACGAGCGCACAAGGCGGTAATCGGAATCGCCGTGCCTGAAATAATCGCGGTATTCGGCGTCGGTTTCGGGTAGCGTCCCGTCATAAAGCATATCCACGCCGTTCTTCTCAACGACCTCCATCATCCTGTCGAATTTTCTGTACCAATAATGGTCCCCGTGCAGTCTGACGAAAAACACGTCCGCCTCGGCTACGGCCTCCATGAAGGAAACAAAGGAGCGTTCGTCACTGTCAATCGTTTCAGAATCGGCGCAGGCCACCTTTACGTGGACTGGGACGTCGGCCTCGGCCATCGCCTTCCCCACCAGGACGCCGTCCCTGTTCATCACGCTCAGATACGCTATGCGGACGGATCCCTCTTTCCCATCGGGATCGTTCTCAAATACCCTCATCCAAATCACTCTTTAATTGCTATTCTCACTGATTTTTCTATATGTTCCGCGTTCAAATCGTCAAGTTTCAAATACGTCCCGCCGAGGGACCTGCAAAGGTCAAGCGCGAGACCGAACCTCAGTCTCCCGGCTTCGGTGTCTATCACGATGAATTTGATTCCGGTCCCGGAAAGGGCCCTCGCCGTGGAAAGCATCTCTTCCAAGGGCGGCTTCCCGGGGGTGAAGGAGACGTTGCATCTCCCGTCCGTGAGGATGACCATCGCGGGCATGGTGTCCTTGGAGGCCTTCCCGCCGAGGATTTCATGCCCCTTCAACAACCCGTGGATTAGCGGCGTCCGCCCGCCCGTCGGGACGTCCTCCAGGGCTTTATACGCCCTCAGTATGCTTTTCGTCGGTTCCAGAATCTCCTCGGCGCGGTCGATGCGGAAGACAACCATCCCGATTTCGTCCCTCTTTTGGTACGCGTCCTTGAGCATCGAGAGTATAGCACCCTTTACGGCCACCATCCTTTTCTGGGCGCCCATCGACCCGCTTCCGTCGACCACGAACAGGATTGTGGTGCCCCGCCTCCTCTCGCGCACCCTTTCCCTCAGGTCCCCTTTTTCGATGACGATGGCCAGCCCACCCTTCTCTCTCGATGCCTGATGGGGTGCCGCGGCGACGATGCTGGCGCATAGCGCGATGTCGTTGATGCGGCCCTTGGGTATCCGATACCCTATCGTCCTGCCGGACCTGCCGTCGGAACGGTCCTTGGCCCGCTTGCCACCCAGATTTCCAGCGGGACCCCTGTCGTCCCTGGATAGGTAATCGATTACCTCATACGCCTCGCCGATGCCGAAAATCTCCTCTTCCGGGTCCAGAGCCGGCGGGGGCGGATCCCCGTCGGGGGTTTCCTGGCGGTCGCCGGACGCGTTGCATTCCCGGTCACGGTTTTCGGACGGACCGTCTTGCTGTTCCCCGGACTCTTCCCCGGATTCGCCAGGTGATTTCCCCTCGGGTTCCCCGGACTCTTCCCCGGGCCCTTCGTTTTCTTCCTCCGGCATCTCTTTTGCCGGCTGCGCCCCGTCGTCGTTTCTCCTGTGCTCGAGGCACACCGACGCGGCATCCTTCAAATCTTCAAGGTTGGCAACGTCTCTGGAGTCGAGGGCGGCGAACGCCCTGGCACAGTTCATCACGGCGATGTCGCCCCGGTGCCCCGCCACGTTAAGTCCGCTGCAGACCTCCGATATCGCGGCGCAATACCCCTCTGGGATTGACGTGTACCGCGAACGCCCCCTCGCCTCAGCTATAGCCTTGGATTCGGCCGCCTCCTCTTTCCTATGGCGGGAAACGAAACCCTCCGGGTCGTCATGGAACTCGAGTGAGGACTGCACAACCTCCGCCCTGGTATCCAAGTCTTTGGGGGGAGAGGTGAAGACACACATGTCGAACCGGTCGAGTAAATGCTCCGAAAGGGCACCCTCGTCGGGGCGCATCGTAGCCACAAGAAGGAAATCGCTATGGTATGTGGCCGAAATACCCTCCCTTTCCACGGTGATGGATCCGGTTTCCGTCGCGTTTAGAAGTTTGTAAGCCAGATGTTCCGGCATTAGGTTCAGGTTCTCGGCGATGACGATGCCGCCGTCGGCCCGGCCCAAAATGCTGCTGGAAAGTACCCTTTCCCCCCGGCCGAGGGCCTTTTCCAGGTCTATCCCTCCGAAAACCATTTCTTCGGTGGCGCCAAGCGGTATGACGTGGGTTTTACGCTCCGGCGCAAGGGACCCCGTCGATTCGGCAAGTACCGTTTTGCCGGTACCCCCGGGACCGCAGATGAGCATTGATTTCACGTTTGGGGAGGCAAGGGCGCACCTAACGGCCTTCTTGGGGGTTTCGTTGTTCTTAATCCCTGTGAAGGGGAACGTGTATTTCCTCAAACCGTCCCGAACCATTCCTCAAACCCCTCCATGGGGCCCCTGTCCTCGTCGAAGGGCTCCGTCTCGATCCTGTGCGGCATCACCAGGCGAGTGGCGCGCAACACGTCCTCCCGGGCAGGTATCCCCATTCCGCAGAAGGCGGCGCGTGCGTGGGCCGCCCTGACGATGGCGACGTCGGCCCTGCAGCTCTCGACGCCAAGGTGGGAAACTATCCTCGCTGCCGAACGGACGACACCTGGATTCGGAGAAGTTCCAGACAGCAATTTCCTCGCATCAGCAATCCTTTTCCTCAATGCCGCCTGCTCTGAATCGAATCCCGAACGGAACGTCACAGGGTCCCTTTCGAAATCCATGCGTCTGGTAACGATTTCCATCCTTTTTCCTTCGTCGGTTTCCTGCACTACGTTGACGCACATGCCAAAACGTTCCAAGAATTGGGGGCGCAGCTCACCTTCGTCGGGATTCATAGTCCCGATTAGGGTAAACCTCGAGGGGTGGGCATGGGATATCCCGTCCCTCTCCACCCTGTTCACCCCCGAGGCGGAGGCTTCGAGAAGGAGGTCCACGATGCGGTCCTCTAGTAGGTTTATCTCATCCACATAGAGGACGTTGCCGTCGGCTTTGGCCAATATCCCAGGCTCGAACCGGATCTCTCCGGTTTTGATGGCGTGTTCGGCATCGAGCATGCCGGCGACGCGATCCTCGCTGGAACCCAGCGGAAGCTCGACCATCCTCTTTCCGTCACCTTTCTCAGGCAACAGGTCCGCTAAGGCCCTTGCCGCGGTGGTTTTCGCCGTGCCTTTCCCCCCGCGTATAAGGACGCCGCCGACCCGGGGGTCGACGGCATTGAGGATAAGGGCCTCCCTCATCTCCTCCTGGCCGACGAGCGCCGAGAAGGGAAACGCGTGGTTTTTCAAACGATTGCCCCCGTTTTCGGCATCTGGCACCCACATTGGTTTATGAGTGTTCGCTCAGATAAAGTGGACATTCTCCTTGATTTCGTCGACGGTGACGGTTTTGCAGATGGCCTCCACGTGCGTTACGTTGTTTTCGTCCGTCGCCGCGATCCCGCCTTTAAGCATATATGGGCAGATGTCGTGGTCGAAGGCGCCGAAATAGGTCGCTATGACGCAGTATTGCGCGACCAACCCTGCTATCACGATGCCGTCGCACCCGCATTCTTTGATTACCTTTGCTAGGTCGGAGTCCCTGAACGAGTTCATCTGGGTCTTGTTGACCTTAAGGTCGCCGTCTTTCATGGTGAGGCCGCCGAACAGCTCATCGGGGTTTTCGACCCTTTTCATTGTGCAATGCCCGTCGCCGTCGAAGAATACGAAGATGACGGGATTGCCAGTTTCCCTGAACAGGTCAATTGCTTCGTTGACCTTCCCCAACCTCGAGGACATGCCGTTTAACAACCCTTCGGTCTGATATGCAAACTTGTTCTGGATGTCGACCAGCACCAATGCCAATTTTCTGTCCTTGAAATCCTTGTTTTCCATTTGGGTCACCTTATCTCCATCTCGAGCCACTCCTCTAATTCTTTCGTGTCAAGATTCGAATCCTGGAATGGGTTTCTCCTCATGCGGTGGGGCATGACGAGTTTGGACACGTGGGCGACGTCTTTGGGCACCACGGCAGTGCGTCCTTGCGTGGCGGCGTAAGCCGATGCGGTTTTTATCAGTGCCAAATCGGCCCTGTGGCCGTCGACGCCCAAGTGCAGGGAGATTCTGACGGCCGCCTTTACGGCATCGGCGCCCGCGACGACGTCGTTTAGGATGTTGCGGGCATCGTTTATCAGTTTTCTCAAGCGGTCCTGTTCCCCCGAGTATTTTTCCCTAAAACCCTCCGGGTCTTTCTCAAATTCCATGCGCCTGAGTATTATCTCGGTCCTGCGTCCCTCGTCCCGTTCCGCCTCCACGTCGACGGCGAGGCCGAAACGGTCCAGGAGTTGGGGTCTTAGGTCGCCTTCCTCGGGGTTCATCGTCCCTATGAGGATAAACCTCGAGGGATGGGTGTAAGATATCCCTTCCCTCTCTATGAAATTCGTCCCCATCGCGGCAGCATCGAGCAGGAGGTCGACGATGTGGTCCTCCAACAGGTTCACTTCGTCGACGTAGAGGATGTTGCCGTTGGCCATAGCCAATATCCCCGGTTCGAATTTTTTACGCCCTTCGCTGATGGCATGCTCGATGTCCAACGTGCCGGCTACGCGGTCTTCAGTCGAGCCGAGGGGGAGCTCCACCACCCTCATAGGGACATACGTTCCCCCATCTTTCCCAGTCGAAACCCGTTCCTCGCATTCTGGGCACAGTTCCAGGGAACCGTGGGCGCAGCCGCAGGGGCACCCATCGATCACGAACCTGTCCGGCAGCAGCTCTGCGAGGGACCTCACGGCGGTGGATTTGGCGGTCCCTTTCTCTCCGCGTATGAGGACCCCGCCGATGGAGGGGTTCACGGTGTTGAGAATCAGGGCCTCCTTCATGTTTTCCTGTCCCACGATTGCTGAAAAGGGGTAGACGGCCTTGTTTTTCTGTTTCATATCCTTATTGACGACGATATCTCATTGGAATATAAATCCAATACATTTGAAAGCTACAGTTATACGCCGAATTATGGCATACCAGGCGGGATTGGATGGAAATCTCCTTTCAGGCGGATTGTAGGAAATGTCGAAGAATTGGCCGTAATCCGAAACCCGTTGTCGAAATCAGGGCAATGGCTTTGACAAAGACATCCCAAGCGCTGCGGTAATGTTCCCGATCAAATCGCCGTCTGGGTCAATGTCTCCGGCAAGATTCGCACCGAGTATTTCCGAGAAGGATTTGACTATGATGCCGTTTCCGACGGACCTTCCCTCCGCCGGGTCTAGGAGACCCCACCCTATTTCGTCCTCGATGTGCAAAACGGAAGCTACGGCCGAGACCAGCCTGCCGTCGGACGAGATGCGTCTCAGGTTGTTCCCGGCTGTTTCCCTGTCTGCCCACTCACAATGCTCAAGGACGTCGTCTTCCGTGATGCCGTACCTTTCGATGCGTTTCAGCACGTCCCTCTGGGAAAGCGGCGTGAGGGAAGCCCAATTGTCGAGTGCCGCGTAGACACCCTTCATCACGCACTTCCCTATCAACTCCCCCAGAAGGGAATGTTTTCCAGCGGAATGCAGAGTAACATCGCTGTTTCTGTTGCAAACCACAGCAACCTGGTCCGTGCCGGTCCCGGAAGCTATGCCGTGGGAATAGAGGCTCCTGGCCATGAGTTGTTGCAGGACGCACGTCTTCGCCTCGGTGGCCGTGATTATCGCTCTGGCCATGGCATGGGGAGGGAGATTGGCGTCAATGATCAATATGATGACTATGGTGCCGTCGATGGCGTTGTCCAGTTCGTTGTACGTTGCCGGGTCGCCCGCCCTTCCGCCGTTCCCTTCGACACCGGCGGTAACCACGGCGGACACGGTGATGCCACCAGAGGATTCCGTGGTGATGGAGGCCTTGTCCATGGTCACTGCCGTGCCCAACCCGACGGTGGTTAGGGGGTCGACGCCGATGTTTTCCATGCTCAGTTCCCAATACCGTTCGTGCGCATTCCTTCCGGCCATCATGAGTTCAGCGCCGGCGTCCCCGCCCAGGCTCGTAGTGTTTGTGATGGCAGACGGCCCTTCGAAATACCCGCCGTTGGATGCGGCGGAAGACAATACGGCACGGCCGGAATCAGGGGGCACGATTATCAGCGACCTCCCATGCACGAATACTTCCTCGCCCCCGGGCAACGTGTGTATCTTTCTCCTTTTACCGGGCTTCTCGTATCTGATAATCTTTTCCCATTCCATTTAATCCGTCCTCAGTTGCTCAATTGGCGTGCATCGAAAACGAACCGCCCCGTCAGTCTCTGGTATGAAAAGAAGGGTAAAGCGTTTTGGCCGTTCCCACAGCCGTCGGCGGATGCCAATCACGCATTTATCTGGTTCCAGAACTTGCGCAGATTGTCCTCGTATTCGTCGCCCATATAGTTGTCGATAGCGAAGTCGAGTTTGTCCTCGAAGACGAACATGACGTGAATCGCGAGGGAGTTGAGGATGGATTGGGTGGTGAGGACGTATTCCTTGCTGGCGAGGTCGAATACGCCGTAAATCCTGTCGTTCACGACGGCGGGAAGATCTTTGGTGATCTCGTCGGTCTTCACCGTGTCCAATACGTCCCTCCCCATCGGCATAGAGTCTATTATGATGTCGGGGTTGGCCGTGACGATCGCTTCCTTGCTGACAACATCGTACATGCCCGGTAAGGTGGTGCCGAATGCGTTGGTGTTGTTGAACATCTCAATCATGGGGGTACCCAACAGGTACTGGACGCCACATCCGTAGGTCCCGTATTCTGAGCCGAAGCCCATGAGCACGGCAATCTTTTTGGAGGGCGCCCCCTGCTTGGTGACCCAACCGGTGATCTTTCCCACGACAGACTGCATATTTTGGACGAGTTTATCGGCTTCGGCATTCATTCCAAGAGCTTTTCCGATGAGTTTGATGTTGAAATATATGTTCTCCAGGCTATTGTCGTCCTTGCAGACCACGACGGGTATGCCCATGCCCTCCAGGGAGGTAATGGTCTCGTCGCTGTTGAAATAACCGCCCATAATGACCAAATCGGGATTTGCGGTGAGCACTGATTCCGCGGAAATCATGTACATGTTGCCCATGTTCGTTATGTGTTCGTATTCCAACGCCTGCGCGATGATTCCGGGGTAGCCGTCGTCACCCAACCCTATGACGTAATCCCTGAGATTGTAGTTGTTCGAGTCGTCCGTCACACCGGCGAGTTTGGAATACGCCCCCAACCCGCAGACAATCTCGGTAACCGTGACGGAGGTGGTGGCTACTCTTGAGGAAGAGGCGATGGTGACGTTTTTCCCGCGACCGTCCTTGACGGTAATGGCTTCCGGTTCCGGGACATCCGGAACGTCGCTGGTGCCCTCGTCGTTCCATACCATGTAGCCAGCACCTATTCCGATACCAGCGCCTACGAGGATGCCAACGATGGCGAAAGCTATTAATTTGCTATCCATTTTCATTCCCCTATTGGAAATTATATCCAATACATATAGATAATATATTTGGTATATATTTATTTTTGAGACTGGCATCGATAATCATTCAATTAATCATGTAAAAGAATGACCAGCGTTCCCAATTTACTGGTAGCCAAATCCTCGATATCGTGTCTCCTACCAAACATGGCATTCTTAATCAGATAACCATAAATGGGATGCAACCAATCGTCGGTGCCTGAGGAGGATCAGATGGCGGACATTCTATCGAAGGGCGGCAGGGACCTGCTGCTGGGCAACGAGGCCATAACCCGCGGGCTCATGGAGGCGGGGGTGGGGTTCGCGTCCACGTACCCGGGGACCCCGTCCTCGGAGGTGGGCAACCTGCTGGAGAAGATGGCCGACAAGGTCGGCATGTATTTCGAGTTCTCCACGAACGAGAAGGTGGCCTTCGAGGCCGCCGCCGCCGCGGCCGCGTCGGGCGTGCGCTCCTTCGTGTTCATGAAGCACGTCGGCGTCAACGTCGCCGCCGACCCGCTCATGACCCTGGCCTATTCGGGCGTCAGGGGCGGACTGCTGCTGATGTCCGCCGACGACCCGTCCTGCCACAGTTCCCAGAACGAACAGGACAACAGAATCTATTCCAAACTGGCGTTGATCCCGATGGTGGAGCCGTCGACGCCGGCGGAGGCCAAGGACATGGTCCCGGCCGCCTACGACATATCCGAGGAGCTCGGCATGCCCGTGCTCTACAGGACGACAACCAGGGTGAACCACGCCCGGGGCATCGTCGAGTACGGCCCCATGGCGGAGGCGAAGGCGAAGGGACGCTTCGAGAAGGACGTCCAGAGGTTCGTCAACGTCCCCGCATTCGCCAAGAGGAACCGCGTGAGGCTCCTGGAGTTGAACGCCAAGGCGATGGCCATGTCCGAAAAGTCGCCGTTGAACCGCGTCGAGGGCGAGGGGCCCGTCGGCGTCATAACGTCCGGGGCCGCCTACAACTACGTCAAGGAGGGCCTGCCGGGCGTCTCCATACTGAAGCTGGGTTTCACCAACCCCCTGCCAGAGAAGAAAATCGCGGATTTCATCGCGGGCAAGGAGAAGATAATCGTGGCCGAGGAGCTGGAGCCGTTCCTTGAGGACCAGGTGCTGCGGATATGCGCCCAGAAGGGCCTGTCCGTACCGGTTTACGGCAAGAGGAGCGGCCACCTGCCCATGGAATGGGAATACTCCCCGGAGACCATGCGCAGGCTTTCGGGGCTCGTCGACGTCGAGAAGGGCCCGGAACCGCTGCCGTTGCCCGACGTCGAACTCCCGGGGAGGCCGCCTACCCTTTGCGCCGGGTGCCCCCACCGCGGCATCTACGCCGCGACCAAGAAGGCCGTGGGCAAGAGGGACGTCGTCTACTGCTCCGACATAGGCTGCTACACCCTCGGCGTGCAGCCGCCGTTCGGCACCGCGGACTTCATCGTGTGCATGGGCGGCGGCGCGGGGGCCGCCGGAGGTTTCTCCAAGGCGACGGACCAGATGCCCATAGCTTTCATCGGGGATTCCACGTTCTTCCACGCCGGGCTCCCGCCGCTCGTCTCGGCGAAATTCAACAACCACAAGCTCACCATGGTCATCCTGGACAACAGGGCCACGGCCATGACCGGCCACCAGCCCAACCCCGGCACGGGAAGGGACTTCGGCGGCATATCCACCGAGCCCCTGGACATCGAGGCCATCGTCAGGAGCGTCGGCGTCGACTTCCTGGAGGTCGTCGACCCCTATGACGTCAAGGCCTCCGCCGCGGCCATGGAAAGGGCGTTGGCCACCGACGGGGTGTCCGTGGTCATCTCCAAGAGGGCATGCCCCCTGGAGCTCAGGAAGAGGAAGGCCCTCGAACCAAGGCTGTGCGAGGTGGACCAGGACGCCTGCATCCGCTGTCACATTTGCCTGAGGACGATCGCCTGCCCCGCGCTGCAGAAGAAGGGCGACGACGTGTCCGTGGACGAACTGCAATGCATCGGGTGCGGGATGTGCGTCAGCGTCTGCCCCAAGGGCGCGATAAAGGTGGTAAAATGAAGTATTCCATACAGATCGTGGGCGTGGGCGGCCAGGGGGTCCTCCTGGCGTCGATGGTCCTGGGCACCGCCGCGATGGAGGCGGGCCACAGGGTGGCGATGAGCGAGGTCCACGGCATGGCCCAGAGGGGCGGCACCGTGCTCTGCACCCTGCGCTTCGGCGACGGCGTTCACAGCCCGTTGGAGGCCGCCGGCGGGGCGGACCTGCTCATGGGGTTCGAACCGGTCGAGACCTGCAGGAACCTGAACCTGGCCAACAAGGACACCAAGGTCCTGATGAACCTGGACCCGGTCTACCCGTCGATGGTGGCCGCTGGTTTCGAGGAGTATCCCAAAATAGACGATCTGGTCAAGGCCGTCTCCGACGTGACCGACAACCTGGTCACGATAGACGCCACGTCCATTGCGATAGAGGCCGGCAAGGCCGTCACCGCCAACGCGGTAATGATAGGCGCCGTCGCGGCCGCCGAGGGGTTCCCCCTGGGCAAGGACCTGCTGAAGGACGCCCTCGTCGCCAACGTGCCCAAGAAATTCGTCGACCTCAACCTGAAGGCCTTCGAAATGGGTTACGAATACATGTCGTCCAAAAGGAAGCGGGCCTGAGTCACAGCGCCTGGGCGAAACCCATCCCGTGGGTGCCGGGCATGGACGGCCTGCCGCCGATGAGGCCGCCCACGTCCTTATCGCTGTCGATGACGGCCAGACGCAAGGTCAACAAAGTGACCGTCCTCGGCAACCTGTCCTACGAGGAGAACGGTGAACGTAAGACGAGGCCGATGGCCGTGGCCGTCGACCACCCGGAGTACGGCATGTCGGGCCATAAGGCCCGCGTGGTCGAGGCCGTGTACGACCTCAACGACCCGACGACGACGGTCCGCCTCAACACCGCGTCGCTCGCATACGGCAACGCCATAGGCGACGCCAGGAAGGCGGCCAACGCCGCCGGGGACATCGCCACGGACGCGACCGCGTGTAAGAACCAGTACGTCTACGTCAAGACGGAGACGGCGCAGACGATCCTGGGGTCGGGGAACGCCATGAAAATCAAATATCAAAAAGGTGCGCAAACGCCCACAGCGGATTCCTCGTCGGTGACGGTCGTTCAAGTTCAGCCGTTGGGCCGGGCGTTCATCCAGGGGACGTTCAACACTTCCACGACCGATTCCACCACCGACGCCCATGCGGTTATAGAGGTCCAGGTAAACGGCGGCGCGTGGATCCAAATACCGGAACCGAGAAGGCCCGACTTCTACAGAGGGCAGACTCTGACCGTCGGCGTCAACGCACCGCTGCCGTAAGGCATTATATCCTCGGCGGGCGGTACGACCCGCATGGACAGGTGGGTGATGGCGTTGACGGCAATCATCGCCGCGGCGTTGGTCGCGCTGGCGGCCTACGGCCTCGGGGCCTTCGACAAAGAGGAACCCGTCGACCTGTATTACGACTGGGAAGTCTACTACCCGGAACAGTCCAACGTGTACGTCAGGGAATATGGTCCGGGAGCGTCATGCGGCCTGCCCGTGGGCCACGCCCATGTGGTTATCAAGGTGTACCTGCTCAACAACACCGACGAGACGATCCTGCGCAAGGCCCCGGACAAGGACAGTTGGCCGCTGCTTTTCGGCACGGAGGAGGCGTGGATGTACGGCGCGTGGCGCGACGTGAAAAACTGGGAGCCGTCCGCCACCTTCTACATCCCGCCCGGCGAATCCCGGGAACTGTACCTCGCATACGTTGCGTACACCGACACGGATGGCAACATCGTCAACGTCCGCCCGCCGTGGTACACCGACGCCAGATACCAATGGGTCGACCACTTCGGCCACGGCCCCGACTACGCCCCACCCGTCCTCAACCCCGGCGACGGGCCGATCTGGACGCGGGATTACTGAATCGACATTCCCCTGACATTGCCCAACATTGCCCGATCTTTCAAAAACCTTCCACGGACCTTTCATTACTTCGTCCAACGCTAAGCATTCCCTTCGGCAGGGACGGCTTCGCCGGGTACGGCCCCGAGGCCGTGTTCCTGTATCCTCGCGTGGGAAGGTTCCGCGGCCTGGACGCGGCGAAGGCCCGCGAGCGCATGGCGGAGTTGTTCTTCCGGCACGACCTGACGAGGATGCAGGCGATGTACGTGGCGGCGGACGAGCAACGCCCCAAAAAGACACTCTGGTGGATATTCGGCGTGAACTCCGGGAGCGTCACCGTCGCGTTGCAGGCGGCCAGGAAGAAGATGGTCCGGTGAGGCCGTCGGCAAACCCTTTCATATTGTTTCTCATATGATTTTTCACGGGACGTAAAATCCTATGTTGACGGGAGGTTTTTGCCTTTAACAAGGGGCGTACTTTCGGGCACGATCAGACTCTCTTCGGGTCACTTGACATTGGATTCGAGTTCGACGCAATCGTTTTTAACGTACCGCCGTGGCATAACCAGAGGGGTGTTCGACGGATGGAAGAGGGGAAGGTGGGATAGGACGTTTGACAAAGACGATAAAATCATAGGACAATATCGAGTGGCGCACGACGGCAACACCATTACGCATATTTCCTCATATACCGAGGACTCGGGTGGTAATATGGTGTCCGCTGACATTGGCGTGATAGCATACATAAACCATACCGCAGACAACCCCAAGAACAGAGGGTTTGCCCCCACGGTGCCGTTGCACCACAACGACGACACGATAGCCACGACAAAATGGGTCAGGTTGTTGCTGCAAAGCCTGAGTTTGGTCTGATTAGGGATTGAGGACCGACTGGACGTAATTCCTGATCCAGGCTGCGTTCACCGTTTCCTGTTCAGTAGCGTTGGCGTCGGGCGTCGGAATCTTACAATAAGAGTAACCATCGTCTTGCGCGACGAACGCCATCCCTCTCCATCCCATCCTATTATTGACATTCATTGTCAACTCACGGAAGTTTGCGGTCACCATCGAATTGAGGGTGCCCAACATCACGTTGTTTTTATCCCTATGTGTAACGGAGCCGGCTTCGGTGATGCCGGTTTGCATCGCAACGGCGTCTAACGTTGAGTGTCTGAGATTGTATCTCGGCAAAACCCTATCAATTATCAAATCCCCAGCCAGCGTCCCACGCCAGAGGCAAAAACCTCCCGTCAACATAGGCTTTAACGTACCCTTTCTTATAATCCTACAATCATTTCCGATTATGAGAAAACTCGTCATCGACGCCCCCGCCGGCACTCCCGGCGAGCCGTTTTGGGTCTACGACGTCGGCGACGGAACCGTCACGCCGACGGATTGCGACGTGTACGGCATGGTCGGCAGGAGGGAGCTCGACGAGATCGCCGGGCGCAGGGTCTCGGACGTATGGCCCCTGGCGGCGGACCTCGCCATGCGCCACGGCCTGACGCGCAAACAGGCCGTCGCCCTCGCCGTGGACACCCTGCCGGGCCCCCCGGCGTACCGGCACTTCGGCGTCAACGACGGCGACTACTACATCCCGCTCGCCGCCGCCAAGAGGAAGGCGGCGGAGCCCGTCTCCGACGACTTCGAGGGCATCGTCGCCATGCTCGACGTGCCGGAGGTCGGCGGCGTGCCCACCGAGGCGATAAGGGACAGGGCCGCGTCATGGATCATGACGCACGCCCTCACTCGCAAGCAGGCGGTGTACCTGGCGGTCGACACGATGTGCGACGGCGACGCCCACGTCATCATGGGCGTGCCGAAGGGGGCGGTCAGCTCCGCCGTGGCGTGGGCCGCCAAAAAACTTATCTGAGGGAGCCGCCCCGGCCAACGGTGCCCGGGGCGGCGAGGTCGGCGAAATGGTAATACCGCCTCGAATCACCCATGTCCGGGGCGGTTATAAAAATGTCGGTATGTGTGCAATTTTTGAGGGTGCCCCGGGTCGGTGGGAACCGTGGGCATCGTGACGCGCGGCCCGGGACTTAAAAAAGTGAGGGGGAACCCCATCACTGTGAAACGGTTTCGGACTCCTCGGATTCCGCCGCCTTCTCGGCGGGGAAGCCCATCAGGCTCAGCAGGTATTTGGCTACCGGCCCCAGGATGGTCCCGGCGTAAAGCACGGAGGCCGCCGAGGAGCTGACGTCCGTCGCGACGGCGGTATCGTCCTCGACCCTGTAGCAGGTGTCGTCGCTGTATCCGTAGTCGCACTCCTCGAAGGGCACAAGGACCTCGATGTGGGTGGTCACAGGGACGCTGACGGTCCTCATGCCTGACCTTCCACCGGGGCGGGCGCGTCGGCGCCCGTGAAAAGGTCTATCAGCTCCTTGGCCTTGTCGAGGTTCCCGTCGGCGAAGGCTATCACTTTCTTAACCTTACCCTCATCAACAAGGCCGCGAGCGGCGCAAGCGTCTTCAACAAGCTGAAAGAACGCTTCCATCGCCTCTTTGTCGGCGAGCAGCTCGACGGTCTTCTCCCT
This sequence comes from Thermoplasmatales archaeon, assembly GCA_012520845.1. Lineage (GTDB taxonomy): Archaea > Thermoplasmatota > Thermoplasmata > Methanomassiliicoccales > Methanomethylophilaceae > JAAYNL01. Next base: position 36,499 of record JAAYNL010000016.1, on the reverse strand, counting down.
CGCCTTGTGGTACGCCCTGGCCGCCGTCCCGTCCGCCAGCGGGTGGAACAGCAACGCGTCGGCGAAGAAGGCGAGCACGAAGCCCACGAAGATCATGATGGACCTCGATCCGGTTTACCCGTCGATGGTCGCCGCGGGCTTCGAGGAATACCCCAAAATCGACGACCTGGTCAAGGCGGTCTCGGACGTGACCGACAACCTGGTGACGATAGACGCGACGTCCATCGCGATAGAGGCCGGCAAGGCCGTGACCTCCAACGCCGTCATGATCGGCGCCGTCGCCGCTGCTGAGGGATTCCCCTTGGGCAAGGACCTGCTGAAGGACGCCCTCGTCGCCAACGTGCCCAAGAAATTCGTCGACCTCAACCTGAAGGCCTTCGAAATGGGTTACGAGTACATGGCGTCCAAAAGGAAGCGGGCCTGAGTCACAGCGCCTGGGCGAAACCCATCCCGTGGGCGCCGGGCATCGACGGCCTGCCGCCGACGAGACCGCCAACGTCCTCGAGCTGTTTCCCGAAGGCCGCGACGATCCTGTCCTCCAGGGAGGCGAGCTTCGCCGATATCGCCCCGTTGACCATGCGGAAAAGGTCCTTGATCGCCAGGTCGGGGAATTTCTCGGCCACCTTGCCGTTGTCCACCGTCGCCACCATGCCGCACTTGGATTTCAGGTCGCCGTAACCGACCAGCGCGGTCCTGGCCCTGGCGTTCTCGAACCCGAAGGGGGTTATCGCCACCGCGACCGTTATCGCGCCGACGCCTTGGGCGATGTCGGCAACCACGGGCGCGGCGCCGGTGCCGGTGCCGCCGCCGAGGCCCGCGACGATGAAGACGACGTCGAAGCCCGCCAGGGTGTCGGCGATGTCCGCCTCGTGGGCCTGGGCGCACCTTTTGCCGAGGAGGCTGTCGCCGCCCGTGCCCTGCCCGCGGGTCACCCGCCTGCAGATGTACAGGCGCTTGTCCGCCCTCGTGGCGACGAGCGCCTTGCGGTCGGTGTTGATCGCTATCGTGTAATAGGGGGACGCGCAACGGGTGGCGTAATCAACGAAGTTGCAACCGGCCCCGCCGACGCCTACCACGGCTATCCTGGGGTCGATCCTGTTCCCGTCGCGCGTGTGCATTTTCCCATCCCTCTTTTCGTTAAAATGGTTTGAAACGGCCTGTGAAGAGTAACAAACCCCGATTGGGGGTTTGAGATCCCATCCCTCCTCCAGGCCATTTGCTTCCCTTCTGACCTCTTACCTCTTCAGAGCCTCCGAGGCCGCGACGGCGTATGCGTTGCGGACGGCCTCCTCCCTGCTCTCGCGGGGAGAGAAGGCATCCCTCATCGCCGTCCTGACGAATTCCTCCCCGTCGAGGAAGGCACCTTTCTCCACGAGGAGATCGATGGCTTCCAATTCCGTTTCGGTGAAACGTACGAAGAGCCCTTCGCCTTTCCTGTCCGACAGACGCGCGACGCCGGCATCCCTGTTGACGTATTCGCGCACGGCAGTCCTGATGAACTGCGATCGGTTCCCCAATTCCGGGTGCTCATCCAAGTACTCGTCCATTGCCTGGACTTCCTCGGTTCCCATCCTGAGCGTAATCCTCTCGTCGGTGTTCATCTTCCTGCCTCTGTCAAGTCCGTAGAGTCCCATCCCTTCGGGCTTGTAACTTCATATCCGTCGGGGTATTTAATGGTTGTCATACAATGCATGACATTGTCCGACGGATGGTCGAAACGCCAAAAATGGCGCTCCCCCCGTCGTAACCCATTGCGAACCCCCATACGGTTCGAATGTTATATAACGATAAGGGATATCCCAATGCGAAAGCCCGAGGGCGATGGTGCGAGATGTCCGGCAAATACGAGGAAATGGAAAGGAAATGGCAGAAACGCTGGTCCGACGCCGGGCTTTGCCTGTCGGACAGGTCCGACGCCCCGAAGTTCATGCTCATATTCGCCTACCCCGGCGTCACGGGCTACCTGCACGTGGGGCACATGAGGGGCTACACGTACGCGGACGCCATCGGCCGCTACATGAGGTCCCTGGGGATGAACGTCCTCTTCCCCGTGGGCACCCACGCCACGGGCAACGGCGCGATCAGCCTCGCAAAGAGGATCGCCGAGAGGGACCCGGCCACGGTTGAATACATGCTCGACAACGGCTGCCCCCCGGAAAAGCTGGAGGAGCTCGGCGACCCGATGGCCGTGGTGGAATTCTTCAACGGGGTCTACAGGGACGACTATTGGCGCAGGTTCGGCTTCCTGTCCGACTGGCGCAGGTTCACCTGCACCCTGTATCCCGATTATTCCAAATTCATGCAGTGGCAGTTCCGGAAGCTCATGGATGCCGGTTTGCTGATACAGAAGCCGTACTACGCCCCGGCGTGCCCCTCCTGCGGGCCGGTTGCCGTCGACCCGTCGGAGACGGACATCTCCAAGGGCGGCAACGCCGAGACCAACGAGTACACCCTGCTGAAGTTCGCCTGCGGCGACCTGTTCCTGGTGGCGGCGACGCTTCGCCCCGAGACGGTCTACGGCCAGGTATGCTTCTGGGTCAACCCCGACGTGGAGTATGCCAAGATCCGCAAGGGCGGGGAGGTATGGGTCGTGTCGGAACCCGCCGTCGGGAAGCTCGTCCAGCAGATGGACGGCATCGAGCGGATCGGGACGGTACGCGGCAGGGACCTGATCGGGAAAATGTGCTCCGCCCCCATGGCGGGCAGGGACATACCCGTGTTCCCCGCCGGTTTCTGCGACCCGGACGTGGGCACAGGCCTCGTCACCTCGGTGCCCTCCGATTCACCGGACGACATCGTCTCCCTGATGGCGCTCAAGGCCGACCCGGGGTACGCCGCCGGGTTCGGCATATCCGAGGAGATGCTGGAATCCGTCGTCCCCATATCCATAATCAAAATGGAGGGTTACGGGGAACTGCCCGCCCTGGACATCGTCACGTCCATGGGCATAAAGGAACCCGGCGACCCGAAGCTCGAGGAAGCCAAGAAGACGCTGTACAGGGACGGGTTCCACGCCGGCGTCATGAAGGACGTCTGCGGCGAGTACGCCGGGATGAGGGTCAGCGACGCGAAGGACGCGATGAGGGACGCCATGATCGCCTCCGGCGACGCGGAAATCTTCCGGGACCTCTCCGAGGAGGTGGTCTGCAGGTGCGGCAAACCCGTCCACATAAAGCGCATAGACGACCAGTGGTTCATCAACTACGCCGACGAGGCGCTGACCGCCAGGGCGGACGCCAACGCCTCCACGATGAAAATCTCGCCGCCGGAATACGCCAACAACGTCCACGGCGTCCTTTCCTGGTTCAGGGAAAGGGCGTGCGCCCGCCTCGGCAACTGGCTTGGGACGAGGTTCCCGTTCGACGAGAGGTGGATCATCGAGGCGATCTCCGATTCCACCCTATATCCGCTTTACTACACCGTGTCCCACCACGCCAACGAGGGCAGGATAACCCCGGACCAGATGACCGAGGCCTTCTTCGACCACGTCTTCCTGGGCAGGGGCGACCGCGGCGCCGTGTCCGAGGAAACCGGCGTGCCCGCCGCCCTGTTGGGCGAGATGGCGGAGGACGCCCGCTACTGGTACCCGTTGGACCTGAACATAGGGGGCAAGGAGCACATGACCGTGCACTTCCCGGCGTTCATGTTCAACCACGCCGCGATAGTCCCGGACCGGATGCTGCCCAGGGGCATCATGGTCAATTGGTACATCACCGGCAAATCGGGCAAGATATCCAAGTCCAAGGGCGGCGCCCAGCCGATCCCTGGGGCCGCGGGGAAATTCGGCGTCGACGGCATGAGGCTTTACTACGCGCACATAGCCTCGCCCTTCGCCGACGTGGAGTGGGACGAGGACGCCGTCATGTCGTACGCCCAGAGGCTGGACCGCATATTGGCGTTCGTGGGCGAGCTCGCAGGGATGTCCGGGCCTGGGAAACCCATCGACGGGTGGCTTCTGTCGAGGATGTCCACGCACAATTCCGCGGCCAGGGCGGCCATGGAGGGGTACGACGTCAGGCAATTGGCGATGGCCGCCTATTTCGACGCGTACAGCGACCTCAGGTGGTACGTGCGCCGCGGTGGCCGCGACCCCGGGACGATAAGGGAGGCGATGCGCACGTGGATCACGATGATGATGCCGATCACGCCGCATATGGCGGAGGAGATGTGGGAGGCCGCCGGCTTCGACGGCCTGGTCTCCGCCGCGTTGCTCCCGGAGCCCTCCGGGCACTCCCCGGCCGCGGAATACGGCGAGTCACTTGTCAGGGACGTGATCTCCGACATCTCGAAGATCTCGAGGATGATCGGCTCCGGATCCGGGAAGGTCTCCCTGTTCACCTACCAGTCGTGGAAGGGCGACGTCGTGAGGAAGGCGCTGTCGATGATGGGGCCCGAAGGGGTCCCCATACCCGACCTGACGAAGGAATGCATGGCCGACCCCGAAATGAGGAAGATGGGGAAGGCCGTCCCCGACTACGTCAGGGCGGTCGCCACGGACCTGCGCCGCCTGCCCGCGTCCGTCGTCGAGGCCAAGGTCGCCGCCGACGAATACGCGATCCTCGTGGAGGCCGCGGGGTTCATCGGCTCGGAACTGGGGTGCGAGGTGTCGGTGATGCCCGCGGACGACCCCGCGGCGAGGGAGGCGTCCGGCGGCAAGCACGTCCAGGCCGTGCCCGGCCGCCCGGCCATAGTGATATCCTAAGACCACTTTTCGTAGAGGGCGTGCTCGACGCCCAGTTGGTCGAGCGCCCTCCCAGCGACGAAGGAAACGACGTCGTCCACGGTTTTGGGCTTGTGGTAGAACCCGGGGTTCGCGTCCAATATGACCGCGCCGGCCCTGGCCAGCCTGAGCTCGTTCTCGAGGAGGACGGCGCTCTTGGGGGTCTCCCTTACCACCAGCACCAGTTTCCTGGATTCCTTCAGGGCGACCGCCGCCGCCCTCGTTATGAGGGTGTCCGCGAGACCGCAGGCGATCTTTCCCAGGGAGGAGGCGCTGCAGGGGATGACGATCATGGCGTCGAAACGGTGGCTGCCTGAGGAGATCGGGGCGAAAAGGTCGTCGTCGGAATAGACCTCGTCCGCCATGGCGTACAGTTCCTCGAGGGCGATCCCGGTTTCCCTCGGCAATATCTTTTTGGCCATCTCGGAAACCACCAGCACCCTCTCCCCCGGGAGGTTTTCCAGGAACTTGATTCCGTAGGCTATGCCGGAAGCACCCGTGATGGCGACGACGGTTCTCACGGCCTCCCTCATCGGATGTCCCGGTTATATTGTTTCGTGGGAAAGCTATGAATTCAAGTCCGTATCGGGCGTTGGACGATTATGAAAGCAACAGCACCGATTTGTAAAGGCCGCTATCGGAAGGGTGCCCGATTTTTTTGAAACCCAGTTTCTCGTAGTAATCTATCAACGGTTGCCTGCAGTCGATGCACACGATTCTGCCACCGAACGTTTCGTGTCCCGATTTGATGACGTCTAAAGCGACGTTCATCACTTTGAGGCCGACACCCCTTTCCATACTGTCTCTTTTGGAAATCTGGCCGATGAGGTACGCGGGCGCCCTGTTGTTGGAAAGATTCATCCGCCTGACAACTGTGGATGACAACCCCTTATCGTCGGGGAGGTTTAATACGGTCAGGGCTATCGTGAAATACCCTGCTATGCCGGGTGCGGGCGTCCCCTGACCATCCATCATGAGGTATGTGCGCGAGATATCCCTTTTTTCGAAGGTTATGGCTTTGTTGTGGAGAAAATCCTGCAATCCATGTCCCCGCTGCATCGGAACCCGGAGAGGAACGTGGAAACGGTTTCCTCATCCGCAGTCTGGAGCATCCTTCGAAGGGGGATGAATGGGTATTCACTCATTGAAAAGTCCTTTCAACATCTCTTCCCCGAGCTCGAATGCCCTGGTGGAATCGGGTACGACGAGAGGCCCCCTCCTTTCGGCGATGTCCATTGCATCAAGGAAGTCTTGTGCGGCCTCATCGCTATCTATGACAAGTTCTCTGAAGAAGGATTCAGTCGCCATTTCACTCAGGGTTTACAGCACGTGCGGACTATATAAGAGTTGTAGCGGCGTCGGTGTGAAATCGCCGAATCATCGATCCGGTGGCGCAGAAGCCGCTCGTGAATTCCGCAATCGGGAGATGTCCGACATGCATTTTTCGCGTATTTTGTCCACGGGGACGGCTTTGAAAAGACTCGGGACGCTCCGATTGATTGAAATACACCGTGTCGCATGGAGTTGTCACGGATTACCCGGCTTGCCGGGCCGTGGCGGGCCTTTCGCCCGCATGCCGCGCGGGGCCGTTGGGCGCACGTGCGGGGTCGCCAGTACTGTTGCGTTAGCAATGCTTTTATATTGAACCAGCCTACGCCATATACGATACCGCGTGGGCGCCGCCCACGCGGGCACGAGGTATGCGAAATGGTTACCGTCTATGACGTCCCCGCCGAGAAACTCATTCTCAGGACCGCGGAGAAGCTCAAGGAGAACTCCGCCATCGTCCCGCCCGAGTGGGCGGAGTTCGTGAGGACCGGCAGGCACACCGAAAAGGCTCCCAGGCAGGATGACTGGTGGTTCACGAGATCCGCCTCCATCCTCAGGAAAATCTACGTCAAGGGCCCCATGGGCACCTCCAGGCTCGCCGCCGAGTACGGGGGCTTCGCCGACAGGGGCGCCAAACCCAACAAGGCAGTGAAGGGGAGCAGGAACATCGTCAGGAAATGCATGATTCAGCTCGAGGCCGCCGGGTACCTGATCCCCGTGGCCAAGAAGGGGCGCATGATAAGCCCCGCCGGGGTTTCCCTTCTGGACAACGCCGCGAAAGAGGTTTTCGACGAGATTAACGCATGAGGTTGAAGAATGGACCCTGAATTGGAAGCGTTGAGGCAGAAGAGGATGGCCGAGGTGCAGGCTAACCAGCAGCAGCAGGTGGCCCAGCAGCAGGCCGCCGAGGAGCAACGCAGGCAGTTCGAGGCTCAGAAGCAGGCGATCCTCAGGCAGATACTGGTGCCGGAGGCCAGGGACCGCCTCTCCAACATACGCGTCGCCAACCCGGAGTTGGCGGACGGCGTGGAGATGCAGCTGATCCAACTGGCCCAGCAGGGACGCCTCCAGGGCGTCGTCACCGACGAGATGCTCAGGAACCTGCTCAGGCAGATAGCCCCGAAGCGCAGGGAAATCAAGATCGAGAGGAGATGAAATGTCAAGCAGCAAACCGCCGGCAATGAAGGCAAGGCTCAACAGGAAAGTCAAGCAGAACCGCAGGGTCCCCGCATGGGTCATGATGAGGACCAACAGGCAGTTCCTGCGCCACCCCAAGAGGAGGTCGTGGCGCACCACCAACCTCAAGGAGTGATTTGAATGGCCGACGACAGGATAATCACGGTACCGCTCAGGATAACCAGGATAACCCCCAGGACGAAGAGGGCCAACCGCGCCATCAGCGAGATAAGGTCGCACATCGCGCGGCACATGAAGGCCGACCAGTCCCAAATCTGGATAGACACCGCCGTCAACGAGGCGGTCTGGCAGAGGGGCATACAGAAGCCCCCGCGCAGGATAACCGTCCGCGCGATTAAGCTCGAGGACGGCCTGGTCGAGGTGTCCCTGCCGGTGGAGACCGAGTGACGCGGCCGATGATGAGGCTGGCCGACTACGACGGCAACCCGAACATCGGGGTGTACGCCGCCGTGGCCGAGGAACTGGCGTTTCTGCCGCCTAACGCCCCCGCTTACTTCGAGAAGGCATTGGCGGAGACCCTCGGCGTCGAGGTCGTCAGGACGACGGTCGCCGGATCCCTCGTCGTGGGGTCGCTGATGGCGATAAACAGCCACGGGGCCGTGGTCTCCGAGCTTTGCGAGCAGAACGAGGCCGAACTCATTTCCTCGAAACTTCCGTTGGCTTACGTCGACGACAGGATGAACGCCGCCGGCAACAACATCCTCGTGAACGACAACGGCGCCATCGTCAACCCCGAGATCTCCAAGTCGGCGCTCCGCGGCATATCGAAGGCGCTCGGCGTGGATTGCGTCCGGGGCACCGTCGCCGGGATGGGCGTCGTCGGGTCGGCCTGCCTGGCCACCAACAAGGGCGCGGCGATACACCCGGAGGCCACGGACGAGGAGATTTCCCTGGTGGAGGAGACCCTCGGCGTCAAGGCGTACCGCACGACGCTCAACCACGGCGTCAGGCTTCTCGCGGCGTGTTCCGTCGCCAATTCCAAGGGCGCGGTCATCGGCCGGCAGACGACGCCCATCGAGATGGGCAGGCTCGAGGAAGCCCTCGCGCTGTATTAGAGGTCGAAGACCCAGCATTCCTTCATGCGGGGCAGTTCGTCCTTGGTTATGTCCACGGTGTTGCCCACGTGCAGGACGAAGTCCTCCGGTATCAGCTCAAGGAAGGGCTCCACGTCCATCACGGGGATGGTGAGCCCCCCGGTCCTGTAGTGCATGGGCACGATGACCTGGGGCGCCGCCTCTATGATCAGTTGCCTGAGTCCCTCCAAATCCATGGTGTAGACGCCGCCCACGGGCATGAACATCATGTCGCACCCGGACATGCGCCTGAGCGCCTTCGGGGACGGCATGTCGCCGAGGTCGCCGCAGTGGCATATCTTCATGCCGTCCATTTCGAAAACGTAGACGGTGTTGGCCCCGCGGAGCGCGCCGCCTTCCGTGTCGTGGTAGGTTTCCAACCCGCGGAACCTTATGCCGCAGGACTCGAATTTCCCCGTCCGGGACCTGTGTTCCTTGTACTGCCCGCGGACGGAGCGGGAGGCGCTGTGGTCGTAATGGTCGTGGGTGATGAGGACGACGTCGGCGGTGAGGTACGGCGGCTTGATGCCGATGGACCTGCCGTCGTGGGGGTCCACGACGACGGTCGTCTCGCCGTCGTCGAACTCGAAACAGGAATGCCCGTGCCATTTGACCCGCATCGGCGCCTTAGTGTCCCGGTGGGTTGAAAAAAGTTGCGGACGCCGGAAACCGGCTCCCAGCGCGTTGCGAGGCGCGTGTTCCCACCCATAATGGTTAAATGCGCACCGACGGATGCTCCCGCGTGAAGCGGACCCTCATCCTTGTCGTCGACAGGGACAACGATTTCGGCTCGAAGGGAGGCGTGGTCACCCCCATAATCGGCATAGACGATGCCCTGGAGGCGGTCATCAACCTGGGCGTGGCCGACCCCGAGGACTCCGACGTCAACGCCCTCCTCGCCGCCGTCAACATCTACAAGGACCTGGTGGAACTTGGCGCCGACGTCGAGATCGCCCTCATATGCGGCGACCAGAAGGTGGGCCACCGTTCCGACTCAGCCCTCGTGGACGAGCTGGAGGAGGTCATTTCCAAGGTGGAGCCGGAAAGGGCCGTCCTCGTCGGCGACGGCGCCGAGGACGAGTACATATACCCGATCGTGTCGTCCAGGGTGCCCATCGACTCGGTGAAGAGGGTGTTCGTGAAGCAATCCCCCGGCCTCGAGGGGTCGCTGTACATCTTCTCCAAAATCCTCAGGGACCCGGGGAAGAGGAAAAGGTTCCTCACGCCCATCGCCACGTTGCTCGGGCTCATCTCCCTTATTTACTTCTCGATACCCGCCTACGACTTCTACATGGGCAGGTCCGTCACGCTCAGCAGTTTCTCCACGCCAATAGTCGGGCTGCTGATAAGCTTCGTGCTGCTGCTGTACGCGTTCAACGTGGTGGATAGGACGTTCGAGTTCCTGGGCAATTGGGTGAACGACATGAGGTCCGGCAGCGTGGCCGCCGTCTTCTCGTTCTTTGCGTTCCTGGCCATCGTCCTGGGCGTGACCATAGGTGTCTACGCCGTGTTCACCATGGTGGACAACAACCCCCTGTCCATGTTCATGGCCTTCGCCACCAACGCCATGTGGCCGATCGTCTTCGCCATACTGATAAACGACATGGGGAAGGTCATCAACAACTACATCCTGGAGAAGAAAATCCCGCAGAGTTTCATGATAGGCACCATCATGGTCTTCGGCACCGCGTTCATCATCCAGGGCGTGTTGGACTACACCAGGCGGTACCTCGGGTACGCCGTCATAAGCATCGGCCTGATCTACACGGAAGTGGCCATGGGGGTCCTGTTCACGGTAATCGCAAGCATCCTCCAGGCGTCCTACAAGTCCCATTTCAAGCAATTCCCCATGGCCAGGTCCGATGAATGAGGGCGAGTGGCTCCCGATTTACCGGGAGGTGCTTTCGGACATGGGCTACAGCGAGTCGGCGGATGCGGAAGCGGGGCGTCTGCTGGATTCCCTGGCCCGGCATCTGGACGTGTGCGACGAGTCCGAGGCCCGTGGCAGGTTCGGGCCCCACGTGGTCGTCGTCGGCCGTGCGTGGTCCCCGGTGGAAGGGTTGCCCGAGGGCATCCCCGTCGTTTCGGCGGGAGGCGCCACCGGACGCCTCGTCGGCGCGGGCGTGATCCCAGACGTCGTCGTCACGGACCTCGACGGCTGCGTCGGCGCCCAGGTGGAGGCGTCTTCGAAGGGCGCCCTTACGTTCATCCACGCCCACGGGGACAACATGGGCCTGATCGGGGAACTCGCCCCGTCGTTCAAGGGGAAGGTCATCCTCACGGTGCAGGGCGAACCCCACGGGGCGTTGAGGAATTACGGCGGGTTCACCGACGGCGACCGGGCGGTATGCATCGCGGAGCATTTCGGCGCCGCCCGCGTGACGTTGGCCGGGTTCGACTTCGACAACCCGATACCGGACACGCCCTCCAAACTGAGAAAACTCGCCTGGGCCCGCAAAATCATAGGGATGAGGGCGGACGCGGGGTTGGCCATCGACGTCAAATCAGGATTGTGACGACCACCAGTATCAGGACGAGCAGGGACACGTTGGTGGCGATGGAGCCGGCCGTGGCCACCTTCCTTTCCCGGGCCTCGCCCTCGACGCCCATCCTTTCCAATATCCAGTCGACGCCGCCCATGAAGAGGAAACCGCCGTCGAAGGGCACGGCCGGGAGGGCGTTGGACAGCCCTAGCACCAGGTTGAGCCAGAATATCCAGAACAGGGCCGAAACGGCGATCCAGAACACGTCGTCGGACACCCATTGGGATTCGTACCACCAGAACGTGCTTTCCGGCAACGGGGAATAACCCCTGAACGGGCCGCCCAGGTACGTCAGGGCGGAGGTCGCCATGGACGTCAGCGAGTCCGAATCGTGCAGGGGGTTGATCGCCCCCCGGAGGTTCTCGTTCGGGGTGGTGAAGGCGAAACCGGAGTTCGTCATGACGACGCCAAGGAACGCCTTGCCGTTCTTCTCGGCGAAGGTGATGGTATGCGTCTCTTCGACGCCGTCCTTATCCACGGTCACTATCTTGACGTCCTTGTCCCCCGGGGAGTAATCCGCGATGACCGCCCTGAAGCCGTCGATGGTGCCGAACCCGTCCCCGTCGACGCTCTTGATGAACGTGCCCCCCTTCATGCCAGACGTGTAGGCGGGACTCCCGGGCACCACGCTTTGGATCAGCACGCCCATCTTGAGGGTGGCGGTTCCTGACCCGTCCCTGGCCCTGTATCCCAGGGCGTAAGTCCCATAATGGTCGACGGCGGCTTCGAAATCCGATTCCGACGCGATCGCCGTCCCGTTTACCGAGGTGATTATCGAGCCTATGGGAATGCCCCCGTCGAGCCCCGGGGAGCCCGGCGCCATCGCCACGATAGCGGGGCAGTCGCCGTCGTTCGCCACGAGGCCGCCGCCGAGGGCGCCGGCCATCAGGGCGAATATGGCCACGGCCGCAATCAGGTTGGTGGTTATCCCGGCGGAGTACAGGTCCATCCTTTCCCTCCTGCCGGCCTTCTCCACGTCCTCCTGTTCCATTTCGACGAAGGCGCCGAGCGGGACGACGCCGTACAGCAAGCCGGTCGATGCGACGCCGACGTCGTTGGCCCTGGCCTGTATGCCGTGCGCCAGTTCGTGGACGGCCATGGCGACGATCAGGCCGAGTATGCCGTACCACAGAGGCAGCATGGGGTTCAGGCCCGGTATGGCCAGCGCGTATTCTATGCCGATGCCCTCCCGGCCGATGGCTTTTGGCAGGGCGATGACGTTGAGCGCCATTATCGCCACGATGGTTATCATCAGGGCCAGGGACGTGATCTTCGACAGGAGGCCGAAGAAACGCCAGAACCTTCTGTGTCTCGACAGGCGGCCCATGGCGTTTATGCCCCATTTGGTCCTGAACATGACCAGCGGGCCGTACGGGACTATGCCCCGTTCCCTCATCTTCGGGCTCTTCCTCACGTAGAGGTAGAAGGGCACGTAGAGTACCAGGAGCGCGAGGAGGACGACGTAGATGGTCTCCATCGGTCCCACCTAACGCGGTTTCCGTATTTATTCATGGGTAAGTGGGCGGTCCCCGCCGAACGCGCGGGGACCGCGAAGGGGTTTGGGATGGTGTTCGAGTCTCAGAAGGCGCGTCCCTTGTCCCTGTCCTTGAGCTCGCCCCTCTTGCCCTTGTTCCAGCCGGAAATCTTGGAGAAGAACCCGGTGACCCTGGTTATCCCCTCGATGTTGGTGGACTTGCACTTGGGGCACGCTTCCAGCAGGCCCCTGGTGGTCTTCCCGCAGTCGAGGCAGGAGGTGAACTCGGGGCTGAACGCGATCTGGGTGTTCTGGGTGTTCCTGAAGGTCTTGACCACGAAGGCCGCTATGCTTTCGGGGGACGGCTTGGACTCGCCCAGCCAGATGTGGGAGAGGGCGCCAGCCTCTATCAGGGGGTGGAACTTGCCCTCGATCTTTATACGCTCTATGGGGCTGATGGGCGCCTGGACGTTAAGGTAGGTGGAGTTGGTGTAGTACACCTCGTCCGTCAGCCTGTGCCCCTTAACGACGCCGCCGGCCTCCTCGGGGAAGTCCTTGAGGTCGAGCCTGGCGAACCTGTATGCCGTGGATTCGGCGGGGGTCTGCTCCAGCGCGATTTTGAGCCCCGTTTCCTTGCTGAGCCTGTCGCATTCCTTCTTCATGTAGGCGATGACCTTGAGGGCGAACATCTGGGCCTCCCTGGATTCGTGGATTTCCTGCCCTTTGTGGTATTGCACCAGCTCGTTGAGGCCGAGCAGCCCCATCAGGTACCTGGACCTGTCGAGGTTGAAGTAGGGTTCCCCGTCCAGGTCCATGGTCAGCAGGGACAGGGGGCCGTGGTCGCCCATGTCGAGCAGCGCCCTGATGAAATCCCTCTTCTGGATGTGGGCCTCGGCGGCCAGGTTCATCAGCTCGGTTATCCTGGCGAACAGGGTCTCGTCGTCGTGGTTGGATTCGTAGGCGACCCTGGGCAGGTTGATGGTGATGTTCTGCAGGGCGGAGAACCTCATCTTCCATGGGTGCTTGGCCATCTCGAGGTCCTCGGCGTCAAGGTTGATCGCCATGCGGCAGCACTCGGATATCCTGGCGGTGTCCCCGCGGTCGAAGACGAAGTAGGTGTTGCCCATTTCCGAGGCCAGTTTGCAGAGCTTGTAGAGGAACTCCTCGTGGCCCTCCGTCTTGAAGAACTTCTCGGTGATGTGGACGTCGGGTTTGGGGAAGAAGAAGGGCCTGCCCATCGCGTCGCCCTCGAGGTACACGTCTATGAGGGCGTTGGCGAAGGCCTGGGATTCCTTCTCGTAGTCGCCGTAGTTCTTGCCGGTGAACTCGCCGCCGGGCCCGATGGCGGGCACGTCGGCGAAGTGGTCCGGCACCTCCCAATAGATGTTGACGTCGCTGAAGATGGACTGGCCGCCGCGGGCGACGGCCTGCTGGGCAAACTCATAGATAAGGATCTGGGCGAGTTGCTTCATCCTGACGTCGTCGACGCCCACGAGGTAGGGGGCGAGGAAGACGTTGAACGCGTCCCAACCGATTGCCCCGGCGAAGTGGCCCTGGAGGGCGGCGGAGAACTTTATTACCTGTTCTATCAGCACCTCGGGGTGCTTGGCGGGCCTGGCGATGGAAAGGGCGTTGGGGAGGTTGAGGCCATACCTCTTGACGTACTCAATGGACTGGCCGCTGCAGTAAGGCCTGTCGATCATACCTAGGTCGTGGAGGTGGAACACGCCGCTCATGTGGGCGTCAGCGATTTCCGGGCTGAACACCTCGAGGAGGGCGAACTCCTTCTTGATGTTCTCGGCAAGGGTGAGGTTGGTCGCCTCGGGCCCGTGGGGAACGTTGGCGTTCTCCTTGTTGGGGGACATGATGATTTCCCGGGCGTCGTAAATGGGCGTGCCGAGACGGGTATGCTGCTTGCGGATGTTCTCGAGACCGTATTCCATAAGCTTGGCGTTGGTCAGTTCCCTGATCAGGGGGCCGCTGATGAAATCCACGTTGAGTTTGGACACCATCTTCTCCACTTCCGTGGCGACGATGTTCGCAATGCCGTGGTCGATGTCCGTCTCGCGTACGAGCGCATCGAATATCTCTTTCTTATCCCACTTCCTGAGTTCCTCGCCGGAGGTCCTCACAAAGAGGCCGATCTCCGTGGACTCGTTCTCGGACCCGGTTACGTTTTTCAGATTTACAGTCGTTTCCATGAGTAAACACCCCATCGCTCTTCCGTTGGTACATTCTCCATTTGCCACAGGATATAAAGGGATTTCTGAACTAGATGTGGTAAAACATTAAGCAATGTTAATTATCAGTTTTGTTACCAGATTAATTACCAACCTTTTATACCCAGTATATTTTTTAACAACCGTTAATCACAAAATCGGAATCATTTAGTAATATTTTCATATAATTTCGTATATCGTTTTTTCCATGGCTTGCGGCACGTTTCGCCGCCCGTGTCGGCGGCGTCGTCGGAACGCCCGAAACCGAGCGTGCACAAATGATGCCCGGCCCTTTTAAAAACCAACTGCCCGATGCTAGGCCAGTCTCGGAAATCTTTAAGTTATCAGATTTGTTACCAGGTTTCAGTATGTACAATCCCGAGAAAGACTTCAACAGGCTCGTCATGGATTGCCTCGGCAAGGACGGGAAATCCATCAGCGCCCTATCCAAGGAGCTCGAGGGGAAGAACGTGAAATTGCACCGTTTGATCCTGACGGGGTACCTCAGGGCGTTGGCCGACCTGAACTACTTGAGGGAGCGGGAAATACCGCCGGCGAAAATCTACCAACCGATCAGGTCGTTGCCCGACAACATCTACGAGAGCGTGGAGAAGTCCGCGCGCAAACTGTCGGACGACGCCGACGAGCTCATACTGTATACGCTGTACAAACTCCTGAAAAGGCCCATATTCGACTCGGAGCTCAAGCAGGCGGGGGTCAACAGGCCGATAGGCAGGAAGGCCTCGGAATACGAGGTCGGGGAATGCCGCAGGGTGCTGAGGAGGGCGGGCAACGTGGTCCCGACGAACGTGGCCGTCCACCCCGAGGCGGAGTACGAGGCGGAATACGCCGAGGTCCTCGCGGACATAGTCCTCGAGGCGAAGGAGTCCCGATACCTGGTCTTGGAAACCAGGCAGACCCGCCTGACATTCTGATACCCACAGTATTTAACTGGGAAGGGGGTTACGTCCGATATGGATTTGGGGGAAATCGTCAAAACCATCAGGTCTTACCCCGGGGTCACCAGGAAGAACGTGATCCGCGACGTGGTGAAATACCTTCCCCTGGACGGTTTCCCCAACGTCGCCGCCTCCCTCGGCGAGGACGCCGCCGCCATCGAGTTCAAGGACGGCTACCTCCTGTTCGCGGCGGACGGGATTATGGAATCCCTCCTGAACAGCGACCCCTTCTACGCCGGGTACTTCGCCATCCTCGTCAACGTCAGCGACATCGCCGCCATGGGCGGCAAGCCGCTGGGCATGGTGGACGTCATGTCGGTGAAGGACCACAAGGTCTGCTGCCAGGTCATGAGGGGCATGGGCAGGGCGGTAAAGAAGTTCAACGTCCCCGTTGTGGGCGGGCACACCCACCCGGACTGCAAATACCAGGCCATAGACGTCTCCATCGTCGGTTTCGTGCCCAAGGGCGACATAATCCGCAGCAACACCGCCCGGGTCGGCGACGACGTGGTGTTCGCCATGGACCTGGACGGGTTTTTCCCGTCCCACCTGCCCTATGCGTACGACACCACCAGCAGGAAGGAGGATTCGGTCGTCCAGGAGCAGATTGGGCTGATGGCCCGGGTGGCCGCGGAACGCATCGTCACGGCCGCGAAGGACATGAGCAACCCGGGGTGCCTCGGCACGCTGGGGATGCTGCTCGAATCCTCGGACAAGGGGGCGGTCGTCGACATCGACGCGATCCCAAGGCCCGAGGGGGTCGACCTGATCCAATGGCTGCTGGCCTACATGGGCTACGGATTCGTCCTTACCTGCGACCCGTCGAACACGGGGCGCCTGATCGAGCTTTTCGAGGGCGTCGGAGTGGCCTGCGCAAAGGTCGGCCGGGTGGAGGGGGGGAACACCCTCCGCATCAGAAACGCGACCGGCGAGGCCGTGCTGTTCGATTTCGGCAGCGACATAATCACGGGCTGCGGCCCGTACAAGAAAAAGGCGTGAGCGTTGGGCCGCAGGGGTGGAGGCCTCTTCCGGGACGGGTTTGCCATTTCGCTTCTCGGCCCCGCTTCCCCGCGAACTTCGGTAGTCCGGGGTAAGGCTGCTCCCGTCAGGGCCTGACCCGGTCCCCCCGGTTAATGGGCTTTCGGCATCCCTCCGGATGCCTACGGCGCAAACACCGATCCCGCGAGACGAGGCTTCATAGTCGCTATGTGGGCCCGTCCTTTCCGAAAAGCCCCGCCCCCTGCTGTCACCTCCGCGTAACGGCGGTTTCGGATAGCAGGATACGCCGAGCATCCCGGTCAAGCCCAACGGGGTGCGATTCCACGGACCGTATTTAACAACTCGTAAATTCCGGGACGCAAAACCCCTTTCACGCCGATTGAACCGTCGGCATGTATTATATATCGGTTCAATAATCGGATGGTTGGTGTGCTATGTGTTAGCACATTGCAGTGATAGCATGTTCGGAATCGGAGACCCTTGGGTTTGGATGGGGTACGTGGCAACCCTCGCCACCGTGGCGTTCCTATGCGTATACGGTTGGCTGCACAGGGACGACGGGGGCGAGTGATTGGACCCGATAGTCTTCTTATCGATAGCGGCGGTTTTCGTGGCCGCCACCCTGTTGCTCGGTTGGTACGGGTACAGGCACACCAGGGACGGCGGGCAGTTCCTCATAAACAAGGAAAAGTCTGGGCCCGTCATAATCGCCCTGTCCTACGGCGCCACGTTCCTGAGCGCCTCCGCCGTCGTGGGCTTCGGCGGCCAGGCCGCAAAGTACGGGCTATCCATGATATGGCTGGTCTTCCTGAACCTGTTCGTCGGCCTGGTGGTGGCCTTCCTGGTCTTCGGCAAGAGGACCAGGCGTCTCAGTAAGGACCTGGGGGCGTTCACGTTCTCCGATTTCCTCGGGAAAAGGCTGAAGTCGCCGATGATAAGGACGCTCTCCGCCATGATCATCCTCGTCGGCATGCCCGTGTACTGCGCCGCCGTGATGCTCGGCGGCACGAACTTCCTCGGCGCCGCCGTGGGCATAGACAAGAACGTCGCCCTGCTGATCTTCGCCGCCATCGTCGCGGTGTACGTCACCTACGGCGGCATCGTGGCCGTGATGTACAACGACGCGCTTCAGGCGGCGGTCATGCTGGCAGGCATGATCGTCCTCGGGGTATTCACCTTTTACGTCCTCGACGGCTTCACCGGGACGAACCTGGCCCTCGCCGATCTCTGGGCGTCGATCACGACCAACCCCGGCGACCCGAACCACGCCGCGGCCACGAAGCTCATGGACGGCGGCATGAACGGCTGGACCGCGTTCTCGACCTTCGGCTCCGAAGTCTGGCTGACGATGGTCACCACGTTCCTTTTGGGGGTGGGGATCGGCGCCCTGTCCCAACCGCAACTCGTCGTGCGTTTCATGTCCGCCAAGGACGACCGCGTCCTGAACAGGTCCCTGGCGATCGGGGCGCTGTTCATGCTGTCGATCGTCGGCGTGGCGTACACCGTGGGCGCCATGACCAACCTGTACTTCTACAGGGAGTTCGGGGAGATTTCCGTGGTGCACTGCGACAACGTGGACATGATAATACCGACGTTCGTGAACTCGCTGTTCGACGGCGTCTTCATGGGGGACGTGTTCGTCGCCGTGTTCGTCCTGGCCATCCTGTCGGCATCCCTCTCGACCTTGGCGGCGCTGCTGCACACCATGGGGGCCTCCGGCGGCTACGACCTATGGAGCCAGGTATCAGGCGAGAAGACCGTCACGGGGAGCATGAAGTCCCTCAGGGCAAACAGAATCACCACCATGGTCATGATGGTGGTCGTAGTGGTGCTGGCGTTCGCGATGCCCGGCGACATAATCGCCAAGGCAACCTCCATATTCATGGGCCTCACGGCGGCGACGCTGCTGCCGAGCTACGCCTACTCCCTGTTCTCGAAGGACCCTGGGCTAAAGGGGCCGGCGGCCAGCATAATCGTCGGCTCCGTGGTCTGGGCGGCGTGGGCTTTCTTCGTCAACATCGGCATAGCCCCGATGATCGGCCTGTGCGAACTGGTCTTCGGCACGCCCACGCTGGCGCTGGGGAAGCTCGTCTTCGTCGACCCGTTGGTGGTATCCCTGCCGCTGTCCGTCGCGGCGCTCCTGGTCGGGGCGGCCGTGGACGCGAGGGGCGGAGGGGAGGAAGCGGCGCTCGCGCCGGCCTAATCGTGCGGGGCGGGCGGTCGCCCGCCCCAAAACCCCTTTGCGGCCAAACCAAAACAATGCCCCGGCTCCGGACGCCGTTCATTACTACGTCGGCCCAGCCGGGGGCCGGGAACGGGGCCGTCCCAATCACTCGTACGTGCGGTTGTCCGTGACGCGTTGGCCCTTGCCCTCGAACCTCTTGAGCGTCCCCGGGAGGACGAGCTTGACCTCGGCCCGGATGTTCAGGACCTCCTTGAGCCTCCTGTCGAGTTCCTTGGCCATGGCCGAGCGCTTGAGCATGTCCTCCGTCAGGTGGTCCTCCGCCAATTCCGCCTCGACGACCAGGCGGTCCATGTAGTTGACGTTGTCCAAAGTCAGGTGGTAGAACGGGCTGAGGAAGGGCATCTCGCCGATCACGGCCTCTATCTGCGACGGGAACACGTTGATGCCGCGGACGACCAGCATGTCGTCCGTCCTGCCGGATATGCGGTCCAGGCGGGGGTGGGTGCGGCCGCAGGCGCATTTTTCCCAGGTGATGCTGGAGATGTCCCCGATCTTGTACCTTATGAGCGGGAAGGCCCGCTTCTTCAGCATCGTTATCACCATCTGCCCCCTCCCGCCCTCCTCGACGGGCTCGTCGTTCTCATCCAGAATCTCCATGAGGCAGAGGTCGGCCCAGACGTGGGCCCCCTTCTGCTCCGAGCACTCAAGGAACATGGGTCCGCTCATCTCGCTGGCCCCGTAGCAGTTGTGGACCCTTATGCCGGTCCGCTCCTGGAGCTTCTGCCTCATGCTTTCCGACCAGGGCTCGCCGCCGGCAATGCCCTTCCTGAGCCTGGTGTCCTTCCTGATGTCGACGCCCCTCTGTTCGCAGACGTCAGCTATGTGGAAGATGTAAGACGGGGTGCCGGCGATGGCGGTGACGGGCAGGTCGACCATCAGTTCAATCTGCCTGTTCGTGTTGCCCGTGCTGGTGGGGAGCATGACGACGCCGATCTTCTCGCCGGCGGCGTGGACGCCGAGGCCCCCGGTGAACAGACCGTACCCGTGGCTGTTCTCCAGCATGTCGCCCTTGCCCATGCCGAAGGAGACCATGCCCCTGGCGAGGGACTCGGACCAGTTCTCCAGGTCGTCCCTGGTGTAGCCGACGACGGTGGGTTTGCCGGTCGTGCCGGAGGAGACGTGAACCCTGACCAGTTCCTCGTAGGGGCGCATGAAAAGCTTGTCCGGGTAGTTGTCCCTGAGGTCGCTCTTGTACATGAACGGGAGTTTGACGATGTCCGCCCTCGATTCGATGTCCGAGGGCTTCACTCCCGCGGCGTCCATCCTTTCCCTGTAGAAGGTCGATTTCTCGTAGACGTCCGCGACGAGTTCCCTCAGGAGTTTCGACTGCAGCTCCTCAAGCCCCTCGCGGGGCATAGTTTCGATTTCTTCGTTCCAGAACGCCATTTTTCCACCAGCGTGTACCGTGCTATCAGTTAGCACACCAGCCCATTATGACGGCATAGGTTAAAAGCCCTTGCAGGAAACCGCCAATAAAAATGACTGCATTTCAATTTAATTAGTAACACAAATCCAACGGCGTTTTTAAGCCAATAGACCGCTCAATCTCACGTCCCGCAGGCGTTTTGGTTTGGTTCGAGCCAAATCGTAAAACAAAACCGAGCCAAATCGTAAAACAAAACCGAGCCAAATTGTAAATAAGGTTTGACGCATCCTACCATAGATTATGAAAAAGTATATTCCGAGGATAGCGGACGGCATTCTCGAAAAAAAACTTCGGACGTCGGGGGCGGTTTTGATCGAAGGCCCGAAATGGTGCGGTAAGACGCGCACGGCGATGGAACGATCCAGGAGCAAATTGTTCATGAACGACCCGGACGAATTCGCCAGAAACATGAAGGCCCTGGAGACGAAACCATCCTCTTTGCTCGTCGGCGACGTCCCCCGTTTGCTCGACGAGTGGCAGATAGCCCCCCTTCTTTGGGACGCAGTGAGGTTCGAGGTCGATATGAGGCAGGAATTCGGCCAATTCATTCTAACGGGATCGGCCGTTCCCCCCGAGGGTTCCACGCACCACACGGGGACAGGCAGGATATCGCGTATGCTCATGAGGCCGATGAGTCTCTTCGAGTCGGGGGAATCCACAGGCGCGGTGTCCTTGGCGAGGTTTTTCGCCGACGAGGCGGAGCAATGCGCCCAAACGGAACTCTCCATCGACGATTTGGCGTACTTGATAGTGCGCGGCGGATGGCCCGCATCGATTGGGCTGAACGAGGCCGACGCGTCGGACGTCGCGGCGGATTACGTCGATGCCGTGACGAAACAGGATATCACCCGGGTCGACGGTGTGCTGAGGTCGCCCTCCAAGGCCCAGGTCCTCATGAGATCCCTTTCCAGGAACGTTTCCACCGAATGTTCGATAATGACGATAAGCAAGGACATGGCCGGCGATGACGAGACCACATCCCTCCCGACCGTATCCGCGTATATCGACGCGCTGAGGAAGATCTTCGTAGTTGAAGACCTTCCCGCGTGGAACCCTTCGATCAGATCCAAAACGCCCATCAGGTCAACCCCGAAGAGGTTCTTCGTCGACCCGTCCATAGCGGCAGCCTCGTTGCGTCTCGGAAGCGCGTCACTGATGGGGGATTTCCTGTATTTCGGCCAATTGTTCGAATCGCTCTGCCTACGCGACGTCAGGGTGTACGCCGACGCGATCGATGCCGACGTGTTCCATTATAGAGACAAAACGGGGCTGGAGGTCGACTTCGTGGTCGTGGGGCGCGACGGTTCGTGGGGCGCGTTCGAAGTGAAGATGGGCGAGATGCGTTCGGATGAGGCCGCCGATAACCTTCTGAAGTTGAAAGGGAGGGTCGATGCCAGCAAGACCGGGGAACCCTCTTTCCTCGGGATACTGACCGCCGGCAACCATGCGTACAAAAGGGATGACGGCGTGCACGTCGTCCCCATCGGTTGCCTCGGCCCATGACCGTGGCAACGTCCCCTATGCAAATCTCCTCGGGTAAGGCTGTTGCACGAAGCCAAAAGTCCAACCCGTGTCAATCTTTCTGGGCGCGGCATCCGTCCAAAATGGGTTAAGGGGTTTTCTGTGGCCGGATTTTCACCCGACCTTGCCCATCGGGAAGAGCTCCCTTCCCTCGACCTCGTTCAGCATGCCGCCGACCCCGGCGTATAGGGCGACCAGGCCGAGGACGACGCCTACCCAGGCGGCGGCCTTGCCGACGGCTTCCCACGCCCCGTTGCCGGCCGCGATCAGGAAGTTCTCGGCGGCGAGGAGCATGAACAGGACGACCAGCAGGCCGAAGACCAATTGCAGCACGCGGGCCTTTTTCAGGGTGCCGACGAACATCATCGCGCTGAAGACCCCCCATATGAACAGGTAGAGGCCGACGGCGTTGTTGTCGGCCGGGGCGCCCCATCCCATCACGGGGAACATCCTCATGGCGCAGAACGAGAGCCAATAGGCGCCGTACGAGGAGAAGGCGAGGCCGCCGAAGGCGTCCCCGTTCCTGAATTCCATGGCGCCGGCCCATACTTGGAGCAGGCCGCCGAAGAATATGCCCATGCCGAGTATCATGGACCCTGAGTCGAAACCGAGGGCGTTGCATCCGGTGAGCAGGAAAGTCGTCAAGGCGAAGCCGCAGAGCCCGAGGGCCCCGGGGTTGGCGTATTTTCTTTCGGTCATTATGTCACCCGCCCTTTCGGGCGAATGCGCATCGGCGCGCGGCGATTAAAACCATGGCATGCAACCCGGGAACGGCGTCTTGAAACGTCGGCCCCGGCACCGGGCGTCGCCCGCGGCGCTCCCCGATTCCGTGGGCCGCAACGGCGTCGGCGAAACGGGACGGCGGATCAATTCAGGGCGATCGTGCCGACAACCCTGAGCTTGCCGCCCTCGAGATACATGAGGAGGGCGTCGTCGCCGGGAAGGTGCGTTATGGGGGAATCGAAGTTTATCGCCAGTTCCGGTTCCCTGAAGTCGCCGCCGTGGGACGACGAGACGACCCTGCACGGGACCATCTGCATCCAGTGCCCGGCGTGGAGCGCCATGCCCGCCTCGACGGGCGAGGGCCAATATTTCACGAGGCGCGCCCTCCCCTCGAAGGACGGCGAGACCTTCGCCGCGGGGTCTGTGGTGATCACCTGTCCCCTGTCCAACTCGTCGGCGTCGACGCCCCTCAGCGCGAAGCCGACGTGGTCGCCGGCGACGGCGAAGTCGGAATCGGCGTCGTGGATCTGTATCGACTTCAGCACGACCTCCTTGCCCTGGGGCAACAGCCTCATTTTGTCGTGCTTCCTGAACCGTCCGTCCACCACCGAACCGAGGACGACGGGGCCGACGCCCCTGACGTTGAAGTGGCTGTCCACGGGGCAGGTGCCGTGCCCATCGCCCGGGACCCTCTGCCTCGACGCGGCGACGTCCAGCAGCATCTCCCTGACTGCGATGGGGTCGTCCTCGACGTACGCGTATTTCTCGAAAACAGTCCCCGCGAACAGCGGGGCGAGCTGTTCCCGCTGGATGTAGTTCCTCAGCACCACCCACCCTTCGTCGAGGCCCATCGCGTCGGCCATGACTATGGTCTCGCCCAGGTTGGAGTCGATTTTCTCGACGACCAGCAGGGCGTAGTCGGCCATCCCCACGGAATAGAAAAGGGAGGAAAGCTTCTCCGGGTATTTGGCGGGCTCCAGCAGCGTGACGGAGTCGGCGCCCCTCTTGGCCTCGTAGAACGTGACGTCGGTCACCGTGCCCTTCTTACCCAGGTCGGGGGCCATTCTGCCGCCAAGGACGGCGACGTTGGCGTTGCCCATCCCCTCACAGGTCCTTTTCGCCCAGCACCTTCATGCCGGCGGCGCGGATGGCGGCGAGCGCCGCCTCGGGCTCGTCGACCCTGACGAAGATCACGGGCCCCTTCTTCCCGGCGTAGGCGTAGGCGTACTCGATGTTGATTTTCGCCTCGCCGAGAATCCTGGCGATGCCGAAAAGCCCGCCGGGCTGGTCCTCCACGTGCACCGCGATGACCTTCGTGGGTTTCACGGCGATGCTGCGTCCCCTGAGGGAGGCGCACGCCTTCCTCGGGTCGTCGGCGATGGCCCTGAGGACGCCGAAGCCCGCGGACTCGGCGATGTTGAACGCCTTCAGGTTGATGTCGCACTCCTTCAGCACCAGCGCTATCGAGGCCAGGCTGCCCGGCTCGTTGTTCACGAATATGGAAAGTTGGGTTATCAGTTCGCCGTCCTTCATTTCATCGACCTCATGTCCTTGACCCTGGAGCCCTTGCCCTCGTACCTGGGCAGGGAGCCGTGCTCCCTAAGCTCGATCCTGACGCCTATATTGAGGTACTTCTTCATTATTCCCTCGGCGCGTTTCTTGATCGACATCAAATCCTCCATCTTGTCGCTGAAGGCGTCGGGGTCGATTTCCGCCTCCACCTTCATGACGTCGAGGGCGCCGATCCTGTCCACGGTGATCTGGTAGTGGCCCGTGAGTTCGGGCACCTGCAGCAGGGCGTGTTCCACCTGGGACGGGAACACGTTGATGCCGCGGACGATGAGCATGTCGTCAGTGCGGCCGGTTATCCTGCGTATCCTCGGCGAGGTCCTGCCGCATTTGCACGGCCCCTCGATTATGGCGGTCACGTCCCTCAGGCGGAAGCGCACCATGGGCAGCGCCTCCTTTTTGAGCATGGTGACGACGAGCTCGCCCTCCTCGCCGGGGCCGAGGACCTCCCCCGTTTCGGGATCGATGATTTCGGGATAGACCATGTCCCAGCTCAGGTGTATTCCGTCCTGCTCCCCGCACTCGGTGAACATCGGCCCCGCCATCTCGGAGGTGCCGAATATGTCGTACGCCCTGATGCCGGCGGATTCCTCGATGATCTTCCTCATGGCGTCGGTCCAAGGCTCGGCGCCGAGGACCGCTATCCTCAGTTTTGTGTCCCTGCGGAAGTCGATGCCCATTTTGCCGGCGACCTCGATCATGTGAATCAGATAGGACGGGGTGCAGGCGATGGCGGTGACGCCCAGGTCGACCATCAATTCGAGCTGCCTTTCCGTGCTGCCCGTGCTCGATGGCAAAACCGAGGCGCCGACCCTCTCGGCGCCGTAGTGCAGGCCGAGGCCGCCGGTGAACAGGCCGTAACCGTAGGAGACCTGAATCGTGTCCTCGTCCGTGATGCCGACGGAGGTCAGAGCCCTGGCAAGGGATTCGGTCCAGTATTCCAGGTCTTCCCTCGTGTATCCGACGAGGGTGGGTTTCCCCGTGGTCCCCGATGAGACGTGGTACCTGACGATGTCGGTCGTGGGCACCGTGAACAGCTTCGTGGGATAGTTGTCCCTGAGGTCGTCCTTGTACATGAACGGCAGTTTGGAAATGTCCTCGAGGCAGCGGATGTCCCCCGGCTTCACGCCGTGCCCGTCCATCTTCCCGCGGTAGAACGGGTTGTTATCGTAGAGGTTGGCGACAAGCCCGCGCAAGCTCTCGAACTGGCGCCTTTCGATCTCCTCCCTGGGCGCGCATTCGACTTCGGGATTCCAATACATTGATCCGGCCTCCCACGTCCAATGGCCTCGTCGTATTTTTATTCTTCTCGCGTCCGCGGCACGGGGAAAGCGTAATAAAAACGGCCGACGGTATGCCGCCATGGACCTCCTCGAGGGCGTGGAAAATCTCTTGGCGTCCGTCAGGGTGTACGCCGAGATGGTGGACGAGGACATAGCCGACAGGAAGAACGACCCGCGTTCGATGTGCTTCTGGAACATACACAACAGGGTCAAGGTCACCCAGGAGATCCTCGCGTTCTACGCCGCCTCGTGGCCCGACGACCCCGAGGGCGAGGGGGAGATGCTGGAACGGGTGATGACCGTGACGAGGGATATGTTCGTGGATGCCGTCTCCTCGATAGAGAAGGCGTCCAAGGACGCCGTCGGCATCTATTCCGGATCAGGGATAAGGGAGAAGTCCCTGGAGGTGAACAGGTTCCTGTACCTCAGGACGATAATAAAGGCGTCCGCCGACCTCGGCTACGTGGAGCCCAGGACGATGGAGGACTGGGACAACCTCCTTGTAATCAGGAACCTGGCCGTGCACAACAACTCCGTCTCGGACCGCTCGAAAAAGTTCGAACTGGCCGGCGTGCAGATCTCCATGAGGCCGGGCAGGATGATGAAGGGCCCGGTGGGCACTTTCATCGCATTGACGGACACCGCCGTGACGCTTTTTTACAGATGGCTTGAGGCGGTGCATCTCAAGGCTGCCTGAACACCCCTTTCCTGGCCATGCCGACGGCTATTTTCAGCATCGCCTGCATGCAAGGTTCGGCGTGGAAATCCGTCCGAGACCGGAGGGAGGCGTACATCTCCTCCGGGTCCTTGTCCTTGAGGTCGTCGACGGACTTGATGCCCAGCAGGTACATGCCTTGGCAGCACTTCTCGCTGACGGAGGGCAATCTCATCAGCTCCTTGACGACCTCTCCCCGTTCGTCCATGGCCGCCAATACCGTTCCGGGGAAATAACGTTGCCCGTCGCCCCGCGTCGCGGAAAGGATATCAGCCGGCCGACGCATCGGGGGCCATGGAAAGCCAAAGGGCCGCTTGGGACAGGCTGTATTCCGGCAATCCCAGGCCTTGGCGCGGCGCAGACCCGGGGGACGGGTCGCTTTTTCCCAGCGGCGCCTTGGTCCTGGAGGTGGGGTGCGGCAGTGGCAAAACGGCGGCGGCCATGGTTTCCGAGGGCGTAAGGGTGGTGTGCTGCGACTATTCGGAAGAGGCGGTCAAGGTTTGCAAGGCCAACGTGCCGGATGCCGAGGGCTGGGTCGTGGCCGACGCCAGGGCGCTGCCGTTCCGCGACGGCGTTTTCGACGGCGTTTCGATAATCCACGTGCTCGAGCACCTGTCAGACGCCGCCGTGGCCGTCGGCGAGGCCGTCAGGGTCCTCAAACCCGGCGGGACGCTGTACGCCAGGTCCTTTTCCGACAACGACATGCGGGCCGGGAAGGGCGAGCCCGTGGGCGGTTTCACGGTCCGCGGCAACGGGATCGGGTACGTGTACAGGTCGGCCGAGGGGTTTGCCGTGCTTTTCCCCGGGGTTGGCGCGGCAGACGTCGCCGTTTCGAGCAAAAGGACCCGTTTCGGGGGAACCAGGGAAACCCTTTCCGTGTCCCTTGTTAAACCGTCGGCCGAAACGTTCGCCGACCGGGGATGATTCGGTGCCCGGGCACACCGTTGTTCACCCAGTGCCGGCAACGGTTCGCGTTTCGCGGGGGCCCGGCGATTCTCGTCGGTATTTTATACGCCCCGAACGTTCCCACGGGACATGAAATGCCCGGCCTGCGGCCACGACAACCCGGAAGGGACCCTGTTCTGCGAAGAGTGCGACTGGAGAATGGACCAGACCCCCAAGAAACTGAGGATGGGCATCAACTCCGTGTACGCCGCGTACATCGCCGCCGCCGTCGGCATCACGTCTGTCGTCTCGGCGTTGATCGACGTCGCCTGGGCCGCCACCGTGTTCGGGATAGCGGGTACCGCCATCTCGGGCTACGCCCAGACGGCCGTGCGCCTGTCCCACGTCAAGGGCAAGCTCAGGACGACCCTGGTCGCGATCGCCGGCATCGGCATAGTCACGTCCGTGGTCGGCATGGTGTACGGCCTGACTATGCTTTTCTGACGGGATTCGCGTTCATGTGGGCCACGAAGGCGTCCCTGTAGAGCGCGGGCCTGATGATGTGCCCCTCCCCGCGGACTGCGTGGTATTTGGCGCCGGGTATGGTTTTGGCCAGCCATTCGCCCATCTTGGGCTCGACCATGATGTCGGCGTCCCCGTGAATCACCAGCGTCGGCGCCGTTATCAGATGGGCGGTGTTTCGGGTGTCGAAGTCGTCCAGGGCTATCATCTGCCCCTTGACCCCCTCCGGGTTGGTGTATCCGGGCACCCCCGGCCTCTTGTTGCGCCTTTCCCTGTCCGCGAAATAGTTCTCGGTGAAGCAGAAGGCGTTGACCATCTCCCAGATGATGATCGGGTCCGACCCGGCGAGGGAGGCGTCGATCATGGAATTCATGATGTAGCTGGACCTCGAGGGCCTTCTGGCGTAGGCGGAGACGAGGGTTAGGGACGCAACGCGCCCGGGATGCCGCAGGGCGAACTCCTGGGCGATGTGGCCGCCCATGGACCATCCGAGGATGTGTGCCCTGAACACGGAAAGGTGGTCCATGAGGGCGGCGACGTCGTCCACCATGTCCTTGCCGGTGAACCCCCTGGGGCATTCGGTGGAACCGGCCCCGCGGTTGTCGAAGACGACGACCCTGCGGGTCTTGGCCAGGTCGGGTATCATCGCCCTGAAGAAATTGATGTCGCCGCCGAAACCGGTGATGAGCACCACGGGTTCACCCTCCCCGACGGAGCTGTAGTTCATGGAGATACCGTTGATTTCGGCTATCGGCATATGTGAGGGCGAAAACCTGCCCGTAATTATACTTGGCGGGGGTCCGGCCCCGCGGGCAATTACGCTTATAAGGAAAAACCATATCCCGATGCGATTACAATGGCTGAAAAAGGCAAACTTGGAGACAGGATGAAGAAATACCGGGAACAACTGGGCCTCTCCGTCGGGGACCTCGCGACCAACACCGGCCTTAAGCCCGCGTTCATCGAGGACGTGGAGACCGGCAAGGTATATCCGCCCCTGGGTTCCATCATAAAGATTTCCAGGGCCCTCGGCCAGCGCGTCGGCACTTTCATGGATGACCAGTTCGTCCCCGACCCCGTCATAGTCAGGGCCGGGGCCAGGGCGGAGGAGACGTCCTCCCACAGGGGCGCCGGCGGTCATTACAGGTATTTCCCCCTCGGCAAGGGGAAGACGGACCGTCATATGGAACCCCTTTTCATCAAGATCGGGGAGGACGAGCCGAAGGAGCTCTCCTCCCATGAGGGCGAGGAATTCATCATCGTGGTCAGCGGCAAGGTCCTCGTCAAGTACGGCAAGGAGGAACACGTCCTTTCCGCCGGGGATTCCGCCTACTACAACTCCGTGGTCCCCCATTTCATAGGCGCCGTGGGCGGTCCCGCGGAGATCTACGCGGTGCTGTACGCCCCGAGCTGAGGTGAGCGGATGCGGAAGGCCAAGAACGTACCGCGCGAGGATTTCGTCTCCGACGAGACCCTGGGCGACCTGCTTGACAAATGCATAAGGGACCATCCCGACAACGACGCCCTCGTGTACGTCGACAGGGATTTCCGCCTCACCTGGGCCCAGTTCGGCGTCGAGGTGGACAGGGTGGCCAAGGGAATGATGGCCATGGGCGTCAAGAAGGGCGACAAGATCGGGATGTGGGCGACGAACGTCCCCGACTGGATCGTGCTGATGTTCGCCACCGCCCGCATCGGCGCCATCCTCCTGACCATCAACACCAACTACCAGTCCGAGGAGCTTGACTACGTGCTCAGGCAGTCCGACATGGACTACCTGTTCCTGATCCACGGCGTCCGGGACACCGACTACGTGGAGATGGTATACACCCTCGTCCCGGAGCTGAGGATCCACCCGAGGGACGCCGTCAGTAGCGAGACTTACCCGTCCCTCAAGAAGGTGGTGTTCCTGGGCCCGCAGAAGCTCCGCGGCATGTACTCCATTTCCGAGGTCAAGTCCTTGGCGGTCCAGGTCTCCGACGAGGAGTACGAGGGGAGGAAGGCCTCCGTGGACGTGCACGACGTCGTGATGATGCAGTATACCTCGGGCACCACCGGGTTCCCGAAGGGCGTCATGCTGACGCACCACAACATCGCCAACAACGGGTATTGGGTGGGCGTGAACATGGACTACACCCACGAGGACAGGGTATGCCTGCCCGTCCCGCTGTTCCACTGCTTCGGTTGCGTGCTGGGCGTGATGGCCTGCATAAACCACGCCTCCACCATGGTCCTGTGCGAGAAGTTCGACCCGGTCGACGTCATGACCTCCGTCGAGACCGAGAGGTGCACCTCCCTGTACGGCGTGCCGACGATGTTCATCGCGATAATGAACCACAGGCTGTTCGACAAGTTCGACATGTCCTCGCTCAGGACGGGCATAATGGCCGGGTCCCCCTGCCCCATCAAGACGATGGAGGAGGTCGTCGAGAAGCTGAACATGTCAGAGGTCACCATCGTATACGGCCTCACGGAATCGTCGCCGGGCATGACCCAGACCAGGTGGCACGAGACCTCTCTGGAGAAGAAATGCACCACCGTCGGGCCCGCGATGCAGGGCGTCGAGACCGAGATCCTGGACCCGGAGACGGGGGAAATCTGCCCGCCCGGGACCATCGGCGAGTTCTGCTGCCGCGGATTCAACGTCATGAAGGGCTACTACAAGATGCCCGAGGAGACCGCGAAGACCATCGATGCCGACGGGTGGCTGCACTCCGGCGACCTGGGCTACAAGGACGAGGACGGCTACTTCGTCGTCACGGGCCGCATCAAGGACATGATAATCCGCGGCGGGGAGAACATCTACCCCAAAGAGGTGGAGGACTTCCTGTACGGCATGGAGGGCATCCGGGACGTCCAGGTCGTGGGGGTCCCGAGCAAGAAGTACGGCGAGCAGCCCGGGGCCTTCATCGTCAGGTCCGAGGGCTCCGACATAACGGAGCAGGACGTCGACGAATACTGCAAGGGCAGGATCGCCTGGTACAAAACGCCAAAGTACATAGCCTTCCTTGACCATTTCCCGATGACGGCCAGCGGCAAGATTATGAAATACAAGCTCCGGGAGATGGCCGAGGAGCTCTGGCCGGACGCATGAGGTGGTTTCCGTGAAGGTCGTAGCGTTCAATTGCAGCCCGAGGTGGGACGGCAACACGTCGAAGATGATAGGTACCGTGCTCGCAGAGCTGGAGAAGGAGGGGATAGGCACGCAGTACATCCAGGTCGGCGGCGAGCCGATACGCTCGTGCAAGGTGTGCGGGGCGTGCAAGAAGAACAGGGACATGAAATGCGTCCTGGAGGGGGACAAGGTCAACTCCTACATCCAGAGGATGGCTGAGGCCGACGGGATAATCATCGGTTCCCCCACGTACTTCGGCGACGTGTCCTCCGAGGCGAAGGCCCTTATGGACAGGTGCGGCTACGCGGGCCGCGGGGGGGTGGAGAACCCCTTCAGGCGCAAGATCGGCGCCGCCGTGGTCGCGGCCCGCCGCGCCGGGGCGATGCACGCCATCGACACCATCAACCACTTCTTCACGATTAACGAGATGTTCGTCGTCGGTTCCACCTACTGGAACCTCTCCCTCGCCAAGGACAAGGGCGACTTCGAGGAGGACGAGGAGGGCGTCGCGACCATGGTCAACCTGGGCAAGAACATGGCCTGGGGACTGAAGAGATTCGGCGGTATCTACGAATGAGCGGCAAGAAGAAGGTGCTCGTCGCCATCATGGACGGCCTGGGCGACCGGGGCTGCCCCGAGTTCGGCGGCAGGACGCCGCTGCAGGCCACGCCCACCCCGAACATGGACTGGTTCGTGGCGAACGGCAGCGCCGGGCTGATGGACGTCATCGCCCCCGGCGTCAGGCCGGGCAGCGACACCGCCCACCTCTCCCTGCTCGGGTACGATTCCCACAGGGTATACACCGGCCGCGGCCCCTTCGAGGCCGCCGGCATCGGGTTGGTCGGCAGGAGGGGGGACGTCGCCTTCAGGTGCAACTTCGCCACCGTCGACGGCAACATGTCCGTGACGGACCGCCGCGCCGGCAGGATCAAGGAGCCGGACACCACGGAACTGGTCAAGGCCCTTTCCGGCCTAAGCTTCGACGGGATCGAGGCCCTGGTCAGGGAAGGGACGGAGCACAGGGCCGCCCTGATACTCCGTGGCAAAGGCCTGGACCCTAACGTGACCGACGTCGACCCCCACGAACTCGCCCCCATCCTGGAATCGAAGCCGAAGGCGCCGCCGGCGGCGGCGACCGCCGACGCGCTCAACCGTTTCGTCGCAAGGAGCCACGAGATACTTTCCAAGCATCCCGTCAACGTGCGCAGGAGGAAGGAAGGGCTGCCGGAGGCCAACATACTGCTGCCGAGGGGCGCCGGGTCCTTCCCGGACATCGACCCTTTCCCTGAGGTATGGGGCGTCAGGGCGGCGGGGGTCGCCGGCGTCGGCATGATCAAGGGCGTCTGCGGCGTCTGCGGCCTGGACGTCGTCGAGCCGCCGGCCGTTTGCACAGGCGGCATGGATTCCGATTTCGGCGCGAAGATGGCCAAGGCCCTCGATGCTCTGGGCGGATACGATTTCGTCCTGGTGAACTTCAAGGCCCCGGACGTGTGCGGCCACGACGGCGACGCCAAGGCCAAGGCGGCCGTCATCGCCAAACTCGACAAGGCGTTCGGCTACCTCAGGGAGAACATGCCCAAGGACCTCGTCGTCGCCTTCACGGCGGACCACAGCACCCCCTGCGGCCTGCTGGACCACGGCGGCGACCCGGTCCCGCTGTGCATCTATTCCGACGGCGTGGCGCCCGACGAGGCGACGACCTTCGACGAGGTGTCCGTCGCCAGGGGCCGCATCGGCAGGATTAGGGGCATGGACCTGCTCCCGATCTGCATGGACCTGGCCAACCGCTCCGAGAAGTTCGGCGCTTAATACAGGCGCAGCGTCACCTTGAGCAGGCCGCCGCCCGCGACCTCCTTCTCGCAGGAATATTCCGACGACGGCATTCCCGACGTTTCGCCGATGGCGGCCCTGGCCGACCCGTATTCGAAAACGGCCCCGTAACGCGTGCCGCGGGGCACCATCCCGTCAAGGACGGTTTCGGCGTAATCCAGCGCGTCGCCCCTGCCGGTGACCAGATTCACGGCGATCAGGTCGGCGATCGGGAATGCCTGGGAGTCCTCCGTGGGGTAGACGTCGCTGGAAAGGAGTTCAACGGAAAGGAAATCCTCCGCCACGGCCTTCGCCAGCGGTTCTTTCGCCCCCTCCCTCAGATGGCCGTGGGCGAAGAACCCGGCGCACACGACGATCATGATCGCGAGGAACGCCATCGCGTCCATTGCCGAAAGCACGCCCCTCCTGTCCTTCCTCAGCGCCATGCCACCACCACGTACCTCGCCGGCAGCTTCCTGCCGTGCTCGTCCTCGAGCGTGAGCGTGCCCCATTCGCTGCGGCACACGCCCTCAACCCCGTCAAGGGAACCGCACGTCGCCCGGTATTCGCACGGCGATACTTTCCCAAGCACTTCCAATTCCAGCGACATGGCCCCGTAACCGTGGAATTCCATATGCGACGCCATGGCCCCGTCGGCGTTTCCCACGATCTCGCCGAGGGACACGACGAAATTTCCCTGGACGATGTCGTTAAAGTCGCTAGGCGTTTCCTTTTCAATGAAAGTCGTGCCCACGGCGATCGCGATGAACGCCATCAGGCATATCGTCACCGCCATGAACGCCATGGTGGCGCTGGCGAAACCGCCCTCGGCCTTCTTTCCGAACCTCATGTTTATGCAATTCGGGCCCGGGGTATATGAAGGGGGGAATTACGGTTAGTCAAACGCCCCGGCGGTAACGGCCCGCGTTGAACCCGCCGCCACTCATCGCCAGAAGCGAGGAGCGGGCGCCCGGATCACCGTCCATGAAGGCTTTCGCCACCCTCTCGGCGAGGGCCAAAGGCCTTTTGCGCAAATCGATGCCGAAGGAATCCACGCCCATGTCCCTCAATTCGGACAGCTCGTCGAGGAGCATGGTGTCCGAGGAATTGATTATCCTGGCAAGGCCGTGGGCGTCCCTGTACACCGGGAAAGAGTAACCCTTCCCGTCCTCGATGGAACCGTTTTCGATCGAAGCGTCCCTGGAAACCATGAGTTCGTGGCGTCCGTAGACCATCTGTTCCACCTTCCCTGGGTAATGACCCAGCAATCCTCGGATCTCATCCTTCGAGAGTTCGACGGACAGGGTTACCATCTCGAACCCGGCAGGGAACGAGGAATTGAACATGTTGGCGGAATAGCTGGCGTAGACCTTCCTGCCACCGTACGCCCCGGCCTGCCAAGGGTAATGCACCATGACGGGCATGCCCGCCGGCACATCGTGCCCGCGGGGTTGGAACCTCGGCAGCACGGCAACCAGTTCGACGCCTCCGGAGGCGTCGACCGCGCCATCGTAGTCCAGGCCGTCGTAGTAGATCCTGTCGGCGTAAGGGGCGACGGCGGCGACGGCTTTGACGCTCGAAACGTAGAAGGAAAGCTCCCCCGCCCCTTTGCCACGGTTCGCGCGGACATTCTTTATTTTCGTTCTGGGTCTTTTGCGTTTACCTTTAAAGACGGGCGGATCTCCGATGAGGTTTTTGACGGCGTTGAGGCGGGGGTCGTATGACATGTAAACATCGTACGTGCCGTCGGGTAGGTCGAAGGGCACGGAGGCCCTTCCGCCCGAGTCAGTCCTGAATCCGCCGGACCTCGCGTCGCCGTCGTAAAGGGATATCCCGTCGCCGGGCCTGACGCCGATGCCCCTGAGATCGATGACCCCTCCCTTGGAAACGGACTTGCCGAGCCACAGCCCCCTGCCGTCCGGGTGCTCTGCGCGAACCGGGCCGCCGCCGAGATATCCGTCGCAGGAACCCCTGTTGAACATCCCCTTCAGCAAATCCAGGGTTTCTTCGTATTCCTTGCCCGTTTTCCCCCCGACGGCCATGGAATACGCCTTGGAAGCGAGATAGGCGTAGACGGGGCTTCTCGCCTTTCCCTCTATCATCGCGGAACCGACCCCGATCCTGCCCAACGCGTCGAGGTAGTCGATGCAGAACAGGTCGGCGTTGTTGATTAGGTAACCGGAGGCTCGCTCGGATTTGTATTTCCATCTGCAGGGTTGGGCGCAGTCACCCCTGTTCGCGCTCCTCCCCACGACGAGGCCGGACATCAGGCAGCCGCCGGGCAGGCACTGGCACATCGCACCCTGAACGTAAACGCCCACGTCCACGGGGGAGTTGGGCACGATGCCTTCAAGCTCCCCGAGCGTGAGCTCCCTCGGGAGCGCCGCGCGGGAGATCCCGTTCACGGCGCACCATTCCAGACCCTCCGCCGTGTGTATGCCCATTTTTTCGGACGCATGGATTTCCATGGGCAATCCTTGGATGTTGCTCAGGAGGCCGACGTCCCGGACGGCGACGGCGTCCGCGCCTACGTCGGCGAGGAACCTCGCGTACGAGACGGCTTCGGCCATTTCCGAATCTTTGACCAGGACGTCGACGGCCACGTATGCCTTGACGCCGTTTGAATGGGCGTAGCCGACCGCGCCCTCGAGCTCCCCGTCCGAGAACCCTTTCCCGGGCGCGGCGGCGCCGAAGACGTCACCGTCGATGAGCACGGCGTCGCACCCGCCCTTCACGGCGGCGACCAAACCCCTCGGGGAACCGGCGGGCGCCAAAACCTCCATGGCGGCCAATCCTGGGCGGCGGTAATAACCTTTCCTCGCCCAACCGCAACGGGACGGCCGCCGCCGGAGCCACAAAACACGGGGGTTAGTGAAATTGTAGTCATTTCTTTATATCCCCCCGGCGGGGAATCGAATGAACATGAAGAAAAAACTTCGATTCTGGACGGCCAAAAGGAAAAAGGGGAAGAGGGACGAAACGGGGACTACCTTGGTAGACGGTACGCTGAGGGTTTCATGCAGGGCGTGCGGCAACCATCCGGATTACGGCAGCCAGGCCTGCCTGGAATGCCTTAAGTCCGCGATAATAGCAATCGGGGAGCCGGAGAGGATCATCCTTGAGAAAGGGGTCGAGACGGAATACTCTGGCGACGCCGTCAGGATAATCAACGCCCTGGCCGCCATCGAATCGTCGAATTGGGACGTTTCGCTGGGCGGCGACGGCCCAGGCTGCGCCAAGTGCGGGTACTCGATGGGCGCCCTGAGGGAAATCGTCTGGGAATCCTTCCCGGACATCGACATAGGCGGATGCATCGGCCACCTGGACGGGTTCATGCCGGAGAAGGAGGAGTGCCGGATCTGCGTGAACAGGGCTTACAAGGCCCTGGCGAGGGCGGAATCCTCGTTCGGGGCGGTCTCCGACGACATACTCAGGGCAGCGTACAAGACGGTGGGTGTCTGAGATGGCCAAGGTGGTATGCGGCGGGGTGACGGAAAGGGACATGCTGGCGTTCGACGACGTTCCAGTGGACGGTTCCAGATTCCCGGAGAGGACGGCGAGGGTCAGGCCGGTTCCCCGGGTCGCCGAGGAAAGCCCCCCGTCGATTGCCGAGGGCCTTTCGAGAATCGGTAGGAGGGGCAAGAGGGTCAAGCCGACGTACGCCGACTGCTGGATGGTCGGCGACGTCTCCAACCTTGAGGAGATCGAATCGTACAGGATCGACGGAGCCTCCGTGGTAATCGGCATCGCGGCGGACGGGGAGACGGAGTACAACATCGTTCCCGATGAGTACGCCTATTCCACGGGAATCAATGACGCCGTTTCCGACGCGATCGACCACGTAAGACAGACCTTCAGGGAAAAGGGCGGCGGCATGGACCGCCGCACCGTGTTCTCCGTCGCCCACGGGTCCCTCGTCGAAAGCCTGAGCGGGGGCGGGTTGGGGGACGACGTCGTCGTTGCCGACCTGTGCGAGACCGTCCGCAGGTACGTAACCGGCCTCGGCATCTTCGACATCCTCCTTTCCGACCCCAGGATAGAGGACGTCTATGTGGACGCGCCTTGCGAATCCAACAGGGTCCACATCACGTTGAACCAGATGGGCAGGTACAACTCCCACCTCCGCTGCAGGACGAATCTCATGGTCGACGGCGCGGAGGTCAGGAACCTCAT
>JAAYNL010000015.1 GCA_012520845.1 Thermoplasmatales archaeon | reverse complement strand
TCGACGTATTTGGCGGTGAGCGTCGCCTTTTGTATCAAAAAGTCCTTGGAACCAGACGAACCTTTGTAGTTTCCGCCGGTTTTCCCGGTCACGGCGACGGTGACCGTGCCCGCATCGACGTTGTTGGCGCCGTATGACACGTCGTATTGGCCCGGGTCCACGGTGCCGAGGGGGCCGGTGACGGTGACGGGCGGCTCCTTCGCGGAACCGTCGTAGACCACCGTGTCGTACCCCAACGTAACGGTGAAGGTCGCGACGATGGGTTTGACGGTGAACTGGAACGTGACGTCGCCGATGGTGCCGTCCGCCCACTCGTGGTTGGCCTTGTCCCGGATGGAGACCGCGACCGTCTGCGTGCCGGCATCCATCCTCCTGTCGTTGAACGCGGACATGGTGGACGTGTCGACACCCTGCGGTGCGTAAACCTTCTCCGTCCCGTCGTAGGTGAACTCAGTGGTATCGGCCGTGGGTTTGGTCAACTTGATTTTGGTGATTGTGAAATACACCGGCTCCGGCGCCATGACCAATGCGTGGTTGGGGTCGGTCGATTTTAACGTGCCGATGTTGATGGGGTATTGCCCGGCGATTTCCCCGGGTTCCCTCCCTAGCGCGCCCTCGAAGGACGTGAAGGAGGAGTCGGAAAGCGCAAAGCCAAACGAGTCCGGCTCCGCGTCGCCGTATCCCTTGGTCTGCCCGCCGGACGGGGTGACCGTTACCGGGGCGGGGGCTATCCCCCAAGTGACGTCGACGTCCGTGTTGGTGCCGGTGGTGGACCATACGTGGTTGGCCTTGTCGGCCAGGGAGAGCGTCGCCACGTAGTCGGGCTTGGCGTCCGTAGCCCGGGACGTACCGGAGACTGTGTAGAGGGTGGAGGTACCCACCCCCGTCTGCTCGGTCCCGTCGTAAACGAAGTCGGCCGGCACCGGGACCCGGACCACGGCCGGCGCAATCGCGAATTCCGCCGTCTTGGGGCTTCCAACGTAGCCGCCCTTCCAACTGACCGTGACGACGGCTTTGTTCGTGGCCGTCGTCACGTTGACGTTATTACTGTACTGCGCGACGTAGTCGATGCCCTCGACGAGGGTTCTCCCCCCGTCCTTAACGGTCAGGCTGGGTCTCAGCGGCGCGCCCACGTAGGTTTGGGGCGGTATCGGGTCGATGGTAAGCCCGTCGGCCAATCTCTCCAACACCGTCAGGGTCCCGCCGGCGTAAGTGACGAGGTAGTTGCCGGAAGCCTGCCCCGACGGCGCGATCGGGTACGTGCCGGGGAGGCTCCCCAGGGCATAAGGGGACGAGAATGTGAGCCCGGTGACGGCATCGGACCCCACATCGCCCACGGCGAGACCGGCGTAGGTCGCGCCGTACGTCGGCGTTTCCATGAACCTCACCGTGACGTCGTCCGCGGTGACCGTGACGGGCTTTGGGGAAATCCTCCACATGATTTTCCTGTCGGCCGTGGTGCCGTCGGGCCATTGGCAATTGATCTTGTCGTTCAGAACGACGGTGACCTGGTGCTTGCAGACGTCGACGCCCGACGTGACGCTGCCCGCGGCATAGTGCCAGCCGAGCGTCCCGTCCACGGGCGGGGGCGCGTATTGCGTGGTACCGTCGTACACCAGGACCAGACCCGCGGGGGCCGGTACGTCGGCCCTGTTGATGCGGAACTGCGCCGGGATGGTCTCGCCGGTGGCCGTTATCCTGACGGTCAGCCCCGCCGTCCCGACGTCGATGTTGTTGGAATACCCGTCGACGGTAAAATCCGTTCCCTGGACGAGCGACGTGCCGCTGATCGGGTCGGACACGTAAGGCAACGGCTCCAACCCGGATCCCGTGTACGTCTGGGGCTTGACGGACACCACATACGTCCCCGGGGAGGCGGAGACCGTGAGCGTGCCCTCGACGTGCGCTATGTCGTAATTGTCGGACGAGTACTGGCCGGTGAACGTTATCGGCAGCGAACCCGCCGGGGTGCCGACGGCGTACGCGGAAGTGACGGCGACGTCGCCGACGAGGTCGTGGAACGTGTCGCCGGTCACGAAGCCCTGGTACGACATGGTGTAGTCGGGCACCGGGGAGCCGACCGTGACGGAAATGTCGTCGGCCGTCACGGTCAGGCGCGCCTTGGAGATGGACCAGGCTATGATTTTGGTCGGGTTGGGGTCGCCGTCCGCCCAGTAGTAGTTGGGCAGGAGGGTTGCCTCGGCGCTGTAGTTGCCGACTTCCTTGGCGGAATCCTTCTTGAGGGTGAATCCCTCGCCGTAGGGCACCCCCACCTGGACCTGGCCGTTGTACACGAAGCCCCCGACGGCTATGGGGGTTATCACCGGGATTTGGCTAATGCACCGGAAGCTGGCGGTATAGGTTTTGTCCCCGGCGACGGGCGTTATCGTGGGGGACCATCCGATGAACTCGTGCTTCCCATAGGCATCGGTGTAGGTCGGCGGGCTCTCATACGACGGCATGATGCCGTACGCATACGTCTCGGATTCGGAGAAAATCGCGGGGGAACCGTTCAACTCCCCTTCCCACACCCATGTGATTTGATACGTCCCAGGTTCCCAGACCGCGTGGAGTACCGTGTCGCACACGGGCATCGCGTACGGGACGGTCACGGGCGTGCCGCCGGGCGATTCTGCCCAGCCCTTGAACTCGTGGCCCGTCTTACGGAACCCCTCGGACCCCGGCAGCGACACTGGGTCGCCCGGCTTCCCCAGTATCCGCGCCGGGACGTCGCCGACCCCGTCGCCGATATCGAAGGAGACCGTCGCGGCGTCTGCGATCCACACGGCGTAGAGGGTCGTGTCCTCGTTCTGCACGAAATAGGCGTCGACGGGAAGCCCGTTCGGACTGGTCGACCAGCCTCCGAACCCATAGCCCGGGCGGACGTAGGTCCCCGGCGGGTCGTCGAGGGGGAGTTCGACGGGGGCCCTGTACGGCCCTTCCGCGGACGGAGGCGCCGCCACGGCCGCCCCGTTCATGTCGAAATGGACCTTGAACGTCCTCAGAATCCATTTGGCGTGGAATTCCTTGTCCCCGGTTTCGCCGATTTGGATTTTCGTTATGGCGTCCCCGGCATGTCCCGCGTTCGAATACCAGCCGCCGAAATCGTGCCCGACCTTCACGGGCGACGGCAAGGTCACGGTTTCCGTCCCGGAATACCTGTTCGGCGAACCCGCCGGGTTCACGCCCTGATAGAGGTGGTAGAATATCCTGTATTCCGGGATCCACACCTCGTGGAACACCAGATTGCCCATTGTCCCTTTTTCGATGTGGACGAAATCCTTCCGGACGCCCGTGATGCCGTCCCCCGTCCACCCGATGAACTCGTAGCCCGCGATTTTCGCAGGCGGAATGATCTGCCAGCTGTCCGACTTCATATTGTAATGGTACACGTCCGTGGCCGGCGTCTGGCCGGGGCCCCTGTGGACGGTCACGGTGTATTCGACCGGTTCGAAAACCGCCTCGACGGTCACGGGCGACGTCACGTTGACGATCGTGTGGGTGTTCCCGCCCAGCGGGATGAGCGCGCCGCCATCGATGATTACCCCCTTGACCGCGTACCCTACGTACGGGCGCAGGGTGACCGTGGCGGACCCGCCGCCGGGAACGGACGCGGGCGCGCTGACCGTGCCCCCCTCGACGGGCGAAACGACGTTGATGACGTGGTGCCCGTCGGGTATCCACACGGCGTAAATCTCATGGTCGTTCTCGTTGTCGACGGTCGTGGTGCACGTTATCTTGCTGGACCCGTCGGGCGCGAGGGACCACCCGCCGAAGGTTTGGCCCGGTTTGAGAAGATACGTGGTTTGGTAGGTTTCCCCGAAGGCGTGGGTCCTGGTCCCGACCGTTTCCGTGCCGTCGACCATGGTGACGACGACGCTGACCGGATTCCAGTTGGCGACGTAGTGCCTGTCGCCCACCGAGCCGGGGAGGATGGAGACGTCCAGGGTGGGCGATGTCAGGCCGGTGCCCGTCCATCCGGCGAAAGCGTGCCCGTATTTGGTTGGGTACTCAAGGTAAATCGATGAATTGACATTATAGGTGGCGGGATAGAGACCGGAGGGCGTGCCGCCCGCCAGGTCGTAGGTCAGACCGTATTCCGCGGGGGAATCGGACCACAGGGCGAAACAGTCCACAGGCCCCCAGACGGATGCCTCCACCCCGGGGGCGACGAGGCGGCCGACAGTGTCGTACTCCCCGTCATAGGTACCGTGGACCCTCCACCACACGAGGTCGTATCCGTGTTTGGGCGTAAGACCCAGTCTTGGGAAATCCTCGAGAACCGGCACGAAGACGTTCACGTCGGCGGTGGTGTGCATGACGTATCTGCTGCCCGCCTCGGCGAAGTAGGTGACGGTCCTGTCGTTCACCGGAGCACTCAAGACGAGGGTCGCGGCGACGGTGACGTCGTCGGTGACGTTCTCCACGAAATACCTGCCGTCGGCCTCAAGCGGGACTTCCGCCCCGTCCATGACGACGGTCTTGATGCGATGGGAATCCCCCTGCGCCACCCTGAACTCGATGTCGGAACCGCGAAGCAACAGGATCGAGGAGGAATTCGGGCCGTCCGGTACGGTAGTCAACGGGTCGCCGTTCCCGTCGTAAAGCGTTATGCTTGCCGTCCCCACGGGTTCGCCGGTCGATTCCAGCGTCGGCGCCGAGACGGTCACCTTGACGGTGCGGTGATAGGATATCTTGATCGTCGTTTCCGACGCGAACGCCTTAACGGTCAGTGCGTACTTCCCATCCCCGGCATCGGCCAGCGGGACGGGTTCGCCGTTTACGGTGGCCAGCATAGGGATGCAAGGGTTGCCCCCGAACGCGGCGGGATGCACGGTGTACGTCCTATCCTCGCCAAAGAGCACGGAATGCGTCGCCTGGGTATTGTCGGTGTTCCAATTCAACGTACCGGAATTTACGGTGACAAGCTGCGAGGCCGGGACCCATCCGGGGTTCGAGGACATGTCGACCTTCACCGTGACCGGGAGCGAGATCCTTTCGACCTGGAACGAGACGTCGTACCTCCCGTCGACCAACATTACGGTGACCGAATACTCCCCGTCGCCAAGGGGGACGATGGAAAGGTCGCCGGCGGCGATGGGCCCCCACGCCCCGGGATTGTTTCTCATCATGTCGTACGGCCTGAGCGCAACCCCGGAGAGTTCGTACCCCGGGTCGGCCCTGAAGAAGAACTCGATCGGTACTTTGTCGTCCCAA
The DNA here is from genome assembly GCA_012520845.1 of Thermoplasmatales archaeon. Lineage (GTDB taxonomy): Archaea > Thermoplasmatota > Thermoplasmata > Methanomassiliicoccales > Methanomethylophilaceae > JAAYNL01. The sequence goes on along the minus strand of JAAYNL010000015.1, from coordinate 274,584 downwards.
TTGGGCGCGCTCACGGCCCCCCGCCCGTGCGGGCTGACGGTGCCGTGCGTGGCCCTGCCGCCGGCGCCCGTCGGTCGGTGGCTGCCACCGTCGTTTGAATACGTGGCAACGTCCACGGAACACATGGATGAACTCAAGCCGACGTCGTATCTGCTGTCGGCGGCGTTCCATACGGCCGTGCCTCCGTGGAAACTAGTGGCGGTGGATATGGATACGACGGAGTTGTGCCCGATGCTTTGGCTCGGCACCCGTACTACGGTGCCGTTCGCCACCGTGACCTTGCTTACGGCCACCCCCGTGCCGTCTATGGATATCAGGGTGACGTCGGGAATGGAGGATGTCGTGGTGAAACGCACCTGGACGGACGTCCCATACGTTACGGTGCCGTCCGTTTCGTAATGCACCTCCGCCGTGCCGGAAACGGTCGCGTCGGGATAGATGTCCGGGCGCATGATGACGTTGTACGTTGTGCCGCTTTGCTCCCCCCTCTCTGCGGAAACTGTTCCGCCGGAGATGTTGATCTGCCCGTTGGTGCCGCCTATCCCGGAACTGCTTACGGTGCCCTCATGAAACCTCGCGGGATGGGTGTTGAGGTTGCCGCCGTAGGCGTTCACCGTCCCCCCCTCGATGTTGATGGTCCCGCAGGGATTGACCATGTCGAAGGCGGACTTGGACTTGGGGAAAATCCAGTTGCCCCCTATGCCTGGCCCGCTGAACTGATGGGAAAACACGCCGTATATTGTCGCGTCGCCGCCCTTGGCGGTCAGGGTGCCGGTGCTTTCCGACGTTATGGTGAGCGTCGTGCCGGGCATGACGTCCATGGCCGCAAAGCCATAGTACGCGTCGTCGGTGAAACCTTGCTTAATCGCGCTCTTTGCGACGACGTTGGCGCGCCCGTAAAGGGTATTGTTCCCGACAAGGGTCATCGAGACGGCGGCGCCGTCGGAAATCACGAACGGCGATGCCCCGTTGCGTTCTGTGCCGAAATTCGTGAAATCCACGTTCAGGTTTTCCACGGTTACCTTTGGCGAACCGCCGGAGACGGTCACGCCGTTGGTGCTGTGCGTGCCCGTAAGGTAGTAGCATCCGGAGCCGTCGGTTATCTGCACTGGGCCCGTGGAGACGTTGCAAACCTTGCCGTACACCGGGTAAAGGGTCACGTCCCCGGGCGACTTGAGAGTGACGTCCAGGACATAACAGGTGGAGCCGGCGACGGGCATGTAGGCCCCATTGTTGTCGACATCGATGGGTTCCTGCGTCGACCAGCCGATCAGCCTGAACCCGGGTTTGGCATCGAGGTCGAAAATCTGTGACGTGTCGTACGTTGTGCCAAACGGTATTCTGACGGTCTCCGACGCGCCGCCCACCGTGAACGTCACGTCGTAATCGTTCGGCGACCAAACGGCATACAACACGGTATTGGACGACACGGGCATTATGTTCCCGGCGACGAAGGACGGCTCGATGTCCGCCCTGGATTCCGCCCATCCGGAGAAAACGTATCCGGGTCTGGAATATTCGTAGGCCGTCTCGCCGACGGTGAAGCTGCTTGGCGGCAGCATCAAGGACCCGCCCGATGTGGCTGTGCCCACGCTGGCGGAATACGCGGCGGGCGTGGCAGTCCCGCCGTTGGGATCGAAGGTAACGGTGTACGGCCCGGCGGCGTCGGAACAGTCGTGCGGCAGGGAAACCATGGCCGAGACCGCCACGAACGCCATCGCCAAAAGAACCGTCACAACGTGGTTTTTTCTCCCCATATGAATCCCCCTTGCCAAAAACAGACGCGATGCCGCGGCATCCGCGTATAAACATAGTAATCTACGTCCTATTTCAACATAACCCACTTACCCTGGGTCATGCAAAAAAAATAAATCGCCGTTAACCCATGGAACCCGGCTCAGCGGAATCGGCAAGACATTGGTGGGGGATTGAGTGCAGGGGATGGGATTTGAACCCACGGACCACTGAAGGACAAGGCCCTCAACCTTGCGCCGTTGGCCAAGCTTGGCTACCCCTGCGTTTTCGACTCTGTATATTGCGCTGTTTAATAAACCTAACGTACGGCGGAATCGCGATTGCGGCGCCTGGGCATTGACCGGGACCTTCCGCGCAGGCGGGCAAAGCCGTTTATACCCGCCTCCCCGTTGGGAAAGTGCCAGGAGGGAGAGGGCGGCCGACGGTTGGGCGGGTCCCAGCTGAGGAAGTTCCCTCCTCCACAGGGCAGGGTGAGCCGGGAAATCCGGCCGGGCGAGAGCCCGGGCAAGGGCCCAGAAACGACACAGACCCGACAGACAGGATGATCCGAGGACGGTGACGTTCCCGGGGATTTGGTGAAACGGCGACACCTCACCGGAGCAAGCCCATACAGCCGGGATGACCGCCCGGGGACCGGCGGGTAGGGTGCGCAGTTGAATGCCGCCTGAAACAGAAGGGGGACTACTACTCCCACCTGGCACTTCCCATTCGCAGCGTATTTATCGGCATCCCCGCATACGGATGCATGGAGATTCCCCCGCGATACAGGGCCGTGGGCTTCGACATGGACGGCACCCTGTTGGACACGGACGTCGACTACGCCAAAATGGCAAACCTCGTGTTCGACGAGATGATCGCCATGGGCGTGCCCGAGGGCGCGGTCGACAGGACGGGCGGGGCTAAGTTCAACATCGACGCCGGCGTCGAATGGATGAGGGCGAACGGCATGGGCCACATGGTCTACGAGATACGGGGCAGGGTCGCGAAGGCCGCCAGGGACGTGGAGATGGAAAACGTGGCCGCGGCCAAACCGGTCCCCGGGGCCCTGGGTCTTCTGAAGAGCCTACGCGACGCGGGCTACAAAGTAGGGGTCCTCACCCGAGGCTGCAGGGAATACGCCGAGCTCGCCCTGAGGAACGCCGGCGTCGACGGCTGCCTCGACGCCTTGGTCGCCAGGGATGACTACCCGGAGGAGGAGGCGAAACCGTCCCCCGTCGCGATGCGCCACCTGGCACGGTTTTTGGGTGTGGAGGCAACGGAGGTGTTCTTCGTCGGCGACCATTCCTTCGACTACCGCTGCGCCGCCGACGCCGGGTCGGGGTTCGTCGGCGTCCTTACGGGTTCCTTCGACGAAACCGACTGGGAGCGCCTTGGCGTGGAATACGTCGGGTCGGTGGCCGAGATCAGGCCGCCGAGGTAAAGGGAAGGGCCCGGCCGAACCGGCCGGGCCTCAGGGGTTTCACTGGGTCCCGTCGCCGTAGGTCACGACGCGGGACTCCTCCATCTCCACGTCCATGTCGGAGTACTTGAACCTCTCCGCGTTCTTCGCGAAGTTGGCGTCCTGCGGCAGGAGCTTCTTCGCACCCTGCATCATGACGCTGCCCAACGACATGAGCTTCTTGTTCATGGAGATGCCGAAGCGGGTCTTCCCGGTCACCAGGTGGCCGGGGTTCATCACGTCGACGGGGTCCATGAACGTCTTCAGGTCCCTCATCAGCTCCAGGGAGCCCTTGTCCCTGACCAGCTCGAGGTTGTAGGCGAAGAACACGCCGAAGCCCAGGTTGCGCCCGCCGTACTCGGCGGCCCTCTCCCCGAGGTAGAAGTTGAAGGAGAACGCGGCCATCCCGAGGAGGGTCTCGTCGTCCTTGAAGTAGTAGGGCATGAACATGGCGGTGCTGCGGTCGGCGATCATGCCGATGATGCCGCCGGCCTCCATCTTCATCACCTCGAAGCCTTTGTAGCACTCGTCGACGAAGTCGGACCAGCTAACGACCGGGACGACGACCTCCGCCGGGATGGACCCGACGCCGACCTTCCTGGCCCTGAACTCGTAGCACCTCTCGGACCACTCGTGGGCGGCGATGTCGGCGGACATCTTCACGCCGCCGTATTTGGCCGCCAGCCCGTCGAGGTATTTCTCCTCGAGGTCGACGAACTCCTTGTCGCCCTGGAGGGTGACGAGCCACAGGTTCTTGATTTCCGCGGGGACGTCGATGCCCGCCTTCCTCTGGTTTTCGAAGTGGAGGTAATCGGACCAGGCGATGTGGATGGGCTTGACGCTGGGGTGGTGCACCAGCTCGTTTATGGGCGCGCCGATGTCCCTGAGGTTCTCGAAGCTGTAGGCCAGGGGCCTGATCTCGCCCTTGGGGTGTATCCTCAGGGTGACGGTGGCGATGACGCCGAGGGTGCCCTCGGCGCCGCTGAACATCTTGTTCAGGTTATAGCCGGACATGTTGTTGGAAAGCTTGTCGAATCCGGTGACGACAACGGTGCCGTCCGGGAGGACGACCTCCAGGTTGAGGATGTTCTCCGCGGCGCCGCCGAACTTGTAGCCGCCGGGGCCTATGCCGCTGGTGGAGACCCACCCGCCGACGGTGGCGGAGGGGAAGCTGGACGGGTACGACCCGACCATGTAGCCCTCCTTCTCGGCGGCCTCCATGGCCGCCTTCCAGGTGCAGCCGGCGCCGACCTTCATGGACATGTTGACCGTGTCCACCTCGTAAATCTGGTTCATCTTGGCGGACATGTCGATGAGCATGCCGGCCTCGGTGGGCATGGAACCGCCGAGGCCCCACGTGGATGCCCCGCGGGGCGTGATGGCCACGCCGTTCCTGTAGGCGAGCTTCACGATCTCGGAGATCTCCTCGACGGTGGACGGCCTCACGACGACGTCGGGTATGTTTTTGAACGCCAGGCCCGCCTCCTTGGGCAGCGGGGCCAGGTCGTGGCTGTAAAGCATTCTGTCCATCTCGTCGGTGTTGACGTTCTCCTTGCCCACGATCTCCTCGAGCCTCGAAACGAAGTCGGAGGTGACCTTGCGGGAAAGATTTTCTATCCTTTTCGGTTTCATTAAGATTTCCTCCACGTTTTGCGCGTGCGTCTTATTGCACGTGTAAAGAGGGCAGGGCTTAATAACCCTTTGGTGCGGGAACGGGATACGGACGCAGGCCCGCGACGCGCGCGAGGGTTTCCCAGGACCCGTCCGGGACGTTGAAAAGATGCGTCTGGCACTTGCAATCCGAACATCCGAACCCCCTGGCGGCAGGCGTCATGCCCGCTTCCGACGCGGCGGCCGCGATGGAACATTCGGCCACCGCGCCGCCGGGCGACGCCAACGCGGCGAAGCCGTCGGCGCGGACGGTGACGTAATCAATGTGCCAGCGCATCGTTTTCGAGGGATTGGCATGCCTCCCGAGCCTTTTGTCAAGGGATGCCATGGCGCTGCCGGCGTAGCAGTACCGCCCGGGCGGCAGCGACAGTTCCCCGAGGGAACCGACGCGTCCGGAAAAACCGTTCGGCAGACTGAAAAAGAGGGCGTACGTGCCCCCGCTCATGCCCCGTATTCCGCCCTGTAGGCGTCCCGGTCCTCCACCTCGGACACCGTCATGATCTCGATGATGGTGCTGCTGTCGCTGATCCTCGACGGCCTTATCCGGGCGATGTCCCCGAGCCTGCGGCCGAAGACGTCCAGGTTCTCTAGATATTCCCTGTGCTCCGAATAGGGTATCTTGACCCGGAGGCCGCCCAGCAGCAGCACTATCGGCGCGGGGCGGAGGCACATGTCGATCGGTTCGTAGGTCTCCAGCAGCTGCTTCAGCTCGGCGGGGTGGACGTACAGCGGGTCCTCCGACAGCGTCTCCCTCCTGGCGTCCAGCAGCCTGACCACGGTGTCGGCTATCTCCACCAGCTTCCTCCTCTCGTCGGCGGTCCTCATCCTCTCGCATTTCCTGCCCACGCCCGAAACGACGGCGTCGCAGACGTCCTCCATCCCCTCGGGCTCCGGGCCGCAAACCAGGACCAGCGGGACGTCCAGCGGCTCCAGCAAATCCTTCTTGTCCTCTATGCAGCTCTTGAAGTTGCCCATCATGAAAACGGCCGCGTCGTACTCGTTGATGATGTTGATCTCGTCCATGGATATCTGCGCCGTCGCCTTGCCGCGGCCCCTGGCCAGCCCCATGACGACGGAAATGGCCCCGTACTGCCTGAGCTGCTCGGCGATGTCGCAGATGGGGTGGGGCATGTGGTGCCTCCCCAACGTGGGCCCTATGACCGCGATCTCGGTCCCGGCGAGGGGCACCTCCTTCACGGTGCCGCCGATGTCGGTGCACAGCTCCTCGATGGCGGCCCTGTCCTCCTCGGGCACGGACATGGTCACGGTGAGCATCTGGGAGCTCCTCATGCTGTTGATGACCACGCCGCCCACGTCCTCGATCAGCTCGTAAAGCTCGGCGGACCTGTACACCCCGCCGTCGTACATCAGGACCTCGAACATCTCATCCCCCCATGGAAGCGTGCACGGCGGCGGCCTCCTCCTTCATCCACGGCTGTACGTTCTCCTCCGTCGCCATTATGGTGACGACGCGGCCGGAGCCCATGTTGTGCCTCGCCTTGATGCCCTCTGGCATGGAGCGCCACAGGGCGCCCACGATCTCCCGCAGGGCCTCCTCGCCCGACGATACGACGGTTTCCTCCACCTCCGCCACGGAGGCGGCGCGCACGGCGATGTCGAAGCGGGTCTGCTGCTCCACCCTTTCCCTGGAATACCTGGCCCACAGCCGGGACAGCACCTCCGGGGCGTAGCGCTCGTCGGATATGGTGACGAAGACGTTGCCGTCCTCGCCCCTCACGGACGCGACGTCCGAGATCCTCTTGCTCTCGGGCTCCGCCTTCAGCAGGAGGCTGAACACGAAGAACGGCACCTCGGGCCTCAGGACGAGCCTGGCCTTCTCCACGTGGACGGCCTTCCCGATGTCGGACATGATCCCCTCGAAAAGCGCCTTGTAGGCGTCGTTACCGAACTCCTCCGTGCCCTCGATGACCGTCTCCATGCTCACTCACCCATGTCCATCATGCCGCTGCTGAGCAGCGCCCCGCCCACGGCCCCGATGTACTGGGAATCCGGCGGCACGATGGGCATCTCGCCCAGGATCTCGCCGACGGCCTTCACCAGCCCGGATATCAGGGAGGTGCCGCCGACCTGTATGATCGGATGGCGCACGTCGATTTCCTGGAGCTGCTGCTCGTACACCTGCTCGGCGACGGAATGGCACGCGGCGGCGGCCACGTCCTCGAAGGTCTTGCCCTCGCCCAGGTTGGTGACCAGGTCCTGTATGCCGAAAACGGAGCAGTACGAGTTCATCTTGGCGTTACGCCAGTCTCCCTTCTCGGCCAGGGCTCCCAGCTCGGTGATCGGTATCTTCAGCCTGTTGGTGACCATCTCCAGGAACCTGCCGGAGGCGCCGGCGCACACGCCGCCCATGGTGAAGTTGTCGGGTATGCCGTCCCTGACTGTGATGGCCTTGTTGTCCATGCCGCCGATGTCGATGATGGTGGCCTCGCCCCTCTGCCTGTCCGCAAGCCACACGGCGCCCTTCGAGTTGACGGTGAGCTCCTCCTGCACCAGCTTGGCCTTGAAATGCTTGCCCAGGGTGTACCTGCCGTAGCCGGTGGTGCCCATGGCCTCGATGTCGGAGAACTTTATGCCGGCCTCCTTCATGGCCTGCTCCAGCACCTCCGTCGCCGACTCGACGACGTTGTACGAGGGCATCCAGGCCTTGCCGAGGATCTCGTTGTCCCTCATTATGACGGCCTTGGTGGTGGACGACCCCGAGTCGATGCCGGCGGTGAGCCCGGTCTGGCGCTCCCTGGCCAGGATCTCCTTCCTGGAGACTATGGTGACCAGGGCCTCCATCCTCGTCAGGAGCTGGGCGGCCTTCATCCTCTCCGTGAACGAATACGTCACCACGGGGAGCCTGGTGTTCTCCTGCACGAACCTCCTGAGCTCGTTCCTCACGAGGGCGCCCTCGGCGCACCTGAAGCACGTGGCTATGAATATGGCGTCCGCGTCGTACTTGCCGTCGGCCAGGGCCACCGCCCTCGCTATCATGAGCTTGAGCTGCGGCGAGCGGGGGTTGAACCCGAAACGCTCCACGGCCGCCTCTATGTCGTCGGCGCCCACGTCAGGGTAGACCACCTTGGCGCCGACGCTCTGGGCAGCCTTGGCTATCTCCGGCTGGACGCTGCTGTATTCCGTCCCGCAGGACAGCTGCGCTATCTTGATGGTCATCCCAACCCCTCCAGGAATTCCCTGGCCCTGGCGACGAAGCGCCTGGCCTCATCCCCGTCCTCCGGGTATTTGGCGAACAGGATGGGTATGCCCTTCCTCTTCAGCAGGTATTTCACCATGACGTTGGTCCTCTCGCAGCCCACGCACCCGAAGGCGAAGGGGGCTTCCTCCATCACGATGGCGGCGTCGGCCTCGTCGATCATGGGGCCCCACACGGCAAGCCTTCCGCGGATGCCGGACGGCACCTCGATGCCCGCGTACTTCAGGCCCCTTATCACGTCGTCCAGGGTCACGTTCATGGGCGGCATGTCTATCTCCATGCTGTTCACCCTCTCCTGCAGCGCGGCCATGGTGCTCAGCGGCTCGTGGCCGAACCTTTCCACTATGTCGAACAGGATGAGGCTGTTCGGCGGGTCTATGAAGACTTTCATTCGATCTCCTCGCATATGTCCTTGAATTCCCTGGGCGGGATCCTTTTCCTCGTCTTTTCCGCGGGCGGCGCCTCGCCGGCCGCCTCGCAGTCCAATGCGTAACGCATGTGGGCCAAAGCCTTCCATTCCCACTCCAGCTGGGCGTAGCCCGGCCTGGTGCCGTGCTGCGCCCTGCACCTCCTTGGGTCGCCGGCGGGATACGCCCTGACCTTGGAGTAAATCCCGTGCGGGTCCATCTTCCTGGCCTCGTCCCTGATTTCCCTGAGTTCCTCCGGGGGCCCCTCTATGAGGCACCCGTAGCACGTCTCCTTGACGGTGACCGGCCTGCCCATGGAGTGTATCGTCCTGGACAGGAGGTCCGGCGTCACCGTGGACGCCGGCGATATCATCAGCAGCCTGGTTTCCTTCTTCCCGCTCACGGTTTCTCCTCCCTGATGTAGACGCTGTGGCCGTCGTCCAGGCCGTCCAGCAAGAGCGCCAGGTCGCCGGTGAACCTGCCGACGATGTTGGTGCCCGGGGGCTCCTCGCCCGTGGGGCCGTATTCCTTGCTGTCGTCCAGCCTTATGCCCATGAGGCCGGCGTGGGGCCTCGATTGGTTCGTTATCCCTATGTCGCCGCGGCGGCAGCGTTTGAACGGCTCGTGCGGGTACAGCGACTTGCCCCGCTCCGGGTCGCCCTCGAAGGTGATCATGGACATCCCGGGGTAGGTGAAGTGCACCTTCATCTCCCCCACGGGTTTGTGGCTCAGGCCGGTGACCTTCCTGAAGAACCGGGCGCTGTCCGCCTTCCTGTCGTCGATGGCGACGGTGAACACCCTCGCGGGGTCCACGCCGAACGTCTCCACCGAGCCCGCGGCGACGGCGGTCAGCGTCCTCTCCGGGGTCTGGTCCACCACGATCGCCCCGTCGGACCGGTCGCCCGTCCTGACCTGTTTTATGCCGGCGGCGGAAAGCAGCGCCGACGCGTCGGCCTGGGTCCTTCCCACGGCGAGTATCCTGGGCGGGTTGGTCTCTATCGCGAACCGTTCGCCGTCCTTGGCGGCGGCCACGATCGCCATGCCGGCGGACACCCGCCCGGCGTCGTTGTGGCCGTCGGTGACCTGCCTCCTCTCCCTGTAGATGTGTATCCTGCCCCTGCCGACGCCGGAGTTCCTGACGGTCACCGAGCCGGCTTCCCTGACCTTCCTGCCCTCGACGGGGATGTCCACGTCCATGTCCTCGGAGCAGCCGGCGAAACTGCCGGTCTCGTCCGTCACCTCCAGGTACCCCTTGCCGGAAAGCACGAGCAGGTGTTCCGCGGACACCGGGGAATCCGCGTTGAGGTCTACGACGACCTTGGACCGCACGGAGCAGCCGTCGGTGAGGGCGTAATTCAAATCGGAGGTGACCTCTATGTTCTCCCTGCTGGTCTCGGACACGGAGGGCGTTATCGAAAGAATGGTGTCGCCCTCGTACATCCCGTCCACCAGGTGCCTGCCCTTCGTCACCCTGCCTATGCGGCCGGCCCCGGCGCCGTAGGATGCCCGGTGGTCGTCCCTCGCTATCATGAAGTAGGTGGTCCTGTTGTCGAACCCGCCGAGGGAGAAGAAGCAGTCGTACTTCCGGTACATCCTGGTCTCCCTGCTGCCCTTGATGTCCGTCGGGAAGGACCCGAGGGCGGCAACCTTCCTGGTGACCCACCTGGCGCTTATCCCGACGATCTTGTCTATGGAGGCCCTCCATACCGCCGCCTCGGGGCTGTCGTCCAACTTGATGAAAATGGACCTGCCGGAGTTCGTCCTTATCTCGAACTCGTTCGACTCCTCGGTGAGCCTCTCCGTGGACAGGTGTACGGAGACCAGCGTGCCGGGCACGTAGCCCTCGCCCGCCAGGGCATCCTTCAATCTGGCCCCGGCCTTGAGCTTCTTTTCCTTGCCGTTGACGGTGACGATCATTTCTCGCCCACCGCCTTGACCCTGGGCAGCATACGCTGTATCTTGGCGACTATCTCGTCGAGTTTCTCCTGTTCGCACGAGACGCCCCTGACCACGCCCGTCACGATTTCCATGATGGTGCCCCTGGTCTCGATCTTGTCGTCCGGGGGCATGACGTCCCTGGTCTTCACGCCGATGGCGGCGAAGTCCTCGAAATCGACGGGGCATTGGGCCACGACCATCGCGGGTATGTCCACGTTGCGCAGTATCAGCCTGGCCTTCCAGATGATGTGGTTGCGCACGTTGCCCAGATGGATTAACGCCACCTTGAACTGCCGCATCCTCTCCGCCTCTATGGGTTCCAGGCCGAAAAGCTGGCCGTGGATGACGTCCGGCGCGTCGGCGGGCACCCCGCCGCCCGCGTTGAGGACCAGGACGGAGGTGTCCAGGTTCTCCTCCCTGAGGGCGTAGGTTATCTCACACACCGGTTTGGTGATGTGCCTCCTGCCGGGGCCCATGGCCACGGCCACGACGTCCCTGCCGCTCTCCGAAATCGAATTCCTCTGCGCGAGGCCGCCGCCGGCACCCATGCCCATGGATTCGCGGCATTCCACGAAGCTCAGGTGCCTACCCATCCTCTGTTTCAATTGTTTTCACCGCCGGCGGCCTGCTCCCGCTCTATCTCCTGGAACTCCTCCAGGACCTCTTCGGGCGTCCCTATCTTCACCACCTTGCCGTCCTTCATCAGGACGACCCTGTCGCAGCAGTTCCTGACGAAATCCATGTCGTGGCTCACCACGATGAACGTCTCGTCCAACTCCTCCCTGGCGTTCAGGACGGCCTCGGCCACCGCCACCTTGGTGATGGGGTCCATGGTGCCCGTCGGCTCGTCGAGTATCACGATCTTCGGTTCCTGGATCAGGACCTGGGCGAAGGCTATCCTCTGGGTCTCGCCGACGGAAAGCTCGTCCGGGCGGGAATACAGCAGGTCCTCCACCTTGTCCTTGGGGAACCCGACGCTCAGCAGCACCTGGATCGCCTTTACCTTCGCGAGCTCCGCGGGCATCCTCATGCCTATGCACGTGGTGAGGTTCCGCAGGACGTTGTCGAACGGGTACAGCGTGTATTCCTGATGCAGGAACCCGATGTAGGGGGTCGCCCTGCCCTTGCCCATGAAACCGGACTCGGACATGTCGACCCAGTCCTCCCCGATGCGTATCTTGACGGAGCCGTTGGTCGCCGGCGTCATGCCGGCAATCATCCTGGATGTGGTCGTCTTCCCCGCGCCGGACAGGCCGACGAGGGCGACGATCTCCCGCTCCATGATGTCGAACGTGACGCCGTCTACGGCCCTGACGACGCCCCTGACCACGGAGAAGAAGTGTTTCTTCGCGTCCCTGAGCTCGATGAGCTTATCACCGAGGACGGTGGGCTTGCGCCTCTCGAACTTGTACTCCTCCATGAACTTGGAGGCCACCTCGTCGGGATCGCCCTGCATGACGACGTCGCCGTAGTCGAGCCAGATGGCCTTGTCGGCCACCTTCTCTATGGCCTCGGGCCAGTGCGACGCCACGATCATGCAGACGCCGTTGCCCTTGACGTAGTCCACGAGCCTCTGATGCACTATCTCCGCCGTGTGCGGGTCCAGGGTGCCGGTGGGCTCGTCCGCGAGGAAGAACAGCGGGTTCCTCGCCAGCTGCCTAGCCAGGACTATCCTCTGCTTCTCGCCCCCGGAAAGGTCCCTGGCGATGTGGGTGGTCCTGTGGGTCATGTTGACGAACTCCAGCAGTTCCACGGCCTTCTCTATCTTGTTCGGGTCGTTGTCGCCGATTGCCTCGAACACGTTCTCCACGACGGTGTTGTCGCCGAAGAGGGCGAATGTCCTCTGCAGCATGATCGAAATGCGCGCCCTGAGCGCCAGCCTGAGCGGGTCCCTGTCGGCCATTTCCCAATAGTTGAGCCAGCGGTCCTCGGCCTTCCCGCCGCAGGGGCAGGCGTCGCCGGTGCCGGGCAGGCGCATCTCGTGGCACTTGGCGCAGACGTTGACGTGGTAGAGGATGCGCCCGGAATCGGGTTTGTGGCCCTCGCTGCCGCGCACCATGTGTATGAGCACGCTTTTCCCAGCAGCGCTTTTCCCAATCAGTCCCAGGGTCTCGCCGGAGTGCAGAACCGCGCTCACGTTGTTCAAGACAACCTTACCGTCGAAGCTTTTCGTGACGTTCTCTATCCTAAGCAGTTCGACAGCTTTTTCAGCCATGGGACCGACAATGTAATCGCCGTTATAAAATGTAGCGAGCAACGCTTTGCGACCTTCCGAAACAAAGGGTGGGGAAATTTGATAACTCCCCCCATATATTGCCCCGCGATGCGTCAGCCCAGGCACAAAAGGGGCAGCGGCCCGATACCGAAATTCGGCGATTACCACATCTGGAAGGCTCTCATGTCCTTCGACGACGAGAAACCCCTGGGGCGCAAAAGGCTCTCCGAATACCTGGGCATCGGGGAGGGCAGCACCAGGACCATCCTGGAGATGCTTTCCAGGAGGGGTTACGTCAAAACCGGGCCGAGGGGCACGGTGCTGACGGAGAAGGGCGTAATCACCAGGGACTCGGCGTACATGGAGACGGCCCCGTTGCCCAACACCTCGATAACCATCGGCCAGTTCGACCACGCCGCCATCGTCCCGAGGATGGCCAAGAGGGTCCATTACGGATCCGAGGAGAGGGACGTGGCGATAATGGCCGGCGCCCTGGGCGCCACCACGCTCGTCTGCGTAGACGGCGACCTGGCGTTCCCGGGGTCCGATTTCCCCGTGGACCGGGAATTGAAGGACTCGCTTTTCGCCAGCTTCGAAATCATGGACGGGGACGCCGTCGTCATCGGCACCGGGAGGACGGGCGAGAAGGCGGAAAGGGGAGCCATAGCGGCGGCCCTCGCCCTCATGGGCGGGATCCCAATCGCCAGGGACCTGAAGGACATCATGACCAGTTCGAGCGCCGCCGACGAAATCATCTCCCTGGCGTTCGCGGTCCACGACCTGGTCGGCGGCCTGCCTGTCTGCGCCAAGAGCAGGGACAACCTCGGGATAAGGATAGAGGACGGGACCGTCATCGACAACGCCTACACCGGGGACATCCTGGAGGAGGTCATCAACCGCGGGACGACCATCAGGAAGACGGCCGTCACCGGCCCCTACAAAGGCCTGAAGGTGATCGTCGCCCCGATAGACCTGCACGGGATGACCATCGCCTCCATCGGCGTGGTGGACATGAGGTCGGCGGCGGGTTACGGGAACATCAACATAGTCGAGTTCTGAGTCACTTCACCGCTTCGTCTATGTAGGGGGACCAGATCATCGCCGACGGCCCGGTCATGTACATGGCGACCTCCAGGGCGTCGAGTATCTCGTCCCCGGTGGCGCCGACCCTCTTCGCCGCCTCCACGTGGTATTCCAGGCATTTCTCGCATTTCAGTACGGAGGAGATCGCCAGGGCGATCAACTCCTTCACCTTGATGTCGAGGGGACCCTCGCGGAACACCTCCTTCCTGTAGGCGTAAAGTGCCCGGACGGTGTCTGGGTCTCTTTCGTTCAGCATGGTTAGAGACATGTGTTACGGAAAAATGGTCAACGTTTAATAACCTGTTCACGATTGCCACGCATGGAACGTCCCGACCCCTTGGAGATACTGTCTAACATGAGGGGCGTCGTCAAAGCATTCTACCTGGACGATGAAACCCTCCGCATGATAGACGAGGAAGAGAAGAAAGTCAAGGCCGTCGGCGACATCGCCGTCAGGAACGACGGTTTCAGCCAGGCCCTGGAGAGGGAGCACGTCATCTGCATAGTGAAGGACCCCAGGTTCAGGCCCCCGCCGGAACCCACGGTGATATTGGAATCGGACGGGGGGCTGCTGATGGGCGTGGAGGTTTTCCCCCACACGGCCAAGGAATACATGGAAAGGGAGAACACGATATGGCTGTCCGACGGCTTCGTCGTGTTCACCGACGTGCGGCCCGAGAAGGGGGAGTCGGAAAACTTCGTGATGCCCCCCGTCTCCTTCCCGGAGCTCAACGAGTCGAACGGGTGCACGAACGTCATTTCCTGCAGCCCCGCCCCGACCTGCGACGCGATGATTCGCAAGAGGCACGGCATGGAGGACGACCCCAAGCTGGCGTCGATCCTGGTCGCCTTCGATACCGTCACTCAATGACTATCGACGACCGCAGTTCCGCCGCCGTGGGGTACAGCGAGACCGTCTCCGACACCGAGGCGATGTCCGAGGCGGGTATGCCGCTCACCGTCTTGGCGAACAGCCCGCGCTTGACGCCGAGGTGCTCGTAGGCCGCCTTGTCCAGCTTCATCTTGAACGTGGGGACCACCCACCTTTCCGCGTCCACAACGACCTCGTCGAGGGTGCCGAGGACGATGCCGTCCGAGGAGACCACCTTCTTGCCCTTGAGGTAGGACAGGGTGGGGGAGGCGTCGCTGTCCGCGGAAACGGAACCCCTGAGCCCCTCCAGGTCGGAGTCGACGAGGACCACGTCGTTCACGGCGTAGTCGCCGGTCTCGAGGAACATCATGGACCTGCCGGACCCGGCGCTGAGGACGGAGGCGGCGGATTTGCTGCTCTTGACCTTGAACCCTTTGATCTCCCAGGAAATCGGGTCGTACCTTAGGTCCTGCACCTCGCCCAGGACGTGGGCGTCCATGGTGATAACTTCCATCTTGGCAAACGAACCTGCGTCCATGAGGGTCATGGTGGGTAATCCCCGTGGGCATTATAATCGTTGCCGAAGGAAGGGGAAAATGAAAAATGAAAAAAGGGTTTGGGCGAGCGGCGTTATCCGCCGCTCGTAGCAGCCATGTCGCTGATGTCGATCTCCTGGGCCTCGGCCTTGAGGCGTTCCAGGGACTCCATCGCGCTGTCGACGGTCTTCTCGCGGTACTTGTAGGCGACCTCCACGTACTCCGACGGGTCAGCGGCGGACAGGACCGAGACGTCGTACCAGAGGCCGGTACGGTCCAGGCAAGCCCAGACCCTGCCGTCCCTCTCGCGCACCCCGGTGACCTTTCCGACGGTGGATGTCGGGATGTACTTGCAGACGTCGCCCACTTTCACGCGATCACACCTTTATGACAGCGGACCTCTCGCCGGCGGGCTTGAAGTCGCGGAGGCCACCGCGGCCGACTTCCTTGGTGATGTTCGCGAAGTCGAACACGAGGCTTGGGTCGGCGAACGCCACGCGGATGAACGGGTTGGCGGTGTAGGCATCGCCGCGGGCGGCGTGGGCCGCCTTCGGTATGCCGGTGTAGCCGGACATGTGACCGACGTTCATGGCGTAGTTGGGGTAGTTGGGACCCCTCAGCTCCATGGGCAGGCCCTCGTCGGACCTGTAGGAGAACGAGTTGGCGGAACCGCACTGGTCCTGCAGGTCGAACCCGTAGAACCCGAGCCTTCCGGTCCTCTCCTTGTGCTGGAGCATGGACAGGTACCAGAGGTTCACGCCGCAGTCGGCGTTGCCCGTCGCCATCGAACCGGCGATGCCGGTGGACGCGGCGGCGACAGTCGCCCTCTGGGAACCACCGAAGTGGGCCTCCATGACGGCGGGGTACCTCTCGTACATCTCCAAGGCGTACGCGTTGATGTCGTCACCGAGCTTCTCGAGCTCGTCGAACTTGGCGGGGTCCAGCTTGCAGAATCCACCGTACTTGTCCTTGATGTAGTCCACTGCGTAGTAGACGTAGTCCTCAAGGATGTTGTCGGTGTACGCGGCGGAGGCGTACTGGGTGAACCCGACGCCGCCGGACATGTAGCCACCGAGGTAGATCTGGTCGTAGATGATCGCGCCGAGAGCGACGGCCTCGAGGGCGCCCTTCGCGGGATCCTCGGGCTTCACGCGGTCGGACTGGGCCATGTCGGCCAGGAAGCCGAAGGGCACGCCGCCGGGCTCGTTGGGACCCCTGGCGCGCCTCGCGGGCATCATGGTACCCATGGGCAGGGACTGGTGCTTCGCGGAGTACGCGAAGTCGGCGATCGCAGCCTCGCCGGCGGCCAGCTTGTAGGAGCTGATGAACGCCATGGAGATCTGCATGGCCGCGTGCCTGGAGATGGTACCTCCGTCCATGACCCTACCGACTATGGTGGGGACGCGGACGGCCTGCATCAGGGTCGGGCCGATGGCCTTCTTCAGCTGGGCCGCGTGGTCCTTGCTGAAGAGCTTGTTGATGTCGATCACGAACCTCTTGTCGATCTCGTCGATGAGCTCGTCGTCGCCGGAGAAGACCTTCACGTAGGAGTCGTACACCAGGGCCGGGTTGATCTCGGCCATGTGCTCCTGAACGACAGCGCCGCCGGGCATCGTGTGGTTGACCGCCTCGAGGTAGTCGTTGATGGTCTCCGGGGTGACTTCCTTGCCCAGCCTCCTCTCGATGGTCTGGTGGGGGGAGTCAAGCCCGACGAGGATGGTCCTCCTGATGTCATCCCAAGCCTGCTGGATGGCAGGGTTGTTGATGCAGTGGAGGTCATCCGGCTCGACGTAGATGTCGGTGTGGGACAGCTGATACGGCATCCAGGACCTCTGCCCGAGGGGCACACCGATGTCCTGGTTCATCATGGGGATGCCACGTTCCTTGGCGATCTTGTTCGCCGCTTCAACGAACTCCACCTTCCTCTTCGACTGCCTCCAGCCGCCGAAGTGGTAGTAAGAGGTCTTGACTTCCTCGGGCTTCTCCTTGAACTTCTTCGCGCATGCGTCCGCGAACAGTTTCTTCTTCTTCTGTGCCATGTGTATCACTCTCCCTTGACCTTGAAGGGCTGGAATCCGCCCAGGGTCCTCAGCTTGTGGATCCTGAGACCGTACTTGGTCACTTCCTTGTCATCCCTCATGTCGACACCGTCGGCCCTGAAGATGGTCGTCCTCTTCTTGAGGTCGGCCATGGCGGCGGGCTTGCCCACGGAGATCCTCCTGTCAAGGGGCAGGGCGACCTGATCCTTGATGTAGACGACCTCTTTCTTGTCGGCGTCCCACTCGTACCTCTGCCAGGCGTCGAACATGAGCCCGTTCTCGTCGAGACGGCAGGCGTGGCCGTGAACGGTCGCGCCCCTGATGCCCGTGAGGGCAGGGTCGAACGTCTCGTTGTCTATCAGTTCCTTCGCGAGCTTCTCGAGGTCCCTCTCCCTCATCTCGATGATCTGCCTGCCGGAAAGGGTACCGGTGTCCAGACCCCTGTACCTGGAGAGGTACATCCACGCCCTCTGGTAGGGCGAGATGGGTGCGAAGTAGACCGAGTCGGTGAACTGGATGTACCTAATGCGGTCTCCCTTCTTGGCGCCCTCGATGGGCTCCACGAGCTGCCTTATGGGGCAGTCCGGCTCGTTGCCCTCCTCGATCGGGGGGTGGATGGACAGATAGTCCTCGCCGGGGTTCCTGTGCCCCATGATCCTGACCACGTCGTCCATGGAGACGTCGCGAAGGACCTTCAGTTTCTGCTTCGGGTCCATGTACTTGCGCCTGTTCTGGGCAGGTACGGAGGCCCCGGGGTAGAATTGTCTCTTGTATTTAGCCATAGTTTACACACCACGGTAATCTCTGAGCGTTGGCCTGTATTTCGAGTACCTTCCGACCTCTATCGAGAATCCGAAGGGAAGCACCTTCTCGCAGATGCCGCCGATCTCGTCGACGGCTTCCTTCAGCATTTCCTCGTCCTCGGAGAGCAACTCGACGAATATGTCGCCGACCAGGTATCTAAGGACGATTTCCTGGCCCTTGAACGTTATCGTCTTGCGCTCGCTGTGGTTGTTGGCGAGGCCCTTGTTGGGACCGCTGTTGACGGTCGCCGGAAGGCTTTCGCCGGTCACGGTGATCTGCCTGATGGAATCCACGACGGACAATGCGTTGAGGATCTTCTCCGTCGTGTCCGCGCTCATCATCCTCTCGGTGGTGATGCGGACCTCGGGGAGGGGAACCCCAGTGTACTTGTTTTCGATGCTTTCTGTACTCGTCATTTTGGCCTACCCGCTTACTTCTTCAATGCCCTCGCTGTCTTCTTGGCTTCCGCACCAACGACCTGTATGGGGTTGGTAAAGGCCTCGATGCCCCCGAACACTTCCTTGAAGGGGCCGGAGGTGGCCTCTGCGGAGAAGGTCTGGGTGCCGCCGTCGAGGCAGTTGGCTGCCGTGATGGCGGGTATCAAGACGCCCTTGGAGTGCCTGGTAACGACGTGGTTGCCGTGGAACAGGCCCGGACCCCCACCGCCGTAGATGGAGTGGGAGAAGAAGGACATACCAACGGTAACACCGGCGGACCTGCCGTAGTCCACGGAGGGAAGGCCGGTCTCGTGCTCCAGAAGGTCGTTGTAGTACAGAACGGTCGCGGGGACGCCCTGGCAAGCCCTGGCTGCACCGACGTTGACCATGACGGCCGCGGTCATGCCGACGGCGGCGTACGCGTTCCACAGGGGAAGGTCGTCGGTCGTGTAAAGCTGGTACCCGCTGGGGAGTTTCTCCTTCACCCTGATGACGCCGTTGTCGATCGCCATCTCCATAAGAGACTCGATGACGGTGCCCACGGTGCCGGTCTTCCCGTTCTTCTTGACGATGGAGTAGAGCATGTTGTTGGCGTTCAGGCCCTGGTAGGCGAGACCCAACAGGTGGCCCCTCTCGAAGGGCCCGATTGCGTCGCCCATCTCGAAGGCCGCGGTCTGCTCGAATATGGCGGAGAGGGCCACGCCCTGCATGGCGTTCCTGTTGACCAGGGCGACCACGTGGTTGGACATGATGTTCCTCAGAGCGTAACCGGCACCCTCGTTGTTCTGGGGCACATCCAGGATGGACCTCAGGTTCGTGCCGGTGAAGGTCACGGTCTGGGGATACCTGCCCCAAACGGCGGCTTTGACCATGTTCGCCTTGTGCATCGGGATCTTGAACTCGTCAATGATCGCCTGCACGGTGGCGGCGGCGGTAGCCGTGAAACCGGTGGTGTACTCAACACCTGCGTTCAGCCTCTCCTCAGGTACGACGACGACAAGGCTCTTGCCGCCGGATTTGACGTCGACGTGAGTGTCGTCGCCATCGAATACCTGGACCATGTCTTTTATCGCGGAAGCGATCTTGTCAGCCTTGCTGACGAGGGGGATGTCGATTTCCTTGCCCTTTATGTTGGCGCCGCCGCCGCCTACCGTGCCGGTCTTGAGGGCTTTCTCAATCCCGGCGAGGTTAACGGCCACGGTCCTCTTGGTCAAGGAAGCAATCCTCTGGATCGCCTTGTTGCGCAACGGACTTATGGCTTCAAGGGGGAGATCTTTAGCGATTCTCTTGCCCCTGTCGTCATACAAGTCGATTACATCCTTGTATTTTGGCATTTCTTACCTCCTTTTTCTCTTGCTTGGGCGGCAACCTAAGATTTCCGCCCTCCCCTTGCAATTCTCGCAATATGCTATAAGGATATAAAACCGACCCAAAACGGGCTTAAAGGCCACGTGGGAGGGCGAACCCCCGCGCCCGGCTGGGGATGCCATCCTACTCGCGCGGGCGAGAGTTGAGTCGACCTTTTATTTAATGGTGGCCTTTTTCAATACGTAATATCGGAATCGGGTTGGAGATAAAGCCTGTTACCCATCCTTTCGGAATCCATGGCGTACACCTCCATGCCGGGGACGACGACACGCACCGTGGGGACGCCGACGTCCTCCCGGGTCAGATCGACGACCGCCGCCCTTGTGAGGCCCGCCCCGACCAGCGCGCCGAGCGCAATCTCCAAATCGTCCATGACGTAATCGGTGGACCGGTCCTCGATGCCGGCCAACGGGACGGTGCGGGGGCCGTCCCCGTACCACACGCGGTTAAGTCCCTTGACCCGGTCGTAACCCAGTTCCCTGGTCGCGTCCCGGAGGCGGGCGTTGACCTTCACGCCGTGTTTGTGGGTCGAACGGCTCTGGGCCACCTCGGTGAGCGCCCTGACCGCGGCAATCTGCGGGTCGAGGTGGGTGCCGACGCCGATGGCGAGCATCTCCGGGTCCCTGGTGCGGACGTCGTCGGAGGCCGCGGCGATGGTGGGGATGCCCACGTCGGACGTGATGTCCTTCAGCCTGATCTCGACCCCGGCGTCGGCGAAACGCCCCACCAGGTCGTGGGCCGGGGTCCCTTCCGCGACGGTGACGTCCGGCGCCGGGACGCCCCGGTACTCGGCGATCGACCAGGCGTCCCTCTCCACCACCTCGAACAGGGCGTGGAGTATCGCCTCCTCCAGGTCGTTGCCGGAGGCCAGGCCGTTTGTGTTGTACCTGAAGAGCTGCAGGTCCCCGTCTGGGTAATAGGGATGGAAGATGGCGCAGGCCGGCACCCAGACCTCCTCGCCCCTTATGATGTCGTACCCCCGCGCCCACGCCAGCTCCGCGACGTCGGCCAGGTGGGCCGTCGCGACCGGCAGTATCAGCGACCCGGGCCGGACCGTGGGGCCATGGGCCTCCGCCTCGGCCACCGTCCCGTATATGATTTCGTCGGTCTCCCTGACCTCGGAACTGTAGCGTTCCATCGCCTCCATCACGGCGGAGGCCATGGCCTGCTCCGGGGTGTGGCCCTTGCCGTTGTAGTTGCCCCAGGTGCCCTTCGCGGTCTCGTCCCTGTGCACCGCGTACACCGGGATGCCCGTGGAATCCATGCCCGTCAGGTCCTCCAGCGGGCCCATGCCCGCGGCGCCCAGCAGCGGCTCGAACCGGGCGAGGGTCTCCGACGGGTCCACCGACCTGATGCCCTCGCCCCTGCGGAGCTTGGGCCTTCGGACCAGCCTCATCCTTCCTTCCCCTGGGCCCCCTCGTATATGGCGATGTCCGCGTTCCTGTGGACCACCATCCTCTCCACCAGGATGTCTACCTCCACGTTCCTGACGCTGGGCATCTTGAGGAGCTTCGTCTGTATCATGTCGTAAAGGGCGTCCACGTTGACGGTGTACACCTCGCAGACGATGTTGTGGTCGCCGAAGGATTTGTAGATGGTCCCTATCTCGTCGTAGGTCACCAACTGCTCGATCACGTGGGAGACCGGGCTGCCCACGATCTGCATCGACACTATTGACTTGAGGACGCCCAGCTTCGACGAATCCACGTCCAGGCAGTACCCTCGGATTATACCCCTCTCCTCGAGCTTGGCCACCCTCCTGCTGACGGTGGCCTTGGAGATGCCGAGGGTCTGCCCTATCTCGCCCATTGGCGTGCGGGAATCCTCCCTCATCGCCATTATGATGCGCAGGTCCTTGTCGTCGAACCCGTCGGACGCCTTGACGCCGCCCGGCCTGGTCATTCCTTCCTGCCCCTGGCGATGGCGCCCTGGCTGAACCGCTCCAGGGACTCCAGTACCTTGGGCATCATGGAATACGGGAACCCGACGACCATCTCGTCGAAGGCTATGTCGGTCCTCCTGCGGCATCCGATGCAGCCGAGGGAGATGTTCGCCTTGCCCGTCAGGATCGGGAGGGCGGTCGCGTCCTCGCATACGCACTGGAACGGCGCCGTGGAGTAGTGGGCGCGGCCGCCGTCGGAGACGTTAGCGGCCGAGATCCAGTATATCCTCTCGGGCATGTCCACGACGACCACGGCGTCCGGCTCGAAATCCGCCTTGGACAGGGGGCAGACGATCTCCCCGACGGTCCTGTATGGCATGTCGGACCTTTCCGCGATCATCTTGGCCGCCGCCGCGTCGCTGACGTGCACCCTCTGCTTGCCGTGGTGCTCGCCGGTGGCCACCTTCTCCGGGATGGCGGCCATGCCCAGCGTCGACGCGCCGACCATGCAAGACTGCTTCTCCGCCGTCATCTTGAGGCACTCCCCCTTCCTGGCCGCCATCACGGCCTGGCAGTGGGACATCTGGCCCTCGGGCTCGGTGAATTCGCCCTCGGGGAACCCATCCCCTTCCCTGATCAGCTTGACGGCGACGGGTTCGTTCCTCAGGCAGAGGATGTCCCTCATGACCTTGGCGCTTTCCTCGTTTTTCGATTTCGAATTACCCATGGCACCCCGACGTTGGTGCACAGGTATAAGTTTTGGGTAAAACGTATCAGACCAAAGCGAGGTCGGTGAACACGTACACCTTCTCCGGGCAGTTGAGCTCGCACGCCTTGCAGGCGGTGCCCAGGCACAGGTCGGACCTGACGTTGATGGTGCGTTTCGCCTTGTCCAGGGTGAGGGCCCTCTCGGGGCATCCCCTCTGGCATTTGCCGCAAAGGGTGCACCCTTCGAAGGAGGCGCTCATTATGCCGCCCACGTCCTGCAGGGTGTGCAGCCCCTCCCCCTTCTCGGGGATGTCGGACTTGACCAGCCTCTTGACCACCTCCGGCCTGACCAGGTCGGGCAGGCGCGGTATCCCGGAGGCCTCGAGCATGTCGTTGTACATCTCCAGGGGCATGCCCTCGTCCCAATAGGCGATTTCCAGGACGTACATGTCCTCGAACGTCTTGGAGCCGGCGAACATCACGTGGTTCGCCGAAATGGAGTCGGCGACGGACTGCATCATGTCCAGGGTCTCCGGCCCCTTGAGCAGGTCGTGGGCCATCATCAGCGAGGTGTTTCCAAGCTGGTACACCTCCTTGATCACCCTCGGTATCATGCCGCAGTCCTGGGCCTTAACGGGGTCCACGTACGTGCCCGAGGCGCCGGCCATGTACATGGTGTTGACGTCCTTCTCCGTGATGCCGACGGTCTCCATCAGCGTCCTGTGGCCCGCCCTTATGGCGCCCATGGCCTTGCCCGCCTCGCCGACGTCGGCCTCGGTGAACAGCACGCCGTCCGCCAGGCGCAGCTTGCCGTCGGCCGTGTTTATCCCCGGCCTTGTTATGAGGCCGGTGCGCAGGCCGAGGGCCATGGCGGACACCACGCCGGTGCCGGTGATGCCGTGGGCGGGGTAGTCGACGATTTTGACCTCCGCGCCGGTGACCGGGTTGACCCGGGACATCGCCTTGGGGATCATCTCCTCGTCGAGGATGATGTTGTCCCACATGCCGTCCCCGGCCTCGTCCAGATCGGAAATCGCGTGCGGGGCGGCCAACATGCCGTGGGCTATGGACTGGCCCTCCATCGCCGGCCCGGCGGCGGCGGAGCCGGAGTACAGCTCGCCCTCGTAATACAGGCCCATCTCGGCGTTGGTGCCGTAGTCGGTGACAAGGCACGTCTCGTCCTTCTCCAGCATCCTGGATTTGATTATCATGGCCAGGGCGTCGGCGCCGATCTCGTGCCTTATGGCCGGGGGCACGATGACCCTGGCCTCGGGGTCCAGGCCCATGTCCCCGATGTCGCCCACGGTGGTGACGTGGGCCTTCCTCTCGGGCGGGATGATGCCCAGGGTCTTCAGCCGGCTCTTGCCGGCGAAGGCCAGGTCCCTGACCTCGATGTTCTCGAACATCGAAAGTTGGATGGGGTTGCCGCAGATGGCCACGGTCGAAACCCTTTCCAACCGTTCCCGGCCGAAGAAGGATATCAGGTCCCTTACCGTCTTCATTATTATCGCGTGGCCCAGCTCCGGCCCGGAGTTCATCCAGAAATGAAGGTGGTCCATGATGTTGGCCCCGGGTATCGGGTGCCTGACCGTTATGGCCGTGTCCAAAATCTTGGCGCCCTTTTTCAGGTCCACCAGGTGGGTCCTGAAGCCGCTCGTCCCCAAATCCAGGGCTATCCCGTATTCCATTAGAACACCTACGGCACCGAGAACGCGTCGGTCGCTAAAAACATATCTGGAAGAGAAAACGGATAATGGGTTTGGAAAGGGGTTTGGGCGGGCGAAAACGCCCGCTCAGCGAAGCTTCAGGGACTTCACCGTGTTCGAGACCGCCAAGAGGTTCTCGTTGGAAATCATGGCGGACAGGCCGCATCCGGAGGAGACGACGTTGAACCCGGCCTCGGCGACGATCTTGGCGTGCTTGGCGCAGTCCTCGGGGGTGCCCTGGAGCAGCGGGGAGACGACGCCGATGTTGCCGACGAGCGCGATGCGGCCGTTGACGGCCTTGACGCCCTCGACGGGTTTGACCTTCTCCTCGATGGACAGGCCGGTCACCTTGGTCTCGATCATGTGGTCGATGATCGGCATGGTGTTCCCGCAGATGTGGAGCACGGTGCCGGCGCCCTTGACCTTGCCGAGACCATCCTTGATGTACTTGCCGGAGTACTCGGTGAACATGTCCGGGGACAGCAGGTCGGTGGAGGAGGACGGCTCGGACATCTGGACGAAGTCCGCGCCGGCGTCCGCGAGGGCCTGGCTGTAGATTTTGGTGATGGGCGCGACGGCGTCCAGCCACTTGTGGACCTCATCAGGGGCCATCAGGATGCCGAAAACGAGGTTCTCGGTGGACACCAGGTGGCCGGCCAGGGTGAAGGGGCCAGTGTTCCCCGCGATGACGGGGTATTTGTCGCCGTAGTCCTTCTTCATGATCTCGACCGCTTCCAGCACGGTCTTGACCCTTCCGCCCTTCAGGAATTCCTCGGGGTCCATAAGGTGGGGCTCGTCGTACTCGCCGGACATGGGGTCGAACTTGTGGGGGTGGGCCTTCAGCATCGGGGTGCTGTTCTTTTTGCCGGGGTCCACCTTGCACCCGAGCCTCTCCGCCTCGGCGGTGAGGCAGAAGGAAGCCCTTACCGCCTCGAAGCCGAGCACTTCCGCCTGGCCGGCGCCCAGTTTGGCCATCATCTTGGCGTTCGAGTGGGCCTCGGGCCAAGCGATACCAAGGGCGTCCATCTGGCCGATGGTGGCGCTCTGGGTGAACACGGCCGCGGGGGGCCTGTCCAGTTCTTCCATCCTCATCGCTGCAAGCACTCTTTCTCTTGGAGTCATAGACATAGTATTATCTCTCCGTGGTTGCGGGATGGGACTCAACTTATTTAACGTTTCAACCGGGCGTTTCGGGAT
Source organism: Thermoplasmatales archaeon (assembly GCA_012520845.1). GTDB lineage: Archaea > Thermoplasmatota > Thermoplasmata > Methanomassiliicoccales > Methanomethylophilaceae > JAAYNL01. Next base: position 249,312 of record JAAYNL010000015.1, on the reverse strand, counting down.
AAGCCCGTTTAACCCGCTGGGGCGCCCTCAAAGGACCTCCGGCGGGTCCCCGATCGCCCTGGAGACTATCTCCACCCGGTTGACGGTGCGGGCTATGACGGTCTCGTCCCATTCCCCCATGCGGCCCTCCGCAGCGAAGAACGTCTTTATTTTCGACGAGGTGGCGATGTTCCTGCCGCCCTGGCCCTTCACCTTGGAATGGAGCATGGACTCGAGGCTGCTGCGAGCGGATGAGACGGCGCTGCCCAGGTGGGCGTGGTAGCTTGCGCCCATGAACGGCACCGTGGCCATGAACCTGTAGTCCGGCGTGGGCACCACGACGGCGGTCATGGATTCGGAGATCTTGCTGGTGATTACGCCCACGGCGTTGCCGACATCGTGGTTCTCCGGGAAAATCACCTCGGCGCCCAGCCTCTCGGCGATGTCGGACATCATGTGCCTGGCGGGCGCGCCGATGCCGACGATGGGCACGCTGAAATTCGCTGATATGGACATCTTGCCGTTGCGGTCGAGACCGGCCATGCGCCTCATGAGCGTCTCGGACCCCCTGTCCCTCCAGGCCTCGAATTCGTCGTCGAACATCTTGGACATTATGGCCTCGGCGACGCCGACCTTGATTTCCTCGTAGAGGACGTGGGCGGCCTGGTCCCGGGTCATGCCCGTCCTCAGGGCGACGGCCTCCACGCCCGCCTCGGCGCCCTTCCGGTCGCCGTTCTCGTACAGGCCGAGGGTGACCATCACGTCCGTGGGGGTGAGGGAGGCCATCTCCAACGCGCCTTGGGACACCAGGGATTTGAGCTCCTCGTCAATTATCCAAAGGCCCTTGGTGGCATCCATTATCTCCATCTGGGTCACGGGGCCCCTCCCCTTGGCGGCGGCGAATATGCGGGCTTCCTTCTCGCCGAGGCCCCTGGCGTCGAAGGAGTCGTCCGCCTCGTAATACTCGAAAATGGTCTCGTAGGCGATTTTCCTGGCCAGCCCGGGCCTGCCCTGTACGAACGTCGACAGCGGTATGACCCGCTCCGGGCCTATCAGGAATTTGTTGCCTTCCGCGATGTGGATGCGGGAATCCCCACCCAGGGCGACGGTGCGCATGTCCACGGCCTTGACCCTGGTCCTCCAACCGCCGACCCTGGCGCCGTCGAACTGTATCTGCGGGAACCCGCCGTCCATGACGGCGATGTCGGTGGAGGTGCCGCCGATGTCGACGACGACGCAGTCCTCCACGCCGGACAGCACCTTGCCCCCCATGGAACTGGCGGCGGGGCCGGAAAGGATTGTTTCCACGGGGTATTTGCGGGCCTCCTCCAAGGTCATGACGGACCCGTCCCCCTTATAGGCCATGATTGGCGCCGTGATGCCCATGCCGCGGAAGGTGGACTCCACGCCGTCGAAGAATTTGCTGACGATGGGTATGAGCCTGCCGTTCAGCACGGCGGTCTCCGCCCTGACATCGATGCCCATCTCGGCGGAAAGCTCGTGGCCCGCCACCGTCGGCAGGCCGGTGATCTCCATGGCCAATTCCTTGACTTTCTTCTCCTGCGAGGGATTGAGGTTGGCGAACAACCCGGATATCGCTATGGCGTCGATGCCGTCGGACACCTTCTCTATCGCGGCGACGACGTCAGCCTTACTCAGGGCCTGGACGGCCCTGCCCTTGCTGTCGAAACCGCCCTTTATGAACGCCTGCGTCTTCTCGCCGAAATTCACGGGGGACATCGGGTCCCATCCTATCAAAAGCAGGCCGACCTGACCGCCGTGCCCCTCCAGCACCGAGTTCGTGGCCAGGGTTGTGGATATGCCTACCAGCGCAATTTCCTCGGGTTGCACGTCGCAAGAGGCGAACACGGCCTCTACCGAAGCATACAGGCCCTTGGTCAGGTCGTGGTGGGTCGTCCTGGATTTCCTTTTCGCCACGACCGAGAAATCGTCCAAATCGAGGATCACGGCGTCTGTGTAGGTGCCGCCGGTGTCGACCCCGAGGCCATACCTGGTCGGCGTTACGATCTCGTCATCCTCGGAATACGAGTCCGGCTCGACGAGGCCGACGCCCTCGATGAGCCTGCCCAGGTAGCCGGACACCTTTTCCCTTTTCTTGGTCTCCGCGTTGTACCTGGTCGATTGGTAATAGACGTAGTAGGAGTTGCCGCGTTTCTTGACGTCGAAGCATTTCCTGCCTGCCTTTTTCTCCGACTCAATCCAGTCGATCGCCCATTGGTCGAACTCGGACCTTTTCGCCATGCGGAAATGTTAGTCTGGTTCCCTATTAAAACATGCCGTATAACCCATTGAAAAAGTTATACGGTACATCCGACGCGCGACGCCAAGCGGCTGTGGCCACCAAAAGTGGAAAGATGGAAAGGAAAAGGGGTTTGTGCTGGTTTCCGGAACCCTTCCGGGTTTCAGAGGCCCAGGAGCTTGGAGGCCAGCTGGGACGCCTCGACGGCGTCGTAGGACCAACCGTCCGCACCGATCTGGTCGGCGAACTCCTTGGAGGTGGCGCCGCCGCCGACCATCGTCTTGACCTTGCCCTTGAGGCCCTCTTCCTTGAGGACGCTCTCCATCTCCTTCATGGCCGCCAGGGTGGGGGTCATGAGGGTGGACTCGGCGATGATCTGGGCGTTGGTCTCCTTGGCCTTGGCGATGAAGTCCTTGACGGGGACGTCCTTGCCGAGGTCGTGGATGGTCAGGCCGAGGCCGGTCAGCATGGCCTTGACGATGTTCTTGCCGATGTCGTGTACGTCGCCCTCGACGACCGCGATCACGACGGTGCCCTTACCGGCGCCGCCCTCGCCCTCAAGCATGGGGAGAACGAGGTTCAGACCCTGATACAGGGTGTTGGCGGAAAGCAACACCTGGGGCAGGTAGTACTGCTTGGCGGCGTATTTGTCGCCAACGATGGCCATCGCTTTGGAAAGGCCTTCGAAGACTATGTCCTTCGGGCCGTGCCCGGCATCAAGGCACGCCTGAGTGGCGTCCTTGGCTTCCTTGATTTTCCCAGTCACGACGATGTCTATGAGTTTGTCCATTTCTGCGCTCATTTTATTTCCTCCATCCGTCGCCGGATGTTGTGTGTTGATTTCCAACCACCATATTAAACCCTTTTATGGATGGATTGAATATCCATATCTCATATAGTCGCGCGTATTATAGAGTTTATAAAACTATCTATTTAACGGGGTTGATTTTCATAGTTCCAAATCCTTGATTCCCCCAAGCGCCCCGAGGTCGAGGACGCCTATCTCCGTGACGCCGTAGACCCGCGCCGATTCCGCGTCGGCGGCCCTGCATGCGGGGGACATGAACTGCCCTGGGTCGGAGGGCGACAGGTCGCTGCCCAGGGGAAACGGGCTGAAGGGCGGCACCACGACTATCCCCTCCTTTTCGAAATGCAGGAAGCACGGGATCTTCACGTCCCCGTGCACCGACCCCCGGATCCTCACGGACGGGTGCTCGTGGCCGATTATGACCGGCCGCGCCCCGGAATCCTCGTGGCCGTGCTCCAGCCTGTATCCGTGTACGTCGATGTGGTCCGTGGCGAACAGGCCGAGGTCGGACAGTATGTTCTGCAGGAAGTTGTCGTGGTTCCCGCGAACCACGGCCACGTCCGCGGTGTCCACGAGGAGTTCCAGGACGCCGAGGACCTCCTCCCTCACCTCCCGCTCCGGCCTCCTGAAATCGTGCTTTATGTCGCCCAGCAACACTATGGACTCCGGGGAGTGGTCGGAGATGGCGCGGTTCAGGCCCTCGCGGACCGAAGCGGTGTTGAACCTCGGTATGTGCAGGCCGTCGGACTCGAGGGCCTTTTCATACCCCAGGTGCAGGTCGCCCACCACCATCGTCGGGCCGTCGCCCACCAGAAGGCAGAAATCCTTGGTCGCCGAGACCCCGGGGGCTATCTCCAACACGTCCACGGCCCGGGATATGAGGGGGTCGGGTAAAAAGGTAGGGAGATAAGGTTTTTAACGGTCCCCTCATAGGCGTGCGCCATGATTTCGAGGACGTTCAGGATCCTGCCGGGGGTCGGGCCCAAGACGGAGGAGAGGATAATCTCCTGCGGCGTCCTCGACTGGTACGGCTTTCTGGACGCGGATTCGGTACCCGCGATGAACCCGCGCAGGAAGGCGGAATGCGACCGTTGCCTGGAAACCGCCGTCGGGCACCTCGAGGCCGGGGAAACGAGGGAGTTGGCCGCCATGCTCCCCGGCAACGAGGAATGGAGGCTCTTCGGCAGGTTCGGCGGGGACGCGGCCTTCCTGGACATAGAGACGGACGGTTTGCATGCGGGCGCGGTCGTGACGATGGTGTCCGTCCACAGGGGCGGCTATACCGTCACGCTGACCCGGGGCAGGGACCTGACCGCCGGGAGGCTCTCCGACGCCTTGGACGGCGCGCCGCTCCTGGTCACGTTCAACGGCAAGTGCTTCGACGTCCCCATGCTCAGAGGCGAGTTTCCAGGGGTGGACCTGGGGATGCCCAACATGGACCTGCGCTTCGCCGGCAGGAAAGCCGGGCTGAGGGGCGGCCTCGCCGGCGTCGAGTCGGCGCTGGGCATCGGCAGGGAAGGGCATCTTGCCCGGGTCGACGGGGCGGAGGCGGTCAGGCTGTGGAAACGTTGGGAAAGGCACAACGACGACGCGGCGCTGGAACTGCTGACCGAATACAACAGGGCCGACACCGAAAACCTTGCCGCCATAGCCGACATCATTTACGGGAGGCTCTCCCGTGCCTGACCGACTGAAGGGGTTCATGGACGCCTGCGCCAGGGGCGCCGAGAGGGTCGCCGCGGCGGACGACGTCTTCGTCGTGGCGCACATAGACGCCGACGGGATCTCCGCCGCGGCCATAGCCGCCCTCACCCTGGACAGGCTCGGCAAGAAGCGCCGCGTGGGATTCTACCCCAAATTCGACGGGGACGCCGCCGGGGACGTCAACTCCTCCCCCGAATCCCTCGTATGGATCGTGGATCTGGGCAGCGGGTACCTGTCGTCGATCAAAAGGGACGGCGTGCTCGTGACTGACCACCACGTGCCCGAAAGGAACTGGAGGAAGGGACAGACCCAGCTTGACAGTTTCAACGCCGTCGTGCACGTGAATCCCCACGAGTTCGGATTCGACGGCTCCACGGAGATCTCCGGCGCCGGCGTGACATACCTCGTGTCCAGGGCGGTCGACCCCGCCAACGCGGACCTGGCGTACCTGGCCGTGATAGGCGCCTGCGGGGATTTGCAGGACTCCAAGGACTCCGGCCTCGTCGGGATTAACAGGGAAATACTGAACGACGCCGTCGCCACGGGGGGCATCGAGGTGGCCCGCGGCCCCAGGTTCTTCGGCAGGGACACCCGCCCTATCAGGCAGTTCCTTCAGTATTCGTCCGACCCCGCCGTCCCCGGCCTCTCCGGCGACGGCGTCGCCTGCTCCAGGTTCCTTGAGGAGTTGGGCGTCGAGGAAAGGAATTCCGACGGTTCCAGAAGGTCGTGGAAGGACCTCTCCCCCGACGAGGCGGAAAGGATATCCGGCGCCCTGCTGGCACTTTTGTCCGCTGACGACGCGGGGAAGGTCTTCGGCGAGAACTACGACGTGCCCGGCCGGGCCCGCGGCATGGGCGACGCGAAGGAATTCGCCACGCTGCTGAACTCCTGCGGGAGGTACGACGACGCGGAGACCGGTCTCGGCATATGCCTGGGCGAGCCCGGGGCCGTGGAGGCGGCCAAGGAGAACAGGGCGGCGCACCGGCGCAACATCGCCGGGGCCCTGGATTACGTCAAGAAAAACGGCCTGGTCAGGACCCGCAGGGTCGTCCGCTATTTCGATTCCGGGGACGCCATCCGGGACACGGTCGTCGGCATCGTCGCGGGCATGCTGCTCAACGACGGGAACTGGGACATGCCGATGATCGCCTTCGCCGACAGTGACGGCGGCAAGAAGGTGTCGGCAAGGGCGGACAGGTCCCTGGTCTCAAAGGGGCTCGACCTCTCGTTCGTGATGAACGCCGCGGCCAACCACGTCGGCGGCGACGGGGGCGGCCACGCCGTGGCCGCCGGCGCCACCATTCCCGCCGACGCCGTGGAGAGATTCCTCGACGCCGTCGAGGACATCGTCCTCGCCCAGCTCATTTGAGCAGCGTGTACAGGACGGCCTTCTGGGCGTGGAGCCTGTTCTCTGCCTGGTCGAACACCACGCTGTTGGGGCCGTCCATCACCTCGTCGGTGATCTCCATGTTGCGGTGGGCGGGCAGGCAGTGCATCACGATGCAGTCCGGCTTGGCCACGGCCAACAGGTCCTTGTTGATCTGGTACGGCATGAATATGCGCGTCGCCGTCTCCACGGGGGTGTCGTCGCCCATGGATATCCAGGTGTCGGTGTACAGCACGTCCGCGTCCTTGCACGCCTCGTACGGCTTGTGTGAGGCCTCTATCCGGCTGCCGTTCTCCTCCGCTATGCGGGCGGCGCCGAGCATGATCTCGGCGTTGGGCATGCGGACCGCCGGGCAGCAGGCTACCATGTCGATGCCCATTATGGCGCAGGCGTAGAGAAGGGAGTTGCAGACGTTGTTGCCGTCGCCCAGGTATACGAACTTACGCCCCTTGAAGCCGCCCTTGATCTCCTTGATGGTCATCATGTCCGCCAGGGCCTGGCACGGGTGCTCCAGGTTGTCCAGGCCGCTTATCACCGGGACGGTGGCCGCGTCGCCGAGGCGGTCCATGATCTTGTAGTCGTAGGCCCGGTACATGATGCCGTGGACGAAGCGGCTCATCACGCGGGCGGTGTCCTCCACCGTCTCCCCGTGGCCCATCTGGGAATCGCCGGAGTGGATGTACAGCGGGTGGCCGCCCAGCTCGCTTATGGCCACGTCGAAGGAAATGCGGGTGCGGGTGCTGGGCTTCTCGAATATCATCGCCAGCGACTTCCCCTTCAGGGGGTCCCCGTGGTTGCCGCGCTCCGCCTTCAGCTTTATCGCCAGGTCGACGAGCTGGTGCATGTCGTCCTTCATGTCGAGAACGGAGATTATGTTCCTTTTCATGCGGAGGCGTAGGTGTTTAGCGATATATCGTTTTGCATCCAGCGGCAGATGTCCGAGGGCCTCTACCCGAAACGGGCGGGAGACGTAAACCTATATAAGCCCCTCTTTAATGCGTGTGTACATGATTAACGCTGAAATCCACGTACTTGACATTCCAGGCACCTTGATTAGATCTCTGGAACCCATATCCTCGTGCGGTGGCAACATCGTTGGCGTCGTCCACAACAGGGACAGGGTCATCGACGGGCGGATCGGCGTCAACATCACCTTTTCCGTCGGACCGGACGAGTTGGAGAAAATCAAGGCCACGTGGGAGGCCAACGACGTGGTCGTCGCCAGGGTGGATTCCATTGTGGAGACCCATTCCATAGACTACCTCATCATAGGCGGCATGCCGTCGTCAGCCGTGGAGAAGATGATCGCGGACTCCAAGGTCCCGGTGCACTCCCTGTACGTCAGGTCGTCATCCGGCGCCGGCAGCAAGGTGCACACGGTGATGGTTTCCATCAAAGCGAAATCCCAGGACGACCTGCGCTCGCTCGATGATTACATCGGCAAGGCCTGCAAGAAAGCCGGCGCCGCCTGCATAAGGGGGTTGGACTGATGAAGGTGTTCCTGAGCGGTTTCGGGACGGTCGGGCAAGGCGTTTTCGAGATTCTTCTGTTGAAGGAAAAATACCTTAAAGACAATTATGATGCGTCGATTTCGGTCGTCGGGGTTGTCGATTCGTCCAGTTTCAACATCGACAAAAAAAGCCTTTGCGGGTTCTGCGTCCTCGCCACCAAAACCAACAGCGGCAAGTGCGGCCCCAACGCCCGCGACGGGAAACCCGTCACCGAGATAATGGACATGACGGACTACGACGTCCTCATTGAGACCTCCCCCACCGACATAGAAAACGGCGGGGAGGGCTTGGCCAACATAAGGCACGCCCTCGCCTCGGGGAAGGACGTGGTGACCGTCAACAAGGGCCCGCTGGCTCTTGAATACCCAGCCTTGGCGAAACTGGCCGAGGAAAACGGCTGCATACTGAAATACGAGGGCTCGGTCGGCGGCGCCATGCCGATAATCTCGCTGTGCCACACCGCCCTCGCCGGCCAGAGAATCAAGTCGATCAGGGGCATACTGAACGGCACCTGCAACTACATACTCTCCAGGATGGACACGGGGCTGCCGTTCTCCCAGGCCCTGCGCGAGGCGCAGCAGCTCGGTTACGCCGAGGCGGACCCGACCTACGACATAGAGGGCATAGACGCCGCCAGCAAGGTGGCGATCCTGGCCAACTCCATATTCGACAGGGCCGTCACCATAAGGGACGTGTCCGTCACCGGCATCACCGCCATAACCCCCGAGGCCGTCGCCATGGCCGCGGAGCGCGGCATGGTCATAAGGCTGATCGGCGAGGTTTCCGACGACAGGCTGGAGGTGGCCCCGAGGCTCGTGCCCAAGGGCCACGCCCTCGCCATATCCGGGACGCTGAACACCGCCCAGGTCCTCACCGACCTCGCCGGCCCGATAACCGTTTCCGGCCGCGGCGCCGGCAAGCACGAGACCGCCTCGGCGATACTGAGCGACCTCATCTCCATAATGGAATCCAGGAAATGACCGACAGGGTTTACGTCTACGACACCACGCTCCGGGACGGGGCGCAGATGGAGGGCGTCTCGTTCTCCGTCGCGGACAAGCTGGCCGTGTTCCACGAGCTGGTCCGTTTCGGCGTCGATTTCATCGAGACCGGGATGCCTGCCGCGAACCCCAAGGACGAGGAGTTCAACCGCGTCGTCTCGGAAACCCACCCGAAGGTTGCCGTCGCCTTCGGCAGCACCCGCCGCATCAACGCCAAGGCCGCGGAGGACCCGGGCCTGAAAATCCTCGCGGAATCCGGCGACACCGTCTGCATATTCGGCAAGTCCTGGGACTACCACGTCCGCGACGCGCTCGGCACCACCCTCGAAGAAAACCTGGAGATGGTCTCGGACAGCGTCGCCTATCTGGTTTCCCAAGGCAAAAGCGTCGTCTTCGACGCGGAGCACTTCTTCGACGGCTGGAAGGCCAACCCCGGTTACGCGTTGTCCGTCCTCAAGGCCGCCGCGGACGCCGGCGCCTCGTGGCTCGTGCTTTGCGACACCAACGGGGGAAGCATGCCCTCGGAGGTACGGAAAGCCACCGAGGATGTGCTGGCACATTGCCCCGGCGTGCCCGTGGGCATCCACAGCCACAACGATTCGGAACTCGGCGTCGCCTGCAGCCTCGCCGCCGTGGAGTCGGGGGCTACCATGGTCCAGGGGACGATAAACGGCATCGGGGAAAGGTGCGGCAACGCCAACCTGTGCTCCATAATACCAGCCCTGGTCCTGAAGATGGGCAAATCCCTGCCGAACGTGAACATGTCCATGCTCACCGGGGTCAGCCGCTTCGTCTCCGAGAGCGCCAACATCAGGCACCAGGCCCACATGCCGTACGTCGGCGACAAGGCCTTCGCCCACAAGGGCGGGATGCACATCAGCGCCGTCCTCAAGGCCCCGGACACCTACGAGCACGTCGCCCCGGACCGGGTCGGGAACCGCCGCCGCCTTTTGGTATCGGACATGGCCGGCAGGGCCACGATCATGGAGAAGATGCGGGGCATGGGCCTGGACCCGGACATGGAAACCGTCACGGAAGTGACCAACCGCGTCAAGGAGATGGAGGCCGCCGGCTACCAGTTCGAGGGCGCCGACGCCAGCTTCCGCCTAATCGTCGACCGCATGACCCCCGGGTATGAGAGGCCTTTCGAGATCGCCGGCTTCCGCCTGCACATGGACGAGGCCTCGTCCTCCGGGATCAAATCGGAAGCCAGCATCAAGGTCAGGGACCGTTCCGGCAACGAGGAGCACACCGCCTCGGACGGGAACGGCCCGGTCAACGCCCTGGACAACGCCCTGAGGAAGGCCCTCACCAAATTCTACCCGCAGCTAGCGGACGTCCGACTGACCGATTACAAAGTCCGGGTCTTGGACGAGAAGGCCGCCACCGCGGCGGCCGTCCGCGTCCTGATCACTTCCACGGACGGCAAGGGCATCTGGACGACGGTCGGCGTCTCCGACAACGTTATAGAAGCGTCCCTCATAGCGCTGTCCGACTCCATAGAATACGCCCTCGCCCCACGGAGCGGGGAGTGATAACATGAAAAGGACCATAGTGACGCTCGTCGGCAAGGACATGGTGGGCATCATCGCCCGCGTCTGCACCTACTTCGCGGACAACGGGATCAACATCCTGGACATCGCGCAGACCACCGTGCAGGAATACATCAACATGATGATGATCGTGGACACGTCCACGTACACCGGCGACTTCGCCACCCTGTCCGCGGAGCTCGACGCCGTCGGCAGGGAACTCGGGTGCGTCATCAAGGCGCAGCAGGAAGAGATCTTCAACATGATGCACAGGATCTGATGCCATGCCCAGGATCGGCCTGAACGAAGTGATGGAAACCAACGAGATGATCGAGCGCGAGCACCTCGACGTCCGCACCATCACGCTGGGCATAAACCTGATGGATTGCTGCGATTCCAATCTCGGGCGCCTTAAAACCAACGTAAAAAAGAAAGTGGTCTCCAAGGGGAGGGACCTGGTCTCCGTCGGCGACCAGATCGGCATGGAATTCGGCATCCCGATTGTCAACAAGAGGGTGTCCGTCACCCCCATTGCCATGGTCGGCGCCTCCGCCTGCAGGACGCCGGCGGACTTCGTGGAGTTGGCCGTCGCCCTGGACGAGGCGGCCGAGGAAATAGGCGTCAACTTCATTGGCGGGTATTCCGCCCTCGTGATGAAGGGTGCGGGCAGGGCGGACGCCCTGCTCATGGATTCGATACCGGAGGCGCTCTCCTCCACGGAGCGGGTCTGCTCCTCCGTTGGGCTGGCTTCCACCAAGGCGGGCATCAACATGGACGCCGTGCTGTCCATGGGCCGTAAGATAACGGAACTGTCCGAACTGACCGGCGACCGCGACTCCGTCGGGTGCGCCAAACTCGTGGTGTTCTGCAACCCGCCCGACGACAACCCGTTCATGGCCGGGGCGTTCCACGGCGTGACCGAGGCCGATTCCGTCATCAACGTCGGCGTCAGCGGACCGGGTGTGGTGAAAACCGCCGTGTCCAAGGTGCCGGGCGAGAGTTTCGAGGTCCTTTGCGAGACCATCAAGAAAACCGCGTTCAAAGTGACCAGGGCGGGCCAGCTCGTCGCCAAGGAGGCATCGAGGAGGCTGGGCGTGCCCTTCGGCATACTCGACCTTTCCCTGGCCCCGACGCCGGCGGTCGGCGACAGCATCGCCGACATATTGAAGGAGATGGGTCTGGAACACGCCGGCGCGCCCGGATCCACGGCGGCCCTCGCAATATTGAACGACCAGGTGAAAAAGGGAGGCGTCATGGCATCGTCCTACGTCGGCGGCCTGAGCGGCGCCTTCATACCCGTCAGCGAGGACAGGGGCATGGTCGCCGCGGTCGAGGCCGGGGCACTAACCCTGGAAAAACTGGAGGCGATGACGAGCGTGTGCTCCGTCGGCCTCGACATGATCGCGATACCCGGTGACACTTCGCCGGAGACGATCTCCGGGATCATAGCGGACGAGATGGCCATCGGCATGGTCAACAACAAGACCACGGCCGTCAGGGTCGTGCCCGTCCACGGCAAGGGCGTCGGGGACATGGCGGAGTTCGGCGGCCTCCTCGGCGGTTCACCGGTAATGGCGGTCAACGCCTTCGACTGCGGCGGGTTCGTCCGCCGCGGCGGCAGGATTCCGGCGCCGATCCATAGTTTCAGGAATTGATGCCCATCGCGGCCACGGCTAAGCGATGCGGTTCCGAAAGCTCTTTCCCGTGGCGATTTTCGTTCGGTCACGCGCCTTACGGATATGGCGGAAAGGGGAAGGGAAGGTGGGGGCAGCGAGATTTGAACTCGCACCAGCGGGTTTCTGCCACGGGGGGAGCTACCCTCCGTGAAATTAATGGGTCATCGCTCCAGTTACTCATCACTGTCAGCAAACCCATTCATAATCACTCCCAATAACTGGAGCCCGCCAGTCTACCAGGTTAGCCTATACCCCCGGTAAAATGGTTTACGATCAGGCCTTGCGCATGCGCTGGGCTTTCTTCCTTCTCCTCATCTTCTTCTTGCGCCATTTCCAACGCTGGTTGCCACGTTTCTTCCAGGCGCGTGAACTTCTCTTCATTTGTTTCTCCTTCCTGCCGTCCCCGTGGGCCTTGGCGGGCCCGTCGGGAGTTTCGGCTCCTTTGCGGGGAACTTTCGAACCCGAGGCGTCTGGCTTAGAAGGCCAGCGCTATATCCTGGCTAAGCCACGGGCCCACGCAACCCACGCAATGGTTCCTATAATTTAAAGGTTTACCATGGCCGATTTAGGCGGTCACCAATGTGCCAGAGCCTGCGTCGACGACTCCCTGTAGGCCAGGTACAGCTGGTATATGGTGTCCCCGGTGTAAATGAGGCAGACGGCCTCGGCGATGCAGATCAGGCCCAGTATGAACAGGATGGGCACGAAATTGAGGATGCCGCCGACCAGGTCGATTATCGCCTCGGCGAAGTTGAAGATGGCGTAGCACAGGCCGCCGGCGACGAACGCCACGATTATGCGGGGCCACCCGGTGGACAGGGGCTCGAAGAACCCGACCAGGGAACCCAGGTAAATGTAGACGACGCAGACCACCATCAGGCCCAGGATCACCGCGAAGTGGACTTTCCTGAACGGCCTGATTATCAGGGCGAAGCACGCCACGGCCACGATGATCAGCGTCGCCGTCGTCCAGGTCAGGTCCAGCACTATCAGTATGTAGACCATCAGCACGGAAACGAGGGTGCCGAGGATCATTGCCAGCCTGTATTTGTTGCCGTCCTCCCCGTCCTTTATGCGAAGCACTGCGACGGAAACCGCGAGGAGACCGATCAATGCGAGCAGTATCTCCGGCCCGTTGTTGGCCATGAAGGTTTCCGTGATCGCGTCCCAGTCCAAGGCCACCTGAGCCATGGAACGTCACCTTTCTACAGGTATTTAACGTCAGATGCCCAGGAGGCGGGCCATGTTGCCTCCGAGGAGTTTGTCCTTCACGGCGTCGTTGCCCCAGTCCCCTTCCCTGATTTGGCGTATGAACTGCATCGGGGACGTGTGGTCCAGGTAAAGGGGGTAGTCGGTGCCGAAGACGATCCTGTCCGGGAACCTGGACATGGCCTCGGAAAGCCTCTTGTCGACCATGGACCTGTCGTCCGGGTTCCAGGCCTGGAGGGCGGAACAGTCCGAATGGATGTTCTCGTGGGCCTCCATCAACGGGTACAGCTCGTCGTGGAACTTCCCGCCGAGGTGCGCGACGATGATGTCCGTGTCAGGGTGCCTCTCTGCCACCGCAGCGAGATTGGACGGCCTGCAGTACTTCTCGTCAAGGGGCGGCAACGCCATGCCCGCATGGGTAACCACGAGAAGACCCAGATCCTCTATCGCCTTCCAGAAATCCAGGTATTTGGGGTCGTCCGGATAGAACCCGGTGGCGGGATAGAGCTTGATGCCCCTGGAATCGTGCTTCTTGGACAGCTTCCCGACGAGTTCCGAGGCGTCTGGCCTGTTGGGGTCCACGCCTATGAAGGGCATGAACCGGTCGTCGACGGAACAGCGGTCGAATACCCAGTCGTGGTATTCCTGTATCGACATGCGGCCCTCGTTCACCATGCTGTAATCGGTGATCAGCACCACCGCGAGGTCGTATCCGTTGGCGTCCATGACGGACAGAGGCCTCTCGATGGGCACGTAGTAGTCGCTGTACGGGATCTCGTCGTCGAGGTTGAAATCGAAAACGTTTCCATATTGCTCCAAAAACTGCAGGGTTGGCCCCATGTAGCTTCGAACGGCTTCATCGGGGATAACGTCCCTGTGCCACATGTGGATATGGGCGTCTATGAGCATGCCCAGGAATGCGCCGCAACGTAAATAACGTTTACCCAGACAAGACCCAGACCCCGGTTTTCCTGCTGCCTTCCCTGGTTATCAGCCCGTTCACGCGCATGTCGTTGATGAGCCTGCGGACCGTGCCGTAGGGAATGCCCGTCCTCTCGGAAACCTCCCTCGCCGAAAGGGTCCCGTCCTCGCCGAGTTCCGCCAGGATGGTCTGCTCGTTTTTGTTCAGCCTTTCCGGTTGCTGTTTCGGCACCGGGATTTTCAAAACAAATGAACCCAACGTCTCGGATATGGCCGCCGCCGGGTGCCTCCCCAGGATTCCAACCAGGCCTGAACCCCTTTCGGACAGCAACCCGGAGCGCATCAGCTCCGCCTGCAACAACGGGTTCCTCGGGTACGACCTGCCCCTCGCCAACAAACCCCGCCTGCCGACGGACGGCCCGGGGGATTCCACCGTGAGGGCGTCCGGGCTCATCCTGACGACCGTCGGCTCCGCGATCGAATAGTCCCTGTGGACGACGGCGTTCCCGAGGGCTTCAGAAACGGTTTCCCTGTCCATCCCCTCGCCGATGCGCGAAAGGATGTGCGACGTGGCGGAGGAAACCTGGGCAACCAGTTTTCCCCTGAAATCCACCGTCTCCACAGGCACCGAAGCGTCGTCGGCGTACCTTTCGCAACGGATGAATGCGTGGGGGAACGGATTCGCCCCCGCCAACGCCTCGGCGTTGGTGGTTGCGCATCCCGCATCCGTCCCCCCGGCCAGGCCCGGGCCCGATGGAGTTGTTTTGGATGGGATTCCCCCATCCGGCTCCGGCCTGGCCGTATCGTCCCTTCGGGATTCCGTTTCCATGGCGGGGACGTAGGCGCCGCCGTCGAACGCCGACCCTCGGGCCAGCCTTTCCACGGTGCCCGCGTCCGCCTCCACCGTTTCGGAGCCCCTGCGGACGAAAGCCCTCCCCCTCCCGCCCAGGTGGGCGGAATGGGGTTTGCGGTTTCCCTTCTCTATGTCCAAGACGATTACCGTCTTCCCGTATGCAGCCGACAGGCCGACGTCGAGGCGGAGGTTTTCCAGGCGGGCGTCCGACACGGCTTCGCCCAGGGCCGAGATCTCCGAACGCAGATCGCGCTCGGGCACCCCGACTGCCTCGCCATCCGGGGAGACGCCGAACACAATTGTCCCGCCCACGCCGTTGGCGAAGGCGACGACAGTGCCCAGGTACTCCCTGTTCGCGGAGGGCGGCGATTCGCAGAAGGCCAGGGTTTCCCCTTGACCCCTTTCTATCTCGCTCTCCATCGACATGGCCCATCCCTGCCATTTATTGTATCATTTAATGATTTATTAATGTATCGTTAATGTATCAATAAAAATGAATCAAGAAAGGGCTATGGTTCATTGGAAACAATGCCCGACAAGGAATTTCGGATGGTTTTGAAAAACGTGGCGAACCGTGCGGTCGAGACCGCGGTCACGTGAGAGTAAAGTGGAAGTGGACGAGGCGAGATTCGAACTCGCGGCCTTTACAATGCCAATGTAACGATCTTCCAGCTGATCTACTCGCCCTTCATCCCGTGAATGGCTTAGCCTTATTAAACTTTGCTTTAGAGCGGTTTTGAGTCCCAGCCTGCAAACCTTGCCCAACTGCATTTTTCACTCATATTTTCGGTCGGTATATCCAATATTTAAACACCGTTTAAATATACTTTCATTTTACTGTATATTATACATTAATTAATCTTCATTTTACTGCATATTTTAAATTTATAAACATTCATTTTCCTGTATATTTTATATTCATAAACCTTAATTTCCATGTATTTTTATATATTGCAATATATACAAAAATATGGTTGAATTCGTGATGAAAAGGAAAGCTTACGACAAAATGTTGCGATGGAAAGAGAAGCGGAAAGGTTCCACCGCGCTTCTCATAGACGGCGCAAGGCGCGTCGGCAAAAGCCATCTCGTCAGCCACTTTGGAAAAAACGAATACCGCAGCCACATACTGATAGATTTCAACAGAGTGGACCCCGAGGTCAAGGACATATTCGAACGGGATTCGCATGATCTCGATGAGTTTTTCTTCAGATTGGCGACGTTTTATAAAGTCGACCTGCACGAAAGGGAATCCGCCATAATCTTTGACGAGGTGCAGCAGTTTCCAAAGGCGAGGGGGTTGATAAAATACCTCGTCGAGGACGGCAGATACGACTACATCGAAACAGGATCCCTGCTTTCCATAAAACGAAACATACAGGGTATCGTATTGCCGTCCGAAGAGGAACGCCTAGCCCTGCATCCCATGGATTTCGAGGAATTCCTTTGGGCGATGGGCGACAAGACCACGATGCCTTTCCTGAGGGACAGGTTCGAAAGGCTAAAACCCTCCGGCGACGCCATACATAGACGGACGATGAACTCGTTCAGGACGTACATGATAGTGGGGGGGATGCCCCAGGCAGTCGCAAGGTTCGCCAAAACGCGGAATCTCTCCGAGGTTGACGAAATCAAAAGGGGTATCTTGAACCTTTACCGCGAGGACGTGACGAGGTTTGCAAAGGGTTATGAAGACAAGGTCATGGCCGTTTTCGACAGGATACCCGCCGAGTTGTCCAAGAAGGAAAAAAGATTCAACCTCGCATCGCTGGGTAACGGGGCCGGAACGAGGTCTCACGGGAGCGCTTTCATATGGCTTGCCGAAGGCGGCGTTGTCAACCGATGCTTCAACTCCACGGACCCTTCGTTCGGCCTCGCGATGAATCTAGACCATGCCACGCACAAGTGCTATATGGCCGACACCGGCCTCCTCGTTTCCCATTCCATTCCCATGAGGCCCGAGGACAGCGCCGAACTGCACAAATCGATGCTTTTCGACAAGCTCGGGATAAACGAGGGGATGTTCATGGAAAACATCGTCGCCCAGATGCTCCGCTCCAACGGCCATAACCTTTATTTCTATTCACGACGCGACCAGAAAAACAGCAAAAACACCATGGAAATAGATTTCCTCGTAAGGATAGGCAGGAAGGTGTGCCCAGTGGAGGTGAAATCGTCCAACCACCGGAAACATTCCTCTTTGGACAAATTCATGCAGAAATTCAAGGGGCGCGTGGGGCAGCCTTACATACTGTACCCAAAGGACCTTATGGTCAAGGACGGCGTGGTGCATCTGCCGATATACATGGCCGGTCTCCTCTGAGCCCGGATCAGCCGACACGCTTCGAGAAGTCGGCCTGGAGCGTCGACTGATACCTCTGCCTCTCGCCGGCGACGGCGGTGGGGTACTTCCCGTTGACGCAGGCGAGGCAAAGGTTCCTCTCGTCTATGCCGACGGCCTCTATCATGCCGCCTATGGAAATGTAAGCCAGACTGTCCGCGTCGAGGATTTCCCTGATTTCCTCGAGGCCGTGGAAGTTGGCGATGAACTGGTCCCGGGTCTTCATGTCCACGCCGTAGTAGCACGGGGAGGTGACGGGCGGGCACCCGACCCTGACGTGGATCTTATTGGCGCCGGCGTCCCTGAGCAGGGATATGAGCCTCTTCAGGGTGGTACCGCGCACGATGCTGTCGTCCACCAGGACTATGTCCCTGCCGCGGACGGTGGATCGGATGGGGTTCATCTTCATGGCGACCGCCTTCTCCCTGAGTTCGCTGTCCGGGAGTATGAACGTCCTGTCCACGAAACGGTTCTTCATGAAACCCTCCTCGTACTGCAGGCCGGACTGTATGCTGTAGCCGAGGGCATGCGCCCTGCCGGAGTCGGGCACCGGCATCACGATGTCGGCGTCTACCGGGGACTCCTTCGCCAGGACGATGCCTATCTTCTTCCTGACGTCGTAGACCTCCTGGCCGTCGATTATGGAATCCGGGCGGGCGAAATAGACCCACTCGAACACGCAGTGGGCCCTCGCCTGCTCGGTCTGCATGGGGTGGCTCCTGTAGCCCGTGGCGTTTATCTCGACGATCTCCCCGGGGCGAACGTCCCTGAGGATCCTGCCCTTGACCGCGTCTATGGCGGCGCTTTCGGACACCACCATGAAACCGTCGTCGATCTCGCCGAGGCAAAGGGGCCTGAAACCGTAGGGGTCCCTGACGCCGAAGACCCTGTCGTTGATAATCACCGCCAAGGTGTACGCGCCGTCGATCTCGGACATCATGCCCCTTATCGATTTGACGCAATCCCCGCCGTTCTGGGACAGCTGCTTGGAAAGAAGGCGGGCCATAATCTCGGCATCCGTGTCCGTGAGGAAGGACCAGCCGGCGGAAAGGTATTTCTTCCTGAGCTCGGCGGCGTTCGTCAGGTCGCCGTTGAACGCTATGGCGACGGTGCCGTACGTGGATTCCACGGAAAGCGGCTGCACGGCCATCGCAAGATCCGAGCAGCCGGAAACGTTTGCGCCCACGTGGCCAATCATGGCGTTGGCGGTGACGTCGCCGACGTTGTCCATGCTGAGCGCCCAGTTCACGAGCCCCCGTTCCCTCACGGAGCGCACGGCGGTGCCGTCGTGATACGAGATGCCGCAGGATTCCTGGCCGCGGTTCTGTATGACGTTCAGGGCCTTATGCACGTAGTCGATGGCGGGCGTCTTTGAAACGACCCCCGCCACCCCGCAGTGATGCGTTGGCCCGGACATCTGAACGCCTACTCTTGGGATTTGGCCCACTTGTAGGACCTTATCTTGGCGGTCTTACCGTACCCGCAGGAGGCGCAGACGCCCCTCCTGGAGTGGTAGGACTGCTTGCCGCACCTGCGGCAGGGTATGTGCGTCTTGAACCTGTTGTGCTTTCCCTGCGACGGTGTGCCCTTTCCCATATTGTTCCCTCCTTCACGGCGATACGTAGATTATGTTGTCCCCGCGGACGATGGTCGTGCCCAACCTGCCCACGGACTCGCCGTTGATGAATTCCTCTGCCTTCTTGAGCACGACGTTCATGTAGATGTCGTACCCGTCGAGGACCCCCCTGTACTGCCTTCCGGACCTGAGCTCGACGATCACGTTGGAGTTCAGGGATGCCTTCAGCACGTCCAAGGGTTTCTTCATTTCACGGCCTCCGAAATCCGATATTGGAATCACTATAAAAAGATACCCTAAGGCGTACGCGCGGGACCTCAGGCGAAGCCACCGATAGTGGGCGAGTCCAGCCTGTCCATGTCGTAGAACATTATCGCCTCACGCATGAGGTCGGCCCCGGAAAGGCCCAGGGCCCTTTCCAACAGGCCGGCCCTCCAAAGCAGGTCCGCCACGGAGACGGCCATGGATCCAAGGTACGCGTTCGCGAGGTGTTCGTCGTAACCGAACTCGTCCACGGCGTAATACACCGATCCGAGGAAGCTCTCCCTCGAATTGAGGGTCGCGACGTACCCGGAGAGGATGCCCGCGGCGGCGGCGTCGAGGGGCGGGATCCTTACCTCGCCCGCGGGAATCCCCCGCCTCCTGTGCAGGTCGCCGTCGTCGTCCAGCACGCTCCATTCCACTTCGTCGCCCCTGACGGTGAAAAGGTTCCAGCTGTTGTCCTTTCCGCAATAGACGGGGGATTCGAAGGGGTCGTTCGACGCCAGGGACCCGAGGGCGGCATCCGCGGCCTCCCCCAGTATGTCGACGCCCGCGGGTGCCGGCGGGGCAGACAGGTCCGCCCTCGCATCGCCCATGGAGACGGCCATCACGGACGCCAGCCCGGAGGGTTCTGTAAAAAGACCCAGATTGTCGGAAACCTGGGCCCTAGCCAGGGAGGGGTCCTCCCATATCCCGGCGTCCTCGCAGATTTCCCTGAATTCCCCGTACACCGGGGCGGACTGCGACAACGCGGACCTGAGCCTGTCCATGGAGTCCCGCGCCAACGCCCGGGCCTCAATGCCGGCGTCGGCCCCGGAGCCTTGCCAGACACCCCTGCAGGAATGGTCCAGCTCAACGGATATCCTGTCGCCGGAATAGAAATGGAAGGGAAACTGCCTGCAAAACGTCGGCCTGTTTTCGTATATGCCGCATTTCCTCCCGTCGAGGAAGACACAGCTGCCGCGCCCTTTCTTAAGCGCCAGGGCGAATCCCCCGGGCGACGTCCTGCTCCTGACCATGGCCTTCGGGTGATTTTTCCTGAAATAAGCCCTCTCCAAAGGCAGCACCTCGGGCTGGCACAGGCAGCAGAGCCCGCAGCCGGGCAGGCAATCGACGGTGAACCCGTCCACGCCGGAATAGTCAATTTCCATCGAAAAGGTCAACCCCCACGGCGCCGCCGCAAAATTCCCCGCCCATGATCTGTTCCTCGCCCCTGACGAACACAGCGTCCGGGAACAGAGCCTCCATGCCGGCGTAGGGCACGCAGGGCGACTTGCCGTGGAGCGCATCCGGATCTATCGCCGTTATTTTCCTCGGATCGAAAGCGGCGAGATCCGCGTCGTACCCCACGGCGATCCTGCCCTTGCGCACAGAGAACGCGGCCGCGGGGGAAGCCGAGCCCATGCGGGACAGCAGCGCCAACGGGAAGCGGCCCCTTTTCACCATCGCCATGAATATGGGCACCAGGACGCCGACCCCGGGCATGCCGCTGGGCGCGTCCCCGTATTCCCGCGACTTTTCCGAGGCAGAATGGGGGGCGTGGTCGCTGCCGAACATGGTGGCCTTGCCCGCCGTGACGGCCGCCATCAGGCCCGCCCTGGTGCCGTCGGGCCTCAACGGCGGGTTGACCTTATACTCTGTGCCGGCGGCGCCGGCGTCGAATAGAAGATGGTGGGCCGTCACCTCGCTGGCGAAACCCAATGCCCGGCACTTGTCCAGGGTGGCGGGGTCCGTGACGTGGCAGACGTTGATGGGCATCCCTTTGTACCGCGCCAGCCTCGACACGGCGGACGCCTCGGCGGCGGACGGCCTGTTCCTCAGGTGGTCGGCGTTGGAAGACTCCCTGTCGCCGCCTATCATGTATTGGTCCTCGGCATGGACGCTGACCCTTTTCCCGGTGGGGGCGACGGCGGACATCGCCGCGTATATGCCGGCGTCGTCCGGCAGCAGGATGTTGCCCGTCGTCGAGGCCATGAAGAGCTTGAAGCCCGCCACGTGGGGGGCCAATTCCGCCGCCCTGACCTTCGGGGTCATCGCGACGAAAAGACCGTAGTCCACGTGGGACCTGCCCCGGATTTTACGTTTCTTCTCGGAAAGCTGCCGCGTGCCCGTCACCGGTGGCGACGTGTTCGGCATGTCGAGGACGCAGGTGACGCCCGCATGGAGGGCGGCCATGGACCCCGTGCCGAAATCCTCCTTGTGGGTCAGGCCGGGGTCCCTGAAGTGCACGTGGGGGTCCACGAACCCCGGGAGCACGATCATTTCGCCCAGGTCGATCCTCTCGGACCCCCTGACGATGTTGCCGACGGTGGCGATCCTGCCGTCCTCGATGCCCACGGCGGTGCTCTTCAGCTCGCCGTTTATGAGGAACCTGCCCTCGACCACGAGGTCCATGTCACAACCTTTCGACCCTGCCGTTTGGATCTATCTCTGCGTAGATTTCCCCGGTGAACCACGAAATCTTGGCGCCTGGGTCTTTCCAGGCGTCCTTCCCGAGCCCGGTTTTGCGGGAGAGCCCCTCAAGGTATTCCAGGACGTCCCACCCCTGCTCCGTCGGCACCTGGGGCAGCAGCAGCCCCCTGGCGCCCCCGAAAGAGAGGATGAGCCCGTGCCTGCCCACCTCGACGACCTTTGGGAGGTCCGCGTTGGGCACGTCGAAAGGTTCGGGTTTGGAAAGTATGGTGACCTCGAACGTGGCCCACTCCACCGTGTCCTTGGTCAGGGGCGGGAAGCGCGGGTCCTCCAGGGCGGCGGAGACGGCGGAACCCGCGAGGGCCTCCGCCAGGGGATGGGTGGGTTCGGGGTAGCCGATGCACCCGAGGAGTTCGCCGGACGGGTAGTCCTTGATCGTGACGAAAACGCCCCTGTTCTCGGAGAATTCCGGCGGAAGCTTCATGGTTGGTTTTTTCCCGCCGAGGATGGCGGCCTTCGCGCTGGCCCTGGCGTACCTCACCGCGGTTTCACCCAATCCGGCCATGCTCACCCCAACTCTATTTTTTCCAGTTCGTCACCGGATTTCACCGTCTTTCTCCTCACGTTCCTCTTCGGCGGCGTCGGCTCGTCGGGGGAACTCGTCGCGGCCGTAGGCCTGACGACGGGATCGGAGGGCCGTACCGAGGTCGTCGGCCTGACGACGGGATCGGAGGGCCTCACCGTGGTGCTAGGCCTGACCGGCGTGTCGACGGGACGCTCCTGGATCGCCCCCCTCTTGGGTCTGTAAAGACAATCCGGGTTATTCTCGCAGATTGTTTCGCGCGTCCTGTAGGTGGCGGCGTCCACCTCCTCGTAGGCATCCTCGAGGACGCCGGGGAGGGGAAGCGCCCTGATGAGCGCCTCCATGCCCATGAAGAACTCCAACCCCATCCTGACGAAATGGGTCTGGACCTCCTTGCTCGTGATCGCCCTGAAGGTTTCCCTGACCGAGTCCCCCGTGCTGTCGATGCCTCTCCTCAGGGCGCCGCCGACCGTGTCGTTCCTTGCCCTGTCGAGATCGGGGGCTTCGTCGGACGCCTCGTTGAGTATGCCCAGTATTATGTCCCTGTTCCCGAGGACGAAATCCCTGAGATCGTCGAGCTTGTCGTCCAAGGTCTTCGCCTCGCCGGCCTTTTCCCCCTCCGCGTCGTCCCCGCTTTTGCCGGCGGGGGGACGGAGGGAGGCCGCGATCGCTTTCGCCCTTTCCGCGTCCGCCCGCATACTCTCGATGGAGCGGGGCGTGTCTATGCGCCCCTTCTTTTCTTCCGTCGCGTCACCCGCCACCTCGTCCGCCGAGGCGCGGAACTCTTCGATGATTTCTTCTTTTTCCTTCTCCAAACGGGCCAGTCTGGCCTTTGGAGTGTTGGGTGCGTCTATACGTCCTTTCTTTTCCGCTGCCATTTCATCCACCTCTGAATCTGATCACCAGGGCTCCGCCCTCCATGTCGGCCCCGGTCAGCTTCGCGCCGGAATAGGCCTTGGGGAGGGTTATCCTGTTCTTCAGGTCGCCCATGTGTATTAGTATACCGCTGTCGCCCGACTTAAAAAGTTCTACGTCCTCCTTCCCCACGAAGGGCAGATACAGCCTCATCGTCATCCCGTCGTCGGTTTCCGTGAACGACAGGGGGCTCTCCGGGTTATACAGGGTATCCGGCCGGTCCTTGCCGTAGATCGCCTTGCCCAGTGCCGACAGTCCCTCGAGGTCCCCCGCGCCCCCGGGCACGTGGGGCGCCGTCAGCACCTTGAGCGGCTCGAATTCCTTGGCCACGGCCTTGGCGTCGACCTCGCCTTCGCAATACGTGCTGTTCACGACCACGGCGTCCAGGGGCCTGTTGAAGAAGCATATCTGGGTGTATGCCCTGCGGGCCTCCATCCCGGAAAGCCTGTCCGGGCCCATCACCAGCCTGACGCTGGTTTTTTCCGGGTCCTCGTAAATCTCCGCGGCGGCCTCCATGGTCAGAAGAACGTCCTCGACCGTGGCTATCAGCCTGTCCGACGGTACGGGTATGCCCACCATCCTGGCGGCGAAGCTCCTGCCGAACCCCTTCGAGGTCTTGAGGATCTCCAGCATGAAATCGGTGTATTTCCCGAAGGTGTCCTGTATCCTCAGAAGGCGCAGGGTGTCCGTCACCGAGGAGGTGTCTACGACGACCAGGTCGTACTCCCCGCCCGCCTCCGCCTCGTAGACGTAGGCCATGGACGCCATGAACTCGATGCCCGGGAAGACGATCATCTCCTCGGCGGAAAGCCTCTCCATGCCCCGAGAGACGGCCAGGTCGGCGATGTAGTCCTGGACGATGCCCCACCTTTCCTTCACCTCCCGAAGCGCGTCTATCCTGATGGCGTCCAGGTTCTCGGACACGTTCACGATGCTCCCGCCGGTGTCCACCCCCAGCAGGTCGGACATCGAAAGGGAGGCGCTGGCGCCCATGAGCAGGGTCCTCTGGCCCATCTCGGCCGCCCTAATGGCGGTGGCCGCGGCCACGGTGGTTTTCCCGACGCCCCCCTTTCCGGTGAAAATGATCAGTCTCATCGTACCCGTATCCCATCGGAGCCTATATCTAAATTGGTCGTTGGAAGGGGAATGGTGCCGAGGACGGGGTTCGAACCCGTGACCTTCGGATTTCCCTGGAAGAGGTCATAAGACCAGAACCCTATGAGTCCGACGCTCCACCAGGCTGAGCCACCTCGGCATTTCCAAAGCGTTTCGTAACGGGTTTACGGAGGCTCCCGGGATATCAGTCTTCCGATTCCTCGGGTTCCTCTTCCTCTTCGGAGCCCTCGTCCTCGGATTCGTCCTCGGATTCGTCCTCGGATTCGTCCTCGGATTCGTCCTCGGATTCGTCCTCCTCGGGCTCGGGCTCGATGATCGACTCGGGTTCGCCCTCGCCGGTCGCCAGGACGTGGGTCTTGCGGATCTCGATGCGCCTGATGGGCATTACCTCACGGCACGCCTTGGCGATGTCCCTAGCCACGTCGCCGGACACTATGCCCTTGACAATCTCGGAAAGGGTCATCTCCTTACCCATGTTGATGAGGGTCTCGCCCATGATCCGCCTGATGGCCTCCTCCTGGGAGGTCTGTATCCGGGTCTCGGATATGGACATGGGTTTCACGCGGAGGGTGAAGCCGTCCTTGGTGAGCACGTCGACGACGTGGTCGGTCTTGGTCTTCCTCCTCCTCGTGAGCCTCCTGACGTATTCGCTGGTCAGGTCGTGGCCTACGAAGGACGTCTTGGCCGTGTGGCCGTCGACGGAGGTGACCTTGAACTTGATTTTGATGTGCGACTTGGAGAAATCGCCGGAAAGCTCCTGGACGGTCACGTCGACGGTCCTGCCGATCAGATTGGACGGGTCGGCGGACGGCGTGTCGCCTATCTCGACCTCATTGAACATGCGGGGCGCATGTATCTTGTACCATTCCTTGGCCCTCCACTTGTCCCTTATCTTCCTGGACGCTGTCTTCGATTTCCTTGGTGCCATCAGAATCCTCCGTGATTCCACACGGTTCATCCCGTGGACGTATAAAAGCGTTTCTTAGGGGTGGGTTTTTGGCAGCTGCGTGAAAACGCCGATGGCCAGCGTTTTTATTTTATCACAATATGGATTGTTTTCTACAATCAGGTTGGTACCGCTTTTATTTATGGTTTGCCACGAAGTGCGGATTCCGGTCGGCCATGCGAAAGGATGTCCGCGGGACACCCGTCATCGTGATACCGTTGTTGATACGCATACGCAATGGCGTTGATTCGAACGGCGTTTCCGGGGATTCGATGAAGGAATCCATTAAAATTGAATTTTACTGCCAATTCCAGTAATTTTCAATCAATCTCGAAACACGCCGTACTAAAATATCGTTTCAAAAAAAATAATCGCGGAATGTGAGATTGTTATCGCCGCTGGCTCTTTGATTTCTACGGCACCCTCTGCGGCGATTGGACAATAAACGTAGAAAAAACAATATAGCCGTTGCGCACATCATTCTAATGGAATCTTACTGCCAATTCCAGGAAATTTCAACTAATGTGGAAAAAAACCGTCGAGATAAAGAGAGATGGGTACCTAAACCGCCTGATTGCCAGAAAATGGAACGGCGCCGTCAAGGTTGTGACTGGAATAAGGAGATGCGGCAAATCCTACCTTCTTTTCAAGCTCTTCAGGGACCATCTTCTGTCGGAAGGCGTCGAACCGGGGCAAATCATAGCCATCGCCCTCGACGACATACGCAACAAACGTCTGCGGGACCCCGAGGCCCTCTATTCACACGTCGCCGGGCTTACCGACGATCGCTCCAAGGGATACTACGTCCTCCTTGACGAAATACAGTACGTCGACGGTTTCGAGGATGCCGTGAACGGGATGAGGCACCTGCCCAACCTAGACGTGTACGTAACCGGAAGCAACTCCCGTTTCCTTTCCTCCGACATACTCACCGAATTCAGAGGCAGGGGCGACGAGGTCAGGGTCCGCCCGCTTTCTTTTTCCGAATTCCTTCCAGCCCATGGCGGCGGTGAAGGCGACGCGTGGGAGGATTACCTGGTTTTCGGGGGGATGCCGGAAATCCTGTCAAAAAAGGACGACGAGCAAAAAGCATCGTACCTGAAAAACCTCGTGGACGAAGTTTACCTCAAGGACATCTCCGACAGGAACAGAATACATCTCGGGGAGGAATTGGGCCTCATCGTCGATTCCTTGTCTTCCTCGGTGGGTTCTTTGACAAATCCCACCAAAATAGCGAACACCCTGCGCTCGGCGGGGAGAAAATCCATTTCCCATGGGACGGTGAGTAGGTATCTGGAACTGTTGGAGGAATCCTATCTTTTCGAAAAGGCGCGGAGATACGACGTCAAAGGCAGAAAATATCTCGACACCCCCCATAAATACTTCATGGCAGACATGGGCCTTAGGAACGCCAGGCTCAACTTCAGGCAACAGGAACGGACGCACCTCATGGAGAACGTCATCTACAACGAACTCAGATCCCGCGGGTACTCCGTGGACGTCGGCCTCGTGGAGACGAGGGCGTCCGTCGACGGCTCAAGGGAATACAAACAGTTGGAGATAGACTTCGTCGTCAACAAGGGTGACGCCAGGTATTACATCCAATCCGCATACGGCGTACATGACGAGGGGAAACGCGAGCGGGAAATCCGCCCCTTCCGCAACGTCCCCGATTCCTTCATGAAAATCCTGGTTGTCGGGGACGAGGTCCGGCCGTGGACCGACGACGAAGGCATACTCACCGTCGGCGTGCGCCGCTTCCTGCTAGATCCGGAAATACTGAGACGCTGACGCCGTCGCGCAAGCGGATTCGCCATAACGGGATGTATAAAAAATAATGGAGGGGCCGGAGCCCCTCCGGTTTCAGAGTTTGACGGGGGTTTGGTGGGCGGAGAAGCCCAGTTCCTTCGCGTCCATGCCCATGGCCACGCCGTAGAGCTGGGAGAGGTGCAGGACGGGGAAGCTGTACCCGGAATCCTTCTGGCCGATGTCGAACTGCAGGTGGCAGAAGGGGCAGATGTCCACGATGTACTTGGCACCGGACTCCTTGATGTTCTCGAGGTTTGTCTTGGTGAGTTTCATCGCGTTGTCCGGGAACGCGGCCCTCAGGCCGCCGCCCGCGCCGCAGCACAGGGAGGCCTGCGCCCTGGGCATCGCCTCGGCGCCGGTGGCCGCGATGAGGTCCTCCAGTATGTGGGGGTTCTCCGGGTTGTCAAGGCCCTTAATCCCGCTGGGCTTGAGGAAGTGGCAACCGTAGAACGCGGCGACCTTGTAGTCGACGGGCTTGGTAATCTTCTTCTTGATGGCCTCGATGCCGACGTCCTTGTACAGGACCTCGGCGAAGTGCCTGACCTTGGTGGTGCCCTTGTACTCCATTCCGATTTCCTTCAGGACGCCGTTGACCTCCTTCAGGAGTTCCTTGTCCTCCGCCAGCTCGTGGGCGGCGTCGAACAGGGAGCCGTAGCAGCCGTTGCAGATCGTGAGGATCTCGAGGCCTTCCTTCTCGGCGAGGGCCAGGTTCCTCGCGGCGGCGGCGAGCCAGGTCTTCTTGCTGAAGGACCTGATCACGCCGGGCGCGGGGCAGCAGCTGGCGTCCTTGAGGTCGACGAGCTCGATGCCGAGCGCCTTGCAGACGACCCTGGTGGACTTCTCCAGACCGGGGTACCTGAGGGGCGCTATGCAACCCAGGAAAAACGCGTATTTCTTTGCCATCGTAATCACCCTACCAGTTTGTCGAAGCCGGTCGCGGCCAGTATCTTCTTGAGGTCGTCCATCGCCTTCTTGTTGGCGAGCACGGTCGGCGGCACCTCATCGAGGCCCATGTCCGCCCTCATCTTCTTCTGCTTGTCGCCGAAGGAAACGGAGTGGCCTATCTCGACGAGGTTCTGGCCGGTCTTCCTGTGGGGGTCGTACATCTTGCCCTCTGCGACGGCGATGTTCCTCATCGCCACGACGACGTCCACGATCGGGACGTCGCGGGGGCACCTCTCCTGGCAGGTGTAGCAGGTGGTGCACTGCCACAGGTCGTCACCGGAAAAGGCAATGTCCCTGAAACCCATCTGGGCGGCCCTCATCGTCTTCCTCGTCCTGTAGGCGGTGTTCCTCCCGGACGGGCAGCTCGCAGTGCAGGTTCCGCACTGGAAGCACATCTTGACGCCTTCGCCGCCGTATTCGGCGACGAGGTCTACGAAAGATTTGTCTGGTGTAACCATAACGATCTCCTCGGGCATCCACCGTTATGCCCGTATATAATGGGGACAGGTCTTTCGGGAACAGTATTACCAAAAAGGGTAATTCAGAGCCCGTGCCTGTCTTGGATCATGCGGACGAGCCTGGTGATGCCGGGGGCGCCCCTGCGGTAAATGGCCGTGATGGAGTGTCTCAGCAGCCTCTTGTCCGTGTCGCTCTTCATGCGGATCCCGCGGCGGAGCAGCAGGAACTCGTCGACGAAGAAGCTCTTCCCGGAATCGATGAGGTCCGAAAGCAGGTGGGTCTCGGCATCGACGCTGTATTCCATGCCCGAGGCGTCCAGGTGGCTGTACGCGATCCTCTGGGCGCCGTACCTGTACCTGATGTAGGATTTCCCCCTGTCAACGTGCACCATGTCCATATACCCGACCTCCGCCCACTGGAACTCGTCCAATTCGAACAGGTGCTGCGGGTCGTCCAGTATGATCAGGTCGGTGAGGCCGCCCCGCAGGGAGGCGATGTTGTGCGCGTCGTCCGAGACGACGACCGTGGCTTCGATGCCGGCGGCGGAGACTACGGACATAATCAGTTCCTCGGTGACGGGGGTGCAGGACACGGTGAACGGCCGGTGGTGGTTGCACCTGAACTCCATGGCCCTGTAGGTGTCCAGCAGCGCCTCCCCCTCCGGCGTCAGGTGGGTGCCCTTGGGCGTCGAGAGCATCAACTTCCTGCCGACCGCGGCCTCGGCCTCGGCCATGTACTTGTGCACCACCGGGGCGGATATGCCCAGCTTCCTCGCGGCGGCGGTCTTGCTCCTCTCCGAGTGGACGGCGGCCAGCACTTCCAATTGCCTGTTGGTGATTCGGGCCCCGCCGATCAACAGCGACGGCTCCACGTCTATTTCCACGGCACTCAATCGGCGGGTTCGGTTATCAAATTATCCCGGCATGAATAATTTATACCGTGCGCGCGATGCGGGTGCAATGGTGACGATGAAAGGGACTTTCAAGGAAGTCGTGATGTCAACCGTCCCAGTCGTATTGATAGTCTACTTCGTGCAGGCGTTCATCCTGAAAAGCCCCTCGTCGGAACAGATGATGTTCCTGCTTTGCACCATTTTATTGATTGTGGGCCTTACTTTCTTCCTGTACGGGGTCGAAACCGGCGTAAACCGGGTAGGGGAGTCGATCGGGTCGGAAATCCCGAAAAGGCGTTCCAAACTCTTCATGGTCGGCGTCATATTCGCAATATCCTTCCTGGCGACCGTCGCCGAACCAAACGTGGCAGTTTTCGCGGGACAGGTCAACGCCGTGTTTGACGCCCTGAGCGTCGACACCGTCGTCTACGGCATCGCCGCCGGCGTCGCCGTGTTCCTTTTGATTGCGGCGGTGAGGATCGTCTATTCCCTGTCCCTCAAACTGCTGATGACCGTGGGGTACGCGGCCGTCCTCGCCCTGGCGTTCCTGACGCCCAAATACATGGTGGGCATAGCCTTCGACTCGGGCGGCGTCATGACCGGCGCCCTGATCATACCCGTTCTGCTGGCACTTAGCTTGGGGATATGCATAGGCAGGGGGACCTCGAAGATGGAGGGTTTCGGCACCGTCGGCCTCGCGTTCATCGGCCCTGTGATGGCGTTGCTGATACTCGGCGTGGTCATGGGCGATGCCGACCCCGCCTCGGTCGTCTCGGAAGAGGCACCCTATGACCTCGATTTCGATTTCCTGCTCAAAAACCTGAAGGACGTCGTCGTCGACGTCCTGATGGCCCTGATACCGTTGGCCGCGTTCTTCATGTTGTTCCAAAGGATGTTCCTCAGGTACACCTGGAGGGCCGTCAAACAGATGCTCGTCGGATTGGCTTCCGCCGGATTCGGCATGATCGTCATGCTCACCGGCATCTACACCGGTTTCATGCCCATCGTCTCGGGAGTCGGCGAGGCCCTTATGGAAATGGGCCCGTTGGCAATGGCCGTCCTGGGTTTCGCCCTCGGGGCGATGGTCGTCTTGGCCGAGCCGGCCGCCAAGGTCCTTGGCAACCAGGTCGAGGACGCCTCCCGCGGGGCAATCAAGAAATGGACCATCCTTGGGGTCATCGCCGTCGGCGTCGGCGCCTTTGTTATGATAGGGATGCTCAGGGTGTACTATGAAATCGACCTGCTGCTCATCGTCGTCCCCTCCCTGTTGCTGGCACTGACGTTCATGTGGCTGTCCGACGGGGATTTCGTGGGCATAGCCTTCGACGGCGGCGCCGTGGCCACCGGGCCGGTGTCCGTCGCCGTGGTCATGCCGCTGTACGTCGGACTGGCGGCGGCGAAATACTCCGGGATCGACGCCGTCGTCAACGGGTTCGGTATAATATTCCTCATGTCCCTGGCACCGATGATTTTCGTCAACCTCATGGGCGTGCTTTACAGAAAGAGGAAGGAGGCGATGCCCGATGGGCCTGTCTGACCGCTTCCTCGTAGTCGGCCTGGGCAGCCCCATCGTCTCGGACGACGCCGTCGGCCTGGTGGTTGCCGAGAAGGTCCGCGAGATGGGCATGCCTGACGTGGACGTCACCTTGGAGGCCGTCGGCGGCCTCGACATCATACCCGTTTTATGGGGCTACAGGGACGTCGTCATCGTGGACGCGATACAGACCAGGCAATACGAGCCGGGCACCGTGATGATTTTCGACCCCGAGGACTTCGAGCCCACCATCGTGTCCGCCTCGGCCCACGACGTCAACCTGGCCACGGCCATGAAAATCGGCAGGGACATGGAACCGGACATGATGCCGGAACAAGTTGTGTTCGTGGCCATAGAGGCGGAGGACCTGCTGACGGTCCAGGAGAAACTCTCCCCTTCCGTGGAGGCGGCCGTGCCGAAGGCGCTGGACGCCGTGCTCCACCACCTGGACGAATTCAGAAGTCAACTTGGGAAACGCTGAACCCCTCCATAGACGGGGCGGTGCCGTACATCGCCACCCTCAGGGCGCCCGGGTCCAGGTACTTCCCGGCCACGCGCATGACGTCCTCCCCCGTGACGGACTCGATCCTTGATTTGTAGTCGGCCATGGTCTCCACCTCCCCTTTCACCATGTATTGCCTGGCGGCGGAATACATCGTGTTGTCCGTGGACTCTGCCAACGCGGTGCGCCGGCCCCAGGCCATGTTCTTGGCCTTCCGCAGCTCGCCGTCGGCCAGGCCGCCGTCCTTGATCCCGCGCCAAACGGAGGCCACGGCCTCTATCGCCTCGAGCACGTTTTTCGGGGTCGACGAAAAATACGTCTCCATCGAAGCGGCGTCGGAATACGTGGGGGCGACGGAATATACGGAGTACACCAGGGCGGATTCCTCCCTCACCTTGTGGAAAAGGCGGGAGGACGCGCCCGCCCCAAGGATGGCCCCCAACAGACCCAGCGCCGTGTGGTCGGCGTGGTCGGGCGGACATGTCTGGAACCCCATGCCGACGTAGCAGTGCCCGCCTTCCCAGGGCGTTCGGACGTAGGCCGGGGGCAACGCCTTCGGCGGGACCCTCCTTCTCGGGCCTCCCCCCATCGGGTCGAACCTCTCCTCGGCCCAGCCGACGGTCTCGTCGTGGGGCGCGTCGCCGCAGGCAATGACGACCATCGACGGCGCCCCGTACCTCTCCCCGTAATATTCCCGCAGATCCGCCTCCCCGAGGGAATCGACGACTTCCGCGAGGCCCGCCTCGTTCTGGGAAAGCCCGTGGCCCTCCCACAGGGTATCGGACATGAGCTTGTGGATGTAGGATTCCGGGTCGTTCTCCCACATGCTGATTTCCTGGAGCACGATTTTCTTCTCCAACTCGATGTCCGGGCCGTCGAGGCTTGGGTCGGCGACGATGTCCCCGACGAGTTCCCTGGCCACCCCGGCCGTCTCCAAGATCGTGGAGCCGTGGTACCCCGTCATTTCCTTGGACGTGAAGGCGTTCATGGAGCCCCCGGCGGCCTCCATGTCCCTGGATATCTCGAAGGACGTTCTCCCGCCGGCACGACGGAACACGGAATGTTCCAGCAGGTGCGATATGCCGAGGTTGCCCGGGGCCTCGTCCCTGGAACCCGCCCTGACGGCCACCATATAACCGCACCTTCCGGATTTCCCGGGGCCGATGGTTATGACGGGTATCCCGGCGGGCGTCCTCGACGCCTCGATTGTTTCCTTTGCCATGCAACTCGATTGCGCCGATTGGTTTAATAGGATTCCCCGACAATCACCCCCTTGAAATGGGCAGCTTAAGGTTCAAGGTATTCGCCGAGGAAAAACTGGAAAACGCCATCGCCCTGATTGGTTTTCCCAGCCTGGGTCTGGTGAGTTCGATAGCCACGGGGCTCATCTCCAAGAAGGAGGGCATGTCCCTCCACGCCGGCGCCTCCACCGATATGCTCCCACCCTACTGCGTCATGAAGGACGGCGTCCCGGGACCGCAGATAAGGATGTACTGCAAACCCCTGGAAAACGGCGGGGCGGGTTGCGACAGCCTTCTCGTCATCGTTTCCGAGACCATACCGAAACCCGAAATCCAACAGACGCTTTCCCGCGAGCTGATGGGGTGGCTGCACGGGAACGGCGTCAAGAAGACGTTAGTGTTGGACAGCATGCCCATGTTCGGCCCCGAGGAATACGGTACCGTGTGCGCCTGTTCAGACCCGGAAACCGAGGAATCGATCTCGGGGTTCGGCATCGAAACCCTAAAGGAAGGGATCGTCCGCGGGCTTTCGGGGACCCTGCTTTACGAGGGCGCGGCCCTGGGCATGCCGACGGTGATTGCCATAGGGAAGGCCCGTTCCGAAATGCCCGACCCCCGCGGCGCGGCCAAGCTCCTCGAGTCCCTGTCCGGCATCATACCCGAACTGAAGGTGGATACCGAACCGCTCTATGACGAGGCCGAGGAAATCGAGAAGAGAATCGCCGACGCCATGGAACAGGGCAACGTCGGCGACAGCGTCCTCTACGGGTAAACCGTTAAATCCGTTCCGTCGATGGGGTGCCCATGCGGATGGTGCCCAGCAGATTTTTCGTAACCAAGGGTGCGGCACTCAACGACGTGTCAACCCTGAACGCCTTCGACGACGCCCTCATCGCCGGCGGCATAGGCGAACAGAACCTCGTCCCCGTATCATCCGTCATCCCCGTCGGGGCCGTCCGCACCGAAAAGACGGTTTTGCCGATGGGCGCCATAACCCATTGCGTGCTTGCCCGCCGCGATTCCGCCGGCGGCGAGAGGATTTCCGCGGGAATCGCCTACGCCATGAGGAAGGACGGCATGGGAGGCTACGTGGCCGAGGCGGACGGCGCCTGCGGCACCGACGAATTGATCGGGAAATTAAAGGACAGGCTTGACGCCATCGCCGGTGCGAGGGGCGTCGCCCTCGCCAGGCACGAATACGTCGTGTCCGAACTGTCTGTGCCGGAAGGCACCAACGGCTGCTGCATCGCGTCCCTCGTCTTCACGGAATACGGGAAATGAGATTCGGGATCGTCCGCTGCTCCGGCTGCGGCAGGGAAAGGATAGCCGACTTGTCGACGAAACGCTCCGCGTGCCCGTTCTGCTCCAGGTCCGTGGAGACGTCCCTGTTGTCGCCCATATACTCGGGGGACGACCAGGCGTTGCTCAGGGCGGTCATGGCGTCCATGTCCGGGTTCGAACGCGAGGAACCGGAAAGGGGGGAAGACCCGGACCCGCTTTCGACTCTGCATTACAGGTATGAAAAATGCGGGAGGTCCGGGCGCTGCCTGTCGCTTCTCGCCGAGGGCCTGACGGAAATCCTCGGCGAGTTCACGTTGGCCGACGTGGAAGAGGCCGACCCGGGACGGGGAAAGGCCACGCTCGAGGCGATGCTGCGCCACGGCCTCGCCATGGAGACCTCCCCGGGAAAATACAGGGCGGTTTAAGAAGGCCCTATGCCGGAAATGGCCTCCCAGATGGCGTCGTGCACCGCCGTGGAGGAGCAAATCGCCAAGGCCAGTATCGAAAGGGCCAATCCCACTATACCGAGAACCACCGCCATCTTGAACGACATTTCCCTTACCTGTTCCCCTTAATGCCCTGCTGCCTTAAAATGTCACGCACGACGCGGGGCAGGTTTTTGGCCACGATGATGTAGAAATAAACGACGGCGACGGCCGCCGCGGCGACGACGGAGAGGGCAAAGGCCGCCTCGGACGAAGCGGACCATGCCGGGATGAGCACGACCTGAAACAGCATGGCGGGGATCAGCGCCTGCAGGAAGAACTCCCACGGCCTCTTCCTCGCGATTCCCTCGCCGATGGTGGCGCCGGTGGCGCCGTTCAGCAAAATCGCCATCACGGAATAGACGAAGACGAAGACCCAGGATGGGACGTCCATCCCGTCGCCGAGCATCGCCGACCCTTCGGTGATGTAGTATGCCATGCCGCCGGCGAAGGCGGCGGCGATGCCGAAGCCGAGGGACATCCCGTAGAAGACCGTATCCGATTTGCCGTGGAACCGTTTGAGATTCATCGTGATCAGCTTCACGACCTCCAGGAGCACGGCGAAGACGATTGCCGTGACGAGCGTCGCCCACGATGTGACGAAGTACGTATAGACGACGAACAGCACCGTGCCCTGGACCAGGCCGACGGCGAACAGGCCGAAAAGCGGCGGGTCGCTGAAATAGGGTTCCTCGACCGCAGGGTAGGTGTACCCCCTCAGCGAGAAGTACATCACGAGCATGACCGGCGCTATAGCCACGACGCCCGCGAGTCCCAGAGACAAATCCATGGACGCACATGATGGGGCGTCGTTTTAACCTTTCGCAGGCCGCGTTTAAGCAAACAATATAGGCTAAGAGGATTATCGGCGGGCCATGCCAAGAGCGACGGGGGCCATACCCATCAATCCCGGTTTCGGGAAGGATTCCTTCAGCCAGACGGAGGTCGTGCACATAGTGATCGCCGTCCTCGTGCTCTCCGCCGCCTTCGCCAACGTGTTCAAATGGAGCCTAGGCGGGTTCTTCAACCCGGACCCCCTGCTGGATTACCTCGGCATGTTCGGGCTTTCCATGGTCCTGATACTCACCAGCTTCCTGGGCCACGAGCTGAGCCACAAATTCGTCGCCCAGAGATACGGGGCGTGGGCGGAGTTCAGAATGTTTCCCATGGGGTTGGTCTTCGCCTTCCTGCTTTCCTTCACCGGGTTCCTGTTCGCCGCCCCCGGGGCGGTCTACATCGAGGGAAGGATCACCGAGAGGCAATACGGCCTAATCAGCGCGGCGGGCCCGGCGTCCAACATCGTGATGGCGGTCGTCGGCGTCGCCCTGCTCTTCATCACGAGCGGCGCCGTCGCTGGGCTGGTGGCCCTGTTCATAACGCTCAACCTCGTACTGGCGCTGTTCAACCTGATCCCAATCGGACCCTTGGACGGGGCCAAGATCCTCAGGTGGAACACCGGCGTCTACCTGTTCATGGTGGCGGTGGCGGGCGGGATGTACGCCCTGCTGTTCCTGCTCTGAATCACATGTATTCTTCGCAGGGGTAGCGCAGGTTCGTCAGGATCGAGCCTTCCCACTGCTGGAGCTTCCCAGGGTTCAGGATGTTGTTGGGGTCCATCGCCTTCTTGATGGCGATGATGCTGGACAGGGCGGAGGCCCTCTCCTTCTGGAAGCTGGGTGCCTTGGATATGCCGACGCCGTGTTCACCGGTGACGGTGCCGCCGAGGGCGATCGTCGCGTCGAATATCTCCTCGACCGCCTTCACGCCCCGGTCCCACTCGTCCTTGTCGACGGGGTTGAGCAGCATCTTGGTGTGCAGGTTGCCATCGGAGGCGTGGCCGTAGGTGGCGACGGTGACGCCGTACTTCTCGGCGATTTTCTGGTAGGCGCTAACCGCGTCGGGTATCTTGGACACGGGGACCGCCATGTCGTCCGCCAGCGACACCGAGGAATAGCCGGGCTTGAGCGCGGAAAGCGAGGTCATGACGGATTTCCTGGCGGAGGTCCACGCCGCGATCTGCTTCTTGTCGTGGGTCGCGGTGATTTCGGTGGCACCGTTCTCCTTCGCCACCTCCTGCACGGTCCTCAGGTCCCTCTCGATCTGCTCCGGCTCGCCGTCGACCTCGACGATGCAGAGGGCCTCGCAGTCCGGAAGCGGGTTTCCCTGGGACTTGTTGACCGCGGAGATGGATACGCTGTCCATCAGCTCGCAGGATGCCGGGATCAATGGCCTGGCTATGAGGGCGGAAACGAACCTGCCCGCGTCGTGCACGTCGTCGAAGGCGACGAGGGCGGAGGCGGAACCCTTCGGTTTGGCGGCCAGCTTCAGGGTGACCTCGGTGATGACCCCGAGGGTGCCCTCGCTGCCGCACATCAGCCTCGCCAGCTGGTAACCGGAGGAGTCCTTGATCGTCCTGGTGCCCGCCCTGACTATCTCGCCGTCCGCCTTCACGAAGGTGAGGCCGAGGACGTAGTCCCTGGTGGCGCCGTACTTCACGGCCTTCATGCCCGAGGCGTTGAGGGCGACCATGCCGCCGATCTGGCACGCCTCGGCGGAACCGGGCGAGCACGGGAAGAAAAAGCCGTATTCGTCGAGTACCTTGTTCAGGTCGTTGTACACGACGCCGGCCTGGACGTCGACCCAGAGGTCGGCGGGGCTGACCTTCAGGACCTTGTCCATCCTGGACATGTCGAGCACGATGCCGCCCTCGATGGGGACGGCGCCGCCGCAGAGGCCTGTGCCCGCGCCCCTGGGCACGACGGGGATCCTGGCAGCGTTCGCTATCTTCAGGATTTCGGACACCTGCTCCGTGCTCCTGGGTTGGATGACGATGTCCGGGGTCCTGTGGAATATGGATGCGTCGAAACCGTAAGTGTAAAGGTCGGCCGTCTTCGTCGAATAGCCGTCCTTGCCGACCACCTTTTCTATCTTCTGTACAATAGCCTTGTCCATTTTATGCACCCGACGCCGTTTATGTGTACCCAGTTAATAAAACGTGCGGGCTTACGACCATAATACGCGTACGTGAAGCGCCGTTACGCCCCCGACAATCCCTATAAATGAGTGACCCATTCCAGGGGGCATGAAAACCAAGGTGATACTCCTCGGGCCGCCGGGGTGCGGCAAGGGAACCCAGGCGGAGATCATGTGCGACAGGCTCGGCTTCCGCAAGCTCTCCACGGGCGACATGCTCCGCGAGGCCGTCAGGAACGGCACGGAGCTCGGGAAGGAGGCGAAGAAGTACATGGACGCCGGCAAACTGGTGCCCAACGACATCATCATCGGCATGATGAGCGAGAAAATCAGGGAACTGGGCGAGGTCCCGCTGCTCCTGGACGGTTTCCCCAGGACCATCGAGCAGGCGGACGCCCTGGCCACGGTCATGGACGTGGACGTGGCGGTCAACCTCGACGTGAGCGACGCCGAGCTCGTGGACAGGCTCACCAAGAGGAGATCTTGCCCCAAGTGCAACAGCGTCTACCACCTGACCAACAAGCCGCCCGCCAAGAAGGGTGTCTGCGACAGGTGCCAATCTGAGCTGTACCAAAGGGACGACGACACCGAGGCCACGGTCAAGAACCGCCTCAAGGTGTACAGGGAGAGCACCCTGCCCCTCATCGACTACTACGGGAAGATGGGAAAACTCGTCACCATCGAGGGCGTCGGCACCATCGACGGCATATACGCCAAGATTGAGAAGGCGCTCAAAAACTGATCGGGCGGCCGGCCCCCTCTCCGGGCCGGTCCGCCAAACCCTTTGCCGACCTGGGAAAACTATTAAAAGAGGGCAGTCTTCACTGGGTCCCAGAGCCCCGTAGTGTAGTGGTCAATCATGTGAGACTCTGGATTTCGCGACCGCAGTTCGAATCTGCGCGGGGCTACCATTACTACATTCTAAAAAATAGCCTGCGTCCCGAAACCGCCGCGATTGCCGGAAGTGGACGTCCCGACGATAAAACGATTGCCATGTTCCCAAAGGAACCCCGTTTGCCGTGAATTGGCGCGGGCAGACGTTTCCCGGTCCTGTTTTACAGATATCATTAAATATTTTTTAGCGAATCGCTATACGTGAAAATGCAATTGGGCGGGATTCTCGGGGACCGCAACAAGATCGACATGCTGCTGGGACTGTACCTTCACGGCCCCCGGAACAAAACCGAGGTGTATGCGTTCACGGTCAGTAACAACCTGAACGCCCGAAAACTGGACGAATTGAAGAAAATCGATCTCATCGAGATGCGGAAGGATCCGGAAAGCAATGGCGTCACCGTCTCCCTGACGGATCTCGGCGACGCCGTGGGGGCGAGACTCCGGGACATAGATTGCCTTCTCTCCGGGGAATTCCTTCCAGAGGCCGGAAAATACCTGGAAAGCCCGTCTTGGCCGGATGGCGAGGGGAATAAGAAATGACAGCATTGACCGCGCCACACAACACGTACCGCGGCGAGACTGATCTATCAACGGGCGCATTCCTGGAAGAGGCAGTGGCCAACGGCGGCGTTCCGAATTGGCCGCCTTTGTTGGATGGCAACGGCGGCATTTACGTATCACGCGAAAAACTTCGATTCATCATAGACGAGGGGCGGGCACAATTGACACAGGTTTCCAACCAAACAAACTCCATCGTGCAACGCATCGGTATTATTTTCGCCTTCTCGTCCATCCTTTTGCTCGAGGCGCTGAGGCACGCGCAACCCAACATATTGAGCTGGGTGCCCACAATCCTGTTACTGTCGAGCGCCTTGGTCGGCCTGCTTGCCATACTGCGGGACTTCGAAATCGATTTCCCGCTCGGGACGCGACTCAGAAATGCCATTGTCATGACATCGGACGACGGTTTCGATATCGAAGAGTCTGTTGGAAACAACATCTTGGATCTGTTGGACACGGGGCGTGTTAGATCGCGGATGCTTTGGAAATTCTTTTTGACCGAGGTGATATTGTTGCTGCTGGGAGTGGTTAGCTTTATTATTTGCAAGGTGATTTGAAACCATGGGATTCTGGAAAAGATGGAAAGCGACCAGGGCTCGTTTGAAATACAACCCCGACCTGTCCTATCTTAGCGGCAGGGGAGAGGACCTTACGAAACCCATACCGCGCATTTATGTCGTCGACGACTCAGAGGATTTGGAGTACGTCCAATCCAAGGAGCGCGCGGCGGATGCCGGAACCGACAGACGCGTCCCCAAGGACAAGGGTGCGAAGAAATCGGCCCGGTGCTGAAAATCTGCCTAACGTCCCGCCCGATAACGCGGCTAGTGGAGAACCTGGGCAAGATTGTCCGTGAGACAATCCTCCAACTGCGGGGCTCCTGCCGCATTTACTAAATAATAAAAGAGGCAACCACCTGGGAAACCATAACGAAACCGATGCGGCGAAAATCAGATTTCCCTTTCGCTGCCGTCGGCCAATCCCTTGAAGAACCCGACGCCGGCCTCCGGCCCCCTGGCTATGAGGGAGTCGCCGGCCTCGATGCGGGTGTGCCTGTCCGGGCCGAATATGAAGGAGTTGCCCCTCCTTATCGCGATGACGAACATGCCGGTGTGGCTGTTCAGCCTCAGCTCCCCGAAGGTCTTGCCCGCCATGATGGAGCCCTCGGAAACGGTGGCCATCTCTATGGTCCATTCGGAATCCTTTATGCTCATGTGGAGGACGGGGTTGTCCGCCAGCCCGCGGAGGACGATGTCGGCGATGGAGGCGGCGGCGTCGGCGATGTTCTCTATCGCTATCTGCAGCCTGACCATGACGACGAACCTGGCGATTTCCTGGGGTTTCTCCATGCCGAGGCTGACGATCTCTTCGGTGATCTTCTCGCCGAGCTCGTCCATCTGGTTCTCCAGGAACATGACCTCCTCGGCGATTTCCACGTTGTTGAACAGCAGGGACGTGTAGGCCAGGTCGACCATGAACTCGGACGTGTCCTTGAGTTCGAGGAGCATCGTCTCGATCTTGCCCATCATAGGTCGTCGCCCCCTTCCTCGGGGAATTCCCAGGGTATCAGCCCCGTGGCGAACTCCTCCAGCCTCACGAACCCGCTGGCCGTCCCCCTCACTATTATGTCGTCGCCCGCACGCAGCTTCATGTCGTGGTCCGGGTCGTAGGTCCAGCCCTGCCTGTTCTTGAGCGCTATTATCTTCATGCCGGTGACCGCCTCCACCTGCAGCTGTTCGATGGTGTTGCCCACCATGTCGGATTTGGCCCTTATGCGCGTGATCCTGATCTTCTCGTCGGATTCGTCGATCAGCTCGGTGATGAACGGCCTCTTCTCCGCCGGCACCTGCAGAAGCGCGGCGATGTCGACGGCGGAATGGGATATCCTGTCCGCGGCGGCGACGACCTGGAGCACGCCCGCCATCTGCTCCGCGTCCTTCTTGGTCCTGGAAGCGAGCATCGTCTTGACCCTGATGGCGTATTTCAATTCCTCGATCTCGTCCCTCAGCCCGTAGACCTTCTCGGCCATCTCCTCGCTGTTGTACATCAGCGAGGCGTACGCCAAATCGACGATGACCTCGGAAAGGTCCTTGACCTCGGTCAGGAGTTCCCTGACGGTCATGTGGAAAATATCGCTTTCCTGCTCAGCCATCAAAACCACCCCTCGGGAACGTCGGGAGCGGAACGCGTCCCGCCTGCGATAATATTGGACATTTCGTGATTCTCGTCCGGCCTTGGCCGGCGCTCAATGATACAAATCCACGTATATTAAGTTGACACAGAAACGAGCGCCGCAGTCTTTCAACGGGGTGCCGAAAATTGTTTGCTGGGTCATGGATACGGCTCCCTTCGGCGGGCGATTTCCGTAATCAGGATAATATAGTAAGTTTCCATAAGGAACCGACAGGGAAGGTGTTTAGGGGGGAGTACTGGTGGGCTTCGGCAACGGCGCGATCGGCAATTTCTTCCGGAGGCACAGGTCCATTTTCACCCTCGGGCTCATGGCCCTGGTGCTCGCCGCCATGGCCGACCTGGGCGCTGGCATATTCCTCTCTAACATGGAAGACTATCTCATCGCTGTCCCCGGCATGATGGTCCTGATATATTCCGCGATAAGCATGCGCGGCATGGTATTCGGGGCCATGGGCAGTCGCCTCGGCACCTCCATGCACATGGGTACCTTCGACCTCTCATTCAAAAAGGGCAGCGTGCTGAGGTCCAACATCGAATCCGGCATGGTCCTGACCCTGTTCATGTCGCTCCTCATAGGCATCGTTGGCTGGCTGGTGGTGCAGGCCCTGTTCGCCACTGAGGCCAGAAATATCTCAATCGTCGACTTCACCTTCATATCGATGCTGGGTGGCACCCTTGCCGGCATGGCCATAATCACCGTCAACATCCTCGTAGCCTACATCGGGTTCAAAAAAGACTGGGACGTGGATAACATCACCGCCCCGATTATCGCCGCGGCAGGTGACGTCATCACCATACCCATGGTTTTCGTGGCCACCTGGATGTACTTTAACGTTCCCCGGCTCGTCAACTGGTCCATCTGCGCCGTTCTCGTCGCAATTGCGTTGGTGACATTTTTCATGGTAGCCATGAGGCGCGACCAGACCACCGGCAGAAGGAGAATCGTCGACGAGGCGAAGAGGATTGTCGTTCAATCTCTACCAATACTGTTCGTTTGTCTCCTTCTTGAGATATGCGCCGGCGTCATCATAGAGAACAAGACCGAGACCTTCGTGTCCTACGCCGTGCTCCTCGTGTTGCTGCCGGCGTTCCTGAACGAGGGGAACGCCCTCTCTGGGATGCTCACGGCGCGCCTCAGCACCAAGCTGCACATGGGTACCATGGATGCGAAACCCTTCCCGCCGAAGGAGGCGTACGACAATTTCGCCACGATGTACATCCTGGCGGGGATAACCTTCGCGGTGATATTCCTGGCCGCGTACGCGATAGCCCCGCCGACGCTGCCTTTCGGCACGGTGTTCGCCATCGTCATGCTGGCCGGCCTCATCGCCACCACCGTGATCAACGTGCTGTCGTACTACGTGGCGACGTTGGCCGTGCGTTTCAACCTGGACCCCGACGACCACTGCATACCGATCACGTCGGCGACCATGGACATCGCCTGCGCGCTCATCCTGACCTTCGTCATCGGCCTGTTCGTCTGACGCGCGACTAAGGCAAGGTTTTATCCTAGCAGAGGATACACCAACGCATCAGGTGCATCAAATGATAGACAGGGAAACAGTCCTCGCCAACCTGGAACGTTACGATCTGGGCAAGGCGACGGTCGGCATGGTGGGCTCCCACTCCGCCCTGGACGCCTGCGACGGCGCCGTGGCCGAGGGTTTCAGGACCCTGGCGGTCTGCCAGGTCGGCAGGGAGAAGACGTTCACGCACTACTTCAAGGCGCACAGGGACGCCTCCGGCAAAGTATACAGGGGCGTGGTCGACGAGACCATGGTCCTGGACAGGTTCGCCGAGGTCATGGACCCCAAAATCCAGAAAAAGCTGATGGACAGGAACGTGCTTTTCATACCCAACAGGTCCTTCGTGTCCTATTCCGGCATCGATGCCGTCGAGAATGATTTCCAGGTGCCGATTGTCGGCAGCAGGAACCTGCTCAGATCCGAGGAGAGGGGCGACGAGCGCGACTACTATTGGATCCTGGAGAAGGCCGGTCTCCCCTATCCCAGGAAGGTGGAGAGGCCGGAGGACATCGACCGGCTCACGATAATAAAGGTGCACCACAAGGTCAAGAAGCTCGAGAGGGGCTTCTTCACCGCCCAGTCCCACGAGCAGTTCCTCGAGAAGTCCCAGGACCTGATAAGACAGGGCGTCATCGAGAAGGATTTCCTCAAGGACGCCAGGATGGAGGAGTACATCATCGGCCCCGTGTTCAACCTCGACTTCTTCTACTCCCCGCTGGAGGAGAAGGGTTCCAAAATAGAGCTGCTGGGCATCGACTGGAGGTTCGAAAGCTCCCTGGACGGCTACTGCAGGCTCCCCGGCAAGCAGCAGGTCGAATTGGAGGAGGACGGGATCCTGCCCGAGTACACCGTGTGCGGCCACAACTCCGCCACCCTGAGGGAATCGCTGCTGGAAAACGCCTTCGCCCTCGCGGAGAAATACGTCAGCGCGACGCAGAAGCACTACGGCCCGGGCATCATCGGCCCGTTCTGCCTGCAGACCTGCGTCGACAAGGATCTGAAGTTCCACATATACGACGTGGCGCCCCGCATCGGAGGCGGCACGAACGTCCACATGGCCGTGGGCCACCCCTACGGCAACGCCCTCTGGAGGAGGGAGATGAGCACCGGCAGGCGGCTCTCCATGGAAATCAGGAGGGCGCTGGAGCAGGAACGCATCGAGGAGTTAATCACCTGAGGTCGCAGAATGAAGGCAAAACACGTTATCATAGCGTTCGTCGCCCTGGCCCTGGCTATCGTGCCGCTGGCTTCCGACGATTCCGAGGCGGCGGTTTACATGGGCGGCGACATCGTCGTCAACGGCGGTTTCACCGACATGGGCGGCGGGTCCATCACGGTTACCGTCCACAACTCCGCAACGGAGGGGGAGCAGGTGACCGTCGGCGTCTTCGAAATGTCGAGCGACCGCCTGCTGACGTCGTCCACCTTCGTGGT
The DNA here is from genome assembly GCA_012520845.1 of Thermoplasmatales archaeon. Classification (GTDB taxonomy): domain Archaea; phylum Thermoplasmatota; class Thermoplasmata; order Methanomassiliicoccales; family Methanomethylophilaceae; genus JAAYNL01. Next base: position 205,589 of record JAAYNL010000015.1, on the reverse strand, counting down.
TCCTGGCAACGACGGGGGCACCGACGGAAAGGCCGTCAAGAACATCGGGCTGTCGTACGGCAGCCCCGGGGACAAGTACGTCACCGTCAAGCTGTTCAAAGGGCCGAACGTGGAGGGCGAGTTCGTTTCCGAACAATCGGGAATCATGATCCACGTCACCCATTCGATATGGAAGGATTCCACCACCTACATCCTGATCATAGTGGCCATCGTGGCCATTGCGATAATCCTCTACGTCAGGTCCAGGGGCAACCCCCTGTCCAAGACGAAGAAGGAGGAGGTCAGTTTCGCCGACCTCAACAGGGAGCGCCGCGAGAGGAAACGTCCCTCCTCCACGGACAGGGAGAGGTACGAGGGCGGAAGGAAGGGCAATTGAGCACCCGATACGTCTACGCCGGCGACGTCGGACCCTTCCGGGGCGCCTGCGCCGAGACCGCCGTCCTGGAAAGCGTGGCGGCCGGCGGCCCCGATACCCTGCTCGTCTATTCCAGGGACAGGCCGACGGTCTCCATAGGCGCCTACGCCGACCCGGACGATTGCCTCCGCATGGATTACGTGAAGAACAACGATGTGACCGTCCTCAGGCGCATCAGCGGCGGCAGCGCCATATACACCGACCCGGGGCAATTGACGTACTGCTACGTCCGCCCCCGCACGGGCGAGACCATCGAGGAAGGGTACGCCCGCGTGTGCGGCTACGTCGCGCTGGGTCTTTCGAAATTGGGCATCGCGGCCGCCCACAAACCGATCAACGACGTGGTGTCCGGCGGGATGAAGGTCTCCGGCGGCGCCCAATACAGGGACGCGGCCGTCACGCTGCAGCACGGCAGCGTGATCATCACGCTGGACCGCCCCGCCGTCGAGGGGGCCCTAAAACCCCTGAAAAAACCCGGGGCCGCCCTTTCGTCCCTGGGGGAAATCCTCGGGAGGGTTCCCGGCAAAAGGGAAGTGGCGGACGCGTTGGCCTCAGGTTTCCCCGACGCCTTCGAAGGGGGGCTCACGGAAAAGGAGCTCGCCCGCGTGGAGAAATGCCTCAGGCTTTCTTTTTCTTCTTGTTCATGTCGGTGACGTCGAAAAGCGCCACGGACCTGCGGTCTATGAAGAACCCGAGTTTCTTGTGCAGCATGATCGAAGGGACGTTGTCCGGCTGTATGGCGCTGTGGACGACGGTGCCGCCCATCTCCGCGCCCTTGTTGACCACCTCCCTGAGCAGTTTGTAGCCGATGCCCATCCTCCTGTAGTAGGTGTGGACGCCCATGTTCTCCACCCAAATCAGGTTCTCGGCGTTGTAGACGTGATGGAGCATCTTCGCGAAAATGAAACCGAAGACCTCGCCTTCCTCCTCGGCCACGAAGCTGAGGCCGCCCTCGAGGTACGAGGGGAACGCCGAGCGGTTGCTGGCACCCAGGCTCTCCTTCCATTCCTTGGGCAGCTCCTCCCATTTGTTCTCCAGGATTTCGGAGAAATATTCCCGGATGCACGCGATTTCCAAATCGCGGACCCTCACCAGGTCCTTCATCCTCATCGGCCTTATTTCCATCTCACATCTCCTCCGGCGCACCTATGCCCAGATAACCGAGGACGTTCCTCAGCACCACCCTGGCGCATTGGGTAAGGGTGAGCCTCGCGTCCCTTTCCCTGCCCGCGGAAAGCACCGGAACCGAGGCGTAGAACTGGTTGAAGGCGGAAGCCACCTCCTGGCCGTACGACGGCAGCAGGTGCACCCTGCCCGTGGACGCGACCTCCAGGGCCTTCCCGAACCGGGACAGCGCCTTGACAAGCCTGATCTCGGAGGGATCGGTCAGCTTGGCGGGGTCCGTGTCCTCCCTGAACCCGCCGGCCTTGCCGATCATGGTGCATGCCCTGGCGTGGGCGTACTGCAGGAACGGGGCGCTGTTGCCCTCGAAGTTGAGGGCCTCGTTCCAGTTGAATACCATCTGCTTGTCCGGCTGGACGCGGACGATGTTGTAACGTATGGCCCCGATGCCGATGACGCGGGCGATTTCCCTCATCCTCCCCTCTGAAAGGTCGGCGCGCCTCTTGGCCACCTCCCCGTAGGCCATCTCGACGGCCTCGTCTATCAAATCGTCCAGATAGACGACGGTGCCCCTGCGGGTGGACATTTTCGTGCCCCCGGCCAGGGACACGAACGAGTAGAAAATGGCCTCGGGCTGCTTCTCGCAGCCCAGTATCTCCAGGGCGGCGCACAGCTGCCTGCTGCCCAGCTTCTGGTCCTCGCCCAACACGTCTATGACCCTGTCGGCCCTCTTGAATTTGTCCATGTGGTAGGCCAGGTCCCTGGTGGTGTACAGGGTGGTCCCGTCGGACCTGGTGAAGGTGAATCTGGTGTTCTTGCCCTTTATCCCGAAGTCCTTCAGGTCCAGGTACCAGGAGCCGTCCCCCTCGGTGCCGGCGTGTTCGGATTCCTTCAGTCTCGCGACGATGTCGGCGGCCGACCCGTCCAAAATGAATTTCGATTCCCAGGTGTAGACGTCCAACTCCACCCCGATTTCCGACAGCGATTCCCTCAGGCCGTCGATCATCGCGGCGGCGGTCTCGCCTACGGCGTCAATTACTTCCCTGTCTCCGATCTCGAAGCGCCTGAGCAATTCGGATATCTCCTCGGCCACGGCCGGGTCCTCCTCCATCCTCCGGTTGGCCTCCCTGTAGTAGGGCACCATGTTGTGGTCCGCCTTGTCCCGGTCCGACGGGTCCACGTCGCCTGGGTCTATGTTGCGGACGCCCCACGACAGTATGACGACCTGCTTGCCCACGTCGTTCACGTAGTATTCCGTGGTGACCTCGTGGCCCACGGCCTTCAGCACCCTGGCGAGGGTGTCGCCGATGATCGGGTTCCTCGCCCTCCCCACGTGTATCGGGCCCGTGGGGTTGGTGGACGTGTGCTCGACGTTGACCCTGAGCCCCGTGGGCGGTTTCCTGCCGTAATCGTCGCCCTTGGAGATTATCTCCCCAAGGACGTTCCTGACGAGGAAACCGTGGTCCATCGTGAAATTCAGGTAACCGTTCGACGCCTCGACCCCGGATATCGGGTGTTTCGCCTCGATTTCCGAGGCCAGTTCCTCGGCTATGGTTTTGGGTGCCTTGCCCATTGCCTTGGCCAGCGGGAAGCACGGCACCGCCAGGTCGACGCCCTCCACGGTCGGCTCGACGATTTCCACGCAGGCCTCCAACCCGCGTTTCCCGAGGACGGAGCGCACCGCCTCCCCGACACTCTCTGCGAACAGTTCCAGCGCGTTCACTTCACTCAACCCTGTACCTTAGGATCGCGGCGATGCCGCCGAACGCCTTCATGAGCATCTGTCCCTCCTCGGAGTCGGACGATATCAATTCCACGGAGGTGTTGAAGGCATCCGCCCTCTCGAAGAAGTTGTCGACGAGGTCCTCGTTGTACGTGATCTCGAGTACGGCGCCGCATTCCCCGCACTCCATCCTCTCCTCGTCCTCCCCCTCGCGGACCGTCAAATCGTACCTGTGGCCGTTGTTGCACTGGACGGAGAGCCTCCTGCTGTCCAACCCCTCGGACAGCAGCAGCGTGTCGACGGCCCCCATCTCCAGGGCGTAGCGGACGGAGTCCTCGCCGTAGGCGGACAGGCCGCCGTCCTGCTTCCTGATTTCCGAGAAAAGCCTCTGGATCAGTTCCTTCTCCTTGGTCAGGTCCATGTCCCTGAGGGCGTCCTTGGCGTTCTCGACCAGTTCCTTGAGGCCGTACTCGTCCGTGTAACAGGTGTCGAAGGTGCCGCTGACGAGCTTCTGCAGCTCGTGGTGCAGGTAGTTTTCCTTCAGGAACTGCTCCTTGGTGTACCCCGGGCCGCCGACCAGTATCCCCTCGATCTCCTCCTTGTCCAGGAAGGCGTCGGTGGCGCTGTCCGCCACCTTCTTGAAGAACTCGTGCGCCGCCAGTTCTATGAGCCTCTCGAACCTCTGGGCCGACTGGCCGCCCTGCCTGTGCTTCCTGGGCACCAGGGAGTCGATGTTCTTCAGCGGCGTTATCGTGCTGCCGGACATGATGCCGATGGTGGCCTCCTGCCTGTCTATCACGATGAGGCCGTACGCCCTCTTGTCGAGGAGCATCCCCTTCAGCGGCTCGGTGTAGAACTGGGAGTCGCACCTGTACATGAACGTGGTGATGGGCTCCGGCGGGAAGAGGACATGCTGCACCATTTTGGTCTGGTCCCCCGCCCTGGGCACCTCGCCGCAGAATATCGCCACGCCGTTCGGGGGGACGGTCTTGAACGTCCTCAGCCTGGCCATTATGGAATCGATGGCGCTCTGGACGTTCTTCATCGTCGACTTGGACTTGATGTTGGACGACTGGGAGTATTCGTCGCGGAGGTAGGCCATGACGTCGGAGATCTGCCTCTGCTCGGGCACGTAAAGGGAGATCAGCTCGGTGCCGTGGCCCCTCACGTCCACTATGTCCTGCATCCCCTTCTTGAAATCGTACCTGGCCTTCTCCGGCGAAACCGTCTCCGTCATCTTTTACGACCCACTGTTTTTTATGAGTAAGTGGCCTTCATAATAAAAGGTATCGTCAATGGAAAAGGTCGTGGTATCCATCGGCGGGTCCGTCCTCGTCCCGGGGAAGGACGACGCCGCCTACATCAAATCCCTGGCCGGGATGCTCGGGTCCGTATCCAAGAAAACCGTCTTGGCCGTCGTCTGCGGCGGCGGCAAGGTCGCCAGGTACTACTCGAAGACGGGCGGGGAGCTCGGCGGGACCGTGGACCAGCTCGACGAGATGGGCATAGCGGTCACCAGGATCAACGCATCCCTGCTCAGGATCGCCCTCGGGGACACCGCCGCCAATGGTGCGCCGACCACCGCGGGGGAATGCGCCGGCATCATGGGACCCGGCAAGGTGGCGGTCATGGGCGGCACCGCCCCGGGACACACCACGGACGCGGTGGCGGCAATGGTCGCCAGGGAAATCGGCGCCGACCGCATCGTCAACGCCAGCAACGTGGACGCCGTCTACGACTGCGACCCCAGGACCAACCCGGGCGCCCGCAGGATGGATAGGATGACGATAAAGGAACTGAGCGACATCGTCTACGACGAGCACGAGGCGTGCAAGTCGTCGGTGTTCGACCCCCTCGGCTGCACGATTGCCATGGAGGAGGGCATAGACCTGGTGATGGTGGACGGCAGGGACCTGGCGGAACTGGAGAACGCGATACTCGGCAAACCCGTGAAGGGCACGTTCATCGACTCGTCCCGGCGGGGTTGAGGTCCTTCGAGGCAATCGTCTCGTAGCCCGCCGACTCGATCAATTCCATGATGCGCCTGCCCTCCGGCCTGCCGAAGGCCTTCCTGTGCAGGTAGACCGTTTTTGACCCGGTGGCGTCGCACGCCTTCCCGACCATGTCCAAAAGGGTCTCGTCCCCGACGTCCTTCATGTGGTACGACGGCAACATGTGGCCGAAGTCCACCTCGTATGAAGCGGCGATCTCGGAGAACCGGGGGGCGTAGTGCCCGCCGCCGACGCCGACGACCACGGGAAAGTCCCTGGGTCTTTCCTCCAGCAGCGTTTTGGCCAAGAGTTCGGCCGCTTCCTTGTTGCCCCAGGTCTCCTCGCAGCTGCCTATCTCGAGGAACATCGCCGGTTTGGAAACGAATGGGCCGTGGTGGGTCACCTCGAAGGACGAGGAGAAGCCCTCGGGCTGCGGCGCCGACGAGAACCCCCTGAAGAGGGCCGTCATGAAATGGGGGTCCGCCGGGCAAAGCGTTTCCGGCTTCCCGCCGAAGTCGGCGGCACCGTAGTTGCCGATTGGGTGCACGGTCAGGGTGGGTTTGCCGCTGGCGGCCCTGTGCCTGCTGAGGAAAACCATGTTGTCGAAGGAATGGCCGGCCTTCGCCACCTTCCTGTCGATATCCTCGGAATTGATGTGCAGCCCGTCCGTGGAAACCATCAGGAAACCGTCGGTCTCCCTGAACGACATCCCGTCGGCCTCGCCCAGGTCCGACCATTCGGCCATGCGCAGCAACGCGTCGGCCATGTTCACCGACGGGACGTCGGTCCCGCATCGGACAAGCAGCGTCCTCATGCGCCCTTGATGCGTTTTTGCCTATATAGGGTGTTCTTTATAGCGTCAATACGGTTCCTTTTCCGTAAACCATGGTAAAAATCAGCGTCGGAAAAAGGATACTGCTGCATCTGGACCGCTTCAGAAAGGTCGATTCCAGTGACAAATACAACATACCGTGGGACCTCACCCAGGACGGCATAGCCACTTCGCTGAGGATTTCCAGGGCCCACGCGTCCATCGAACTGAAGAAGCTCAGGGAGGCCGGTCTGGTCGAGGAGAACCAGGCCCACATCAAAGGGGGCAAAGTGAAGAGGAAGGCGTACTTCCTCACTTCCGACGGTTTCGTCGACGCCAGGTCCCTTCGCGAGACCCTGGAAAACGACGGCGTGGACATCGCCTCCCTGCTCGACATGAAAAGGCAGGACCCGGACACCCTCATGGACAACCTAGACGCCGAGGAAACGAACGCCCTGGGATGCGCCTGCGCGTTCAGGGTGCCCGTGCCCGTCGCGGCGATGCCCAAGACCGTCAGGTCCGTCATACCGTACGACGTGTCGGGAATGACCGTCATCGACCCCAGGCTCAGGGAGAACGTCCTGGGCGCGGCGGAGGCCGGTTCCCTGAAGGCGTGGCACAGCTTCGCCGCGGACTATTGGGTCGACCTGGAGGAGCTCGGCCCGGACGGCGGCGTCGAGAAGGTGCACGAAAGGCTGTACCACCTGGTCGAGGCCGGCAGGGGCAGGGAGGCCTGCAGACTCGCCAGCGCCAACATATACGATTTGATCGCCACGGCCAACGACGACCTCATGGAAACACTCCAGAAGATGGGGCCCTGTCCCGCCAAACAGTCCACCGACGTGCTGTCCCTTAGGATAGAGGCGGACCTCCAAGGGAACGACTTGGAGGACGCGGAAAGGGCCGTCGGGATGCTCAGGGAATTCGACGGGACCGCCGCCGCCATCTATGCGGCGGACCTGAAGATGGCAAGGGGCGATGAAAAAGGGGCGATAGCCGATCTGGAATCGATGGAAGGGGACGTGCGCGCCGACCTCAGGAGGGCCCGCGCCTTCATCGACGCCGGCGACCTGGAAAAAGCTGCGGGGCTCATATCCGACGTTTCCGGCAGGATGCCCGAAGGCGACACCGTCTCCAGCACGGAGCGCTTCGTATTGCTGGCCAGGATAGACGTGGCGAAAGGCATGCCGGACGACGCCCGCATGAGGCTGTCCAAGGCCAAAGCCTCGACCTCGGACAAAAACAGGCGCAGAATCGACCTGATAATCGAGGAACTGGGTCTTTAAAACAGCGGCGTGTTTCTGAGGTACTCCACGTCCGAGACGTACAGGTCCCTGATGTCCGCGACGTCCCACTTCAGCATCGCCAGCCTCTCGAAACCGAATCCCCATGCGATCACGGGGTGCCCCACGCCCATCGGCGCCAGCACCTCAGGCCTTATGACCCCGGCGCCGCCGAGCTCCATCCATTTGCCGTTGAAGAAAACCTCGACCTCGAGGGACGGTTCGGTGTACGGGAAGTAGGCGGGCCTGACCCTGATGGTGTCGAACCCCATCTTGGAGTAGAATTCCTTGATCAGCCCGACGAGCATGTCGAAACTGGCGTTCTCGTCCAGGATGAAACCCTCTATCTGGGTGAACTCCGGCAGGTGCGTCGAGTCCATGGCCTCCTTCCTGAATATCCTGGACAAGGAGAACACCTTGGCGGGCGGTTCCGGGTGTTTGTGCAGGTACCTTATGGTGTTGATTGTGGTGTGCGTCCTCAGGAGTGCCCTCTCGGCCACCTCCCTTGACCATTCGCCGCCCCATCCCGTGCTGCCCGTGTCGCCGCCGGTCTCGTGTATCTCCCGGACCGCCTCGACGAGCGCGTCGTCGTCCACGGGGATGCTCGCCGGCTCCTCCAGATAGAACGTGTCCTGCAGCTCCCTCGCCGGATGGTCCTGCGGTATGAACAGCACGTCGAGATTCCAGAACGCGGGCACGACGTACTCGCCGTCCACCTCTTGGAAGCCCATCTCGGCGAACAGGGTCCTCACCTCGAGGGCGAGCCTGGACAGGGGGTTCTTCTTCGCCGGGTGCGCCGTGGGGGCGAAGGCCCTCACGTCGTACTTCCTGAATTCCACGTCCCTCCACTTACCGGTCTGGATGAGCTCGTCGGTGACCTGGGTCACCTCCTCGCCCACGGCGATGCCGGATTCCACGGCCTTCCTGCCCAGCTTCGTGATCTTGATTTCCCTGCGCACCTCGACCAGGTCCGCGATCATCTTCTGCCTGCCCCTCAGGCCCTTGACCGCCTCGGGGTCGGCGTCGCCTTCCTTCACGGGGCCCCCGGCCAACTTTTTCAGCAATGCCTCCTCGGGCATCTCTTTGCCCAGGGCCGCCTTGCCGACGTCCGTGAGGACTATGTCGGTGCCGTCGGCACCCTTCACCATGTCGGCGAGTTTCTTCCTCTTCAGCCAACCTATGGCGATCTTGTCCTCGCCGCCGGGCATCGCGTCGGCGAGCTTGGGCATGGGCATGGAACCGCCGGCGGAATCGATCGCCTCGATGGCTTTCCTCTCCGGCAGCCTTACGTCCTTGGGGACACCCTCGGACAGGACGACGAACCTCGTCTGGGTCTCTTTGATTTCCGCCATGCCTTTCGACGACAGCCAAGAAGCCGCGCCCATCACCTCGACGTCCAGCGAAAACTCGCCGGACTCAATCGCCTTCTCGGGGGTTATCCTGCCCCCGGAGGCGTCCAGCAGGAGGAGGAGTTTCCTCTCGTTGCGGCTCAGGCTTTCAGTCTCGCTCACCATTCGAATCCCCCGTACGCCATGGAACCCATATGGGCTTTCGCCTCCTCCCTGGCGGCCCTGTGGCCCTCCAGGAAGACGTTGATCTTGGCGGTCAGGTCCTGCTTGCATTCGCCGCACAGGATTTCCCCTGCCCTGCATTTCCTTTCCATAGCCTCCAATTTGGAGTCGTCGGGCTCGAACAGGCAATAGTTGTACTTGTAGACGGCGCAGACGTCGGGATTGCCGCCGAGTTCCCTCTGCTCCTCCACGGTGACCCTGCCGCCCGTGAACGCCCGGCCGACCTTCTTCTTTACCGCCTTCGGGCCGTCGGTGACGAAAATGGTGCCCATCTCGTCGGACGAGGACATCTTGTCGCCGCCGCCGAGGCTCGGGAACATCTTGCAATAGATCAGCGAGGGTTTGGGGTACCCCAGCCCCGGTGCGACGTCCCTCGCCACCCTGAAGTGGGGGTCCTGGTCTATCCCACACGGAATCAGGCAGAGCACCTCCTCCCCGGCTTCCTCGGTCGGCAGGAACGCGGGGGCCGCCTGGATCGCGGTGAAGAAGATGGTGCCTATGTTGTTCGAATTGTCGAAGCCGAAGACCGCCCGGGCGGTGGAGAACGTGATCTTCTTTGCCACCTTCAACGCGATTGGGTAGAGGGTGCGGATGTTCTCCGTGTCCAGTATGATCTTCGTTTTGGCGGGGTCGAAGCCCAGGGCGACGAAGTCCAGGGCGTTGTCGTAGGCCATCGCCCTCGTTTCCTCGAGGGTCATGTCCCTGAACAGGAACTTCTCGTCGTCCGTCATCTGGAAATACATGGGGACGCCGAAGGTGTCCTGGAGCCATTTGCAGAAGACCCAGGGCATCAGGTGTCCCAGGTGGGTATCCCCGGACGGACCCCTCCCGGTGTACAGTACGAACGGCTTGCCCTTGCCCGCAGCGTCGATTATCGCATTGATGTCCCTGTGGGAATAGAAAACGCCGCGACGAAGCATGAAATGGGGCTCCCCGCCCTTGGATATCTTACCGACGGTCACCGCGTCAAGGGGGGTGGTCCCGAACTTTCTCTGGAGTTCCTCGTAATCGATGTCGCCGGACACTTCCCACGGCGTTACCTTGAAGCCCTCAGCCATTTGAACCCGGGTGATAATGGACTCTTTCTATTAAAGATGGCAGTCGCGACAAACCGCGTGCCGCCGTTGCAACGGTTGAATCGCCATTCCCACCGCCCTTGTCGATTGCGATAAATGGTACAATGTACTACATTACTTGGGTTACAAGGATGGCGTTTTCCATAAGGATGACCAAAGAGGAGGAGGCGTTGGCCAAAAGCCATGCCTTGTTACACGGGATTTCGTTTGGCGAGGCTTTCAAACGGGCGTTGTTCGAAAAAATAGAGGACGAGTACGATGTTGCCATCGGCGAGGCCGCGTACAGGGAATACCCCAAGGACCCTGAAACAATCTCTCTCAGGGAACTGATGGAGGAAGAGGACCGTTGAGTCACGACGTCGCCTTCTCCAAAAACGCCGCCGAACAAATCAGGAAATTGGATGGTTTTACGCGAAGGATGCTCTACGGTTGGATTGACAAACAGCTCGATGGCATAGACGACCCGCGATCCCTTGGCGGCCCTCTTACCGGCGATGCGAAAGGGTTGTGGCGGTACAGGGTCGGGAACTACCGCATCATATCCCACATCGAGGACGACGGGCTGGTCATTCTTGTCGTGCAAGCAGGGCACAGGTCGAGAATCCACGATCGGTAAGCCCCTGGCCCGGATATGGCGGGCATTCCTCCGTCGACGGTGTCGTGAATCGGCGCTCGAATCAAAATCCGGTTAAGCAAGACAACGGCATCGACCAAGGGCATATCGCCAAACTCATCTCGAAATCACCCACCGACCTGACCTCGGGCTGCCTTCCCTGCGGACGAGGCCTTTGGAAACAAGGGACGAGACCGCCCGGGTGAACGTGCGCACGGAGATTGCGGCCATCGACGCTATCTCCGCCGACGTTTTCAGCTTCCCCTGCGATATGATTTCGTAAACCTTCCTCTCGGTTTCGCTCAGACCGTCTTTGCCGATCGTCCCGATGGATTGCGAGAGGTCGTCCAGGGCCTCAACAATGAGATTCAGCATGAAAACCACGAATCCCGTGGAATCCCCTTTCTCGTTGGAGGTTCTCAACGCGTCGTAATACTCCTTTTGATGCCTCTCCACGAAGGTCTCGATTGGGAGAACGGCAAACACGGGATTCCATCCACTCAGAAGGATGTGGTGCCAAAGCCTGCCCATCCGTCCGTTCCCATCGGAAAATGGGTGTATGAATTCCAATTCGTAATGGAACACGCAGCTTTTCACCAACATATGCGTGGTGGAACGTTTCGCCCATCCCATGAGTTCGTCAACCTTCTGCGACACCAGCCCGGGAGGCACACCCATGTGAATCAAACGCATCCCTTCGAAGACGCCGACGTTGCCTTCCCTGAACCTGCCCGCGTCTGGAATCAGGTCCCTCATCATGATGCCGTGGGCTGTAAGTAAATCTCCGATGTCGAATGGGTCCGCAATCAAGGCGTAGTCATACGCTTTTGAAGCGTTTTTGACCTCCAATATCTCCCTTTTGGGCCCTAGAACGTTTTTTCCGTCGATGACATCGCTGACCAAATCTAGGGATAGGGTGTTGCCCTCTATGGCGAGGGATGATTTGACGGACTTGAGCCTGTTTACCTTCCTAAGAGTCAGGTTGCGTTCTATCCCCTCTTCTGCATCGATTTCGCCAACCTTCAGGCTTATCTCCGAAATGAGCCCTATTATCTCATCGGTTATGGAGAACGGAGGAACGTGCATATACGCCATACGTAGCCATCCAATAGATAAGATAGTTTCCTTTTAAATATATAATGAACAAGACCCAGTTACAAATAATTACAAATTGTTTATCTACGCCATATCTACGCCATATCTACGCCATATCTACGCCATATCTACGCCATTTATTTCCATGGCCGTATCAACAAGACAACAGGGCATTACTAAAACCGACCGTTTTTTCCAACTGATTTTAATAAGATTGCAATAAATTTTTAATAGGATTCCCCGAATGGGCCAAGCATGTCCAGCAAAGCCCTTGCCGCTCTGACGTTGGCCGCCCTCCTAATCGGGACCGGTGGGTACGTCGCCCTTACCGATTCCGACGGGACGGACGACAGGATCGTTTGCGTCACCATGCCGTGGCAGGGGGAAATCGTCGATTGCGTTTCCATGGGCACGATAACCGTCAAGACGATGGTCAAACCCGGCGCGGACCCCCACTCGGCCGCCCCGGAACCGGGGGTGATACTCAGCACGTCGAAGGCAATGGCGTACTTCACGATAGACACCGGCGTCGAATGGGAGGCCAAAAACGTGCCCACGATCGAGGAAAACCTGCCAAACCTCGCCGTAATCCCGATGGCCAGGAACATCGAGCTCCTGGAGGGCGGATGCCACTGCGGGGAAGGCCACGAGCACGCCGAGGGGCATGGGCATGCGATGGACCCGCACGTATGGACGTCACCGAAAAACCTGTCGGCGATGGCCAGCAACGTCAGGGACGACCTGAAATCCATAGACCCGGGCAACTCCGCGACGTACGACGCGGGTTACCTCGAATACGAGAACAGGATGGGGGAATTGGGCGCGTTCTGCGCCGAGAAACTGGCCGGCCTGTCTGGCCACGTGCTCGTGTGGCACGGGGCGTGGAAATACCTGTTCAACGACTACACGGGGACCGACGGTTCCCCGGGAATAACCGAGGAGGCGTTGCAGCACATCCCCGGGATCGAAAAGAGCCTGACGCCCGGGGACCTTTTGGGCCCCATCCTCGGCGAGGGGTACGAGTTCTTCTACCACCCCAGGTCCGGCGTGTCCGAGAGCATCCTCGGCGCGCTCAGGGAGAACGGCGTCGCCACCGTTGTCGCCGACCCGACAGCCTACGACATATCCGAAGAGATCCGCGGGTTCGTTGCCCACCTGAACGAAAACCCCCCGGAACACCATTCCCACGGGGTGACGCAATGACCTTCCCCATCGAAATACGCAACCTGTCCGCGGGCTACGACGGCACGCCCGTGATCGAAAACATCGACCTGACTTTGCGCGAGAACGATTTCCTTGCCGTCGTCGGCCCGAACGGCGGCGGCAAAACCACGCTCTTCCGGTGCATACTGGGTCTTCTGTCCCCCATGTCCGGTTCCGTGTCAATCTACGGCAAACCGCCCGACGAGGCTTCCCCCATGATAGGGTACGTCCCGCAGAAAAGCGAGTTCGACACCGCCTACCCGATAAAGGTCAGGGACGTGGTCCTCATGGGGATGCGCCACGACAAAGGGCTACGTCCCCGGTATTCCAAGGAACAGCGTGAACGCGCGGCGGTCGCCCTGGAAATCGCCGGCATGTCCGACTTCTCCGAAACCAGGGTGAGCGACCTGTCCGGCGGGCAACTGCAGAGGGTTTTCCTGGCAAGGGCGCTGGCCCCGGAACCGCCGATACTGCTGCTGGACGAACCGACCGCAAGCCTGGACCCCCAGATGAAGGATTGCATACACGACGTCCTGAGGGAGATAAACGACGAGGTTTCCATAATAATGATCACCCACGACATCGGTAACCTGTCCCGGGACGTCAAGAGGGTTGCCTGCCTGAACAGGCGGATCATCGTAAACGACGAGCCGGTGATAACGAAGGACATGTTCGACCTTGGGTACCACTGCCCGCCGGAACACGTCCACGTCGGCGACGGCTGTTCCTGCGAGGGGGTGTCGCATTGACCGACTGGGGCGCCGTCCTTTCGATACCGCTGATACAGAACATGTTCCTCGCCACCCTGGCGGCCGCCGCGCTCTGCGGCGTCGTCGGCACCCTCGTCGTCGTGAAGAGGATAGTTTTCGTAAGCGGCGGCATAGCCCACACCACGTTCGGCGGGGTGGGTTTCGCCTACTGGGTCCAATCGACGTTCCTGGCGTTCTGGTTCGCCCCGATGCTCGGCGCGGCCATATTCGGCATCGCCGCCGCCATCATACTCTGCATACCGTCCGTCAGCAAAAGGGTCCGCGAGGACTCCACCATAGGCGTGCTCTGGGTCGTAGGTATGGCCCTCGGCGTGATATTCATGGGACTGGTCGACCCGGCCAGCGGGGTCGTCCCCAGGTCCTTCGAGAGCGTGCTCTTCGGCGACGTGCTGCTCGTCAGCGGCGGCGACCTGAAAATCATGGTCGCCGTCGCCGTCGCCGTCGTGGCGATCATAGCGTTCCTATACAGGGACCTGCAGGCGCTGACCTTCGACGAGACCCACGCCAGGCTCAGCGGCATGAACGTCCTGGCGATGAACGTCCTTCTCTACGTCCTCATCGCCGTCACGTGCGTGTTGGCCATGAACGTCGTCGGCATCATCCTCGTGATAGCGATGCTCACCATACCCGCGTCCATAGCGGGCATGGTCAGCGACGACCTCGGCGAGACCATGGCGTTCAGCGTCGCGTTCGCGGCCGTGTTGTCCGTGGTGGGACTGGTCGCCGCCATCGAATTGGACGTGTCCCCGGGGTCCTCGGTGACGCTGTGCATGGGCATCGCCTTCATCGTCGCGATAGCGGGGAAGGCCCTGGCGTCCAGGCTGGCCAGGCCCGCCGACGCCTGAATCGAATCCGTTATTAACCTTGCTGGGGATAGCGGGCGCATGTGGGAGATAATGGGCAGGGAAGCCCTGTATGTCGAGTTGGCCGCCGTGTGGAAGGAGCAGGTCGCTGCCGCCGCCGCCAAGGTCGAGGGCGGGGAGCGTTTCAACGAGCTCCTCAGGGACAAGGAGGTCACCCACCTTTTCAACGCCAGCACCCTTTTCCACACCTTTTCCGTGGAATTGCCGGAGGACATGCCGCCGGAGGACATCCAGTTCATGGCGGACGTCATCCTGGACATAGTGAACTCCGACCCGGACAACTACATCATATCCCTCAACGGCGACTACCAGCCCTGCCAGGTCGTGTTCAGCGGGTTCAGGGAACCCGAGCTCATAGGCCTGGACAAGACCGAGGGCTACGGCTCCGGGAACTATTTCATGCCCATAATCGATTCCCTGTCCAAACCCGGCAGGCGCAACGAAAGCATGTTCCAGTGACTCAGTCGTCCGGGAATTCCATGGTGCCGTAATCGGCCAGGTCCCTTACGGGGGTGCCGGGAAGGTTTCCCAGGTTGGTTGCGGGATCCTTCGCCCCGACGGTCACGAGCAGCGGGACGGGCCTGAACTCCTTCCACCGGGAGACTATGTCGTCGACGATGCCCGCCTCGAAGAACCTGTAGTAATAGACGGACATCAGCAGGATGATGACCATGTTGATGACCACCGACAGGACGATGAAACTCATCACCGTCACCAACCCGTTCTTGTTCACCGCGGTCAGCACGAAAAGGAACGCGGCGAAGATGGGGATGACCATCCTCTTGAGCGTTTCCTTTATGCCGGAATAGAGGGTGAACTCCCTGTACTTGGTCTCGATCCTCACGTTCAGGGACCTGAATATGGACCAGGGCATCACGAGCACGGGGATGTAAAGGACGATGGAGAAGACGTATACCGGCGATTCCAGAATGCCAGCGTCCATGAAACTCGGGTTCATAGTCATGTATATCCACAGGAAGGTGCCTATCATGAATCCCATGTACATCGTTTCCAACACCTCCTTCCAGGGTATGGACGCGCGTTTGAGGTTGTAATCCATCGTCACGTTCCTCGAATCCAGGTCGTGGGGGACGTTGAACAGGAAACCGACGACCCTCTCGGTCATGTTGAGCCTCTCCTTGACGTTCATATACTCCACGGCGCCGAGGACCTTGTAGAATATGAGCCTCTGCAGCACCTCCACCACGGCCACCACGCCAGGGGTCCCGACGAGGACGAAGCCTATGAAGAACAGCACCACGAAGTTCCTGACACCCGCCCCGAAATACAGGGCAACCAACAGCGCCGCGATGGCCAGGAAAAAGTACCAGCGTTTGGAGGTGACGTACCAGAACACGCCTATGACGAAGAACGGCGCGGCGACCAGCGGCATCACGTCGTAGAACTTGAAATCCCTGAGGGCCGTCATCACGCCGGCGACGGCGAGGGACACGATCAAGGAGACCGCGAACAACAGGATCACGAATTTGTCGACCCCGCGGACCAGGTCTATCTCCTGGGCCTTCCTGCCCGGATTGGGTTCCTTGGATCTCCTCAGCCTCATGCGTCCACCGTGAGTTCGATGTTCGCCCTGTCGCCGGCGTACACTGCGACGATGACCGCCATGGGGCCGTCGGCGGGCGGCCTCAGATCGTAGGCGTACTCGGTGACCTGTTCCACGAAATCCGCCGGCTCGCCGGCGGGGTCCATCACGGAGACGTCAACGGGCCTGTCCGCCTTCACCCTGACCGACACGGGCACCTTGCGCCGCGCCTCGAAGAAGGCGGTCTCGACGTTCTCGTAGTATCCGGGGACCGCGGGGTTGAAGTTCCCGATGCACTTGGAAACGGATACGACCGTCTCCGGGCGACGTCTCCTGAAAAACCGCATGCATCGGGAAACCCGCGGGGGATTATAACCGTTGGGGAGTCAGTCCCGGGGCACCCTCATGTCCCCGAGGTCGGTGGAATACTTCCACATGCTGGGGTAGTGGCCCGGGTCCATCATCACCCTCTCCGTCCTGAAGGCGATGCCGTGGTCGGACGCCATGGCCTTGTCCGAGGACATGAGCATCTTCCCGACGGCGATCAGTTCGCCGCGGGCGGTCATCGCCGCCGCGAGGGCGTTCCTCCTGATGCCCGGGTCCATCATGTGTATGCCCCTTACGCCCAGGTCGGCGCCGCGGCAGACGGCGTCCACCGCCGTCGCCTTGACCACTATTTTCGGTAACGGCTCCACCAGGGCCTCCACCGGGTGTGCGATGGACCTCAGCCAGTCGCCCCTGCCCTTTTCCTGCCAGAACACGTACGCGTCGGCAAGGTCCTGCAGCGTGACGGCGTCGCCCTCGCGCATCGTACCGGACTTCGTCCTCCTGAGCTGGGACATGTGCGCGCCGACGCCCAGGGCCTCGCCCATGTCGGTGCACAGCGTCCTGACGTACGTCCCTGCGTCGCAGTGCACCCTGAAAAGCGCGTCCCTGCCGGAAAGTTCCAGCAGCTCCAGCCCGTGGACGGTCCTTATCCTGAGCTGCCTCCTGACGGACGACCGGACGGGGGGCATCTGGTAGATCTTGCCCGTGAACCTGGCCATGACGTCGGCCACGTCCCCCTCCGCCACGTCGCCGTGGAACGTCATGGCGCAGACGTATTCCTTGTCCGACGACAGGACGAGGTCGGTGAGTTTCGCGGCCTTGCCCACGCACAGGGGCAGCACGCCGCTGACGTTCGGGTCGAGGGTCCCCCCGTGGCCTATCTTCGGCACGTTGAGGGCGGCCTTCACCCAGGCGGTCGCCTGGTGCGACGTCGGGCCCCGAGGCTTGTCCAGGTTGATGACGCAACAGCGCATCAGTTCCCCGAGCGTCCTGTCCGAGGGCCTTTTGCCCCACCTGTCCATGGGCGCCTCCGGATCCTTAACCAACATCGTACCACTCGCCCACGGCGGCGGCAAGCGCGTCCACCACCTCTTCGGGGGAAAGCCCGTCGGTGTCCAGCACCAGGTCGTAGACGCTCCTGTCGCCCAGGTCTATGTCATAGTACTTCAGGTAGCGGTCCGCCTCGCACACCTCCCTCTCGACCATCTGGCGGGCGACCTCGCCCGTGGGGCCGCCGTCCCTCTCGCAGAGGCGGGCCGCCCTGGTCTCCGGGGACGCGTTCAGGTAGATCCTGAACGCCGGGATGCCGTGGCGCGTCAGCATCTGGGCCGAGAGCCTGGATTCTATGATGATGTCCTCGTTCTCCCGGGCGACCCTCAGCAGCTCCGAATCGATGGACTCGTCTATGGACGGGTCCTCCTCGGCCAGCCTGCCGAACTCGGCGAGGGTCATGCCGGCCTCCTCGGCCTTCCTCCTGAACACCCTGCCGAACACGACGGATTCGAGCCCGAGCCTCTCGGCCAGGGCGGTGCATGCGGTGGTCTTGCCGGAACCCGGGGGGCCGCTTATCGTTATCCTCATTGAAACTCTGCCCCGGCCTCCAGCTCGTGGAGGCGCTTCCTGAACTGGTACACCTTGACGATCCTGGTGATAACCTGGCCCAGCGGTATGCTGATCAGGGTGTAGACGAGGATCCACGCGGGCAGGAACCAGAAGGTACTGGTCAGGCTGACGCCGGCCACGGACCAGGGGATCTGTATGATTTGATTGCCCGCCTCCCTAAGGGTGATGTCCACGAAATACCTGATCCACAGGAAAATCGGGATGACCACCGCCATGGTGATCGGCATGGCCTTCATCATCTTGCCGCTGGACTCCATGCTGGCGGCCATCATCTGTGGCTGCATCTCGGTGAGCTTCTTGACCTTGTACAGGTTGTTCTCGATCCTGGCCTGGCGCATCTCCTTGTTGAAGGCGCTCATCACGTGCTGGCTCTTGGCCTGGGCGAGCGAGTCCATCATTAACGTCCTGAGGCCGGTGCTCAGAATCACCATGATTGAGCCGACCAGCATCAGCGTGAGCACCGGGTATTCACCGCCGAAATCGAAGATCCCGAGGGCGTAGTTCAGGATCCTGCCGACGTTGTGGTTGGGGCCGTCCACCGTGTACAGGATCATGATCATCATCAGCACGGCGAGCATGGGGAGCATGCTCGGCATGGGGGGCTGCTGCTGCCCCGGGTTACCTTCCGACAAAATCAGTCACCTCCGAAGAATCCCCTCATGACGGGGTGCATCTCCATCATCTGCTCCCTGCCCATGGCCTCGTAGAAGTTGATGATGATGCCCACGGCCAGCAGAACGCCTGTACCGCTGGCGTTGCCCGTGGTGCCGACCAGGTCGGCGAAGGCCGCCAGGGCGCCGACTATGGCGCCGGACAGCACCGTGACCGCGGGTATGTAACGTTCCAGGACCCTTTCGAGGACCCTCGGGTCCCTCCTGAAGCCGGGGATCTGCATGCCGCTCCTCTGGATCTGCGACGCGACGGCCCTGGGGCCCATGTTCGTCGTCTCCACCCAGAACTTGGCGAACAGTATGGAACCGAGCACCATCACGGAGAAGTAAATCAGCACGTGCATCAGGTTGAGCAGCGGCGAGTGCCCGTTGTAGTAGGATCCCGGATCGAGAATGGGCAGCAGCCACGACGTTACGCCCATCGGGGCGGACAGGTACCAGGCCAGGCCTCCCGCGGCCTGGGTCTCCCCTGGCTCGAAATGGCCTATGTAGCCGTTCCCGCCGAGGAACGGTATGCCTGAAAGCACGTCGTTGCTGTAGAACAGCAGGGCGAACATGCTGACGTTGGCCAGCAGCGCCGACATCAGGATGACGGGGATGTTGCTCGCGTAGATCAGCTTTATCGGGTAACGGCCCCTGGCGCCCCTGGCCCTCCCGTGGGACAGGGGAAGCTCGATCCTGCTGGACTCCAGATACGCGACCAAGAGGAATATGGCTATCGTGCCCAACAGCGCTATCAGCGGGTTCGGTTCCCCCAGCAGGATGTACTCGTAGCCGAAGCTCGACATCTCCGCGGGGCTGGTGTTGGATATGACGTAGATGGCCTTGGGGATCGTGCCCGCCGGCGGGTTGCTCAGGGACGTCGCCGCCCCCGGGTCCACGGCGTTCCAGTTCAGCGTGCCCGTGAACAGGGACTCGGCGACGCCGGCGGCGATGAACATCGATATGCCGGAGCCGATGCCCCACTTCGACACGACCTCGTCCATCAGGAACACTATGTAGGAGCCGAGGAACAGTTGGAACACTATGAGGGACTTCGCGCCCCAGTCGCCCAGCTTGTCCACGGCCGTGTCCGAGGGCACCAGGAAGCCGAATACCTGGGGGACGGCCTCGAACACTATCATGACCAGCACGAGGAGCTTCAGCACCGACTGGTAGCAGGCCTTGTCCTCGCTGTTCGACAGGTCCAGCTTGATGATCTTGGCGCCGACGAACAGCTGCATGATGATGGACGCGGTGACTATCGGCGCTATCCCCAGCTGGAGCAGGGAACCGGACGCGCCGGCCATGATGGTCCTGTACTGGGCGAAAAGGTCCATCGTGCTCCCCCGGTCGAGGCCGTAGATGTACACGTTGGTCATTACGAAATAGACCACGAGCACGACGAGCACCCACATCATCTTCGTCCTGAAGTGGACGTGGCCAACCGGCCTGGAGACGGCGGGCAGCCTATCGGATATGGGCTTCAGCTTGTATAGGAGGCTCTTCTGCGCTGTTTCCGACATCGGCATCCTGTCCCGGTGATGTCACCTCGATATAATAAAGGGTTTACTCCCCGGAGGGGAGGTTGACGGCGCCGCCGGCGGCCTGGATCTTCTCCATGGCCACGGCGGACGCCTGGGACACGGTGACGTCCATCTTGAGGGAGACGTCCCCGCCGCCCAGCAGTTTGTCGATCCCCGCCTTCGTCAGGTCCACGGAATAGGCGCCCCCCTTCTCGGTGGCGAACTCCATGTCGACGAAGACCTGGATCTTCTGGCACAGCTCGCCGACGTTTATGGTTATGTTGTCGGCGACGACGGACTGGGGCCTCTTGAAGCCGTGGCGCCCCATGGGGATCCCGTACTTGATGGTCCTCAGTTTCTTGGATTTGCTGTGCCCCGCGTTGCCGCGGCCGCCCCTGAGGCCGGCGCCCCTGCCGGCCTTCTTGCCGCGGCCGTGGGTCCTGGAACCCCTGAGTTTTCTGGTTCTGCTTGGCATTCCTATCACCTCTCAGAGCATCCTGGCTATCAGGTCGTTGATCGCCCCGCCGCGGTACCCTAGGGCGCCGCCGCTGGAGTACGGGCGCTTGATCCCCTCGTACCCCTTCACCGGTGGGTGAAGGCGGAACACGGGTTTCATGCCCTCGATGTCCCTGAGCCTGCATTCTCCCGAGGCCACCGCCTTGGCTATGGCCTCCACGTTCTCGAAACCCGTCTTCTCCCTGGCGCAGTCGTCGCACAGGGGGGTGTCGCCGACGGCCCTGCCCCTGGCGCGGATCATCTCCGCCAGGGTGGCCTCGTCGACCTCGCCCCAGGTGACGTAGTCCTTCGCCTTGTTCAGCATCCCCTTGGACACGGCGTCCTCGGAGACGATGGCGCAGGTGTTGACCCTGAAGAGGCCCATGAGTTCCATGGTGTGGGCTATGTCCCGGTGGACCCCGGTCGTCCCGCGCACACGTATCACGGCGTACGCCACGGTATCACTCCTCCTCCCCGGTCAACGCCGGCACCGCGATCTCCACGGGCCCGGTCAGGATGTTCTGGGCCCTCGCCTGCTCCTGGGAGACCCTCATGGTGGAGGTCATCCTCAGGGCCTCGAAGGTGGCCAGGGCGTAGTTCACCTTGGTCTTCGTGTTGCCCCTGGCGAAACCCCACGCGTCCTTGATGCCGGCGAGGGTGAAGAGGCTCTTCGCCACGTCGCCCACGGCCAGCGAGATCCCGCGGGGGGCCGGTTTGAAGGTCACCTCGACCGACCCGGTCCTGCCGAACACCTCGAAGGGCAGCGTGTGCGGCGTGCCGCACCCGCATTCCCAGGAACCGCAGCCCCTCTTGATCTCGATGATGTTGAGCTTCGCCTTGTCGATCGCCTTCCTTATCGAGGGGCCGACCTCCTTGCCCTTGGCCCTGCCGATGCCGATGAACCCGTCGCCGTTGCCGACGATGCAGGTGGCGGCGAACCTGACCCTCCTGCCGGAGTCCGTCATCCTCTGGACCATGTTCAGGTCGATGACCTCGTCCTGGATGTCCGGGAGCAGTATGTCCACTACCTCCGCCTCGCGGAGCGGCAGCCCTGTGGCGATGGCTTGGCTCATGGTGGTTACCTCACCGTTGAGCACCATCTGCCCCAGCCTTGTCTTTGGTATCCATTCCATTTCACTGAGCCTCCATCTTCTGTTTGAGGCCGTTGACCGCCGCCTCCACGGATCCGTCTATGTGCTTCCCCAGGATCCTGTCCTCGGAGGGCAGCACCTCGTCGCCGTGGGGCACGTCGAGGCCCGCGTCCACCATGCCGGAGAGGGCGGCGAACAGCACCCCGCCCTTCGCGGGGGTCTGCATGCCGATGTCGAGCACCGCGTACTCGATGCCCTCCTTCGCGGCCTTCTTGCCGGCGAGGTAGCCGGTGAGGTACGCGGCGGGGACGGATGAGCAAGAGTGCTCCCATCCCATGCCGCGGAGCTCCGCGGAGCTGGCGGACGCCACGACGACGTCGCCCCCCATCGTGAAGTCCACGAACTGCACGGTCACGTTCTTCTGGGACCTCCTCACCACGGCCCGGGTCTCCCCGGACCTGAGTATCCTCTTGCGGATGTGGTAATTCGTCCTTCCTTCCCTCCTCCTGCGGAAGGGCACCTTGTACCTTGGTCCGCTTGCCATCAGATCTCCTCCTCTTCAACGAGGTCGCCCGCGTTGACCATGTGCATCCTGAGGTTCCTGCGGCTCCTGTAGGCGCCGCCCTTGGCCCTCCTGTAGTACATCCGGTACACCGACGGGGTTATCTTGCCCTCGTCGCGCAGCGTGCGCAGCTCGTCCCTGATCGGCCTGATCACGGAAATCCACCTCCTCTTGCGGGAGATGAGGGCGTTGTTCCTGCCTTCCTGGCTGCCGGGGCCCTTCCTCTTGCCCTTGGCCTTCTGGCCGTGGGCGTACCTGATCCTGCCGTAGGACGTGCCCTCCTTGGGCTTGGCCCTGATCATCCCGGAGGCTATGGCGGTGCGTATATCGGCGCGGGTTATGCAGCCGGACACCTCCTCCAGCATGTCGGGGTCGATCCAGACCCTGTTCTCGCCGCACTTGAGTATCTCGGCGGCCATCCTCCTCTGGTTCTTCAGATTCATGCTCACACCGTCCTGTTGAGGATCCGTACCTCAAGCTCGTCGGCGCGTTCCTGGATGTCGACCCTCTTCCTGGTGCCCACGGTGGCGCCTATGCGGGCCGCCTGGGTCTTGGGGTCGATTCCCTCGAGGTCGTCCACGTTGTACACCATGACCTCCTGGAAGCCGGAGGGGTGGTACCCCCTCACGGCGGCGGGGCCGCGGTACCCGACGGAGACCATCGGGGGACGCCTCTTGTAGTTCCTCCTCATCTTGGAGTGGTGGCCCTTCGGCCTGCGCCACATCTCGCCGAGCTTCTTGCGCCTGTGCCACTCCTGCCTCTTGAAGGCGGGCCTGCCGCCGGAGATTATCGCCCTGCGGGCGAGGCCGTCCACGATCGCGTCGTCCAGCTCCGGCTTCGGCCTGGGCGCGTAGGCGCCCGGCTCCTCGGCCTCGACTATCTCGACCTTGGCCTCCTTTTCCGCCTTGGCCGGCTTCTCTGCCTTCTTGGGCTTCTTCTCCGCCTTGGCCGGCTTCTCCTCGACGGCCTCCGCCTTGGCCTCCTTCTTGGCGGCCTTGGCGGGTTTCCTGTCGGCGAGGGCGTCCTGCCACTTGGCGACGGTCTTGGGGCCGACCCTGCGCAGGTCGGTCACGGCCTTCTTGACGAATTCCTCGTCCTTCAGGGCCTCGGCGAGGTCGTCCACGCTCCTCACGCCCATCTCCTCCAGGACGGGGAGGTGGTCCTCCATGAGGCCGGGGAGGTCCGTTAGTTTCTTGACGGTCATGTTCTCACCCTGTGCGATTTCTCGACTATGTATATCCCGTCCTGGAAGACCCTCACGTCGAAGCCCCTCCTGGACGCGGCCCTCTCGATGTTGGCGGCGGTCTGCCCGCAAGCCTCCACGTCGATGCCCTCCACGGTCACGTCCGCCCCGTTCACCTTGACGGTGCACCCTTCCGCGATTTTCGCGAAGCGGGGGGCCTGGCCGCCCATGAAGTTGTCCACCTGCACTTTGTCGCCTTTGACCGAGACCTTCATCGGGAAGTGGGAGAACACGACCTTCAGGCGGTAGGTGAACCCCTCGGTGACGCCGATGAACATGTTGTTCACGTGGGCGGCGAAGGTGCCTACCATGTCCTTGTCGCGGGTGGCCGGCAGCTCGCAGCGTACCGTCACCTCCCCCTCCCCGATGACAACCTTTATGCGGGGGTGCGCGAAGTTTCTGCTCAGTTCCCCCTTGGGCCCCCGGGCCTTCAGGACGGTCCCGTCCTGCTCCGCGGTGACTTTCTCGGGGATGGCGATGGTCCTTTCGATTATCCCTGCTACTGCCATCTCTGTTACCTCTTCAATACACGTACGCCAGGAGTTTGCCCCCCACGCCGAGCTCCTTCGCCCTGACGTGGGTTATGACACCCTCCGTGGTGGTGAGGATGAGGACGCCGAAGTCCTGGGCGGGAAGGAACCTCGCCTCGAACTTCTCCAGGTCCGCCGTCTTCACCGAATACCTGGGCTTTATCACGCCGCAGTTGTTGATCGATCCTTTCATCATGACGCGGAATTTGCCCGCCTTGCCGTCCTCGACGTACTCGAACTGGTCCACGTAGCCGTGGTCCTGCATGACCTTCAGCACGCGGCCGATGAGCTTGGAGGAGGGCTGTATGGTGCACTCGCCCTTCCCCACGGAGGAGGCGTTCTTCATGACGCACATGGCGTCGTTCAATGGGTCGCTCTGCATCTCTCACACCTCACGAATACTTCTTGAACCCCAGTTCCGGGGCCTTTTCCCTGAAGCACTGGCGGCAGAGGTGGAGGCCGTACCTCCTCACGATGCCCCTCCTGCGGCCGCACCTGACGCAGCCGTCCGTCCTTCCGTACTTCTTACCGGTCATTCAATCACCTCCACGCCGAACCTCTCCATCATGAAATCCATGGCCTCCTCCCTCCCGACCTTGTGGGAGTTGGAGACCTTCCTCCTGAGGAGAAGCCTCCTCGTGACCCTTGAGCCGCCCCTCTTGATGACGACGTTGACGTCCATGCCGAATATCCCGATCTCGGGGTCGTACCTCATGCCCTCGAAATCGGTGTAGTCGGATATGCCGAAGGCCATGTTGCCGTCCTTGTCGAAGGAGTACTCCGGCACGCGGCGCTCCCTTATGTGGAGCGCCCTGTTCACGAAGTCCTCGGCCCTCTCGCCCCTCAGGGTGACCTTGCACCCGATGGGCATGCCCTTCCTTATCCCGAGGTCCCTGTTGATGGTCCTGGATATGGTCTGCACCGGCTTCTGCCCGGTGACCATCTCCAGGACCTTCTCGGCCTTGGCCAGCCTCTCGCCGGCCTCGCCGACGCCGATGTTGACCACTACCTTCTCGACCCTGGGGTCCCTCATCCCGTTCATTCGGATACCTCCGGAAGCGTTATCTCGGCCTTCTTGGCGCCGATGACGAAGACGTTCCTCTTCACCGTCTCGGTGCCGTCCTCGAACCTGACGACGTTGGCGCCGGGGCCGCGGACGACCACGTACTCCTTAACGGTGACGGGCTTGCCCGCCTGCTTGCCGCTGCAGACCATCGCGCTGGCGCCCTCCTCCATGGGGAACGCCTTGATGACCTTCTGGTCGGCCAGGTCGATCTTGAGCACGTCGCCGGTGGAATGGGCGTTGGCGTCGAGCAGTATGTTCCTGCCGTCGTGCAGGTTCAGCTGGATCTTGCCCCCCCTCACCTTGGTCTTGCCCTCGATCCTGCACAGCTTCCACGCCGCCTCCTTCTCGGATATCGGGACGAGGGTGAACTTGCCCTTGTCGGTCAGGAGCATGCGGTAGTTGGACTTCGTCTTGGGTATGGACACGACGTCCATGAGGCCTATGGGGGCCTTGTAGCTCTTCAGGGGCTTGCCGTCCACGAGTACGTCGCGGTTGCCGACGATCCTCCTGGCCTCCCTGGCGGTGTCGCACACGCCCAGGTAGTCCCTGAGGACGACCACCGCCGGCACGCTGGCCGACACGGGGTGGGCGCCGGGGTCCTGCTTGGTGACCCAGACGTGGGCCTTCCTGCCTATCCCCCAGGACACGGGGGAGGTGAGCCTCTTCATGTGGCCGCTCATTGGGCCGCCCCCTTCCTGCCCAGGGAGTCCTTCCTCCACGGGTCTTCCATGTTCAGTTTCGTTATCACCAGGTTGGACGCGTGAATCGTGCGGGCGATCTCGGTGCCGTCCGCCTTGGGCGTCGTTATGCCCTCGATGACCACGCGGCCGGTGCCGACGTCGACGTCGAGCACCTTGCCCTCCACGCCGCGGATGCCCTCGTCCCCGGCCATTATCGCGACGGTGTCGCCGCGGCACACCCTGGCGGTGCGGGCGCCGTGCTCCTTGCGGAGGTCGTCGCTGAGATGGGACGCGCACATCTTCCTCTTGGCGTGGTTGGGCGCGTTGGCCCTCGCCTTCCTCTGGGTCCTTGCTTTGCTGCTTACCATCCTCTCACCTCACACGATCGTGTTGGCCGTGGCGGCCACCCTGGGCCACCTCTCCGCCGCCTCCCTGGCGACGGGGCCCTTTATGTCCGTTCCCTTCGTCTCGCCCGTCTCGGTCGTTATGACCGCGGCGTTGTCCTCGAAGGACACCATCGTCCCGTCGGCGCGCCTGAAGGGGCGCTTCTGGCGGACGATCACGGCGTACACGATCTGCCTCCTCATCTGGGGGGTGCCCTTCTTGACGGACGCCATCACGATCTCGCCGACGCCCGCTCCCGGGACCCTCCTGGCCACGCCGTGGTAGCGCGGCACCGTTATGATCTCTATGACCTTCGCCCCCGTGTTGTCGATCACGTTGAGCTGGGACCCATTCTGCAGGCCACGGGTCTGCTTCCCGCCGATTCCCTGCATCTCAGTCCCTCCTCTCCACGACCACGAAGGAAACGGTCTTGGCCAGCGGGCGGCATTCCATTATGGTCACGTTGTCCCCGGCCTCCAGGTGGATGCAGGGGGGCACGTGGGCGGAAAACCTCCCGGACCTCTTCTCGAACCTCTCGTATTTCTTCTGGTATTTCAGATAGTGGCGCTCGACCACCGCCGTGCCGTCCATCCTGACGGACCTCACGACGCAGTCCATGACCTGCCCCCTGACCGACAACGTCCCGTGGAACGGGCAGTTGGGGTCGTCGCACCCGGACTCCGGGGGTTTGACGCCGATCCCTATGTCTCTCGCTTTCGATGCCATATGATAGTTCACCTTACCTTCTTTATCCTGTCTTCCGGCCGATGGTTTATGTCGGACCCGTCGACGACGTACTCAACGTCCCCAAGGCTGAAACGGAAAACCGTGCCTCTTTTGGGCACCGTCCTCACGGTGCCGCCGGAGCGCACGGACAGGGTGTTCCTGGTCTCGTCGACCACCTTGCCGGATACCCCGGCGTAACAGTCGGGGGAATCCACCCCGACCTCCAACCCCACGAATTCCGTCCTCATGAAATCCCTCAGCCTCATTCACCTGACTTCCGTGTTGAACCCAAGCTCCTCCAGGACCGCCTTGACCTTTTTCTTGTGGTCGCCCTGGAGCTCGATCCTGCCGTCCTTGGCCGTACCGCCGGCGGCGCATCTCCCCTTGAGTTTCTTCGCCAGGTCGTTGATGTCGATGTCGTTCTCGTCGATCCCGTCGATCACCGTAACCATCTTGCCGTACCTGCGGCTGTCTGTCGTAATCCTAACCGTCTGCTGCTCCCGTGCGATCTCCTCGCACATGCAGAGCTCTTCCGGAAGGCCACATACGGGGCAGATCGCCGCCATCAGAATGCGTCCTCCTCCCTCTGGATGGTCAGAATGCGTGCTATCTCCTTTCTCAGGGTCCTGATCGCGCCGGGATTGGCGGGGGCGCCGCCCATGGCGGCGACGCCGCGCTCGTGCATGAGCTCGTCCCTCAGCTCCTTGAGCCTCTGGTTCCTCTCATCCACGGACATCCCCCTGATTTCGTTGGCCTTGAGTGCCATCACTGCGCCTCCTCGGTCTCGGCGGCTTCCTCGGCGGCGGGCTCCTCAACGGGGGCTTCCGCCTCGGGCTCCTCCGCCCTCTCCTTGATCACCACGGGGCCCTCGTCCTTGACCAGGAGTTCCGGGTAGATCTCCGCGACCTCGGTCCTCGTCTTCACGACGACGTCGGCCGGGAGCTTCGCGTCCCGCTCCATGATCTCGACGGTGACGCCCACGGTGCCCATCTTCAGGTTGGCCACGGCGTAGCCGCGGGTCATGAAGAGTTCCCTGGGCTCGCCGCAGAACTTGACGTACCCGTCCTTGAACTTCTCCGTCCTGTGCCTCTGGCCCGTGAGTTTGCCGGCCACGATTATGTGGCAGCCCTTGGCGCCGGCGTCCATTATCCTGCGGACGGTGGAGTGGCCCGCCCTGCGGAAGTGCCAGCCCCTCTCCAGGGAGAAGGCGAGCTTCTCCGCCATTATCTGGGCGTTGAGGCTGGGGTCGGCGACCTCGTGGACCTCGATCTGCGGGTTCTCGAAGCCGAACTTCTCCCCCACGTCGTTGGTCAGGTTCTTTATCGTCTGCCCTTTCCTCCCTATGACCAGGCCAGGGCGCTCGACGGTCAGGGAGACCGTGGTGCCCATGGGCGTCCTGCTCACGTCTATGCCGCCGAAGCCGGCACGGCTTACCTCCTTCATCAGGTACTCCTTCAGAAGGACCCTGCGCACGTTCTCCGCGACGAATTTCCTTTCGGACGCCATTATTCCTCCACCTCCTCCAATATTACCTCGAGGTTGACGGTCTCCTGGTTCCAGGCGGTGGCCCTGCCGTGCGCCCTGGGCATGTGCCCGGGAATCGTGCGGCCCCTGGAGGCGGAAATCGTGGAAATCACCATGTTCTCCGCGTCCAGGCCCTTGTACTCCGCGTTGGACACGGCGCTGTTGATCACGCCGAGTATGGCCTCCGCGGCCTTCCTGGGGTACCTGCCGGGACCCACGCCGGGTTTGTGGGAAACCCTCTTCTTGAACCTCCTCATGGGCACGGGCTTCCTCAGGTCGATGACGGCCTCGAGGGTCTCGATGGCCGCGTTCACCTTCATGCCGCGTATCATGGTGCAGATCTCCCTGGAGTGTTTGGGCGATATCTGCATCTCCCTTCCGAGCGCCTTGGCGGTCACGTCCGGGTCCGCGTTAACTGTGTATCCTGCCATACCAAACACCTCACTTCAACGGCATGAACTTGGACGACCTGGTAGCGCCGACGCCGGGGCCGGAGTGCTGAGGGGTCTTCCTGGTAAGGACGAACTCGCCGATGAAATGGCCTATCATCTCCGGCTTGATCTCCACGTCCTTGAATTCCTTCCCGTTGTACACGCTCACCGTCTTGCCGACGAACTGGGGCACGATGGGGAGGTCCCTGCGGTGGGTCCTCACGACCTGCCCGGGCTCCGCGGCGACGAGGCCGTCGTAGAGCAGCTGCTGCTCGTAGTTCAGGCCCAGCTCGTAGGTCCTCCTGGACCTGGACGGCATCAGCTCGATCACTTCCTCCAGCGGCATCGCGAGCAGTTGCTCCATGGTGTTGCCGCGGTAGAGGAACTCCTTCTTCTTCCTCGCCTGGATCGCCGACGCCTTCTTCCTCGCCTTTCTCCTGGAGGCCTTGGCCGATCCTGGCATTATCTTTCCTTTCTTCCTAGCCATTTACCTTTACCTCCTGGATTTGCGCCCCTTCCTCTTCTTGGGGGCCAGGCGACCGACCTTCTGGCCGGGCCACGCGTTCCTGCTCTTGGTGCTGGGCTTGCCCACGTGCCTGTGGCTGCCGCCGCCGTGGGGGTGGTCCACGGCGTTCATGCACACGCCGCTGACCTTGAAGTACGCCTTGGCCTTGGACCTGTAGGCGTGGAACTTCTTGCCCGATTTGGCGAAGGGCTTGTCGGGCCTGCCGTGGCCGGCGACGATGCCGACGGACGCGCGGCAGTTCGGGTGGAACTCCCTCATCTCGCCGGAGGGCATCTGCAGGACGACGACCGCCCCCCTGCTGATGACCTGGGCGGAGGTACCGGCGGCCTTCACGAATATGCCGCCGTCGCCCGGTATCTTCTCAACGTTGTGCACGAGGGTACCCTCGGGGATGGAGGACAGGGCGAGCACGTTGCCCACCGCGATCCTGTCGGACCCCACGGATATCGTCTGGCCGACGCTCATGCCCTCGGCCGCTATGACGTAGTCCTTGTCGCCGTCGAAATCGACGACGGCCAAGGGGCTGGACCTGCCCGGGGCGTGGACGATGTCCACGACGGTGCCCGAACCGTCCTCGATCCGGGGCTGCCTGACGTCGTCGGTGTGCCTGTGGCTGGGGGTGCGGTACTGCGGGCGGCCGCTTCCCCTCCTCTGGTGTATCAGTCTCTTTCCCATTTCAGCTCACCTCAGAAAACCCCGACCCTCATGCCGACATCCTCTGCGGAGTAGCCGTCGGAGAGTTTGATGATCGCGTGCTTGCCGTCCTTCTCGATCCTGGTCCACACCCTCTCGACCTTGACCTCGAAGCGCTCCTCGAAGACGTCCTTTATGAGCGCCTTGTCCGCGTCCCTGTGGACGATGAACTCGATCCTGTTGCCGTCCGAGAAACCCTGGGTGGGGGTCCCGGAGGTGTGGTTCACGGATTTCTCCGTGACGTAGGGCCTGATGAGGACGTCGCTCCTCTTCATTGCGCCCACCCCTCGATCGCCTTGATGGCGGATTCGGTGTACACGGTCAGGCGCCCGGCGTCGCCGCCGGGGGCGAGGACCGAGGCGTTCAAGCCGCTCACGGTCTCGATCTGCACGCCGGGGAGGTTGTTGGCCCCCCTGGCGATGGGCACTTCCCTGTCGGTCACGACCAGCAGGATGGAGACGGGGGCGCGGTACCTCCTGTTCCTCATCTTGCCCTTGCCGGCGCGGATCTTCCGGCCGTCCTTGGCGCGGTCCAGGTCGTAGCCGATGCCTATCTTGTCGAAGAGCTCGTTGACGCCGGCGGCGGTGCCGATCTCCTGCGCGTCGTCGGAGATGACGAGCGGGAAGGACACGGCGTCATCGAAGGCGTGGCCGCGGTCCCTGACGCGGTCCGCGTCGGCGGTCGCGGCCAGGGCGGACCTGCGCGCGAGGGCGCGCTCCTTCTTGTTGACCTTAAGGGTCCAGTCCCTCTCCGGCAGGGGCGGGTGGGCCCTGCGGCCGGAGACGTTGTTGGGCGATTCGGCGGCCATCCTGCCGCCCTTGAGGCGCTGGACGCGGGAAACGCCGCGGCCCTTGCCCCAGGTGCTCACGGAATGCTTTATGCCCGCGTCCTTCTCGGGACCGTAGGGCTGCCTGCCGTTGGCGGCGGCGGCCAGCACGCTCCTCTTGATGACGTCGGGCCTGTAGGGCGTGGCGAACACCTCCGGGACCTCTATGGTGCCGGACACGTCGCCTTTCGCCGAGTAAACGTTGGTTTTTGCCATTCTCATGCCCCCTGTTTGGATTCCGTGGAAACGTAGGTCATCTCGACGTCGTGCGGGGCTTTCCTGGGCGGCCTGGTGGGGTCCCTGAGCCTTATCAGCCTCTTGGCGGGGCCGGGCACGGAGCCGCGCACGAGAATGTACGGGTTCCTGACCTCGCCGTAGTTGAGGAAGCCGCCCTTCGGGGTTATCTCGGAACCCTCGGCGCCGATCTTGACCAGTTGCTTGTTGAACTCGGTCCTCTGGTGGTAACCCATCTGGCCGGAGCCGGGCACGGTGCCCCTGACGTAGCCGGGCCTCTTGGGGCCCAGGTTGGGGATGCCGCGGCGGTGCTTGCTGTTCTTGTGGGACAGCAGCTTGGTGCCCCAGCGCTTCGCGACGCCCTGGAAGCCCTTGCCTATAGTGATCGCTATGACGTCGACGAAGTCGCCCTCGTTGGAGAATTCCTCGACGGTCACCTCGGTGCCCAGGATCTTCTTGGCGTACTCCATCCTCTCGTCGATGGTGCCTCCGCCGATCCTGAGTTCCATCAGGTCGGGCACCTTCTTGGGCACGCCGCTGACCATCTTGGGCTGGGTGTACGCGAGCACGCGGACGTCCTCGACGTCGACGCCGTCGTACTTCGCGAAGGTGGCCTCGGAGTGCCCGTTGGGCACGGAAAGGCGCCTGGAGAGCAGGGGGTCCAGGTCTTTGGCCCACACCTCCCCGGCGGTCTTGAGGCCGTAAATGGTGTTCTCGTAGATTCTGACAGCGGCTATCCTCATCGGGGGGACCTCGATGACGGTCAGGGGGACCTGGACCTCCAACCCGGAGGTCGTGCTCTTCGAACGCTTGTCGACCATGAGCGCATGGGTCATCCCCGCCTTGTAGCCGGCGAATCCCTGTATCTTGGGCCCACCGGAAATCTCCGGCCAGGAATCCAATCTGGGCGTCTGCGATCTCGCCCTCTTCCTGGGACCGTATCCCCTGGAGCCCCTTTTCGGCTTGCTTATGTCTGGCATTTCTTCACATCCAGCGAGAGTATCTTCGCTAATCTCGCGTCGTTCGGATGGCTCGACGCATCATCACGGACCGACCGTGACGCCGAGGCGCCGGCGGAAATCCCTCCCGGGATGGCGGCGCGAATGGGGTGCCGAAGCATTGCCCGATACGTCTGGTCGGACCAACATGCGTGTTAATCCACGCCTTGTATAGAGATGATGTATTTAAACCTGTACCCTGCCCGCTCTATACGGGCGATTGACGGGAATCTTCCGCGCGCACGGCGCGTCCGAAAGCGCGGTCACTCGACGCCTTTCTTGACCTTGTCCTGGGCCCTTTTCATGCGCTGCTTGGCGTTGAAGCCCGTGGCCTTTTCGAGGAAGGCGTTGAGTTTCCTCTTGGACTCTAGGATCTCGTCGTCGGAAACCTCGGACGCGTCCTTGGATTCTGTTTCCAGGGAAAGCACGGTGTTGGAAACCTGCCTGACGGCTATGCGGGACATCACCCCGTACTTGGACACGAGGTCCCCGCCCTCCTCCCTCACGTTGCCGAAGATTTCCTCCATCAGCTTGGCCAGGGCGTCGCCCTCGATGTTTTTGGAATGTCCGCGCTTTATGTCGTAGTCCATTGTTATCTCGTCCTTATCGCCATGCCGTCGACGACGCACCTGTCGACGTCCGCCGGCGTGCCCAGCATGGCCTCCGCACGCAAATAGCTTTCCCACTTCCCGCGGCAGCCGCAGTCGACCTTCAGGTCGTCGGCGTCCCCGGAAAAGGAATATTTCTCGACCGCCGCGAGGGCCTTGGCGTCGCAGCACCCCCCGTTGTGTACGCCCCTGGCGGAGCCGCCGCCCGACGGCGACGACATCACCCTTGCGGACACATTGCCGTGCAACCGGGACATGACCTCGATCAGCGACCATATCCACGGCGGGCGGAACTCCCCGGCCCTCCAAAGCCTCTCGACCTCCGTGAATTTCTGGACGTTCACCGGGTTGATCGAGATCTCGTCGGAAAACCCGTCGGCGTAGATTCCGGTGGCGACGGCGTCCTCTATCGCGTTGGCCTCCGATATGTACGGCGGCTTGAGCAAAACGTAGGATCTGACGGAAAGACCCAGGTCCTTGGCGTCGACGCCCGCCCTCCTCGCGTCGGCGGGCGTGAAGCCCTTGGCGATGCAATCCCTCATCACAATCGGGTCGGACGACTCAAGGCCCAGGGCGAGGGTGGCGTTTTTGGGTGCTTGGGACAGCGCATCCCTGGTGGCATACTCGGGCCTGCTCTCGAAGAGCAGCCTCTCGCACCCGGAGAACGCGGAATAGATGTCGTCCCTGACGTCCGGGGGCACCTCGCGATCGTCCAGGAAACTGCCCGACGTGTACACCTTGACGAAGGGTTCGCCGTCGTATCGCGCCATGGCCTTCTCCAGTTGGGCGCGGAGGTGGTCCGGCGTGACGTCCGCCGAGGATGCGGCGTTGTACCCGCACATGGTGCACCCCCTTTTCTTTGCCCAGGAGCATCCGCTCGTCCTCAGGATCAGGACCATGGCGTCCACGGCCTCGCCGCGGGACATGTCCTTCTCCTTCCACAGCGCCTCCGGGTCCGACGGCCGCCTTCCCCTTCGTTCCATGGCGTCCAATCACGCACCGTTTATATTATTCCGACGCAGCCCGGCTTCTGGCGGGCCAAACTCAGGTTTTAATACGTGCCGCCCAATCCAACGGTGGATTGCGGAATGGCCAGGAAAATCATCGTCATCGGGTCGGGCGCCGCGGGGATGACCGCCGCGTCCACCGCCAGGAGAAAGGACCCCAAGGCGGAAATAACCGTTTTCACCGAGGACGAGCACGTCGCCTACTCGCCCTGCGTCATACCCTGGGCGATTGAGGGCACGGTGCCTTGGGACGACGTCGTCATACACGACCCGGCCTTCTACAAAAAGAATAGGGACATCACGGTGCGCACCAAGACCAGGGTCGATTCCGTCGACAACAAAAGGAAGGTCGTCGCGGCCTCCGGCGGGGAATACCCGTACGACAGCCTGATCGTCGCCACGGGCGGGTCCCCGTTCGTGCCCCCCATACCCGGGAAGGACCTTGAGGGTGTTTTCACCGTCAGGACCGTGAACGACGGCAGGGCCATACAGAAGGCCTTGAAAGGGGTCGAGTCGGTCGTGATAGGCGGCGCGGGCGTGATAGGTCTCGAGATGGCCCTCGCCCTGTCCGGCATGGGCAGGGACGTCACCGTCGTGGAGATGATGGGACAGGTAATCCCGCGCCTCGCGGACCCCGACGTCGCCGCGCCCGTGAAGGAATACCTCGAAGGCAAGGGCATCAGATTCGAGATGGGCGCCCCTATCCAGGCCGTGAACGGCAAGGGGTCCGTGGAAAGCGTCGTCGCCGGCGGCAAGGAATTCCCCTGCGGCATGGTTATTTTCGCCACGGGCGTCCGGGCGAACCTCGAAATACCGAGGATGCTTGAACTGGACGTCGGCCATCTCGGCGGCGTGCTCGTCTCGCCGTCCATGATGCCGTATTCGCGCGGCAGGCCCGTGGAAAACGTCTTCCTCGCCGGGGACGTCGTCCAGTGCGTGTCGGCCGTCAACGGCGGCGCCGCCATGAGCCAATTGGGCTCGACCGCCGTGAGGCAAGGAATCGTCGCCGGCTCCAACGCCGCCGGCGTGCCGGATTCCACGGGACCGGTTTCCAGCCCCTGGGTCAGCGTTCTCGGCGACCTGCAGGTCGCCGGCGCGGGGTTCTCCGAGAGCTTGGCGTCCTGGTACGGCATGTCCACCGTTTCGGGGAAGGCCGAGGGGCACACCAGGGCCCGTTACTATCCCGGCGGCAAGCCGCTCACGGTCAAGATCCTGGCCGACGCCCGCACCCACAGGGTCGTCGGCGCCCAGGTCGTTTCGGGGGAGGACGCCACGGGCAGGATCAACTGGCTCTCCTCCGCCATTTCCGAGGGGGTTTCCGCGGAGGAATTCCTGTACCGCTCGGAGAACGCCTACTGCCCCCCGACCTCCATGGTCAGGGACGTGGTGCTGCAGGCCGCCGAGGCCCTTTGCGATAAACTCAGAAAGGTCATCTGATGGATTACAAGGAATACAAAAAGCTGTACGACGGACTCAAGAGCCACAGGGACGTGAAACGCCTCGAGAAGGAGGGATACGACCCCAAGCTCGTCAGGACGCTCTACACCCAGAAAGTGAGCAGGGACGTCAGGAAAAGGCACCACTCCGTGAAAAGCCGTTCCAAAAAGATGCTCAACGACTGGCGCCACGGGACGTCCATAATGGAGATTGCCGAAAGGGCGAGGTTCCCGCCGATACTGACGGCCATGATGATTTTCCTCGAGGACGGCGCGTCCAGGAAGGAATTCTGGGAGTACGTCCGCAACCCGGACACCCTGAACGCCCAGACCGCCCGGGAACTCAGGGAGGCCACGGAGAACGACTACGTCTATTCCCCGGCGGCCAACGAGGACCAGAGGGAGAGGGGGGAATGGGGCGAGAAGCTGCTCGAGGGCTGGCTGGACTCCCAGGGCGTCGGGTACAGGACCGAGGACGACCTCAGGGGCGAGTACCAGAAAACGCCGGACGCCCTGCTGGACGAGCCCATGGAGTGGAACGGCAACGAAATCCGCTGGGTCGAGAGCAAGGCCTCCTTCGGCGACAACATAGAATTCAGGCAGAACGCCCGAAAACAGCTGATTCCCTACACCGAGATCTTCGGCCCGGGGCTCGTGATCCATTGGGTGGGTTGCCTCAACGACCTGGAATGCCCGGAATCCGTGTACGTGGCGGACATGGGCGTCCTGGACACGGAATTGAAGAAACCCAACGGGTCGAAGAAATAAGAGTGATGGTAGCGAGGAGTCGATTTGAACGACTGGTCTCCGGGTTATGAGCCCGACGGGATATCCTGGCTACCCTACCTCGCTATCCCATCCTATTCCAGGTGTCCTATAAATAGTTTACAATGGACCCCATATGAATGACCCAGGCCTCAGAAAAGTTCCCTGAGGTGCATCAAATCCTCCAACTTCCCCTTGACGGAAATCTTCTTCGTGAGGTACGCCCGCATGGGCCTCAGGTCCCCGTCGATGAGGGCCTTGATGTGCTCCGGCTTCGAGGTGATGGTGATGTCGCTCTCCTCGAGGAGCCTGGGCGCGAAATCGTGGATGTCGGCGTCCTCCAGTCGGAAGGAGTACGCCTCCTCGCCCAGGTCGAAGTTGACCGTCTTGACGACGGGTCGGACCTTCTCCCTCGCCTTCTCGTCCTCCGCCATCCTCTTGCGGAATTTCTCAATGTACTCAAGGAAAACGGGTTCCAGACTCATCGTTCTCACCAATCCGTCAGTTTGGAATTCCTCGAAACCACCATCATTTTCCGGATGGGTTCCCAGGAAGTTCTCGCCTCCCGGGGTGGAACCCCTTTCTCTCTTATCCAGTTTTCTATGAAGCCCATGGTTTTGGCGTCGCTTGGGTATCCGCTCCCGATTCCGCCGTATTTCTCGGAAACGGCCTCCATTGCCCGGTCCCGCTCCACCTTGGCCACGATCGAGGCGGCGGAGACAATCGGGAATTCGGCGTCGCCGCCGTGGCTGGCGATTACCTTGGCGTTGCCCAGTCTCGCCGACA
Source organism: Thermoplasmatales archaeon (assembly GCA_012520845.1). Lineage (GTDB taxonomy): Archaea > Thermoplasmatota > Thermoplasmata > Methanomassiliicoccales > Methanomethylophilaceae > JAAYNL01. Next base: position 168,773 of record JAAYNL010000015.1, on the reverse strand, counting down.
GGGCGTTCGAGAAGGAGGCAACGTCCCTGGTGAAGCAGTCGGCGTAATACCTCAGCGCCCTGAACCCGCCGCAGGCCGCGGCGAACAGGTCCATCTCCAGGTCGTTCAGGGTCGAGCCCGCCATGATGGCGTCGATTTCCCAGGCCTCCGCCCTCACGACGCGGAATTCGTAGCTCCCCGCGATTTCGGAGTAAAGCGCCTCGCGGGCCTTGGGCGTGAGCCTTTTGGAATCCCTCACGCCCATGGCGGACAGGCCGTCGTCGCCGTCGGCGTACACGGCGGCCACCACGAGGGGGCCCATGGCCGAACCCCTCCCCGCCTCGTCGACGCCGCAGATACCCAGCCTTGGGGACATGGCCTCCTATGCGGCCCTACGTTTTTATTTGTTGGTAATGGAGCCATTAAAATGTCCCACAACTTACACCGTCGCATGAATCCCACCTGCGACGTACAGGGCAGAAGGATCGACGCCGGTTTCAAGCTCTCCCGCGTCGGCGTCACCGGGGTGAAGAAACAGATAAGGATCAAGAGGAGCGCCAAGGACAACGGGATCAACGGCGTGCTGACGTGCGACATCGACGTTTTCGTCGACCTTCCCGCGGTCCAGAAGGGGTCCCACCTTTCCAGGAACCTGGAGGTGATTGCCGAGATAGTGGACGAGAGCGTCAGATCCCCCACGGACGGCATAGAGAACCTGGCCGCGGAAATCTGCTCCAAGCTGCTTTCGAGGCACGATTACGCGCACACCGCCGACGTGTCCATAACGGCCGACTATTTCAGGAGCGCGGTGACCCCCAACGGCAGGGACACCGTGGAATCCTACGGCCTCATCGGCGAGGCGTCCTGCGTCAGGGGCCGGCCCATCAGAAAGACCCTGGGCATCACCGTGGTCGGCATGACCGCGTGCCCCTGCGCCCAGGAGACCGTGGTCGGCATCACCGGCTACGGCGGGAACATCCCGGCCATGTCCCACAACCAGAGAAACGTCTGCACCCTCATGCTCTCCATGGACGAGGGCGTGGAGGTCGAGGCCGACGACCTGATCGACCTGGTGGAGAAATCGTTCTCCTCCCCGACGTTCGAGCTGCTGAAGAGGGACGACGAAGCCGCCGTGGTGATGAACGCCCACTCCAACCCCAAATTCGTCGAGGACGTGGTCAGGGACGTGCTCAGGCGCCTCGTGGAGGGTTACCCCGACCTGCCGGACGACATAGGCGTGCTGGTCTCCAGCGAGTCCGAGGAGTCGATCCACAAACACAACGCGTTCGCGGAAAGGTACGCCACCCTGGGCGAGCTCAGGTCCTGATTCAAAGCAGGGACTTCGCCTCTTCCGGCTCGATCTCCAACGCCTTGAGCATGTACGTGAGCGCCTTGCGGGCGTATGGCTCCCTGGCCTTGGGATCCTCCATGATTTCGCCGTAGGCGGCCATCACGTGGTTGAAGAACTCTACCGCGAACTCGGAGTACAGCGAGGGCGCGAGGGACTCGTCGATCTCGACCGCGGCGTTGTAAGCCTCCTCGGCGGCGTCGTACTTGGATATGGATATCAGGAACATGCCCTGGGCCTGGTAATAGTCCGGGTTCTCGGGGTCGAGCTCGACGGCCTTGGAATACGCCTCGACGATCTCCTCGTTGGAAATCTTGGCGCCGAACATGCCCGACGCCATGTTGCCGGACTCCGCCTTGTAGAACCAGCATTCCGCATCGTCGGGGTTTTCCGCGCACAGTTTCTTGAACGCGCTGTAAGCCTTCTTGAAATCGCCCTCGTCCATCGCCTTCATCGCGGCGGCCAGTTTCTTGCTGTCCACGGACATCGTTATCACACTGATTATCGCATCAGGGAATTAACACTTTTGGCATAGTGCGTGAAGAAGGTTTCCTCGAAATGCGTCAGAATCGCGGATTACGTTGCAAATGCCGTCAGATGATGTATGAACCGTGAGAGATAGGATGTTCCAATATAATCGAAAAAAAGGTATCCGTCGCCCGTGAACCACTTAGGCCACGCTGATTCGTGACCGGTATCACGGGACTTATCGGGATTGGAAAACAATTTGTATGGATGATATAAGATGCTTTGTAAAATGGGACCGTCCGAAACCCTCTGGGTAATTTTTGAAAGCCTGTTGCCGCCAATCCATTGCCATGCCGATGCCTTCGTCAACACGGCACGCCCCGCATACCCATGTTCGGAAAACCCGTGCTGACGATGCCGGGACCGAGATGGCAACCGGGATCCGGGAATGGGGGGACCGCGGACTCGGTTCCGCAAGAAAGCTGTTTTCATTCGGCACGTCGTATAAAAGGGATTAAGGGGTTTGATCCCGGCCCGCGCCGGGATCGGGGAATCACCTCCCGAGCCTGGAGTAGACGACCGCCCCCACGACGAACGCGGAGATCACTCCCGCGAAAACGTACATGATGTTGGAGTCCACCTTCTCGAAGTTGGGCGACACCTCGACCGTCGAGGTAACGGTCGAGCTGCCGTATTCCCAGGAATCGAAGGTGTATCCGTCCTTGTGGAGCGTGACCCCGTCCCAATCGGCCATCGCGGTCTTTGTCTCGGTCCCGTATTCCACCAGCTTGTCGTAGGTCCCGTTCGCGCTCAGGGACCACCCGGACGGGATCTTGCTGGGCGTGCATCCGTCGAGGTTGATGGAAATCAGGCACATGCCGTCGACCCACACGGCGTACAGGTTGATGGCGTTGGTGGCATCCGCCTTTTCGGCGAGGCCCTCGGTGAAATCCCTGACGGTCATCGCCGCGCCGTCGGGCTCCAGGGACCATCCGACCACGGATTTGCTTCCGTTGGTGCCGGACAGCGAACTGAAGTCCTTCATTTCGACGGAGTCGCCCACGTGGTAGACCAAATCGTCTATGGGAACGGCCCCGGTACCGCCGTTGGGTCTGTACTCGATCCTGTAGTTCTTCGCCACCCAGGTGGCGTTCAGGGTGATGACGCCGCCCCCGGTCGGGGTGAGGTTCTTGAAGTACGTCCCGCTGACCTTTTCGTCGCCCAGCTTGTACCAGTCCTTGCCGTTCATACCGTAGTACGCGGTGGAATCGGCGCCGACGATGTCCCAGCCGTCGAAGTCGAACCCGGATCTTTCGAGGATTGGGACGTTGACGGATTCGCCGTATTCCGACGTGATCGAGGAATATCTGTACGTATCCGCAAACCTGTACTGCACGGTGTATTCCACGGGGGCCCATACGGCATAAAGCGCGAGGGCGGACTCCTCGGGTTTCACCATGTCGGCGGTGAACACGGTTCCGTTGCCGATGGCGTTGACGGGGTCCACCCCCCATCCGCGGAAGGTGTGCCCGATTTTGCTCGCGTCCCTGAGCGTCGGGAGGCTGATGCCGTCCCCGAGCCTGATCTGGGTCATCCCGCCGATGATGATTCCCGACCCCCCGTTGAGGTCGTAGGTCATCAGGTAGGTGGATTCCCTCCAGTGGGCGGTGAATGTCACCGTGCTTTCGTCGACGTTGGAGAGGTCCCTGAAGGATTTGGAAGTCACCTGTTTCAGACCGTCCCAGAACCTGAATCCCGAGGAGGAGCCGTACATGGCGCCGTTGGTGAGGTTGCTTGCGGTCCAGCCGGCGAAATCGTATCCGCTCCTGTACGGGTTGCTGATGACGACCTCGTCGCCGTAAAGGACGTTCACGGGCGCCCCCGCCCCCGCCCTCCCCCCGTTGAAGTTGTACTCTATTTTGTACGACTTCTGGGACCACATGGCGTACAGGGTAACGACGTTGTCCGAATCGGCGTTCTGGGCGAGGGCGGATTCGAACTTACCGGACAGATTGACATACTGGATGTCGGACAGTCTCGAATACTTCCACCCGATGAACGTGTATCCGTCCCTGTAGAAGGAACCGTCGTCGGCGGCAAGCACCAAATCCGTCTCGTCGATTATGTAAGGCTTATCGTCGTAAGGCATGGTTCCCGTCCCCCCGTCCAAATCGTATCTGATCTGGTATTCGGAACTGATCCATTTCATCCCGAATATGATCACGTCTTCGCTTTCGTCGCCAATGGCCGCCATGGTCTCGTTGAGTGTCGCGAGGGCGGAATTCCCATAGACTTCGTCGCCGACGGTCCAACCGGCGAACTTGACGAACGCGCGGGTGTAGATGTTGGTCCAGAGGGTGAAGGACTCCCCATATACGACGGTCTTGACCTCGAACTTGTAGGAAGTCGCGGGATCCACCTTCAGCGTGTACGTCTTGGCGGCCCACTCCGCCTTCAGGGAGATGGTCCGCCCTTCGGCATACCTGTCGATGATTTCCTTCGTGAGTTTCGGTCCGTCGGCGAAGGGTTCCGAGACGTCGCCACCTTTGCTCCAGCTCCAGCCGGAGACCCTGTATCCTGTGTATCCGGAGACAGACGGGAAGGTCACATCGTCGTCGACTTTCACCCCCTCGAGCGCGTCCACGGTGCCCGTATGGGGCCGCAGGTCGAACTCTATCGTGTAAGAGATTTTCTCCCAGTCCGCTTTGACGGATACCACACAGCTCTTAGACAGGTCAATCATTTCCTGCGTAAGCTCGACGGGTTCCCTTTCCCCATACAGCGTGTCGTCGCCCACGACCTTGAGTCCCTTGAACGTATAACCCGTCTTGAAGTAGTTGCGCTGAACCGACGGCATGAGGAAGAACTCGCCTATGGCAAGCGAATCCTGATATGTGAACACGGTCGGTTCCCCGTTCCTGCCGTCGTCGTCGAGGTCGAACTCGATGATGTAGCGACCCATGTCCATGGCGAATTCGAGGGTGACCGAGGTTCCGCCGCCGAAATTGGCCAGGAACAGGGCGTATCTTTCGTTCTCGTAGTTTATCCTGCTCCTGCCGCCCTTTTCGTCAACGGAATACAGTTCCCTGAAACTGTACTGATGGTTCTTGGGTACCGGCAGGGCGAGCCCGTTCTCTATCTCGGAGTAGGGGATGCCCTCTATCCTGTCGCCGGTATGGTAGACGTTGGAAACCCCCACGCCCAACCCGGTGATGAAGAACTCTTCGTCGGACGGGATGTCGTTGTGGTTGTACCTGAACTTCAGCGAAACGTCGTAAACGTTCATGGTCATGTACAGGTCGACGATCATGTCCCCCGTAAGCTTGGGGTCGGTACCGTAGTCCCCCGTGATTTCCCTTCCGTGATTGCCCTTGTCGCCGTAATAGGACACGGACCATCCCGGGATGCTCAGATGGCTGAATAGGGGAAGCTGGGCAGTGCCGGTCGTCAAATCGGTGTAGTACAGCGATTTGTCGTCGTCCGTATGGAGCGTGAACGGGCCCGTGACTTCCACGGAATGGGAGTAGGCGGGGCTGTCGCTCACTATGGTTATCGTGTATCCCAGCGGGGTGAAGTAGGCATACCATGCCTGGCCGGGGGAGAACCTGGTTTCTGAACCGGCCCTGATGCCCTTCCCCCCGTCGGCGGAATACCAGCCCATGAACCTGAATCCGGGATCCTCCGTTTCCATGTACTTCAGTTCCGCCGGAACCGAGAACGGGGCCTGAACGTTGACCGAGACCGTTTCGGTCACGCCTTTGCTTACGAAGATGACGTCGATTTTGGCGTCCTCGGAAACTATGCGCAGTTCCACGAAGTAATATCCCGCGTAAACCGAGGTGGTCGTTTCGGGGTCGAGGGGATAGGTTGCGCCATCGCCTTTCACAAGGGTGAGCTCCCTGGCCTTCATCAGCGAGCTCACGAATCTCGGCATTATGATTTCGGAACCGTAGTGCACCGTCTGCCTCCCGAGGTTGACCTCCATGCCGTAGCTTTGGGTGACGATTTCCATCTCATTTAGGAAACCGGATGTGTCCGTGGTGCCGAACAGCGTGATGGCGTCCTCGGAAGTCCCGATGGGGTACATGGGCACGGCATCCCCCGACTTGGCGATCTTTCCCGCGGCGTAATCCGCTTCGGAAGCGAAGAGTGCCAGATTGACGTTGTTGCTGTCGACGGTGGCGAATCCGCAGCAACGGCGTACATCGCCGAGCTTAAGGCTCGGAAGAACGATTTTGCCGCCGTATATAGCATTGCCGTTGCTCGGTGAAATCACCCCGGCCTCGTCGGTGCCGAACTGGATGGTGGCGGACGGGCATTCGTTGACCGTCACGTTGACGCCGCCGGTAACAAATTCGTAGGTGACGAAGTTTTCCGCAACGGCGCCGCTGAAGGAATTCACGTTCACGGTCAGCGCCATCCCTTGGTTTCCTACGAAAGCGTCCCGTTGCAACATGCCGTCGGTGACGGTTCCGTTGAACCATACCTTCGCCGTCGTGACGTTCGTCCCGGCACAGTCGAAGGCATTCGAACGGATTTCCCTTACCGAAGAGGATATGTGTATGCTCTCGGCGGGACAGCCCTTGAATGCGCGTTCGTCTATGGTCAGGAATCCCGGGACGTTCGGGATCACGATTTCGGAAGCGGGGTTGTCAATGAATGCCCCGACGCCGATTTTCGTCGTCGACGGCCCGAGAACCAGTCCGGTAAACGCGCAGCCCTTGAACGCTTCTTCCCCGAATTCCACCACGTTGAAGAAGGGGGCCCTTCCCGTCGCGTTGTTCACGGAAGCGAGGGAAGAGCAGCCCGCGAACGCGCGGTATCCGATCTTGGACGCGACGGGCATTTCCGCCGAAACCAGCGAAACGCATCCCTCGAACGCGTTGGCACAGATCTCGGTCGCCTTCGGCATGTTGACGGACGAGAGGAGTATGCACCCGGAGAATGCGCCCACGGGTATCTTCGCGGCTTCCGGAAGGGTGGCGTAAACCAGCGATTTGCATCCCTTGAAGGTGTCGACCCTTTCCGACTGAGTGAGTCCTCCGTAGAACGAAACGTTTGTGAAAGTCACGGAAACCAGGTTTTCGCATTCGTAAAACATTTCCTTCGAAAGAACCACGGCGGGACCGCGTGCCGGATTGTTCATAAGTTCGACGGTTTTCAGCTGGGTGCACCCGCGGAAAGCGGCATCGCAGAAGGACGTCGCGTTGGGCGCGGAGACCTTGGTCAGGGATTTGCATCCGTGGAGGTTGGCGTTGAAGCTGACGACCGCCGGCACCGACACTTTGTCGAGCATCGGCGAAGCCGACGGAAGCGAAATATCGGTGTTGTTGAACAGATGTTCCGGCAGGGTCACGAGCGAAACCGAGGAGAAATCCCTCAGTCTTGCGCATCCGTAGAACGCGTAGTCCCCTATTTCGCGTATTCCGCCGGTCTTACCGACGGAAACTTCTCTGAATCCGGTTCCGGCAAAGGCCCCATAACGGATGACCTCCGCATCGGAAAGGTCCATGGAACCGTCGGCGTTGAACGATTCCAGAGTGGAGCAGCCGTAGAACGCCAGCGCCCCGACGGACCTGACGGCCGGCATCGTGACGGAGCCGAGAGACACACAGTTATAGAACACGGCCTTGTTTTCGTAATCGCCGAGCGTTATGCCCGTGGACGCGCTGACGTCCCCGATTTCGGTCACGGAGTTCATAACGACGGATTCGAGTGCCCTGCATCCGTAGAATGCCGATTCTCTGATTTTCGTGACGCTGTCCGCGGATATGTTTTTGAGCGCGCCGCACTCCCTGAACATCCCCAAGCTGATTTCCTCGAGTATCGCGAAGGTTGCGTTCTCCATGACGCTGCATCCGCGGAACGCGTCCCGGCCCGCGGAAGTTACCGCCGGCATGTTTACCGAAATAAGGGAGGCGCATTCCGCGAACGCCCCTTCCCCGATCATCTCGGTCTCTTCGAACATGGCACCGTCTATGGCGGTGAAGCCGCATTTTGAGAACGAGTATTTGCCGACGCTGCTCGCCTTGGGCGCGGAAAACGATTCCAGGGCGGAACAGCCGTAGAAAGAATATTCGGGAATGTCCATCATCTTGGTGAGTGCGACGTTGTTGAGGCTCTTGCAACCGTAGAACTCGTATCCCTTGGACAGATTGACGCTTTCGAGATTTATGGAAACCAGAGAGACGCAGTTCCTAAAGGCGCCCTTGGGGAGGTAAACCGCGGTATCTCCGCTGTAGAGTATGACCGTGGTCAGGGACTCGCAGTTCCTGAATACCCCTTCGTTGTTGTCCGCATCGAAAGAGGTAGCGCCCCGGACCTCCACCCTCTGCAGGGATCTGAAGTTGTCAGCCAGATTTGCCGCGAAATTACGGGTTTCGTTGGCCGTTACGGAGTTCAGACCGGATGCGAAGGAAGGGTTCGTACTGTCGTCCCTGAATGTGCTGCGGGGCAGCTTGGGAAGGGAACCGGCGATGACGACGTCCTTCAGACTGTCGCACTCAAAGAGGGCGCGCTCCCCGAAATAGACGATCGGTTTTCCGGAGGTTCCCAAGATGATCGAAACCACCTCGGATCTGGCAAACGCGTTATCCCCTACGGTGTTTACCTTGCTGAAGTCCACGACGCGGTCGGCGCCGTCGTTGTTGATGTTGTTGATCCCGCTGTTTTCGAAGGCGTGCGCCCCGAGGGAAATGCATGCCGTGAACGTCGCGTCGGCCATCGAGGAACATCCTGCGAAAGCGTAGTCGGGTATGGAGGTCAGCACGGGCATGACCGCCTCCGTGAGGTACGTGGAACCTTCGAAGGCGTGGGTTCCGAGCGTCGTGACGGAATTGCCCGTGATGCCGGTCATGCGGCTGCATCCGCTGAACGCGTATTCCCCGACCGTCTTCGCCAAGGAGATGTCGACGTCCCCGGCGATCCCGGTGCAGTCGCGGAACGTGTTGTTTCCTATTTCGGTTATCCCGTCCCCGAACGTGACGGTGATGGAATTGGCCCTGCTGAGGTACCAGGGGGTCTTTTTGTAATCCCTGGCGCCGGAATCGGCGTATGCGAATCCCGCACCGTATCCGATGAACTCGATGCTGGTGATGGAGGTGCAGCCCTCGAAGGCGTGGTTTCCGGGATCGCTCCCCACCGCGTTGACCTTCAGGGGCATCTTGAGCGCCGCAAGCCTGAAGCAGTCCTTGAATGCGGACTTTCCCGGGGTTTTGAAATCATTCGATTCGATGTTTATGGCGGATATGTTGGAAGCGCCGTCGAAGGCGTGGTCGCCGACGGCGGTTATCGTCCCTACGAGATCGACGGTGCCGGTGACGGCCTTGCATCCGTAGAACATGTAGTTGCCAATGGTTTCGATTCCTGAACCGAAGGAAACGGAGATTCCCGCGCTCGACGCGAGGTACCAGGGGGTCTTCTTTGAGCTGACTTCGTCGTAGTTCCATCCCTTTCCGTATCCGTTGTTCCCGGTGGTGAACGCGAATTCGTTGAGCGCGCCGCAACCTTCGAACATGTTTTTGGAGAAGTCGGTAGTGATCGGAAGGGTCACTTTCGACAGGGCGGTGCAGTTGGAGAAGGGAGCGCCTTGGAAGTTCACGAGGGTGCCCGGAACGGTGACCTCGGTAAGGGAGGTGCAACCGCAGAACGCGCCGTCGCCGAGGTTCTGCAGACCGTTGTGCATTACCACGGAAGTCATCGGCGAACCGCAGAACGCGTATTCCCCGATGCTGATGACGGACGAGGGCACGGTCACCGCCCCGGCGGCGGCGAGATACATCCTGTTGCCTATTTTGGTGATTCCCTGTTCGAAGGTCACGGAGTAACCGACGCTCTCGCTCCAAAGGAGATTCCCGAAGTCGGCCTCGACGTAATCGAAACCGGCCGAAACGGTGCCTCTGGTAAACTGGATGCTCTTTACTCCCACGGGTTTGTAATCGGATATCCATTTGGCCGAAATCGGGATTTTCAGATTTTCCAGAAGCGGGCAGTTGTCGAAGGTGTTTTTCTCAAACGATTCAAGCCCGCCCGACACCGTGAATCCGGTAAGGGACTGGGACTGGGCGAATGCGTAATCCTTCATGGTCAGGGTGGCCAGGGGTTTCCCCACCGTGACCTTGGCGGCGGCGGTGTTGTAGAACGCCCCGTAACCTATGAAGGTGATCCCGGAAAGATCCATTTCGGTTCCGGAGTTGAATTTGCTCAATCCGGTACAGCCGTAGAATGCCAGTGCGCCCACCTGTCTCAGGGCGGGCATCGTAACGGAACCCAGGGAAGTGCAGCCCCCGAATACGGGTTTGCTGAGGTAGTTGTCCGCATTCACGGGGTTCCCCGATACGTCGCCGACGGCCCTGACGCTCTGAAGATTTATGCTTGCGAGGGCCGCGTTGCCGGAGAACGCCAGAACCTCGACGGTTGTCGCTTTCTCCGCGGAAACGCCGTTCAGGGCGGTGCATCCGTGGAACAGCCCTTCGCTGATCGTCTGGATTTCCGGCAGGGACGCCAAGCCGAGGGTGGCGCATCCGCTGAACGCGTACTTTCCGACGGCCGTCAAGGGCAGATTGACGGAAGTCAGGTTGGGACATCCGGCGAACGCGTATTCGCCGACCGAAATCACGTTGGGCAAGACCTCGGTGGTAAGCGCGGTAAAGCCGCATCCTTCGAAGGAACGGTTGCCGACGGAGGTCGCGGAAGCGGTGGTGAAGGTTTTCAGTCCGGCGCATCCGCGGAACGAATCGTTCGGGATCCTTACGGAATTGTAGACGATCACGTTGTCGAGCTTCACGCATCCGCGGAACTCGCTTCCTTTCGAGAGGGCGAGGTTCGTGGTGTCCACGGCAGTCAGCGAAACGCATCCTTCGAATGCGGACTCGGGCAGCGTGATTTGCGTGCTCGAACCGGAAGAAAACAGTGCGATGGATTCAAGCGAGACGCATCCTTTGAAGACGCCCTTGTTGTTGTTTTCGTCGAAGGATGTGGCCTTGACGATGCTGACGGTCTTCAGGGAGGCGAAGTTCTCGAGGTTGGCCGCGAAGATCGTCACGTTGTCCGCCCTCAGGGTTCTGAGCTGGGAAACGAACGTCGCGTCCGTGTCCGCCGATCTGAACGTGTTGTACGGGAGTTTGGCAACGATTCCGTCGATGTTCATTTCCTTCAGGGATGCGCATTCAAGGAACGCGTAATCCTCCAGAACCAAGGCGGTCCCGGCGGTCCCGGCGGTCACTTTGACCAGGCCGGATTCGGCAAACGCGTATTCCCCGATGACGCTGACGCCGGTCAGATTGGCGGTCTCCGCCGCCAGGCTGTTGATTTTGCTGACCCCGGAATTCCTGAATGCGTACTTCCCTATGGCCGTGCACGAAGCTATCTCGGCTTCCGAAAGTCCCGCGCATCCCTCGAATGTGCTTTCGGGAATCGTTGTGACCAACGGAAGCGACACGGAGGAAAGGGCCGTCGAGCCTCTGAACACTTCAATCCCCAGGGAGGTAACCTTGGGGCCGTTGAACCCGCTCAGCCCAGTGCATCCGTTGAACGCACGGTCCCCGACGGCGGTCGTCGCGTCGGGAAGTATTACGGTTCCGTTCAGTCCCGTGCAGTCGCGGAACGTGTTGTTTCCTATTTCGGTTATCCCGTCCCCGAACGCGACGGTGATGGAATTGGCCCTGCTGAGGTACCAGGGGGTCTTTTTGTAATCCCTGGCGCCGGGATCGGCGTATGCGAATCCCGCGCCGTTCCCGATGAACGAGATCGACGTGACCGAAGTGCAGTCCCCGAAGGCCGGGTTCGTATTGCTTACCACGGCGTCGACCGTCAGGGGTATCGTAAGCGTTTTGAGTCCGGTGCATCCCTTGAACGCGGATTCGCCGAGGGTGCCGAACGCCGCCGCCCTGATATGCAGTTCGGTCATCCCGGCCGCCCCTTCGAAAGCGTGCGCCCCGACGGCCGTGACGGATTCGACAAGTTCGACGGGGCCGGTGACCGCCGTGCATCCGCAGAACATGTAGTCGCCGATCGACTTCACCCCGGGGGCGAAAGAAACGGAAACCTGGCGGCCGTAACCGGATGCGGCGTACCAGGGGGTGGATGTCGAGCTCTCGGAGGTGTATTTGTGCCCGATGCCGTTGCTTCCCACGGTGAACACGAAGGTGCTGAGCGCCGTGCAGTTGCCGAACTTCCCGGAGAAATCGAAAGTGATCGGAAGGGTCGCTTTCGACAGGGCGGTGCAGCCGCAGAAGGGCAGGCCGTTGAATCCTGCGAGGTTGTTGGGTATGGCGATCTCGGTGAGGGATTCGCATCCGCCGAACGCCCTGTCGTTCAAAACCAAGGCCTGCGTGCCGTTCTCTATGACCAAGGACGTCATCGGGGATTCCCAGAACGCGTATTTGCCGACGCTTATGACCGTCCGGGGAATGAATACGTCTCCGGTGGCGGCGAGGCGCATTTCGTCGCCTATCTTGCTGATTCCCTGTTCGAAGGTTACGGAGTAGCCGGGGCTGCCGTTCCAAAGGAGTTTCTCGAAGTCGTCCCCGGTGTAATCGTACCCGGCGGGAACGGTGCCTCTCGTGAATTCGATGCCCTTTATTCCCGTGGGTTTGTAGTCGGATACCCACCTGACGGAAATGGGAAGCTTGAGCCTCTCCAGCAGCGGGCAGTTGTCCAAGGTATCCTTCCCGAATGCGGCGAGTCCGCCCAATACCGTGAATCCCGTCAGGGACGGGGATTCGGCGAAGGCGAAGTCGCCCATTTTCAGTTCCGTTCCCTGGTATCCCACCGTGACCTTGACGGCGGCGGTGCCGTAGAACGCCCCGTAGCCGATGAACGAGACCCTGGAGAGGTCCATTTCTGTATCGGAATTGAATCTGCTGAGTCCCGCGCAGCCGTAGAATGCCAGCGCACCCACTTTTTTCAGGGAGGGCATGGAAACCGAGCCGAGGGAATCGCAGCCGCCGAACACGGATTTCTCGTCGTAATCGGCAAGTTCGACGGCACCTTCGGAAACGTCGCCGACGGTTTCGGCTTTCTGGAGGTTCACGGTCATTAGAGATACGTTGCCGTAGAATGCCAAAACCCCGACCGTTCTTGCCTTTTCCGCGGAAACGCCGTTAAGACTGGCGCATCCGTGGAACAGCCCCTCGCTGATCGTCTGGATCTTCGACAGGGTCACCGTGCCGAGGGAGTTGCATCCGCTGAACGCGTACTTTCCGACCGCCGTCAGGGGCAGATCCACGGAAGCCAGGTTGGGGCATCCGGCGAACGCGTATTCGCCGGCGGAGGTCGCGTTGGGCAGCACCCCGGATGTCAGAGCGATAAAGCCGCAGCCCTCGAAGGAGCGGTTGCCTATGGCGGTGGCGCAGGGCGCTTCGAAGTTTGTCAGGGCGGCGCATTCGCTGAACGCGTAATCGGGAATCTGCGTGGAGTATGCGACGGTTACGTCGTTGAGGCTTATGCATCCGCGGAATTCGTGTCCCCTGGAGAGGACGAGGTTCGTGGCGTCCACGGTAAGCAGCGAGACGCATCCGCGGAACGCGGACTCGGGCAACGTGATCCTGACGGGCGAATCGGGATTCGAAAACAGGGTTATCGATTTAAGCGAGACGCATCCTCTGAAGACTTCTTTGTTTGTGCTGTCTTCGAAAGAGGTCGCCGTCGCGATCTCGACGGTTTCCAGGGACGCGAAGCCCTTCAGGTTGGCCGCGAAAGTCTTCACGCCGTTGGCTCTGAGGGTTCTCAGGGGGGAAGCGAACGACGAGGGGGTGGCCGCGGACCTGAAGGTGTTGGCGGGAAGCCTGATGAGTTCCCCCCTGATGTCGACGGTCGTCAGCGACTGGCATTCGAGGAACACGTAGTCCCCCATGGTCAGGACGGTTCCGGAAGTTCCGAGAACCACGTCGACCAGGCCCGATTTGGCGAACGCGTAGTCCCCGACGCTGGTTACGCCCGCAAGGTTGGCGGTCTGCGAAACAGCGCTGTTGATCGTGTTTATGCCGGAATTTTCGAACGCGTGCCCCCCAATGGTTTTACAGGAACCCACCGTGGCTTCCGAAAGTCCCGTGCATCCCTCGAAGGTATACTCGGGGATTGTCGTGACCAAAGGCAGGGACACGTAGGAGAGGGACGAGGAACCTCTGAACACTTCGGCCTTCAGAACGGAAACCTCGACGCCTTCGAACCTGTCAAGTCCGGTGCATCCGTTGAAGGCGTAGTCTCCGACGGTGTTGACGGAAGAGGGAAGCGCGACGGTTCCGTCCAATCCCGTGCAGCCGCGGAACATGTTGTTGCCGATTTCCCTCACGCCGGTCGCGAAATCGGCGGTTATCGTGTTGTATCTGCTCAGGTACCAGGGGGTTTGCCTATAGTCCCCGACGCCGGACTCCGTGTATGAGAACCCGAGGACTCCCGTGAAGTGGAGTTCGTTGATTCCGAAACAGCCTCCGAATATCGGGGCATCCGCGTATTTCACGGTGTTTGTTTCGACGGGCAGGGTCAGCGAAGCGAGTCCGGTGCATCCGCCGAACGCGTTCCGTCCCAGGGACGTTGCGGAGGACGTTATCACCAGGCCCGTGATTTTGGCTGAACCGCCGAACGCGTTGTTTTCCACGGAAGAGATGTTGTTTCCTATCGTTACGACCCCGGCGATCCCGGAATCGCGGAACACGTTCCCTCCGACGGTCGTGATCGTGGGTGCCAAAGACAGGGTGATGCTGTTGCCGCGGCTGTAGTACCACGGGGTTTTACGGCAATCCGAATCGGAATAGCCGATGGACGACCCGGATCCGGTGAGGAAAAGTTTCGTTATGCCCCCGCAGTTTTCGAAAATCGGGGCATCGGCATACTTCACGCTGTTGAATGCCGCCGGCACGCTCAGCGTGGCGATTCCGATACAGTCCCTGAATGCATGGGGGCCCATATTTGCGGAGGCGCTCTGTACCGTCAGCTTCGTGATTCCGCTGCACCCGGCGAAGGCCGCCGTTCCGACGTTTGTCAGAACCGGGGTGATCGTCAGTTCCCCGGTCAGTCCCGTGCAGTCGCGGAACATGTTGTTGCCGATGGAGGAGACAGTGCCGCCGACGTTCAGCGAGATCGTGTTGGCTTTGCTGTAATGCCACGGGGTATGCTGATAGTCCGTATCCGAATAGTTGTGGGAAGCCAGCGACCCGACAAGATTCACCGTCTCGAGCCCCGTGCATCCCTCGAAAATCGGTGCCGAAACGTTGCCGACGGTGTTGAATGATACCGGGACGGTAAGGGTTTTCATTCCCGAGCAGTTCTTGAACGCGCCGTCCCCGAATGTGGTGTCCGTGGAAGCAAACGTCAAAGCCTTGATCCCCGTGCATCCCGCGAACGCGTTCTTCCCCACGGTGTCCAACGTGTTCCCGAAGGTGACGCCGGTGACCAGGGTGCAATTCTGGAACGAGCTTTCCCCGATGGACTTCAGCGAGTCGGGGAAGCTCAGGTTCCCTTCGAGTCCGCCGCTGCCAACCGCACACCCGTAGAACATGTAATTTCCGACGGAAACCACGTCCTCCGAAAACGTGACGTTGATGCTTTTGTTGTATTTCTCGCACGAGTCGTACCACGGGGTTTTTACGGCCTTGTCGGCGGTATAGGTCACGCCGACGCCGTTTATACCGGGGGTGAAGTGGTACATATAAAGACTGGAACATCCGAAGAACAGCGATTTGTCTTCGGAAATCGTGTACTCCAGCGTTATCGGGAGATATACCGTGCTGACGCTGGTACAGCCGTTGAACGGGCTCCCGTTGTAGTTCTGGAAGGTGTTGGGCATCCTTATGAAGGTTAGGTTCGTGCATTCGCTGAACGCGTTGTCCTCGAGGGTTTTGAGCCCGTCCTCTATGGTAAGGTCCTGAATGGTCGCCCTGTAGAAAGCGAATTCCCCGATGCTCTCGACCGTGGAAGGGATCGTAATGAAACCCGAAGGCTTGAGGTAGGAGTAATCCCCTATGTGCGTCACTCCCGACTCAAAGCTGATTTTGTACGAAGATACCGATTTCCAGAACAGTTTGTTCGTTTTTTCCAGCGTGTAATCGAACCCGACGCCGTTCTTGCCGGGCTTGAAGACGATGTCGGTCAGTTGCGATACCGAAGGATAGCTGGTTGAACCGGACCCGTTGGACCAGTCGAAGGTGATCGGCAACGAGACCTTCTTCAGCGCGTTGCAATTCTGCAGGGCGTTCGCATCCATCTGGGTCAGATTGTTCGGGAATACGATTTCCGTAAGCCTCGCACAGTTCCTGAACGCATAATTTCCGATTTTCGTCACCGAATCGGTGATGTACACTTTTTCAATAGAACGGTTGTAGTAAGAATAATTTGGATGTGCAGCGAACATATAGTCGTCGATTTCGGTGACGTTGCCTTCGAAGTGTATCGCTATACGGCTCGCGGTATTGTAATTAGTGTTATACCACGGCATGGTTTGGTATGCGCTGCTGAAGTAGTTCGAAGGCAGGCCCGATGCGCCGTTGCCCGTGATATGGATTTCTTCGATCGCCGGGCAATTTATGAAGACATACTGTATTTCGACCGTGTTCGGATACGTTATGGATTTCAAAGAGGCGCATCCGTCGAACTGGTAGGAATTAGGGCTGGAATAGTACGTGGGGTTCGATTGGTTGATGAAGGTTTTCGCGCCGATGAATTCCACCACGACGGAATTGAGGTTCGTGCAGTTCGCAAACGCATAGGTTCCGATTTTCGTAATATTGGTTGGCAGAACCAATGATGTCAGACCCGAATTCTGGAAGGAATAGTCGCCGATCGTCAGGGCAACCTTGTTGGGCAGCATAACCTGCGTCAGGTTGGACGTGTTGTAGAACGAATAGCTCTCTATCCTGTTCACGGAATCCGGCAACGCGAGGGAAGTGTGGACAGTGGACGGGGGGCAAAGGAGCGCGGTGGTTTTCTGACTGTTGTAAAGCACGTTCTCCCAGACCGTGAAATACAGGTTGTCCGGGTCCACGATTATCGTTTCGAGGCCGTCGTTGTACAACGCGCGCGACCCCAGGGTTTCCAGGGCGGCCCCCATGCTGAACGTCTTGACCGCCGTGTCGTAGAAAGCGGAGTCGCCCAGCGTCTTGATTGATATGAGGTCCACGATTCCGTTAACATCCCCGGAGTACGAAGCGCATCCCGAAAACGCACTCGCGCCGATTTCGGTGACGCTGTCGAGCACCAAGCCCCCCTGAAGCATCGGGCAGCCGCTGAACGCCGACCCTCCGACATACACCAGGTCGGCCGAAGTTTCGACCGTCCTGAGGTTGGAACAGTTTTGGAAACCGTTCGCCCCTATCGTGGTTACCTTGGGAAGGGAAACCGTTTTCAAATTTGTGCAGCCGCTGAACGCGGAGCTGCCCATCGTGGTCAAAGCAGGGAACCCGATTGTGTTCAGGGACGTGCAGCCACTGAACGCGGAGCTGCCCATCGTGGTCAAGGAGGACATTTCCACGGTTGCCAGGGAGTAGCAGCCGCTGAATGCCGAGGGATTAAGCGTAACCAAAACGACCATCCTTGCGGTTTGCAGGGACGTGCAGCCGCTGAACGCATAGCTGCCGAGTGTGGTCAAAGCGGGCATTTCCACGGTTACCAGGGATGTGCAACCATCAAAAGCGTACATGCCCGTTGTCTGAAGACCGTCCATTTCTATTGAAGTAAGATCCACGCATCTCCGGAACGCGTAATTGCCTACCGAGGTGGCCGAAGACGCTGTCACGCCCGTAAGCGAGGAGCAGTCTTGGAATGCGTAATCACCTATGGAAGTGACCGAGGACGCTGTCACGCTCATAAGCGAGGAGCAGTCCCGGAACGCGCTGGCGCCTATCGAGGTGGCCGAAGACAGAGTCGCGCCTGTCAGCAAAGAACAGTTCTGGAACGCGCTGGCGCCTATCGAGGTGGCAAAGGGCATATCCAGGTCTGTCAGCGAAGAACAGTTGTAAAATGCATTCTGCCCGACGGTTCCACCCACCTGCGCCAGATGAATGTCTTCGAGCTTCTGACAGTTGTAGAACGCGTTGCTGTTGATCGTCTCCACGGAGTAGGTGTGTGCGGTCTCGAGGAAGGTGCATCCGCTGAACGCATTCGTATCGATGACGGTCGCCGAATCTATGTATACAGTCTTAAGGCTCGTGCATCCGTTGAATGTGTACGACTCCACCTTTTCGATGGTGGATACGTTCACGTTCACGAGATTGGCGCATCCTTGGAATGCGTAAGACCCGACAAAGGTTGCATAGGGGAAAGATACGTTGGTGAGGGCCGTGCAATTTCTGAACGCGCATCTATCCACGGTCAACGACCCGGTGGACGAAATTTTTGTAATTTTTGTATTGTAGAAGGGGCTGTCGTTGCCGTAATAATAACCTTGGCCTATGCTTGTCACCGACGAGGGAAGTTTGACATCCCCCTCCATGGAGGCGCAGTTATAGAACGCGCCCTTCCCGATTGTCTGAAGCGTTGCGTTGGAACTGTTGACTTTGAGTTCCGAGATGTTTGTGCAGTTGTAGAACGCATAGGCGTCCACGACTTCCAGCGAGGCGGGAAGCTCAACGGGGCCCGTGAGCGAGGTCAAACCGTGGAATGCGGAATGACCTATGTTTATCAGCCCGGAACCGAACGTTACGGAAGACAGTTTCGTGTTTCCGAAAGTATTGCCGGCACTGGAGCTGCCATAATAAGAAGAGCCGGATGAATTGAGGTTGACCAAGGAATCCGGCAAAACCAAATCGCAATCCATCGAAGTGCATCCATAGAACGCTCCGTATCCGATCGTCGCAAGTTTGGACGTATCGTTAAACGAAATCCCCTCGAGAGAGGTACACCCGCTGAACGCATAGTTGTCGATGAGGGTGACGTTGTCGGGGAACGCAACCGTTCCGCCTATGTTTCTACAATTGTAAAAGGCATAGGCCGGTATGCCCGCGATTTTTGTCGAATCGGAGTTCGTACCGAATGTTATCCCGGTTATCCCCGACTCACGGAACGGACCAGTGCTGCCGCTGCAGACGAATGTCTCCAAACTGTCGGGGAAGGTCACGTCGCCCAGCGCCTCCGTTTTGTAGAACGCCCCGTACTGAATCGTCCTGAGTTTGGAACTCGAGACGCTGAAGGAAATCCCTTCCAGACCCGTGCAGTTGTAGAACGCGTAGTAATCGATGGTTTCGAGGTCGTTGTGGAAGGCGATCGTTCCGCCGTTGAGTTTGCAGTTGCGGAACGCTTCCGGGCTAATCGTTTTCAATTTACAATTGGGATTGAAATCTATGTCTTCCAGCGACGTGCATCCGTAAAACGCCCTGTTTCCGAGCGTGGTCAGCGCTGCGGGGAAGGTTATGCCGCCGGTAATTCCCGTACAGCCCTCGAATGCACTGGTACCGATGGACTCGATTCTGTCCCCCAGCGTAAGGGAGACCATGCTTGTACATCCGTAGAATGCGTGGTTTCCGAGTGCGGTAACATCGCTGGGGCCGCCGTACATACCGGTAAATTCTGCTCCGCCGAGCGACAAGCACCCATCGAATGCCCTTTCGCCTACCGTTTTGATTACCGGCGAAAAGATTACGGTCCCGGCGAGAGTCTGGCAACCGGAGAACGCGTAGTTCCCTATGGATGTTATTTTGTCTCCCAGAACAAGCGTTTTCAGGGAGGTACAATTGTAGAACGCGTGGTTCCCTATGGATGTCAGCTGATCCCCGCCCATGAATTCCACGCTGACCAGAAGCGTGCATCCGTAGAATGCGGAATTCCCCACGGATGTAATGGTCGGTGAGAACGTAACGGTGCCCGCGAGTTTCGTGCATCCCTGGAACGCGGAGGCTCCTATTTCGCGAATCTTCGTTCCGAAGGATACGGATACGATATTGTTGCATCCGTAGAACGCTTTTTGCCCTATTGCGGTGGTAACGTCACCGCTTGTGAATGTCAGACCGGAGATGTTGTAGCTTCCGGAAAACGCTTCCACCCCCACGGATGTCAACGTGTCCGGGAAAACGACGGTTCCGGCAATGTTGGGGCATTCCATAAACGCATTGTCCCCTATGGAAACCAACGAATTGCCGAGATCTACGGTGGCAAGGTATCCGCATCCTCTGAATCCGTTTGCCAGTATCTCCGTAACGGAGTCGGGTAACGATATTGCGTTTATTTTGCTGTTTTGGAACGCGTACCCTCCTATTTTCACCGCGGTATTGGGTATCGTCACGGCGGTAAGGGACGTGCAACCGCAGAACAGGTAAGCGGGAATCGTCGCAATATCTCCCAAATCAGTAACTTTGGCCAGCCCCGTGCAGCCGTAGAAGGAGTGTGTTCCCACGCTGGTCAGCGCAGGGAAAGCAAACGTCCCCGTCAGAGAACCGCAAGATCTGAATGCTTGTTCCCCGATGCTGATGATTCCGCCGGTGTTGATTGCGTTAAGCTTCGTGCAGTTATAGAACGCATACGAACCAACCGTTACGTTGTCATCGTCGACGTTGACGGTTTCGAGCTTGGAAAAACTGTGGAACGAATACGACGCGATTGTGCGCAGGTTCGGTGCGTAAAGCGTTTTCAAAGTTTCTTTTATCGGATAGAGGCCGTAATTGGAGTAGCTATAGTAATACTGAGTTTCAATCAGCGCGGACATCGACAATACTTCGATGGCGGAGCCGAGGAAAAGATTGTACTGTATGGACTCCATCGAAGATGACGTAAGAGTTTTCATGGAGGAAAATCCGTTGAACAGATACTGTCCGCCGTTGAGGTAGCCGTCTATCTCCCCGTGGGTGCACACGGTTCTGAAATAGTAGCCATACCAGGGGGCATTATTGGAGCTGTATGAGGGGAGAGTCTGTGAATACGAGGCGGTGTTTTTGGTGATGGTGAGGGCCTTTGACTCAATACCGTACGTCCACGTTCCGGTATTCGAGGAACTGGGAAGCAAGTCCCCCGTGTATACGATGTTCTCGCCCAGCGAGGCGTAGGCCGAGCCGAAGAAGGAGGTTATGTCCGTCTTGAAACCGTAGGTGTAGTAGGAGCCGGTCAGAATGACGGAAAGGACATCGGCCTGGTTGGAAAACCCGGCGAGTTCCGTGGGCATGCCGGGATTGGCGTTGTTTGCGGAAAGCGTCAACACGCAACTGGCGTTGTCGTAGGTCCACGTGCCTATCGTGGTACTGTCCTTTTTCACGTCGCCCGAGGCCGTATCGGCCGACACCTCCTCCGATCCGATGTCGGACAGGCCGACCACGATCGCCGCGAAAAGCACGGCGAGAGCGGCCAGCAAATACATTTTTTTGCTCAGTTTCCTCATACCTACACCCCTTAGACGAGAACGTCGGACAGGTAGCTGCCCGCCATCCCCCTCAGCCTGTCCCCGCCGCCGGCGTCGGGGATGACCCTGTAGCCGGGTGCGGTCATGTAGAGCAGCTCCGCGTCGGTGACGGATTGGTCCCGGCGCCGGTCATAGAAGCTCCACTTCAATTTAATAATTATCACGGAAACGCCCCCGGCGCCCCCTTCATTCAATACTTCGGCGTCGTATCTAATCTGATACATGCCGTCCGCCCTCGACGACGAGGACATCCTTGCCACGTACGCGCCGAACACCTCGTCGGTGGATACCAGCAGCGCGTAGGAAAGGGCCCCGACGCTCGCGCCCCCGAGGCCCATGCCCTTGAGGAACACGTTGCACCAGAGCATGGGCGAGACGTAATCGATCATGTTCCTGTCCATGACGCACATCTCGAAATCCCTGTCCACGTTGACGGACGACGGGATGTCCTCCATGCCCAGCAGCAGGGCCTTGATGTTCTTTATGTTTCGGTCGTTGGCCGTGTTCCTCAGCAGGACTTCCAGGGTCGCTTTGATGAGCCTGTTTTCCGGCCTGTTCTGGGAGAAATTCTCGTATTCCACGTAGATTCTCTCCTTGTGGATGTAATTCTGCCTTATGTGTTCGTTGAAAACGATCCTTCCCTTGAACGCCTTCTCGTTTCCCGACACCAGGTGGTATTTCGACCTCATCCCCCTGGCGACCAGTCTCGAAACCGTGTCGGTGAACACCCTGACGAAAAACTCGAAGAGGTTCTCCTCGCTCCTACCGTGGGTGTCCATCCCGAATATGGGGTAAAGCATCTCCATGAGCATCCTGGAGGAACCGTCGTCGGTCTTCACGGAGGGTATCAGCGGAGTCACGTCCATGGTGGATCCGTCCCTGAACACGAAGTGTCCGATGCAGCCTTCGGCGGAGAAGGCGTCCCCGGCGGGGGTGCGGGTCAGTTTCAGCCCGCTCCCTTCGCCGACGAGGCCCATCATCGTCTCCGCCTGCTTGGAATTGTCGGGCGTGAGAACGACCGAATCGGTTTCCTTGAGCTGCGTGTTCCTTTTCATAGATACGAACCCCTGTATATTTGGATGTAGGACTCGGGGTTCACGTACACCCGGTAATTGGTTTCGATTTCGTAGATGTCGGGAAGGTTGAACTTCATCTGGAACTCGCTTCTTTTCTTCACGCGGATGAAGTCGCATTTCCTCGGGTTGTCGGCGTGCCCCAGGACCCAGCAGATCTTTTCGTAATCGTCGAAGAAGTATTCCTGGAGCAGCGGGATCACTTTTTTGATGAAGCACTGCGCCAGGTCGTCTATCGTTTTGACGCCTATGAAATACGCATGGCCTATCGTGTGTTCCCTGTCGTAGAGGACCTCGATGCGCTCGTTCATGACGGCAAGGAGCTTGGAGAGTTCCACGTCGGCCACCTTGCGCCCTTTTAGGACATCTGGGTCGGGCATCATCTCGACGAATTCGAACCTTCTCCTGAGCGCCGTGTCCAGGGCCGTCAGGGATTTGTCGGCGGTGTTCATGGTCCCCACCAGGTATACGTTCTGGGGGACCGAAAACATGACCTTCAGCTGTGCCAGATAGGCTTCGAGGCATTCGGGCATGCCCTTTCTCCTCGAGGATTCCAACAGGGTGATCAGCTCGCCGAAGATGCGGGAGATGTTTCCCCTGTTGATCTCGTCTATGATGAACACGCAGTTGCCGGCGTCGGAAGCGTCGGTCGCGGGGAGCGACTCTATGTAGGATTTCACCTTCGTGCCGCGGATTTTGCAGGGCAGTTCGGCGAACTGCTTTTTGTCGGCGATGAACCGCACGCCGACGCCGACCCAGTCGACGGAAACGTGGGCTTCGTCCTTTCTCTCGGCGGGGTCCTCGGTTATTATGCCGACCCCGTCGGTTTCGTCGGGGGCGGCCATGGAAAACAGGACGTCCCCGATTTTGGCGCCTTCGGGGAGGCATTCGAATGGGATGTTGGATTCGGAGAACGCCCTTTCCTTCTCGGGCGTGTCCCCGAATCCGCCGGGGGCCACGGCCCACAGGGCCGCGTCGCTTTTTACGTCCAGGTCGGCAAGGGGGTTTTCGCCCGGCAGGAGTTTCGGGTTTTCCGCGCTCTGGCAGAAACTGTAGAACACCCCGGGGGTGGCGACGTAAAGCAGGTTTCCCCTGTCGTCGACGACGGGCCTTATGCCCTCTATGAAATCGTCGTAGCTCAGGGACTGGTGGAATGTCATGAAGGCTACCCTGCCCATCTTCGTATAACGGTCATACTTCTCGAGGGCCAGGGAATAGCCCTCGGCTATGACCTCCTCCAGCGGACGGTTCTCCACGATGGCGACGGCGTAATTGACCACGTTGTAGGTCTTGCCGGTGCCGGGGGGCCCGTACAGCAGGAGGTTGTTGGAGATGTTCAGGGAAGCCACCTCAGATTGCCTCCGTGTCCTTCACCGGGTCGAACAGGGATTCGTCGAACGCGACGCTGTTCAGGTTCTCGTCGAATTCCAGGCCGGCCGTGACGGGCCCTTCCGTGAGGACGATTTCCTTTCCGCCGGGACCCAGCCCAAGGTCGTATTCGGAGCCGATGACGATGCTTTTCCCGTCGTAGACGTAGGTGGTGGTGACGAACACCTTGCCGTCCGTGATCTCGCTTTCCTTGAAGCGGAGTTTGTAAACGGAATAGCCAGGGACCGCCTTCTGGCGGTTGGTCACCGCTTTGACGGACCTGCCGTCGTCGAACCGGATGTCGACCTCGACGGTTCCGGGATTGGCGCCGAAAAGGGAATTGATGTACAGTTCGCCGGTGACGATGTATCCGTCGGAAGTGAGCCTGGAAAGGCCGGCGAGCCTGTTCTTGGAGAAGGGGCCGCCGACGGTGACCAGGGTCTCCGGGTCGTAGGGCCTGTCTATGGTCCTGGAGTACAGTATGGCTCCGAGGAGCGCGCCCATCGCGACCGCCCAGACGGCCACGGCGACCAGGAAAAACGTCATCCCCACCTCGGAGGATTTGAGCGCCATCAAGCCGAGGGCGCCGAGCATCAGGACGACGCTGACCAGCAGCATCGTCCTGAGTTTTCCCACGGCCCCCCGGGCGTGGTTCCTTCTGGGGGTGTCCGATTCGTCGGAGACGCGCGCGCCCTCGGCCCTGTATATGCAGACGTTGCTGTCGCCCTGTTTTTTGTAAAACAGGACGCTGTCCCCGGGTTTGACGTCCAGCGCCTTGAGCACGCTGTCGTCCAGGGTCGCTTTTTTGTAGTCGTCGATTCTGCTCGATCCTATTATTCTCATTTTTATTCCTCTTCCCTTTCGACTTTTACTTTTTTTGATTCAATATCTCCTTACCTGAAGTATGACGTAAACGAGCGACAGCAGCGCGATGGTTATGGAAACCAGTCCCACCGAGAGGACGGTGGTGATGTCCTGCGGCGGGGGCTCGGGGGTCACCGCGCCGTACGAGGCGGTGAGGGTGGCCCCGACCATCTTCTCCGTTATCGTCAGTTTGCAATCCCTTTTCGTGGATACGCAGATTCCGTCGAGGTACCATCCCGAGAATCTGAATCCATCGACGTCGGGCGCGCTGAAGGTCTCGGTGTCCCCGACGGCCAGGGTTTTGACCAGGGGCGAGGCGGGGTCGGGGTTGAGAATGTCCACGACCGTCGGGGCGCTCTGGTTTTCCATGCTCGAGGACGCCACGTACCTGATCGTCAGGTCGACCGTTTTTGCCGCCTCGGGCGGGACGGCCCCGTAGACGTTGACCCCGATGAACCCGTTGTAGATCCCCGAAACGATCTCCGCGGAAGCCAACGTGAACTCCCCCATCTTGAAAACGACGTCGAAGACGTCTGGGTAGGTCACGGTTATGATTCCGCCCGAATCGGAAATCCCCCCGGCGGACTTCGCCCCGTTGCAGTAAACGTCGATTTTCTGGCCCGCGCGGACGTTATCGATGGAAGGGCCGGAAGACTCGCTGTAGTAAACCACGAGTTTCCTCTCGGCGTCCTTGGAGGCCTCGACCGAGGTGCCGGTGAACTCGGGAACGTACACGCCGCCGACCCCGGTGATCCCGATGGAGGAAACGACGTTCCCAGTGCGTCCGTGCACGGAGAACGTGATGGTATCCGAAGGGGACATCGCGGGCGTCGAGAGCCTGACCCCCCCGACACTGTATTCGAAAACCGCCTTGTCCCCCTCCGAAAGCCCGGTGACCGTGTATGTGCACACGACCGCGGGAGCGGACCTCTCGCATGCGACGCCGAATTCGGTGGCGGTCGACGAATATGCCTGATCCCCCGTCGCCGACGGGAGGGTTATCCCGTTGTTGGTAAAGCTGTACCCGGCGACCGAATCTATCTCTATTTTGCTGGACTGGCCCTCCATGACCGGGAACGTGAAGACGATCGTTCCCAAGACGGCGGGAACGGTCCTGAAGTCCCCCGTCGTCGCGGAAAGACAGAATACCGTGACTTCGTCCGGAACGTCGCCCGTGATGGTCCCGGTAATCAGGTACGCCACCTGCTCGGAATGCACGGAGATTTCGTCCAAAGGCCCGATCGAGGACAGCTCCAACGCCTTGCAGCCCCCGAACGTGGAAACCTGGTCGGGTATGCTGTCCCCGTCGGAGAGACGGTCCGGTTTTTCGAAGAGGTATCTGTCCGAAGAGGAGTTCGAAGGGATTCCGTTGCAGTAAACGTAAAGGAAGGCGGTCTCGCCCCCTTCGACGGTCCACGCGGGTTTTTTGTAAACGATCACGATTTTCCCCGCGCCGTCGGAATGCGACGTCATGGCCCATGCTTTGCCTCCGTCGCCAAGGTTGCTGAACGTACCGGGTTCGACCTCGCCCGCGGTACGGACCTGATACGTGCCGTCCAAGTTGTCCATCTGATAGTACCATTCCGCGGTCACCGAGACATTCGGGAGGATCGCGCCCCCCTCGGACGACAAATCGACGTTGCCCCGGGTGGTCACGAGAACGGAATATTCCATCACTTTCAGTTCGGCGGCCGGGGTCACCGACGGGTCGATGTATACGTTCCCTTCTTTCGTAAGGGCGGGCAGCGAAGCGGATTCGTCCGGTATGGAATTGGTGTCGAACGAATAAGAGTCCGTCTGATTCACTCCGCAGATGTACATCATGGCGCCGGCGGGGGCGGACGTGTATATGACCGATATTTTTCCGTCCGAGCCGGTTGACTCGGAGGAAGGGGCGATTCCCGTCGGACTTCTTACTATCCTGCCGCCGCTGACGTGGTGCCATTCGGCACTGATCGTCGCGCCGTCGGCGGGTCTTCCGCTTTGGTCCCTGACGGTTATCTGAACCGACGATTCGTCGGCGGCGAAAGAGGGGCCGGGCGCGACATTGCCGGTGACGGACCCGTAGGAATACGGGAATCCATTATTGAACGTGTGTTTATCGGAAACGATGCCGTCGACGGTAACGACCGAACCCATTCCCGCGGGTATCGCGTAGGTTCCCGTCGCATCGGAAACCGCGGTACACTGAACGTCGTCGATTCTGTAGGAAACGTCGGCACCGGGGATTCCGTTTCCGGAGGCATCGGTCACATGACCCAAAAGAATGAAATCCGCGCCCTTGTAAGTGATGCTGACGCCGTCGCAGGCGATGCCGTTGTATTTCATCGAAACGCCGTAGGTCCCTCTGGATTCGGCGGGTTTCATGTCCCCGGCCGCGGTATCGACGGTGTATATTTTCACGTGCACCAACGGCGTTTCGGAACGGCATCCGGAAACGGAGAGGGACGCTTCGTAGGAATCCGTGAAATCGGGCATTCCCTCCTTCGTCACCTTGACCGAAACGTTGCAGTCGTAAGCGACGTTGTACGTGACCTGCATTATGACGAAATCGCCGCCGAAAATCGGATATTTGGACACGACGTCCCCTCTGATTTCATCGTTGGAAAGTGTGGGTATTTTTCCACACGTAAGGATTTTCCCGAAGTCGGAACTGAGTGTGTTGATGTTGTACCAAAAACCGCTGACTGGGTCCTTTACCCATTCGGCCGCGCTCACGGATTCGGGAAGCAGGTCGCTGACGTAGGCGAGTTCCCCGTAGTCCTCGGAATCCTGGTCGAAGAAAGAAACCGCGATGCCGCTTATTCCCGGAGGCTCGTTAGCGGCGTCCGCGGTATCCGCGTGTCCGAGAATCGAGAATGCCGTAACCGCGAGCAACGCCGCCATGACCGTCGCCGCCAGTATCCCGCGTTTCGACGCGGATATGCCGGTTGAACCGTTTTCTCCCATTTTCAACACCCGTCGTTACAGATAGTTTGCGATGACCATCATTTCGTACACAAAGCCGAATCCGAGGACGAGTCCCGCGAGGGAGATCGTCATGACCGCGAATTTGATCAGGTTTTTGGAAGAACCTATGAGCGAGTTTATGGTCCTTACCGCATTGGCATGCTCGTGTGCGCGTTCGTCGTTGGCGGTTTCGCGGATGTTCCTCCAGAATACGGTGGAGATGGACGATGCGTCGGACATCCGTGAAACGATGAGGCCGGAAATCAGGACGGAAAAGCACAGCAGGGAAATCGAAAGTATCCTGGTCAGGAACACGACCGATTTCTCCGTGCCTGACAGCGACGTCGGCGCGGAAGAGACGAAGGTCACGAGGAAAATCAGCGAGAGCACCGTGGATGCGAGCATCGTCAGCCCGACTTTGGTGGCCGATTCGACCTGATTCGACAGCTCGGCCGTCAGTTCCTTCGAGACTGAAACGATCTCTTCGTTTGATGCATCGGAAAGGAACAATCCGTATTTTCCGATGAATTTGTTGAGCTTTAGGCCCCTGGCCATCAATTTACTTGGATGACGACCACATATTATAATTTATCCTTATTTATATAAGCGTCCATCTGGCCATCCCGAAACCCTCCGTCAACCGACCCCCGTTTGATTGGTTCGGCATTGCGGAACGGGCTTCGGAACAACGATTCGGAACGCCTCGCGCGTCACGCTTCCCTTTAACGTCGTCGCCCGATTTGGAAAAATACTGCACGCTACGACATGGATTTTCGGATTCGTTAAGAATATATCCGACGGTGCGCTAACGACGGACACAGATGGACGAAGAGACGCTTAGGAGGGTGGCGACCATCGCCCACGTCGACCTCAACGGCGAGGAAACCGATGCCATGTTGGCAATGGCCCAAGAGGTCGAAGGGCTCCTCGGGATTTTGGACGAGTTCCGGGCCGGGGAGGCCACGCCGAGGTTCTCCCCAATCAGGTTCGTCGACGTGCTCAGGGACGACGTGCCGGAACCCTACCAATCGGAAAAACTCCTTGACGGGATGGATGCCTACGAAGGCTACGTAAGGGGGCCCAAGGTCGTTTGAAACCCTCCGGCTACAACTCAAGATACGGGATGTTCGCCTCCTTCTCCGACGACGTCCCCGAAGGGAAATTCCAATTCTCCGCCAGCGACGACATCCTGGCGTTGGGCTTCGAGGCCCGATGCGGCTCCGAAATCCTCAGGGGGTACGTCCCGCCGGAGGATTCCACCGCCGTGGCCGCCCTCAGGGAGGCCGGCGGATCCCTCGTCGGCAAAACCGCCATCGACGAATTCAAGATATGCTCCTTCGGCATGACCGCCGAGTGCGGCGTGCCGCGGAACCCGTATGACCCAGACAGGTGTTGCGGCGGGTCTTCCGCCGGCGCGGCCGCCGCGGCCGCGACGATTCCCGGGCACGTGGCATTGGCCTCCTCCTCCGGGGCGGGCATCAACGTCCCGGCGTCGTTCTGCGGGGTATACGGCCTCACGCCGACGTGGGGGCGCGTGTCCCGTCATGGCCTCATCGACTACGCCGGGTCCTGCGACAGAATCGGCCTCATGAGCGCCGACCCCGCGGACTTCAGGAAACTGTTGCCGAGGATATCGTTCAGGGACCCGAGGGACCCGTCATCCATGGCCCAACCGGACCTGGATCTGGGATTGGGCGCGCCGAAGTCCGTGGCCGTGTTCAAAGACTGGGAATGGATGGTCTCCAAGGAGGTGCGGCCCATCTTCGAGAACGCCCTTGCGGAACTGGGCGACAAGGGCGTCCGCGTGGACGCCGTCGAGCTGCCCTCCCTAAGGTACGCCGTGGCCGCCCACAGGGCCATCGCCGCCGCGGAGGGCTCCACCTCCCTGGCCAGGTACTGCGGCCTGAGGTACGGCAGGCAGGACGGCGACCTGTCGTTGGGTTTCGACGAATACTTCACCAACATGCGGTCCGAGCATTTCGGGATGGCCGCCAAGTTCGCCAGCGTGTTCGGCACCTACGTCAGGATGATGGACGTCAGGGGGAGCTACTACATGGACGCCGTCGCCGTCAGGGGCGCCCTCGTCGCCGAGTTCAAAAGGATATTCGAGAACCACGACGCCGTCGTCCTGCCGACGGTGCCCACCGTCGCCCCGAGATTCGATGAAATCAAGGGCCTGGGTCTGCAGGAATCGGAATACGTGGAGACTCTGTCCCTCCCCCACGGGCTGGCGGGCATGCCCCACGTAACGATGCCCTGCGGCTACGCGTCGGGGATGCCCGTGGGGATGCAGCTCCTCGCCGACCACTGGAAAGAAGGTACCGTCATCGCCGCCGCGGAGGCCTGGTCGAAGTCTTTCAAAACGATTAAACCGGGGGCGGTCAAATGAAAATCGGCCTCGAGATCCACGTCCAGCTGCCGACGAAATCGAAACTGTTCTGCGCCTGCCCCACCTCCGGCGACGACCTGCCCAACAGCAGGGTATGCCCTGGATGCCTCGGGTTCCCGGGTTTCAAGCCGACCCTCAACAGGAAGGCCATCGAATACGGGCTCGCCCTGGCCAAGATGTTCGGCTGCACCATCCCGGAGGCCTCGTGGTTCTCCAGGAAAACCTACTTCTACCCGGACCTCAGCAGGCACTACCAGGGCACCCAGTTCGCGGCGCCCATCGGCAGCAACGGCACCTATGCGCTGGGCAAGAAGAAAATCCGCATAAGGAGGGTGCACCTCGAAGAGGACCCGGGCAGCATAAGGAGGGTCGGCGACGGTTCCGCGCTCATCGACTACAACAGGAGCGGCGTGCCCCTCGTCGAGATCGTCACGGAGCCCGACCTGTCCTCCCCCGCGGAGGCCCGCAGGTTCCTCGCCGATATGCTGAGGGACGTCAGGCGCACCCTCGGCATGAGGGACGACGGCGACCGCACCGTCAGGTGCGACTGCAACATATCCGTCGGGAAGGAGAGGTGCGAGGTCAAAAACGTCACCGGGCTCAGGAACGTGGAGCGCTGCCTGCAGTACGAGGCGGTGCGCCAGACCCGCGTCCTGAAGGCAGGCGGCGTCGTCGAAAGGGAGACGAGGAACTACGACGAGGGGCGTAAAATCACCACGTCCGCCCGGAAGAAGGGGTACGAGGACGATTACGGCTACATCGGGGAACCCGATTTGGGGGTGTTCCGCCCGAGGGCGATGGCGGAGAGCGTCTGCGCCACGGAAATGTCCTCGGACATCGTTGGCCGCCTCGTCGGCGACTACGGGTTGGACCCCAAGGTCGCGGAGCAGATAGTGCACACCTCTTGCCGCATGGCCTCCCTCTTCACCACGGTCGCGGACGCCACCGATACCGAAACGTCGAGATACTGGGTCATGTCCGTCGCCAGCGACCACAAGGATGCCTTGGACGCCATATCCGACGCGGAGTTCGGCGACGTCTCCGTCATCGCCGCGGACCTGGCCGTCAAGCAGAAGGCCGGGGAGATAACGGACACCGAGTGCGCCATCCGCATGGGCTGCCTGTTAGGCGGCGAGGACACCCCCGAATGTTCCGTCGCCAGGGGCAACCTCGAGGAAATCATAAACAGGCTGATCGACGAGAACCCCGGCGTGCTCGGGGACTACGCCAAGAACGAGAAGGCCCTGAACAGGATCATCGGCCTGGCGATGAGGGAGACCCGCGGGGCGTATTCCTCCTCGGAGGTCGTCCTCACGGCGAAGAAGCTCGTGGAAGCCCGGCTCTGATCACTCGAATTCCAGGTCGTCTATGACCAGGGTCATTATCTGGAGCTCCTCCAGCTTGTCGTCCGGTATCGTCTCCGGGGAACCGTCGAACGGGGACTGGGCCCTCTTGTTCTTCGGGAACGCTATGGTCTCCCGGATGGTCTCCTTGCCGAGGAGCACCGCCATGAACCTGTCTATCCCCAGGGCTATGCCGCCGTGGGGCGGCGCGCCGTAACCGAGGGCCTCGACGAAGAACCCGAACTTCTCGTCGATTTCCTCCTCGGACATCCCGAGTATGCGGAAGACCTCCCTCTGCGTCTCGGCGTTGTGTATCCTCATCGACCCGGAGCCGAGCTCGTTGCCGTCCAGCACCAGGTCGAAGCACTCCCCCCCGACGCCGTCCCCATGGGGGTCTCCGGTGGGCAGCACGAACGGGTGGTGGTACGCCCCCTTCGCGCCGGTGACGGGGTCCACCTCGAACATGGGGCAGTCGACCAGCCAAAGGAACCTGTGGTCGTCCGCCTTGGCGAGACCCAGATCTTGGCCGAGCTTCAACCTCATCTGCCCTGCGGCGGCGACCGTCTGGGCCTCCGGGCCGGCCATGAGGAACAGCAGGTCCCCGTCCTCCACGTCCATCGCCTCCATCAGGTCGGCGATTATCCCGGGCGTGAAGTACTTCACGATGTTGCTCTCGAGGGTGCCGTCCTTTGCCCTCATCCACGTTAGGCCGCCGAGGCCCAACTTCTTCGCGTGCTCGATGTACCTGTCGACCTCGTTCCTGCCGATGCGGTCGCCGGCCAGGCTGCCCTTGACGTTGATCCCCTTGATCACGCCGCCGCGGGAAATAACCGTCTGGAATATGCCGTACGGGGCTTCCCTGACGACGTCGGTCAGGGTGACCAAAGGCAGGCCGAACCTGATGTCGGGCTTGTCCGTGCCGTATTTCTCCAGCGCCTCCTCGAACGGCATCCTGAGGAACGGCGTCTCAAGTTCGGTGCCGTACATCCCCTTCCACACGTACGAAAGAAGTCCCTCGACGGTATCCTGTATGTCCTTGGAGTCGACGAAGGACATCTCCATGTCCAGCTGGGTGAACTCCGGTTGGCGGTCGCTGCGGGAATCCTCGTCCCTGAAGCACCTGGCCACCTGGAAATACCTGTCCATGCCTCCGACCATGAGCATCTGCTTGAAGAGCTGGGGCGACTGGGGTAGGGCGTAGAATTTCCCGGGGTGCAGCCTCGACGGGACGACGTAGTCCCTGGCCCCCTCGGGGGTACTCCTGCCCAGCATGGGCGTCTCAATCTCCAGGAATTTGTTCTTGAGGAGGTACTCCCTGGCGAGGGAAAGGAACTTGCACCTGAACTCCAGGGCGTGCACCATCTCGGACCTGCGCAGGTCGACGTAGCGATACCTGAGCCTCACGTCCTCGCTGGGCAAGACGCCCTCCTTCTGGTCGCCCACCTCCATCGGGGGGGCGGCGGACCTGTTGAGGACCTCCGCCGACGTGATCATGACCTCCACCTCCCCGGTGGGGTTCCTCGGGTCCTCCGTGCCGGGGACCCTGTCCCTCACGATGCCGACGACGGAGACGACGGATTCCCTGGAGAATCCCTTCATGGCCCCGTCGATGGCCTTGGCGTCTACGCCCTCGGGGAGATTCTCGGGGTCGAAAACCACCTGGGTCGTGCCGTAGCGGTCGGCAAGGTCCACGAAGGCCACGCCGCCGTGGTCCCTGGAGAACCTGACCCAACCCTGTAGGCACACTTCCTTGCCCAAATCCCCTTTGCCGAGTTCACCGCAGGTGTGCGTCCTTTTCATTTTGCCATGCCCCGAAGGTGATGGGGCTAAGAAGAGTGCTTTATTAAAGGTTGCCCGCCCGCCGGTGGACGGCCACCTTTAATATCGGCTGACGCATCGAGCGTAAGCGATGGTCGACGAGATTTTCAAGCGGGACGGCTACGTGTCCGAGTTCGAGGCCGAGGTGACGTCCGTGGACGGCGAGTGGGTCGCGTTCGGGGGGACCGCCTTCTTCCCCGGCGGCGGGGGCCAGGCCCACGACACCGGCCACGCCGGGGGGTTCCCGGTCACGGAGGTAAGACGCGACGGCGGGGACATTTGGCACAGGATCCCCGGCCACCCCTTCTCCGCGGGCGACAGGATATGGTGCGGCGTCGACTGGGACAGGCGTTACGACCTGATGAAGGGGCACACGGCGGAGCACCTGCTTTTCCATTACCTCGGCGAGGGGGACCCGGGCCTGGAAATCGTGAAGATAAGCATCGCCCCCGAGGGCAAGCACGTCGTCGTCACCAGGGACGTCCCGTGGCGCATCGTCGCCGATGCCGTGGCCAAGGCCAACGCCGCCGTGTCGGAGAATCACCCGGTCACCTGGGTTACCATGGGGCGGGACGAGGTCGAATCCGAGGGCGTGAGGGCGAAACTCGAGCGCA
The DNA here is from genome assembly GCA_012520845.1 of Thermoplasmatales archaeon. GTDB lineage: Archaea > Thermoplasmatota > Thermoplasmata > Methanomassiliicoccales > Methanomethylophilaceae > JAAYNL01. The sequence continues at coordinate 135,242 of JAAYNL010000015.1, read as the reverse complement.
TCGAGGGCGACAGGATAACCGTGGCCGCGATAGGCGACGTCGACGTGGCGGCCTGCAGCGGGATACACGTCATGGAAACCGGCGAGATTGGGCAGATCTTCGTCGACAGGAAGGTTTCCGCCGGCAAGGACGGCGTCGCGATTCACTTCAAGGTGGGCGACGAGGCCCGGGAGGCCTCCAACGAGTTGGCGTACCTGGGGCTGGAGGCGATCGACGCGATGGATTCCAAGCCCGGGGACCTGCTGAAGACCATCGGTAACGCCAGGGACGAGCTCGCCTCGCTCAAAAAGGCGTCCCGGGACGCTTCCAAGGCGCTGCTCTTCGGCATCGCGCCCGAAAACTTCGGTGGCGTCGACGTCTACGCCGGGTCTTTCCCCGTGGACAGGGATTCCATGGTCGAGGCCGCCGAGTCGATCAGGGGCGGGGGCGGCGTCGCGCTGTTCGCGAGCGCCGCCTGGCCCGCCGTCGTCGCCGCTTCGGGCACGGACCGCGTGGACTGCAAAAAAATCCTATCGGAGGTCCTCCCGGAATTCGGCGGCAAGGGCGGCGGAAAAAAGGAATTCGCCCAGGGCGGCGTCCCGGTCGAAGACGCGGAACGGGCGGTGGACGCCCTCAAGGCCGCCGTCGCGGCCTCGCTTTCCCCCTGATATCGTTGCTCAAAGACTATAAAGAACTCCGAGCATAGGGTGCCCATGGCAGGGATGAGGGGGATGAACCCTCGCCAGATGAAGCAGGCAATGCGCAAGATGGGCATCTCCAACGAGGCCCTCGAGGACGTGGTCGAGGTCATCATCAGGACTTCCGGCAAGGAGATCAGATTCGAGTCCCCGGCGGTCAACATCATGACGGTGCAGGGCGAGAGGACCTATCAGATCATGGGCGAGCCCGTCGAGTCCGCCGCCTCCGGGGAGGAGGGTGTGCACGTCCCGAAGGAAGACATCGACCTGGTCATGTCGCAAACCGGGTGCGACGAGGCGACCGCCAGGGCCGCCCTCATCGAGTGCGACGGTCTCCCGGCGGACGCGATAATAAAGATAGCGATGGGGTGAAAAGGTATGTGTCTGGCACTTCCGGGTAAAATTGTGAAGATAGAGGGCGACGAGGCGGACGTGGATTTCGGCGGGGTCATAAGGCGCACGAACCTGGCCCTGGTCGAGGCCGAGGTCGGCGACTGGGTCATCATACACGCCGGCTTCGCCATCGAGCTCCTCGACGAGGAGGAGGCGCTGAAGACCATCGAGCTGTGGAAGGAGGTCCTCGCCACAGAGGGCACCTTCATAGGCTGATTGTTTGAAACAGTCGGCACAGCGATGCGGCACGGACGAAACATCCATTCCTTACTTTGTACCAAATTTTGGTACAAACATACATAGAATTGGATACTTTGTACCAGATATTGGTCTAAACTATCGCAATTATATAATCGAAAGCGCATCCATATGCCGTGACGGACCTAAAACCGGTTCCAAGGGACAAGTATATCGAACTCGTTTCCGAATTCATAGGCAACGGCAGCGTCAAAATATTCACCGGAATCAGGAGAAGCGGGAAATCGACGATAATGGAATTGGTCTCCGAAATGATATCGGATCGCGGAAAAAACATCCACGTCGACTTGGATCTCCTCTCCAACGATTGGCTACTGGACCGTTTCAAGCTCTATGAGCATATCAAGGAAAACATGGCCGCCGACGGGACGAACGTTTTCCTGGACGAGGTCCAGAACGTTCCCGCGTGGGAAACCGTGATACGGTCATTGATAACCGAGGGCGGTTCGGACATATACATCACGGGTTCGAACTCCAGCCTGCTTTCATCGGAGTATTCGACAAAAATCGCGGGCAGGTACAACGAAATCCACGTCAGGCCGCTGAGTCTCCGGGAATGCCGCCTTTTCAATGAAAAATACGGCGTGTGCGCCGAAGACGCCGTTTTCGACAGATACGTGAAATACGGGGGTTTCCCCCAGGTGTGGAAAACCCCGATGTCCGCCAGGGGGGCCCACGCCGCGATTTACGACATATACAAATCCATCGTGGCGAAAGACCTGGCCGAAAGATACGGCGACGATTTCGAGACCATAGACAGGACGATGAGGTTCGTGTGCGACAACATCTGCAGCGTGACGTCCCTGAACAGGATGTACAACCACCTGTCCGGCGAGATGCGGGGGCTCAACAAGGAACGCTTCTACGCCGTGGCGGGACACCTGGAAGAGGCATACGTGATCGAGCGCGTCCGATTCCTGGACCTGGCCGGGAACAGATTGTTGAAGCCGAGGTACAAATTCTACGTCACCGACCTCGGAATCAAGCACGCCCTCATGGGATACAGGGACAGGGACGTGGGGAAGCACCTGGAAAACATCGTGTTCCTGGAATTGAGAAACAGGGGGTACCAGGTGTTTGCCGGGGATTTCAAGGGAAAGGAGGTCGACTTCGTCGCGAAAAGGGGCGACGAGACGGTATACGTCCAATGCGCCGCCCGAATCACCGAAGGCAATTTCGAGAGGGAGTTCGGGAACCTCGGCGCAATCAGGGATTCGTACCCGAAGTTCGTCGTCACCGACGACGGGCATTGGGCAGACGGGAACGTGAACGGGATAAGGTACCTCAAAGCGGAAAAATTCCTGACGTCCGACCTTTTCTGATTGCGGGAAAACACCAGGGTTGGAAAATGATTATATACCTCCCCGATATCCGATGCCTTGGTATGACGGCCAAAGCGGCGGGGATACACCCGGTCCCATTCCGAACCCGGCAGTAAAGTCCGCCCGCGCACCGATCTGTACTGTATTGCGCAAGCGTACGGGAAAACCGGCCCGCTGTCAGCCACTCCCATTTTTTCCTTCCGGCGCACGCCGTGCGCCCGTCGCCGTGTGAATGTTATATAGCGACCGATTGTTATCGCCAACCATGATTCTGGTGAAGCTCGGCGGGAGCGTCATAACGGACAAGTCCGAATACAGGACCTTCGACGCCCCCGGGGTCGCCATGCTCTGCAGGGAGATCAAAGACTCGGGCAAGGACGTCATCGTCGTCCACGGCGCCGGTTCCTTCGGACACATCATCGCCAAGGAGCACGGCCTCGCCGACGGCTACAAGGACAAGAGCCAGATCCCCGCCGTCGCCGAGGTCTGCAGGGACGTCAGGGAGCTGAACGGCATGGTGGTCTCGGAATTGATATCGGCCGGGATCCCCGCCGTGGGCGTGCCCCCGGGGTCCTGCTTCATGATGGACGACGGCGTGCTGAGCCTCGGGGACGCGGAGGTGCTGAGGCGGTTCGTCGACCTCGGCATCATGCCGGTGATGTTCGGGGACGTTGTGCTCGATCGGAAGCAAGGCTTCGGGATATGTTCCGGCGACCAGGTCATGGAGAGGCTCTGCGACCTGTTCCCCACGGAATCCGTGGTATTCGTATCCGACGTGGACGGCCTCTATTCCACCAACCCGAAGGAGGACCCGGATGCCGTGATGTACGGCGTCGTGACCGAGGACCTGCTCGGCAACGTGGAATCCGCCATGTACGTCGCCGACGTGACAGGCGGCGTCGCAGGGAAGATGCGTTCGATGCTCAGGATGTGCGCCCCCGGCAGGGACTGCCACATGATCAACGGCAAAGTCCCCGGCAGGCTGCTCTCCCTGCTGAGGGGGGAAGAGGTTATCAGTACGAAAGCGATAGGCGGTGACTGAAATGAAACAAAGAAAGGCGGACCACATCGAGATTTGCCTGGACGGCGAGGTGGATCCCGTCCCCACCTTCTGGGACGACGTCACCCTGGTGCACGAGGCGCTGCCCGAGGTCGACTACGCCGAGATAGACTGCGGCGTGGAATTCCTCGGCAAGAGGCTCGAGATGCCCCTCATCGTCACCGCCATCACCGGCGGCTTCGAGGGCGCCGTGGAAATCAACTCCAACATAGCCGAGGCCTGCGCGAAGTGCGGCATAGGCATGGGGGTGGGCAGCGAGAGGGCCGCCATAGAGGGCATCGAGACGGAATCGTACGAAGTGATCAAGAAGCACAAGGTGCCGCTGGTCATAGGCAACCTCGGCGCCCCGCAGCTCATCGCCCAGGAGAGGAAGAAGGCGTTCACCCACGACGACGTCGCCAGGGCAATCGAGATCGTCGGCGCCGATTACATCGCACTCCACCTGAACTTCCTGCAGGAGGCCGTGCAGCCGGAGGGCGACAAGAACGCCCGGGGCTGCCGGGACGCCTTCAGGGACATAGCCAGGGAATTCCCGGTCATAGCCAAGGAGACCGGGGCCGGCATCTCCGCCAGGACCGCGAAAGCACTCGGAGCCATAGGCGTCAGGGCCATAGACGTGGCGGGCACCGGCGGCACCAGCTTCGCGTCCGTGGAACTGTACAGGGCGGAGAACGTCGGCGACCGGCTGAGGGCTGAACTCGGAAAGACGTTCGAGGATTGGGGCATCCCGTCCACGGTGTCCGTGATCGAGGCCTCCGGCACCGTCCCGCTGATCGCCTCCGGCGGCATATACAACGGGTTGGACGTGGCCAGGTCGATAGCCCTGGGCGCGTCGTGCGCCGGGGCCGCCAGGATATTTTTGGGCGCGGCGATGGAATCCGCCGACGCCGTCGTCGAGTTGATAAACCAGTTCAAAGAGGAATTCAGGACCGCAATGTTCCTGACCGGCTGCCGGGACGTCGGCGAGCTGGCCGACGCGGACCTCGTGATCACGGGCCGCACCAAGGAATGGATCGAGGGAATGAGATGACCGACATAACGAAGAGACTGGCGAAAACGTCGAAAGAGCTGGACGGGCACATAAAATCCTATATCGGGGACGAAAATCCCGACAACCTGATCGAGGCGGCGAGGCAATACCCCTACGCCGGCGGCAAGCGCATGAGACCCGCCATGGTACTGGCGGCCTGCGGCGCCGTCGGGGGGGACAGGAAAAAAGCCTTCCCACTCGCGGTCGCCATCGAGTACATACACAATTTCACGCTGGTGCACGACGACCTGATGGACGGCGACGAGGTGCGCCGCGGCATGGTCACCTCCCACGTCAAGTACGGGATGGCCACCGCGATACTCGCGGGCGACGCCCTGTTCGCCAGGGCCTTCGAGATCATGACCGACCTCGACGTGCCCGACAAGACGCTCAGGGAAATCCTGAAGGTGGTCACCCGCGCCGTCTGGGACCTTGCCCGCGGGCAGCAGATGGACATCAACAACGAGAACGGCGAGGAGGTCACGATGGAGGAGTACATCGAGACGATACGCCTCAAGACCAGCGTGCTTTTCGCCTCCGGCGCCGCGGGCGGCGCCATGGTCGGCGGGGCCGACGGGAAGACGGTCGACGCAATCCACTCCTACGCCATGAAGCTCGGCGTCGCCTTCCAGATGTTCGACGACATCCTCGGGATCGTCGGCGACCCCGAGAAGACGGGGAAATCCTCCGGGAACGACATACGCAAGGGCAAGAGCACCGTCATGGTCTGCCACGCCCTCGCCAACCTCAAGGGCGAAGACCTGAGGGAATTCAGGGCGGTGCTCGGCAAGAACGACGCCTCCGAGGCCGAGATAGACAGGGTGCGCGACATCCTCAGGAAAGCGGGCAGCATCGACTACGCCATATCCATGGCCGAGACGTTCACCAAGGAGGCCATCGCCTGCCTCCACGTTTTGCCGGAAGGCCCCGACAAGGAATTCATGGTCGGCCTGGCGGAATACGCGATGGCCCGCGAGGTTTAAACGCCCTCGATCCCCGTCTCCGTGATGCGGTAATGGGCCAGGCGGCCCTCGGGGATGCTGCGGTGCTTCACCACGACGGCGCTCCTGCGGTTGTTGGGCCTCTTGTCCAGGCGGACGATCGTCTTGGCGTTGTGGTGCAGCGCGTGCCCGCCGAGGAACTCGATGGTCCCGAGGCCGATGTTGGTGTAGACCTGGGACGTGAGGAGGACCGCGACCTGGTATTTCCTCGCCGTGTTCAGCAGGGTCTCCGTCTGCCTGACGAACTCGTTCCTTGAGTGCATGTCGTCGTAGTTCAGGCGGTAGTACATCGTCATCGAATCGACGATTATCATGGCCACCGATTCGTTTCCGGCGACGAGCTTGCACGCCTTGGCGATGGCCTCGGTCTGCTCCTCGAAACCGTGTATGGAAAAGATCAACAGGCTCCTGGCGGCGTCGCCGTCGCCGACGATCTGCCTGATCCTCTCGCTGGACAGCCCCTCGGTGTCGAGGTACGCCACCTTCTTCCCGGAAGCTATGCAATTGGCCGCGGTCTGCAGGCAGATGTTGGTCTTGCCCGTGCCCGCCTCGCCGTAGAACAGGGTGACGCTGCCGCTCTCGATGCCCCCGCCCAGGAGGTCGTCGATGGTGGCGCAGCCGGTGGGTACCCTGTTCACGGCCGCCTCAATGGAAAGGGTTGGTTAAAGGGTTTGCCCAGGGGCTCAGTCCTTTTTGCCGTCGTCCCCGCCGCCGCGTTCCTTGACGGACTCGACGTCGTCGAGGTCGTAGTCCACGTTCGTCTGGTAGGACTCGCCCTTTGCGGCGTAGTACGGGATGGCCAGGATGATCATCAGCAGGTAGACCACGACGACTATTATGATGATGGCCGCCAGCACCACGAGGCCTATGAGGACGAGGTTCTCCAACAGGTTGTCTATGTTCAAAGCCGCGTAGACGATGAGCCCCACGAGGGCGACTATGGCTATGCCCGCAAGCACCATCAGCAGCGCCGAGGAGCCCGTTCCCTTTCTCTCGGTTTGTGTCATTTTATCACCTCAGCCCTGCGTCGGCAGGTACGGTATGAGCGCCGTGGCCAGGTTGGCCAGGGTCATGGACTGTATCACGATTTTTCCCGGCCCCGTCAGGGTGGTGACGAAGAGCCCCTCGCCGCCGAAGAGGGCGGTCTTGAACCCGCCAGTGGCGGTTATGTCGAACTTGACGCCCTCCTCCCAGGCGACGGCGTTGCCCGTGGCGATCTTGAACTGTTCGCCGGGTTTCAGGTCGATGACGTTGAAATCGCCGCAGGCGGAGATGAACGCCACGCCCTGGCCGCTGACCTTCTGGAGTATCAGGCCCTCGCCGCCGAAGAATATGTTGCCGAGCTTCTTCTGGAACGCCAGGTCGAGTTTGACGGTGGTCTCCGAGCCGATGAACCCGGCCCTCTGAACCAGCCACGCCCCGTCCGTGACGTCTATGTCCATAATCTTGCCGGGGGCGTCGCCGCCGAGACCCAGCAACCCGGTGCCGCCCTGGGGGGTGAACCGGACCATGAAGAAGGACTCGCCGGAAAGGGACCTCTTCAGCCCCTTGAGGAGCCCGCCCTCCATCTTCGCCTCCATCCTCATGTTCCCCGACATGTACTTCATGTTCCCGGGCGTGGCGAGGAAGGTTTCCCCATCCGAAAGCTGGATGTTGACAAATTGCAGATTGTCTCCAGTGATCGTGTATCTCATATCGTGCACTTCCCGCGGGATCCCCGCTTATTCCAGCAATCAATTTATCCTATTTTAACCATGATGGACGTCCATGCGGGAAAGAGGCGCGGAGGCCGTCGTCTCCAGGGAGACTTACATGGGGCGGGACGCCGTCAGGAAAAGGAGGGTCCCGAAGGGGTACAGGCACCCCGATTTAGACGCCTCGCTGAACTCCCGCAGGATGAGGAACGAGGCCCGCCTCCTCAGGGACGCCAGGTCGGCCGGCGTGAGGACCCCGATCGTCTACGACGTCGACCCCCGGGACGCCAGCATCGTCATGGAGGCGATACCCGGGCGCAGCCTCAAGAAAACCATAGACTCGATGGGGCGGGACGCGGAAAGCCTCTGCGAATCCCTGGGCGAGTCCATAGGCCTCCTGCACTCCGCCGGCATGACCCACGGGGACCCGACCACTTCCAACGCGATAGTTAACGGCGCATCCGTCTGGCTCATCGATTTCTCAATGGGCATCCCGGCCGCCGGGATCGAGGACATGGGCGTGGACGTGCATCTGCTGGAAAGGGCGATGGCCTCCGCGCACCCCGACGCCCCCTGGGCGTTCGAGGCGGCAATGAGGGGTTACGGCAGGACGATGGCCGATTCGGCGAAAGTCATTGATAAGGTGACGGAGATACGGTCCAGGGCGAGGTACACATGAGGCTGAACGTAATCACGTCGAACCAGGGGAAGGCCGTCGAGTTCAAGGCCGCCTTCAAGGACCTGGGCATATCCGTCTCCCACATCTCGATACCGTACGACGAGATACAGGCGGACACGCTGGAGGAGGTCGTGAGGGCCGGCGTAGCCGCCCTGAGGGCGGAGGGGCAGAGCAATTTCCTGATCGACGACTCGGGGCTGTTCATCGATTCCCTGGGCGGGTTCCCGGGGGTATACTCGTCATACGTGCAGAAAACCCTGGGGAACGCCGGCGTGTTGAAACTGCTGCACGGCACCCGGGACCGCGGCGCCGAGTTCAGGTGTTGCGTCGGATGCGACGTCGACGGCAAGACGGTGATGGCGTCGGGGTCCTGCCGCGGGACGATATTGGAGAACGCGTCCGGATCCGGCGGTTTCGGGTTCGACCCCATCTTCACCGTCGACGGCGTGAAGTCCTTCGCGGAAATCCCCATGGCGCTGAAGAACTCCGTTTCACACAGGGGCGCGGCCATCGCCAACCTCGCGGGCGAGCTGCGGAAAATGCTGCGATAAGGTTAAATCACGCCCCCGTCTTCGAGAGCAGAGGGCCTGTGGGTTAGCCTGGCATACTTGTGGCTTTGGGAGCCATTGACCCCGGTTCGAATCCGGGCAGGCCCACCTAATTCGTTGGCCAGATGGTTTTTTCGGAAGTTGTCGGATTTTTTGCCACGATACCGGAATTTTACCGTAAGCTGTGCTGTGTACCCAAATATGGGACAAACACCTACATCAATCGATCAGATGGCCATATAGACGCGGCCAATCAACACAATCTTTAAACCCGCTTCGATTATGATTTATTGGCGTGTAAGACCGGCGGGGGCAATGTTGAGCTAAAAACTTGGCATCCCCGCGGCTTCGTCCCCGTTTTCAGCCAAGCACGTCGGACATGTCGTAGACGATGCCCTTCTTCTGCGAGACCACCCACTTCGCCGCCATCACCGCGCCGCCGACGAAGATTTCCCTGGAATGGGCCTGGTGGCGCAGCTCGATGCGCTCGGAATTGCCGATGAACATCACGGTGTGGTCACCCACGATGTCGCCGCCCCTAATGGCGTGCATCCCGATTTCCTTGCCGCGGGGGCACAGGCCGTCGCGCCCGGAGACGATTTCCTTGCCACCCATCTCCTCGCTGACAATCTCGGCGGCGGTCATGGCGGTGCCGGAGGGCGCGTCCTTCTTCTGGTTGTGGTGCGCCTCGATGATTTCCACGTCGTATCCGTCCCCGAGGAGCTTGGCGGCCTCCCTCACGAGCTTGAAGAAGACACCGACGCCTATGGAATAGTTGGAGGAGATCACGGCGGCCACCTTGTTCTTGGCGACGGCGTCGACGATCCCCGCCCTCTGTTCGGCGGAGAGCCCGGTGGTGCCTATAATCAGATTGACCCCCGCGGCGGCGGCCGCGGGGGCGTTGACGGCGGTCGCCGACGCTATGGTGAAATCGATGAGGACGTCCGTCTCGCTCTCCTTCAGGACGGCGGCCAAATCCTTCGAGTCGGAGACCGTGACGCCCAGTTTGCCGACGCCGATGGCCTCGCCCACGTCCCTTCCCACGTTCACCAGGTCGAAAGCCGCGGAAAGCGTCAGGCCCTCGGTGGCGAGGATCCGGCGGATGATCAGGCTCCCCATCCTGCCGCAGGCGCCCACGAGGGCTACGCGGGCCCCGCTCATGCCGACACCCCGGAGAAGGCTGGGTGCGTGTGGGGGACTGTGCCGTACGGTTCTGCTGTGCGTCCTGCGTTCATTTCCGATCGGCGCACAATCTGAAAATGCGTATTTAACTGGTATGGGGCCCGTCACGAAAGAATCCCTACGGAATGCCGCCGAGGCGCGCCATATTGCCAAAATCCGCCGCGGCGCCTGTGGCGGCGGGATTTTCGAACGTTTTTTTGATGGCGGCCGCAAAAGAATCCACGGGGTTCGCCCTCTGCCGGGGGCCCGTTCTAGGAAACCGTCTCTGGGTGCGCCGTCGGCCGACGGGCTGCGACCCCGCTTTCCCAACCGAGGTTAATATCACATAACGCTATGGCCCGGCGAATGCGCCGGGATGTGCTCGCAGAATTGATCGGCCTCAGGGAACGCCTGAGAGTAAGGGACGGTCTCGCAGACAGGCCCGACTCCGTCTGCGACGACGCCGCGCTGGAGGCGATGGCCGCCCTGCTGCCCCGCAGCGCCTCCGATTTGATGAGGCTGCGCGGTTTGGGCGAGGCCTTCGTCGGGAAATACGGCGGGGACTTCCTGGCCGTGACGTCCCGCGTCGCTTTGGAGGGGGCGGGCGTCGGCGAGATGCCCGCCGGGGTCTCGGCGCCGTTGCGGTCGATGGGAAAACGCTTCACCGACGTCGGCCGCGGCAACCGCATGATCAACGCCCGGGGGCTGACCAGGGGAAAGGCCGTCGACATGGCCGACTACTGGGACGACGTGCCGGGATTCCTGGATTCCGACGGTTGGCGCGCGCTCTGCGACAAGGGCCACCCGCGTTACGGGCAGGCGAACGCCCTCGCCCGGGAGGTCAACAGAGACGTCATGGAATCCGGGAGCTACGACCTATACGTCGGATACCCCTTCGCCCGCGGCGTGCCGTGGGGGGATTTCCCCGTCAACGCGCCCCTGGCGCTGTTCCCGGTGAGGCTGAAACGGCACCGCGGCACCATATCCCTGGAAAGGGACCCCGAAAAAGACGTCCTGCTCAACACCGCCCTGCTGCTCGCCGGTTCCCTGAGGACCGGGGAGGACGCGGAGGACGGCGTGTTGGCGGATCCTTCGCAGGAGGGCCTTTTCGGAAGGCTGGCCGAAATCTACGGCTCCCACGGAATCCGCATCGGGCCGCCGAAATCGGACGTCCCCACCCGCTACCCGGAAGAAGACCCAGTCGGGGATTTGGAGATGGTCCCGTGCGCCGTCCTGGGCAAATTCCCCGTATACGCCGACTCCGTCCAACGCGATTTTTCCAGGATTCTCGACGGCGGCGTGTCCAACGCCGCCTTGAATGGCCTGGTCGGCCCTCGCGTCTCCGCGGAAACGCCGCCGAAGGAGATTTCCGAGGCCGCCCTGGCGTACATAAACGGGATCAACAGCTCCCAGGAATCCGCGGTACACGCCTCTGGCGCGATGGACGCCATCGTCGTGCAGGGGCCCCCGGGCACCGGCAAATCCCAAGCGATAACCGCCATGATCGTTTCCGCGGTCTGCAGGGGCGAGACGGTCCTGCTGGTCTCGGAGAAGAAGACCGCCTTGGACGTGGTCAGGTCCCGCCTCGGCCCCGTGGCCGACGGCGCCCTACTCGTCGGCAGCCTGGACGACAGAAGGGGTTTCCATTCCCAGATCCTCAAATTGCTGACGTCCGAACCCTCGGAACCGCCGGCGGGGACGATCGGGGACGTCTCGGCGTCCATCGAGTCGGAGTTCTCCAAACTGAAGGAAATCGCCGACGTGATGTACTCCCCGGGGGAATTCGGGATCGAGCCGTACAAACTGTACTACCACGTGAAGAAGGTGGACCTGAACGACCCTGATGAGCACGCCAGGTACGTCGCCCTCAGGGACAACATATCCCGATCGCTCACCGAGGTCGGCTTCGACAAGCTGGCGTCGATGCACGGTAAATTCTCGGACCCTTCCGTCCTGCGGAACCTTTCGGAATACCACAGGGCGGTGGAAGACATGATCTGGCTGCCGCTTGTAGACGGAGATTCCGTCGACGCGATGAAGGGCGACCTGGAGCATCTCGCCCGGGCGAAGGAGGAGGCGAACCGGGGCGGCATCGTGGACATGCGTTTCGCCAAGGGAAAACTGGAGAGAATGGCCACGGAAATCCTCGGCAGGCACCTCGGCACCTTCTCGGAAAACATCCTCAGGAGGGCCCTGGACGATACCGAATCCGTGATACTGGCACTGGATGATTTCGACCGTTTCTCCGAACTGATGGATTTCTACAACTCCCTGGACAGGCACGAGAAGACCTACGGGGAGAACCTAATCGCCCTCAACACCAAAATGCCGTGGACCCTGGGGATGTCCAACGACGAGCTGTTCGCCTTCATCGTGAAGGGGCACCTCACCGCCTTCGAGGAAGGCAACGCCGGGCTGACGGAAAGCATCGGCGACTTCGGCGGCATCAGGGAGCGCCTCGACGGCCTGATTTCCGAGAAAATGGGGATTTGCTCGGAAACGGCCGAGCACGTCCTGCGTTCCGGGTTGGAAAACCTGCGCCGGTCGAAGTCGGCTCCGGAGATGCTGAGGATCGCCGGGAGCGCGAGGAAATGGTCCCCGGCGAAATTCGTTTCCCGGTTCTCCTTCGAGCTGCTCTCCTCCGTGCGGGTGTGGATGATGACCCCCGAGGCCGTGTCGACGATGCTGCCGCTGGAGCCGGGCCTCTTCAACAACGTGATCTTCGACGAGGCCTCCCAGATGTACGTGGAAAGGGCCGTGCCGTCCATATTCCGGGGCAGGAGGGTCGTCGTCGCCGGGGACGGCATGCAGCTCAAGCCGTCCAGCGTCGGCACCGTGAGGTACGGCGAGGGCTCCGGGGACAGCCTGCTCGACGTCGCCGGCGGGAAGTACCCGTCGTTCATGCTCAACTTCCATTACAGGTCGCTCTACGAGGAACTCATCTCGTTCTCGAACCACGCCTTCTACGGCGGCAACCTCTACGTCTCGCCCAACGCGGCGCCGCCGGACGGGCCGTGCATACGCCACACCCTGGTCCCGGACGGCGTCTGGAAAAACAGGAGCAACGTCCCGGAGGCCGAGGCGGTCATGAGGATACTCAGGGAAACCATAGGCGGGGAGGATTCCGTCGGGGTGATAACGTTCAACGCCGGCCAGATGGACCTGCTGAACGACATGATCGAATCGGAGATCGACTCCGGGTCCGCCTTCGGCAGGGCCCTGGCCAGGGAAGCGTCCAGGTCCGTCGACGGCGGGGACGCGGGCCTGTTCGTGAAGAACGTAGAAACGGTCCAAGGCGAGGAACGGGACGTCATAGTGTTTTCCGTCGGGTACGCCAGAAAGCCGTCCGGGACGCTCGAACAGAGGTTCGGCTGGCTTAACAACGAGGGCGGGGAAAACAGGCTGAACGTTGCCATAACCAGGGCGAGGAAACGCATGCACGTGGTCACGTCGTTCCTCCCGGACGAACTGGACGTTGAGACCCCGAGGAACCCGGGGCCGTCCTACCTGAAGAAATACCTTGTATACGCGATGGCCGTGTCCTCGGGGGACCGGGGCGCGCAGAAAGGGGTCCTGGCATCCTTCGGTTCCACGGGCGCCACGGCCGCGCCACCGGCCGAGGGTTCCTTCGAGACCCAGATCAGGGACGCGCTGATCGAGAGGGGTTACGACGCGACGACCGACGTCGGCATCGGCGGTTACCTGGTGGACGTCGCCGTCAGGCACGGCGGCCGTTACGTCATGGGCATCGAATGCGACAGCCGCCTCTATTCCGGCGCCTCGACGGCCAGGGAGAGGGATTACCACAGACAGAAATTCCTCGAATCCAGGGGATGGTGCGTGAGAAGGGTCTGGAGCCACAACTGGTGGAACGACCCAGATACGGAAATCGATGCCATAGTGGCCGACGTCGAGCGGGCCATAGCCGCCACCGCCGCCCCGTGCGCGGCGGATGAAAAATATATAATGTGCCCGGACGTTCACATGGCCATGTCAAAACTATCCGTCGGGGACAAGGCCCCGGGTTTCACCCTGCAATCCACGGACGGCACCTTCGACCTCGGCAAGGCCCTGGCCGAGGGGCCGGTCCTTCTCAACTTCTACGTGGGGGACTTCGGTCTCAACTGCATGAACTACATGGGCAAATTCATCGAGTCGTTCCACCTCTTCGAGGAGACGGGCGTGAGGTACGTCGGCATCAACTCCGACAGCCTGGAAAGCCACGTGTCCTTCAAGGAAAGGCTGCACATCCCCTTCGAGCTGCTGTTCGACGACGGCAAGAAGGTCGCGAAGGAATACGGTGCGATAGTCGGCCCGGGCCACATGGTCTCCGGCTTCACCAACAGGGAGATTTTCGTCGTGGGCACCGACGGCCTGATCAAATACGTCTGGCGCGCTTCCGTGCCCAAGGAACTGCCCGAGGTGGGCGAAATCGTCGATGGCGTGAGGAAGGGCTTAGGCCTGTGACTTCCTGTCACCGAGGGTCGCCGAGGTGACCTCCATGGCGCCCCACCTCCTGCCGCCCCTGATTTCGTAGGACTCGACGACGAGCGGCCTGGAGAACAGCGGGGAATCCAGGGTGAGCGATTCGTATTCGCCGCCCTCCCCGGTCACGCTTATGCCCCGGGTTTCGCGCAGCTCCGCGAGTTCCCTCCCGGCCTCGGCGTCCAGCTTCCTGCCCAGCCATCCCCTGCCGAGGCCCTCGGCGGCGGTGGCCACGACGATTGCGTCGATTCCCGAATCAAGGATTTCCCGGTAGACCGTTTCCTGGCTTTTCCTCCACAGTGGCGAGAAAACCATCAGACCCAGATCGCCGCAAACGGCGTTGACCCGCTCCCATTGGTAGCCGGAGAGTATGGCGCCGTTGACCACCCCGTCCACGTCCAACCCCGACAGGGCGGAAACCATCGCTTCCGTGTCCCCCCCTGGCGTGCCGTCGCTGCGCGCCATGACGCATTCCTTGCCCATCGATTCCGCCATCAGCGGCACCAGCGACAGATTGGGGACGTGGAACATATGGGAGTCCTCCCCCGGGTCGACGGTCACCAGGTACGGGATGTCGTGGCCCATCTGTTCCACAACGTAGGTTGCGAAGGCGGAATCCTTTCCGCCGGAAAACAGGGAAGCCAGCCTCATGCATGGCCATCCACGCGACAGTTTAAACCACTTCGCGCCGATGGGGGCGCATGAGAATCGAGGACATGACCAGGGACGCCTTCCGCCGCAAGGTGGCGGAAGGGTGCGTCGTGATACTCCCCTTCGGGGCGACCGAGGCCCACGGGGCGCACCTGCCCCTGGGCACCGACACCTTCCAGCCGGCGCACGTGGCCGACGCCGTGGCGGAGAGGATGGGGAACGTCCTCGTAGCCCCGGCGATGCCCTACGGCAACCATTCGTCAACCAAGAACATGCCCGGCACGATCTGGCTGGCCTTCGACACCGTCAGGGCCTTCACCCGGGACGTTCTGACCGCGCTGCACGGGGACGGGGTGAGGGCGGCGATGATACTTTCGGGACACGCTGGGTCTTCACACCTTTGCGCCATAAAGGAAGGTTGCAAGGACGTCGTCGACGCATGCGACATGAAGGTCTCCCTCGTGTCGGAGTACGACGTCGGCGCGTCCCACCCCAAGGTGAGGGACCTCGCCGGGGACGGCCACGGCGGCCTGGTCGAAACGTCTCGGATGCTGGACATAAAACCCGAGGCCGTGACGGCCGACAGGCCGGTGGGCACCTATTCGTCCACCGGCTCCCTGGTGGTCAGGGACGCCTCGGTGTGCTTCCCCGAGGGCATGGCCGGGGACACCGGGCCCGCCTCCGCGGAACTGGGCCGGGAAATCAACAGTTATATCATCGACTCCATCGTTGGCGTCATACGCAGGGATTTGCTTTGAACGAGGACGAGATGAAAAAATTGGTGGCCGAAAAGGCCGTGACCGATTACGTCAAGGACGGCATGAGGGTCGGCCTGGGTACGGGTTCCACGGCGTACCACGCGATAAACAAAATCGGGGAACTCGTCGAGGACGGCATGTCCCTCACGTGCGTCGCCACCTCGGTGAAGAGCAGGAGCCAGGCCCTGGGCCTCGGGATAGAGGTGGTGGACCTGAACGAGGTGCCCTACCTGGATCTGACCATCGACGGCGCCGACGAGGTCAGCCCGGAGATGTACCTGGTCAAGGGGCTGGGCGGCGCGCTACTCATGGAGAAGGTTGTCGCGGCGGCGTCGAAGGCCGTGGTCATCGTCGTCGACGAATCGAAGCTCGTGGATACGTTGGGCACCAGGAGCCCGTTGCCCGTGGAGGTGCTGCGCTTCGGCCACACCAAGACCGCCGCCGCCCTCGCCAGGCTCGGGTGCGAACCCGTCCTGAGGATGTCGGGCGACGAACCGTTCGCGACGGACTGCGGCAACCTGATCTACGACTGCGGGTTCGGGCCCATCGACAAGCCCCACTGGCTCGAGGCGGCCGTCAACACCGTCCCCGGGGTGATCGACAACGGCCTGTTCCTCGACGTCGCCACGACCGTGCTCGTGTCCAGGAAAGACGGCTCGATAACCAAGATGGGCGAGTGAGCCCGGGTGTTGTCTATAAATAGGGCTTCGTTATTAGCAAGCCCGTTACCTATTATAGGGAGGCGAACGCAGACATGAAAATGCCAAGATCGATCAAAACCTATTGCCCCCACTGCGGGACCCACACGAGCCACGACGTGGAGAGGGTCAGGAAGAGGAAGGCCAGCGAGCTCAAGTGGGGCCAGAGGAGATTCAGGAGGGTCACCGCCGGTTACGGCGGTTTCCCCAGGCCCAAGCCGGAAGGCAGGGAGAAGCCCACGAAGAGAGTGAACCTCAGGTACAGGTGCACCGGCTGCAAAAAGGCGCACCTCAAGGCGTGCCAGAGGGCCAAGAAATTCGAGCTCACGGAGTGATTCGCATGGCCGGCGATTTCGTCAAGATAAAATGCCCGGACTGCTCCAGCGAGCAAATCGCTTTCAGGAAGGCCGCCTCCGTGGTCACGTGCCACGTCTGCGGCACCACCCTTGTGACCCCCAGGGGCGGCGTCGGCCTCATCAACGGTGAGGTCGTAGAGGTCGTAGGCTGATGTCCCGTTCCAAAGGCTACCCGGAAATCGGGGAGCTCGTCGTGTGCAGCGTGTCCAACGTGCGCAACTTCGGCGCCTTCGTCACGCTCGACGAATACGACGGCAAGGAGGGCTTCGTCCACGTGAGGGACGTGGCCACGGGCTGGGTAAAGTACATCAGGGACTACATCAGGGAAGGCCAGAAAATCGTCTGCAAGGTCCTGGACACCGATCACTCCAAGGGCCACATCGACCTCTCCCTCAAGAGCGTCAACGAACACCAGAAACGCGAGAAGATCCAGCAGTGGAAGAACGAGAACAAGGCCGAGAAACTCGTGGAAATCGTGGCCGAGGCATGCTCCATGTCCGTGGACGAGGCGTGGAAGGCCTTCGCCGCCGAGCTGCTGGAGGCCTACGGCACCCTGTACCACGCCTTCGAGAGCGTGGCCGTGGACCAGGAGGAGTTCAGGTCATACTACGACGACGACTGGGTCGACGCCTTCGTCACCGTCGCCATAGAGAACATCGTGCCGCCCTACGTGGAAATCAGCGGCGTCATGACCATGAGGTCCTACGAGCCCGACGGCGTGGAAATCATCAGGAAGGCTCTCATGGAGGGCCTCGGCGCCGCGGGGGAGGAGGGCGAGGTCGAGATAACCTGCGTCGGCTGCCCCAAGTACAGGATTCACGTGAAGGCCGACAATTACAAAATCGCGGAGGAAATCCTGAAGAACGTCTCCACCACGGCGATGGATTCCGTCCTGGCCTCCGGAGGGGAAGCCTCCTTCGCGAGGTGAGCCGGTGGCCGAGATCAGGGTCTGCGGGCGTTGCGGCTCCTACACCATGTCCGAAACGTGCCCGGGATGCGGCGGGAGGAGCCGCACGGCCCACCCGGCAAGGTTTTCCCCCGACGACAGGTACGGCAAATACAGAAGGATCGGGATAGAGGAGGAATACGGTGAGAACGGCAAATACCGTGGTGGTGCACAGTAAGCCCAAGCTGAAGGACCCAATCCTTCTGGAGGGCCTCCCCGGGATCGGGAACGTCGGCAAGACAGTCGCCGACCACCTGGCCGAGGTGTTCGGCGCGAAGCTTTTCGTGACCGTGTACTCCAAACACTTCCCGCCCCAGGCGACGCTGGACGGGGAGTGCGTCGCGAGCCTGGCGTCCAACGAGCTGTGGTACGCCAAGGACGTCGGCGGCCACGACCTGGTGTTCCTGCTGGGCGACTGCCAGGGCCTCACCCCCGACGGGCAGTACGAGGTCTGCAAGGAGATGATGGAAGACGTCTTCCTGAAGATCGGGGTCTCGCGCATCTACACCCTGGGCGGCTACGGCACCGGCCTCATCTCCGAATGCCCCAGGGTGCTGGGCGCCGTCTCCGACGCCGGCATGAAACCGGAGCTTGAGGAGGCGGGCGTCGTTTTCTCCATGGGCGAGCCGGGCGCCGGGATCGTCGGCGCCAGCGGGCTGTTCCTAGGATTCGGCAAGATCGCCGGCATACCGAGCGCGTGCCTCATGGGCGAGACCTCCGGCCACTTCGTGGACCACAAGAGCGCCCTGGCCGTCGTGGAGGTGCTGGAGAAGCTCATCGGCTTCGAGATCGACAAGACGATGTTCGAGGAGATGGCCAGGCACATCGACGAGCTTGCGGCCCACATCGCCGAGAACGAGAAGACGGACAGCGGCGACCTCGGCTACATCGGTTGATTCAAAATTGGGGCATCTCCCACCGCGGTTCGAGGCAGTCCGCGAAGGCGGCGGCGAACAACGGGTACGTTTCAATGCCTTCCGCGTCCACGCTTATGTTGGAATCGGCGAACATTATCCTACGACCGATGTCGAAATGCTCTGCAATTTTCCAAAGTGATGGCGCATCCCTGTTTTTCCCAGATTTTACTTCTACCGCCACAATGTCCTTGTAAAATTTCAAAATAAAATCGATTTCCATCCTTGCAGGACCGCTGCTCTTACGGTAGTATCTCGGCGGGTAACCACATTTCATCAGACATTCCGCAACGACGTTTTCCACGACGGCGCCCATGTTGTACGCTGTGTCGCCTTCGTATATCGCACGAATGGCATTTTGCCCCATCATGTGAGACAACATACCTGTGTCTGACAAATATACCTTAAATGAATTTCTGTCAACCTGTCCTTCAACAGGGTGCGTGGGCTGTCTTAAACCATAACAAAAGTTACCATATCCCGCATTCTTTATCCATAGGAGATTCTCCATATACTTTTCAGCGGATGCCCTGGCGCCTTCGCCACTAAGCCTGGAGTAGGTGAATTTCTTATTGGATTGTGCCAATTGCGCCGGGATGGAATCAAAACATTCAATGGTTTTTATGGACTCCCGTTTGGTGTTATACCTATTGATGTCGTTTTTGCAGGTTTCGAGAATCTCCGTTATAATTTTTCCTGGGGCGGCATAATTCTTCTCCTGGGCAAAAGAGGCTACCGCTGCCGGCATTCCGCCGACTATCATGTAATCGCGGAACGCCGTGCTAAATGCGTTAAGCATGGCACCATCAATGGGCAAACGCTCCCTTATGCAGTTTTTAACAATATTGACAGATTCCTCAGTTATTCCCCTTGCCCATAGAAATTCTTCGAAATCGAGAGAATACATTGTTAAGTGTTCTTCATAACCGACAGGTAGCAGAGGGGGTATCTTGCCATCTGTCTGCCACATCCCAACCACCCCAAGAAGCGACCCTGAGGCAATAACGTCATAACGCCCATCGATGGAGAACGCTTTCAATGCCGAACGCGCACGTGGACACTCCTGAATCTCATCGAGAAAAATCAGCGTGGAACCGGGGACAAAATCCTCAGGATTCCTATAAAGCATCATTCCTCTGATTATGGTATCCACGTCAAGGTTGCCATCGAACACCTTTCTCATTTTTTCATCTTCGGCAAGATTTGTTCTTATAACGTGTTTATAGTTGTCTTTGGCAAATCGCTCAATGATGTATGTTTTACCCACCTGCCTCTGGCCTTTCACAAGTAGGCATTTATGATCTCTGGATTTCCATTCCAAAAGCTTGTCGTAGGCCTTTCTTCTAAGCATATTACTGTGAAGGATATCCGAATATATAATAATCTGCAAAATCCAGATGGATTATTACAAATTTTCTTAAAAAACCATGTGGGTTTATGCATATTATCTGCAAATTCCAGATGGGTTATTACAAATTTTCTTAAAAACCCATGTGGGTTTATGTATATTATCTGTAAATTCCAGATGATTTATGTAATTAACATACAAAAACACCGACGAAAACATGAAGTGAAAAAAAACAGTCCTGATTTGACCAAGTATACATAACCCAATTGGGTTATAATGACCAAATTTCAAAAACCCGAATACATTAAATAATGCATCCTTCATCAAGACCCGTCCCCACCTAGCTCAGACTGGCTAGAGCGGCTGACTGTAGAGTGTTCCCGGCCTCGCGCCGGTGCAGCCGCCGATATCAGCAGGTCCCCAGTTCAAATCTGGGGGTGGGGACCACCTTGCTCACCTGCTTATAAATTGCCGTCTTCAAACGTTATTCGATTTAATCGTCAAATCGATTTGAATCGATTCGAATCGATTCGACAGCATATTCGGACGTGCGCCGGCCGAGGCCGTCATTGCGACGCCTTGCCTAGCGCCATCGCGATGCCGACGAACAGGGCCATGGAAAGGACCATCGTCACGACTATGGCGACGACGAACCAGGGCATGACCCCCGCGACCGCCATCATGATCGGTATCCCTGCGAACATCGCGAAGAACAGTATGAAGATGAGGAAGGCCGTGCTGCCCATCACCTTGGAGGACACCTTCTTCAGGATCTTGTCCGCCTCCTTCTTGACGTTCATGCAGTCGGAGTACGTGAAATACCTGGCGGGCCTGTTGTTTTCCATGGCCATGGCGGAGGACACGATGTTGTCGGACGTCCCGTCCCAAACCCCGGATTCGCACATGGTCAGGGCGGCGTTGAGGTACCATGCGTCGGTGTTGCCCGGGTCCAGGGTCAGCGCCTCGTTCACAAGCCGCCTCAGCACCGGGTCCTTGCCCAAGGGGTTCCTTTTGGATTCCAGGATACCCTTGGCCTCGACGACGTACCCGTAGGCCATCTTCCTGTCCGCCCTCACCTTCTCCAGGATCGCGGGGTATTCCTTGGACACTATGTGTTTCCCGCAGCTGGCGCAGTCGCCCGCCTCCATTTCCGGGTTCAGCCGTACGTTGCCGCCGCAGTAAGGGCATTCGAGGACCCCGAGCTCCATGGGCCGTGGACCGTTCTCCGATTATTTAATCACGCCATCAGCCGGGGACCCCTTTCGGGCACGATTGGTGGCCGCCATGGCAAAACCAACCGAAAATCCCAGAGTTGCAAATACCCCCGACTCCCTTTCGTAAGGGAGGGGAGAGAAATGATCATCGCCTTGCTGGAGGGGAATTGGCCGTACATCTTCGTGGCGTTCTACATACTCAACATCCCACCGATGCTCTCCATCCTCTTCTGGGAAAAGACCAACCCGAGGGGCGCGTTGCTGTGGATCGTCGTGCTGTCCCTCGTCCCCCCGGTCGGTTTCTTCCTCTTCATCCTCATCGGGCCGACGTTCTACAACCCGCTCAAGGACTTCAAGGCCAAGGCCAGGGGGGACGAGTCCGTCGCCGAGCTGTACGCCGAGCAGGTATCCAGGGTACGGGAGAAATCGGGACGGGAAATCCCCGAGGAGGCCGCCGATTTCATACTTGCCCTGGGCAGGGCGGGCGTCCGGTCCTACACCGACGACAACAGGGTCGAGCTGATCACGGACGGGGTGGTGAAGTTCAAATCCCTGATCGAGGACATCGAGGCCGCCGAGACCAGCATACACCTGGAATACTACATGGTGACCGACGACAGGCTCAGCAACGTAATCCTGGACGCCCTCGAGAGGAGGTCGGACGAGGGCCTCGAGGTGAGGGTCCTGTTCGACGCCTACGGCGCCGGCCTGGGGATGAACAAGAGGCTCAGGGAACTCAAGAAAAAGGGGATGAAAATCGATTTCTTCCACACCTTCACCAAGCTGTTCTTCAGCCCCAGGAAGAACAACAGGAACCACAGGAAGCTCGCCGTCATAGACGGGAGGGTATGCTACGTCGGCGGCTTCAACATAGGGAAGGACTACATCGGCGCGGGGGAACTGGGCTACTGGAGGGACACCGCCGTCCGGATTGAGGGCGGCGCCGTGGATTGGGTGCAGCTCCGGTTCCTAATAGACTGGAGGTACGCCACCGGGGAGGACCTGACCGACAGGCCCGAGTATTTCGACAGGGAACGGAGGGGCGGCGACGCGTGCGTCCAGATCGTCTCCGGCGGGCCCGACGTCCTCAGGAAGAACCCCGTGGAGATGCAATACCTGCTGATGTTCTCCCGGGCCAGGGAGACCCTGTACATGCAGACCCCGTTCCTGGCCCCCGACCCGGCTCTCCTCAACGGGATGAGGCTCGCCGCCGTCTCCGGCGTCGACGTGAGGCTCATCCTGCCCGACAAGACCAGGCAGCCCATGACCTACTGGTCGAACATGTACTACGCCAACATCCTGATGAAGTCGGGCGTCAGGGTGTATTTCTACAGGAACGGCTACATGCACTCCAAGGCCCTGGTGGCCGACTCGTTCTACTGCTCCGTCGGGTCTGCCAACCTGGACGAGAGGAGCATGAACCTGAACTTCGAGACCAACGCCATGATTTATTCCAGGGAGGTCGGGAAACAGTTGACGGAAGCCTTCATGAGGGACCTGGAATTCTGCGACGAATGCTCCACCGAGGACTACGCGAGAAGGTCGTTCAAGACCCGTGTCAAAATCGCGTTCGCAAGACTCTCCTCGAGCCTCCTGTGACACGCCCAATCGTTAACGTGATAAATCCCGACGCGCGTCCCTACGCCATGAAGGACGTAGTCGTCGCCCTCGTGAACTTCCTGCCGACCCCCATGGATGTCGGGACGAACCTGGCGTCCATGGGATCCATCGCCGCCGAGGCCGCCGCCGGCGGCGCCTCCCTCGTCTGCTTCCCCGAGCTTTCCGCCACGGGATACGTCCTGCCAGACGTCGCCGATTTGGCGGAACCCGTCGGCGGCCCCATCGCCCGACGGATATGCGACATCAGCCGGGAGCACGGCATATGCGTGTCCGCGGGCTTCGTCGAGGGGGACGGAAAGCAGAAATACATCGCCCAGATCCTCGCCGAAGGGGGGAAAGTGATAGGGAAATACCGCAAGACCCACCTGGGCCATAACGAGAGAAATTTCTTCGATGCCGGGGATTCGCTGCCGGTGTTCGACGCGTCCTTCGGGAGGGTGGGCGTATGCCTTTGCTGGGAATCCAGGTTCCCCGAGATCACCCGGGTGCTTTCCGTCAGGGGG
The DNA here is from genome assembly GCA_012520845.1 of Thermoplasmatales archaeon. Taxonomy (GTDB): domain Archaea; phylum Thermoplasmatota; class Thermoplasmata; order Methanomassiliicoccales; family Methanomethylophilaceae; genus JAAYNL01. Next base: position 111,926 of record JAAYNL010000015.1, on the reverse strand, counting down.
GCGGACGTCGTCCTGGTGCCCTACGCCTCCGGCCCCGGGGGCGGGAGGCGGAAGGAGATCTGGAACAGGTACCTGCCCACCCGGGCCTCGGACGACACGACCTACGTCCTCGCCTGCAACGTGCTGCGCAGGGAGGGGAACGGCATCGCCGGCGGGGGCGTCCTGGCGCTGGACTACAAAGGGAGGCCCATCGCCGAGGACTTCTCCATGGACGAGAAAATCGTGTTCGCCGAACTGGATGCGGCGGGGCTCGCGAAAGCCCGCGAGGGGGGCACCATGGGCGACAACTATTTCATGATGGAAAGGAGGCCGGAGCTGTACGGCGATTTGACCGCCGCACGCCCCGGAAAATGAGCTAAGGGGTTTGCCGGCGCGGGATTGCCCGCTTATGCCAGCTTCTTGCCCGCGTTGGGTCCGGCGCCCTGGTCGTGGACCGAGCACACCTGGAAGATCCACACGGCGCCCGCTTTCAGGTTGAAGGCGGCGAGGGCCTTGTTCATGCCCTCGAGCTCCGGACCCTCGGTGAGCCTGGACTTCGCCTTGACCTGGATGGAGTACGCCTTGGGGCCGGCGACCGCGACGATCTCGGCGTTGGGGTTCTCCTTGAGGTTCGCGGAGGTCTTCTTCATCAAGACCTCGCCCACGACTACGGTGTCGGGGGCGGGGGCGCCGATGGAGCCCGCGATGATCGCATGGGGCTTGCCGTCCTTCGTCGAGCTGACCACGAGTTTCGTCGTCTCCTTCGCGGCCATCAGATCCATTACTTCCTTGGGTATCTTTACCATTGGTATATCACCGGGCCTCAGATAACATCATGTTACTATATACCTTTTGTAACTTGTTTGTAAGTAGGTGGGAAACGTACCTTATATCCCCGCCGTCAATCCAAGTGGGATGAGCGGCAAGCGCACGAACATACCGACGCTGTGCCCGGCCGACTACACCCTGGGCATCATCGGCGGCAAGTGGAAATCCACCATCATATGCAAACTGCACCAGCACGGCCCGATGCGCTACAACACCCTGCTCAGGGAAGTGAACCCCATCTCCTCCAGGATCCTTTCGAAGCAGCTTAGGGAACTGGAGGCCGACGGCATCGTGTCCAGGTCCGAGGAGCCCCCCAACGTGATATACGCCATAACCGAGCGGGGCGAGACCCTTGGCCCGGTCCTCGAGGCGTTGCGCAACTGGGCGGTGGCGCACCACGTGCCCGACATGGTAAGATTCGAGGAGTGCGAGAACCGGAACGACGGTTCCCCCGGCGAGTGATCCGGGGAAAAAAGGGAAGGGCGGGCTTTCGCCCGCCCGAACGGTTTATCCCAGGGGGAGGACTTCCTTGATGAGGTCGGCGTGGGAGATTATCATCCTGCGGCAGCAGTACCTCTCCAGGCCGATCTCGTCGAGGACCTTCTCGGGGGATTCGCCCATGCTCACGCGCCTGGCGTACTCCGGGTACGCGGACCCGACGACCTTGCCGCACGTGAAACATCTCACGGGTATTATCATTCGAATCGCCTCAGCGGTAGGACTTCTGCTTCCTGGCGCGGGCGCCCGGGCCCATGGGCTTCTTCGGGAGCTTCCTGCGCGCGTCGTTTATCAGCAGGGTCCTGTCGTATTCCTTGAACATGGCCTTCATCTCGTCGTCCTTGAAGAAGTCCACCATGCCCCTGGCTATGGCGGTCCTGACCGCGGATGCCTGGCCCATGACGCCGCCGCCGCTGACGTTGACCCTGATGTCCACCTTGGACGCCTTGTCCGGGACCAGGTTCAGGGGCTCCTGTATCTTGAGCCTCGCCAGCTCGGGGTTGTACATCTCGATGGGGACCTTGTTGATGGTCACCCTGCCAGTGCCTTCCTTGACGACCGCCCTGGCTATGGCGGTCTTCCTCTTGCCGCTCGTGTTCACGTTTTCCATGGGATCACCTTACCCTCGAACCCAGGTATTTCGCTACGGAACCCAGGGACGTGTATTTGCAACCGATCGACTTGAGGGCCTGCTCGGGGCGCTCCGTCGCGGAGCCGCTGTACTGCTCGGGGACGCTCACGTAGACGGTGAGCCTCCTGTATGCCTCCCTGCCGGAGGTCTTCTTCCAGGGGATCATGCCCCTGACCGTGCTCTTGAAGATCAGGTCGGCCCTGCGGGGATAGAAGGGGCCCTTCCTGGAATTGGTCTCGCCCAGCTCGTCCTTGAACTTGTACCTGGCGAACACCATCTCCTTCTTGCCGGTGACGAGGATCTTCTCGGCGTTGACCACGACGATCTGCTCGCCTTCCATTATCCTCTCCGCCACGGTCGTGGCCAGCCTGCCCATGACGGCGTCCGTTCCATCTATGATAGTGACCACGCCGCTCACCTCAGTATCCTGACCTTGGAACCGTTTGGGTTCTCGTCCATCAGCTGCTCTATCCTCATCGCCTTGCCGCCGGAGGCGACGATCGCGCTCCTGGCCGCGTCGGAGAAGCTGTACGCAGCTACGGTTATCTTCTTGCTCAGGTCGCCGGCGGCGAGGACCTTGCCCGGGACGATTATGACGTCGCCCTCGTTGGCATACCTCTCGAGTTTGCTCAGGTTGGTCTCGGCCCAGTTCTTCCTGGGCTTCTCCAGCCTCTTCGCAATGTCTCGCCAGACGGCCGCGCCGGTTTCCCTCTCCTTCGCCTTGAGCCTGTCGATCAGGGCGACGAGGGTCGGATCGGTTTTGAGATTCCTGCTCATGTTTCTGACTCTCCCGACATTGGGTAAACGCCCAATGCGGGTCTTGCTTATAAAGGTATGCGACACGAATCGCCCGTGCGCAAGGCTTCAAACAAAGCGGCACAACGCGTCCACCGCCGCCACGGCAACGAAGGCGACGCCGATCCACCTGCCCAAAGCTATGGATTTTCTGAGCCCGAGCGCCGTGGCGGTTTCCGGCGTGGTGAACGGGAAAACAAGGATGGTGGCCCCGGCCCCGCCGATCATCACCAGGAACGGGAAGTGGCTTTGCGTGAACGCCAGGAGGGCGAGGCCCGCTACCAGGGATATGGCGAGGCAGGCCAAGAAAACGTACTTCCATTTCTCGACGTGTTCGAGCCACCGCCCGCAGGCTTCCCTGTGTTTCTCGCAGCAGTAATCGCCGGGAACCTCCTTCTTGCAGTAGATGCAGACCATGTCCCAGAAACCCCGTTTCCCACAATGGGCGCTGCGTTTTCCCCGCGCCGGCGACGTGGAAAAACGATGTTTCCGCACATTAATCGCGCGCTTGGGAACCGAACACCCATTAAATACCTAGAGCCGATACCGAGCCAAGGGGTTCATTATGATTAGGTTTGGCCCAGCCGGCATCCCTCTTTCCTGCAAGGGGCGGACATTGACGGACGGCATAGAGGACGTCCACAACCTCAGCCTGACAGCGATGCAGATCCCCATGATACTCTCCAGCGTGATGGAGCGCCCCGCGGACTACGACGACGAGGTCGGCAGGACCCTCATGGAATTCGAGGAGGACGCCTTCGTCGTCGAAATAATCAGGGACGGGGAGTCCATATTCGACGTCAACGAACCGATTGAGGAGGACGACACCCTCGTCCAGGCATTCTCCTGGATCGCCAACAGGACCGGCGACCTGTTCAAGATAGGCAAGATGGCCAGGAGGCTCGACGTCAGCCTCTCCATGAGGACCCCGCACTACATCGACCTGGGCAGCAACCACGAACTCACCGACGACGGCATCGCCAACCTGCAGAGGGCCGCCTTCCTCACGGACGCCCTCGGCGGGAGCACCGTGGTCACCAACCTGGGCGTCTACACCGGCGAGTTGCCGGACGACGAAATCGACGGGAACATCCGCGAGAACGTCGCCGGCCTCATGGAATGGTGGAAGGACTGCGGCTTCAAGCCCAGGCTCGGCATAGAGATTACGGGGCACGAGCAGGTCTTCGGTTCCGTGGAGCAGGTGCTGGAACTCTGCGGCGAGATAGACGGGCTGGTGCCCGTGGTGAACTTCGCCAACCACCATGCCCGCACCGCCGGCGGCCTCTTCGAGGCGGACGACTTCGCCGACCTCGTCGACATGGTCTCGCCCTACTCGGGCGGCAGGGTCCACACGATCTTCTCCGGCGTCGAGTACGGCGGCCCGATGCCCCGCCTCACGCCCATCAAAAAGGGCGACCTGAAGTTCGAGACGTTCGCCGAGTACCTGGTCGACGCCAGGCCGGAACTTGACGTGATTTCCGCGTCACCGCTCCTGGAACACGACGCGATGTACATGCGCGTCATCTACGAGAGGGTGCTCAACAGGATGGTCGCCAAGAGGCTCAGGCAGCAGAGGAAGGAGGCCGAGGAGGCCGCCAAGGCGGCCGCCGCGGAAGAGAAGGAATGAGGACCAACTCCCTCGACTTCCTCGTTGGGGAAATCAGCAAGTCCATCGCCTCCGTCACCGAGGAGGACCAGAACGGCTTCGTGGACCTGCTCCTGGGGAAAAGGAAGATCTTCATCTACGGCTCCGGCAGGTCCGGGCTGGTCGGGCAGTTCTTCGCCGTCAGGCTCGTCCAGCTGGGGCTGGACGTCCACTTCGTCGGGGACATGACCACGCCGATAATCGGCAAGGAGGATCTCACGGTCCTGGTTTCCAACACCGGCGAGACCGTGTCGACGGTGCAGACGGCGAACATAGCCAGGAGGATGGGTTCCCACGTCGTCTGCGTCACGTCCAAAAAGCACAGCAAGCTCGCCCACGCGTCCAACACAGTGATCCACATCCCCGTCAACGGCGGCCCCGAGGCCGCGGAGTACGCCCCGCTTGGCACCCTGTTCGAGGACACCGTCGTCCTGTTCTTCGACAGCGTCGTCCCCTGCATCATGAAGAAACTGGGCAAGACCGAGGCGGACATGCGCAAAAGGCACGCCATCTGGGTCTGATCATTCCATTATTATGGTGCGGGCAGGCATGGGTTCCCCGGGGTTGCTGTCGAAGAACGCCAGTTCCCCCTTCACCGGATCGACGACGACGGCGAATCCGCACTCCCCGCCGAAAAGCCCGTCCTGGGTCCTTACGTCGGTGTCGGACATGAAGCACCCTATCCCGAGGTGGGAATGGTACCAGCCCACCACGGCCTCGCCCTCGGCTAGGTCGTCCATCGCGTCCACCAGCTCCGGCTGCCCGGATTCGCAAATGGCGACGCTGAACTCGTCGCCGACGGTGGGCACGCTGATTACCCGCTCGGCCACGGCGTAGACGCCGTCGGCGTCCCTGTAGAACCTGCCGACGATGAGACCCAGCACCTCCACGTTCTCCGACAGGCCAGCCTCGGCGTGGTCCACCATGAGGTCGACCATGCCGGAGGGCACGAAGAAGTCCGCGTTGGGCACCCTCCTGGGCCTCTCGACGATTTCCGCCTTGGACGAGGACAGTATCCTGGGGGTCATTTGCTCTGGTAGCTGACGCTGGCCGAGAACCCGGCCGGGTTTTCCTTCACGTACTTCGCGGCGGCGAGGCAGGACTCGGTGCCGAAGGGGTCGTCCGGGTTCGGCCCCGCAACGAGGGACTCGATGCCCTTCAGGAAGGACAGGAGCGTGGTGCCGAACGACCATTCGTTCAACAGCTTGATGCAGACGTAGCCGCCGTCCTCCGGCGACATTATGTTCGGGTGGAATATCGGCGTCCTCCACCTGACCTCGGGTTTCCTCTCGCCGTATTCCTCGGTGACGATTATGGTGAAGCCGTGGTCCGTGGCCACCTCCCCCGGGGCGGAGTAGGCGACGACGTTGCTCATGCGCATGTCGATCTCCATGGGGAAGGAAACGGTATCAGGGTCGAACGAGAAATCCGCCCCGGTGTACTCGGAGCACATCCTCAGCTCGTTCGACAGGCGCCTCAGCAGAACGGGCCTCGGCAGGCTCATCCGCCGCCGCCCTCCGGGTCGGGGATCATCTCCAGGACGTCCCCGTCCATGAGGTTCGCCTCGGTGGCGGAATCGCCGCCGTCGAGTATCGTCTTGCCCTTCTTTATGACGTACGCGCCGGCGTCCCTGCCCCAGAACTCGGCCGCGCTGTCGATTATGTCCGCCACCGTGTCCCCGGGCGCGACCTCCATCCTGATGGTCGAGCCGTCGGCCACGTTCCTAACCGTAATCTTCATGCAAATCACCCGTGGTTCACGCAGTCCTTCCCTATGCGGGCCTCCAGCGTGAATGACTCATTGTTCTCGCCGTTATAATAAGTGACGTGCTTTATGCACATTTCCGCCTTCCCCGAGGCTATTTTGATCGCCTCCCTCGCCTGGATCGCCGCGACGACCGCCGTCGTGGTTATGTCGGCGGCCATCTTGGGCACGAAGCCCGTTTTATTCCCGGTGCAGGAGAACCTCACCTCCGCGATGCGGGCGTGGGAGCGGTTCATGACGCACTGCAGGCAGGGCCCGCCGGGAAGGACGGTCTGCACCTTGCCGCGGAAACCGTCGGTGGCGCCGTCGACGTACGGTACGCCATGGAAATAGGCGTGCGAATTGAGGTGGAGGCGGGCGGCCACGTTGTCCAGGCAGCCGAGAGCGACATCGTAGTCCCAGTCTTCCAGATCCTGCACCCTGCCGACCAGCGGTTTGATGCGGGCGGAAGGGTCCAGCTCGGATGCCCTCGCCGCGACTATCTCCGTTTTCATGCCCCCTCCAACGTCAGAGTCGCGGAAAAAGACGCACCTGCTCAGGTTGGACGCGACGACATGGTCCATGTCCAGAACCGTCACGTCCCGGAACCCGGCGAGGACCAGATTCTTCACCGCCTCGTTGCCCAGGGCCCCCGCCCCGACGACCAATACCCTGGAAGACGATATGCCGTCCATGTCCACCCACGGGACCCGCCTCATGCGGTCGAAGCGGTCCTCGTCGTGCTGCCCGACCCTGATCACGCTCGCGAATCCCGATCGGGCGTGATAATGGTTACTTTTTTGTAATGGCCACGGGATTGCGCGGTATGCCTAAGCTGCCGGAACACTCCCACTGCCTCGCCTGTGGCTGGCCCTGCGCCGAGGGCGCCGACTTCTGCGGGCCGGAATGCGCCGAGGACTTTTTCGCGGAAAGGAAAAGGACCAGAAGGAAGGACGCCCTGTTCTGGGGCGGCATCGTTCTGGCGGTTGCCGTCCTCGTCGTCGTTTGGCTCGTGCTTTAACCGTTATCGTACATCGGCATTCGCCATACAGGCGCCGACCGCAATCACCTAGGAACGCTCCAATGGGCGGTGATACGCGTCATCTCGCTGCGGAAGGAAACCCTGTTGCCGTTGGCCATGCAACGCACGATTTCCTCGACCCCCTCCCTTCCGAGTTCCGGATAGTTATCCTGAAAATCGGCAACGCATTCCTCGATCGTGTAATCGTGGTCGGTGGCGCGGGAATCGTACGAAACGTACGGCTTCATCCCCGATTCCGCGACATGCCTCATCACCTCGAAGAAAAACCCGAGATGCCCCTCATACCTGGATATCCCGCTTTTGGCATCCAAGACATCGCGCAATGGATGCGAGCGGGAATACCTCGAGGTATAGAAACAGTATCCTTTGCACACGTCGATGGCCTTTTGGAGATCGGCTATCGTCCCAATGGCCGGCGTCATGCGCATTATGACTATGTCGTATTTTTTGGAGAGCGGGCCTTTCCCTGGTTCCATTTTCGCCCAATCCCCGACGTGGAACCGGGCGTTGCCCGCCTTGATTTCGTCTTTCTTCGCATTGGCGTGCCCGATCATCTTGTCCGAAATGTCCAAACCCGTAATGCTTTTCACGTCCCCCACGAGGCTCAGCGACCAAATCCCGGGGCCGCACCCTATGTCCAGGACGTCCGCCTTTTTCAAATCGCCTTCATAAACATTCAGCATGTTCACGACGTATTCGTCGTCCTTCGACATGATGCCCCGCCTTGCGTACCTGTCCGCCCTCTTGTTCCACCTTTCCCTGCTCGATTCCTGCATTTCAACCAACCCCTTTCCCTCGATGGGTGCGTGAACACCCAACCAATTGCCTTTCCATTATTCATGAACCGTGTCAAAGGGACACGTTCAATTCCCCTCCCACATCTGTTCCTCGCCATCCATGGGGAGGGCGTCGTCCAATATCACATACGGTCGGCCATTGTCTTCCACGACCCTCGCCTCCACACCATACACCTCCTTGAGGTTGTCTGCCGTGATGACTTCCGACGGCTTTCCGCTGGTATAGACCCCCCCTTCGGACAGTATGATTATTTCGTCGGCATACCTTGCGGCGATGTTTATGTCGTGGCTGATCATTATCACTAGGATTTCCCGGTCGACGGAAAGGCGCCTCAGCATTTTCGTGACCGAGATTTGGTGCCTGATGTCAAGATTCGCGGTGGGTTCGTCCAGCAGGAGGATCTTCGGCTCCTGGACCAGGCCGCGCGCTAGCATCACCTTCTGATGCTGCCCCGCGGACAGCTCGTTCAACGGCCTCATCGAGAGATGGGTTATGCCGAGCGTCCTAAGGGCTTTGTAAACGATTTTAAGGTCGGAGTCCTGGGATTTCCAGTTGCTGTGGGGGTGCCTGCCCATCAGCACCGTGTCTATGACGCTCAGCGGGAACGTGTCGTTGGCCGAGTATGGGACGTATCCGATTATCTTCGCGATTTCCTTGATGTGGATGTCCGAGACGTCCACGCCGTCGATGAGGACGCGGCCCCCCGTGGGGACCAGGATTTTGTTGATACAATGTATGAGAGTGGACTTGCCGACCCCGTTCGGACCGAGAATGGAAACGAATTTCGGTCCGGTGAGCTCCAGGTTGATGTTTTTCAGCACAAGAGCGTTGGGTTCATACCCGAAATCCAGATTTTCGATTTTTATATGCATTCTTACCTCTCACAATAACGATTTTTTCCTCTGGTGGAGGATGATTATCACGAAGATCGGCCCCCCTATCAAGGACGCTATGACGCCGCACGGCATGCCGGTGGGCAAGACGACTTTGGCAATCGTGTTGGCGATGATCAGGAACATCGCGCCGAACGCCGCCGAGGAGGGTATCAGATACTTCGACTTCGATCCGACGAAGAGCCTGGCGATGTTCGGGGCGACCAACCCGACGAACCCTATGGTTCCCGTGAACGCGACCACGCCGGCGGTCGTCAGCGAGACTATGGCCATCGAGTAGAGGGTGACGAATTTCGTGTTAATTCCCAACGATTTCGCTATCTTGGGCCCTCCGTTGATGCCGTCGAGGTTGCGCGACTGCAGCAGAAGCAGGGTCACCCCCACGACGGTTATCACGAACGCGATGCGGATGTCGGCCCAAGACTGGCTCGAGAGGCTTCCAACGCCCCATTCGTAGATTTGGGAAAGCGTATTCTCGTCGGAAATGATTTTGATCAGGGACGTCGTCGCCGAGAACACGTACATGACTGCGATCCCTATGAGTATCAGTTTCCCGGAGGTGATTTTTCCTTTGGACGACGCCAAGATGATTACCCCCATCGGAATCAGGGAGACCACGAATGCGTTCACCACTATGGAGTAGTTTTGCGAAAGGCCGGGGATGATGCACAGCCCGAACGCCAGAAAAATCGAAACGCCCAGGGAGGCACCCGACGAAACCCCCATGATATATGGATCCGCCAAGGGGTTGCGGAGGACGGTTTGCATCACAGCGCCCCCCGCCGCGAGGGCGACCCCCGTTATCAACGCCATGCAGGCCTCGGGGATGCGGATGTCCCAGACGACCATGTCCGCAAGCTTATTATCGGTAATCTTGTGGTTGACGAGCGCGTCGATGCATTCGGAAAAGGCTATGCCCGAGGGCCCGAAGAACAGGGAGACGAAGAACATCGCCGCGGCGACGGAGGAACACAGCGCCACGAACAGCAGTTTCCTGCGGTTCCCGTGACGGTATTCCCTGACGAAGGTTTCTTCTGTTATCACTCTCAAAATATCTGCCTCTGGGATTTTTTTCTAAGAATCAAATACAGGAAGAACGGGGCGCCTATGAAGGACATCACGATACCCACCGGGACTTCCGTGTAGAACGTGATCGTATGGGAAACCATGTTGGCGAAAACGAGCACCGCCGATCCGATGACCATGGACGTCGGCAGAACGAAAAAGCTCTTCCCGCCGACGAGAAACCTGGCGATGTGGGGAACCATCAATCCGACGAACCCGATAATCCCGGTGTAGGAGATTATGGATGCGATGAGCACCGACAACATGACCAGGCAAACCGTCCTGAACTGCTCGGCGTTCAGCCCCAGACTTTTGGCGCTGTCGTCACCCAGCATCATTAGGTCAAGTTTTGACGTCATGGAATAGGTGATGATCGAGGTGATTATCACGGCCGTTGCCATGAATGGAATGTCGCCCCATTTTATCCCTGTGACCGAACCGATCTGCCACCTATAGGCCTCGTACATCTTGATTGGGTCGGACATCATCATGAGGAAAGTTATCATCCCGCCGAAAAAATACGACACGGCGATACCAATCAGGATGATCGTGGACGGCGAATTTCCCACCCTTCTGGAAATGGTCACCACGAGCAAAGCCGGGATTAGGGAAAATATGAACGCGTTTGAGAGTATCCCGTATTCCCCCGCGGTGCTGGCGAACGTGAACCCAATCAAAATCGCGATGACGGCGCCCAGGCAAGCGCCGGAGGAGATTCCCGTGGTGTAGGGGTCCGCCAACGGGTTGTGGGTTATTGCCTGCATAACCATCCCGCCCACGGCCAGGCCGGCCCCCGCGATGATCGAAACCACAATCGACGGCATCACGTTTTGCCAAATGTAATGATCCTGCCACCACTCCCAGGAACGAATGGGATATGTTTTTCCCATGATGTGGTCGATGATTGCTTTGTAGGCGGTGCCGAACGAATTGTCCGTGCCCCATGCGCACGACAATATAATTAGGACTATCAGAACCACGATGCTGGTCGACAGAACAAGGATTTTCCTTGCGATGCTCGCATGGTAATCTTCGACCATGCGATCGTATCCGTCCATGGCGGACGGCACATTCTGTTCGCATTCGTCCATTTGGACGTTAATTCCAATTAACTATATATATATATTTAATGAATAATACGGCTATGGTCAACACCAAAACGATCGCAATAATCGCTGGGGTCATAATCCTTGTCGCAGGGATGGGCGCCGCGTTTTACCTAATTCAAGGGGAAGGGGAAATCATAGACGTGCCCCCGACCGGCAGTGAACTCACCATCTATGGAAACGCCAACGGCGACAAAACCATAGACTCCAACGACGTGAGGATCGTTGAAAGGGTTCTGAACAACGAGGATGGGTACACCCTGGAAAACTATCCCCTGGCCGATGCCAACAACAACGGTGAAATCGACGAGGAGGATTTAACCATCGTGAAGGCACTCGCGGCCCGGGAGCCCACTAAATGCTTCGTCATCGCGCAACTCGACTACGAACGGGATGACGCCGAATATGCCGTCGTTGAAATCAAATATCCCTTGAAGCACGTCGTTTCGATAAACGCGGAAGTGACCACCGTCCTCGTGAACCTCGGTGTCGCCTCCAGCGTCGCGGGATACCAAGCCAGCGAGTACAGCAATCTGGACCTCAAACCCCTGAAGGACGCAAATTCAAAAGCCCTGGACCTCACTTCGAGCAGGCAGGTTCGGATTAAAAGCTATCAGGAAATCATCCAGCTTGATGATGACCACGAATCGGACGGCGGGGTGGGCGCGATTTTTATTTACAACACCAGCGCCCTCGGGGATTATAAGTCCGATTTCAAGACCGCCGGGATTCCCGTCATACACACCAAGTGCACAAATCCCGTCCCCTCCATCATTGGATATCGTACCTTCGGGTTCCTGTTCGGCACCGCCGGCGAGAGCCAAGGCAACGCAATCGCAACGTTCATCACAGACGTCATGGACGAAGTCGACGACAGACTCGCGTCCAACAATATCACGGAAGAGAATAAGGTCAACGCGCTTGTCCTGTTCCAGTCGACGAACATCGCGGGTTCCAACTCCCAGTACGTCTACGCCGTGAACGAGGCCGGGGGGACAGTCATCAACCAACAAGCCGGGGCTTCGACGAGATTGACCGGCAGCGAATCCATACTGACGTTCAAAAACCCGAAGCCGGATTACATCATAAGTTTCACCACCCAGGGGCTTGTGAAACTAAGCGATGAGACCATAGTCGGCACCGTCTGGGATATAAAGAATTTGTCCTACCTCTCGTCCAGCCCCGCTTACGAAAACCTTGTGTACGTCAATGCTTCCCTGTCCGTTCCCGCGAGAATCGCCTACGTCGCACAGACCCTATACCCCGTAATATTCGAAGGATATGGGGACGAGGTATGGAAGAATTACGTCGACCAGTTCATGCCCTTCCTGAACGAGGCGATGTCCGACGGGGACTACGACGTGAAACTGGACTTCACGGCCACAATCTCGTACGACGACTACAAGACCGCCGGCGGGACTAACTGAAACCTCGGGGGCGCCGCCCCCATTTTCCATTATCCCGCTGGTGATTACCTGTTGCAGATTGCTTTGTACGGCAAGGGCGGGATAGGCAAATCCACCATTTCCGCCAACATATCGTACCTTCTGTCTAAAGAAGGTTTAAAGGTGGCGCAGATTGGATGCGACCCCAAACACGATTCAACAAGACTGCTCCTTGGTGGAAAAAGCCAAAAGACCGTCCTCGACCACATAGGTTCTGGATTGGAGGAACCTTCCAACGTGGTTTCCATGGGTAAAAACGACGTCCTATGCATGGAAACCGGGGGCCCGGAACCCGGCGTTGGGTGCGCCGGCAGGGGAATCCTGACGGCATTCAATTTCATAAACGAGAACGGCCTGATCCCCGCCGACACGGACGTCGTCCTTTACGACGTGTTGGGGGACGTGGTGTGCGGAGGATTCGCTGTCCCCCTCAGGAGACAGTATTCCGACGTGATCCTCATAGTGACGTCCGGGGAATTCATGTCGCTGTACGCCGCCAACAACGTCCTGAAGGGCATTAGGAATTTCGATTTGGGGAAAAAAAGGGTCGCCGGCCTGATCCTCAACTCCAGGGGAAACGATGGTGAGGCCGACTATGTGAAAAATTTCGCCGATGCCGTCGGATTGCCGATAATCACTGTCATCCCCCGCTCCAAAAAGTTCGCCCTTGCGGAATCGGATGGCGTGACGGTTTCCGAAATGTTTCCGGATTCGGAAGAGACCTCCTCGTTCTACCCGATAGTCGACTTGCTGAGAAAGAAATCCCCGAAGAAATTACATGCGGCCAAACCGTTGAACGAGGAACAGTTGGACCTCATCGCAAAGGGCCTCGAGATCAAAGGGGGCGAGGGCGCGGACGTCGTGGAACGGAAATTATCGACGGACGAACGCTCCACCTTGAAAAGCTGCGGCGTACGCGCCGCGGCAAGATGTTGCATGGAGATTCTCGACGCAACCATCGTCTCCCACGGCCCAATGAGCTGCGCGTACATGTACGGCAACGTGCATGACCGCGGGCTGTTGTACACCGGCGCGATTTCGGTGAGGAGCATCAACGAAAGGCTGTTCTCATCGAATTTGGACGATCTTGCCTCGATATACGGCGGAAAGAAACCCCTCGTCTCAACCATAGAGAGGCGTTTGGAAAAAGGAGACAGGCTGATTTTCGTGATGAGCACATGCGTTCCGGGCATCATAGGGGACGACGTTGAGAACATATGCTCCTCGCTCGAGTCGAAACACGACGGCGTCCGCATCATCCCCGTGCCCATGGACGGGATCCTCTGCGGCGGCGCAATCCACGGCATGGAAATGGCGTACGAGAAAATATGCGGCCTGGTGGACATGTCCGTGAGCCCGGGCGAGGGTTTGGTGAACCTCATGGGATACCATGATTCGGAGGATAGGGTGTTGATGGGTTTGGACGATACCGAACGTATCCTAGGCGCTTTTGGATTGTCCATCAACTGCAGGCTGTTGCACCACAACACTTCGGAGGACGTTGCCCTCCTCCGAAGGGGCCGGTTCAACGTCCTTTTTGAGCAAAGTGTGGCCCTCGCCAGGAACGCCGAGGTGGTCAAGCGGTTCACGGGCATAGACTATTATCCGGACCCTCTCCCGCGCGGATTGGCCAAAAGCGTCTCGTGGGTACGCAAATTCGCGGAAACGCACGGTTTCAATCCCTCGGTTGCGGAAAAACTATGCACCGGGCTGAAGCTGGAATACGAACGGGACATGAAAAGAATGCGTTCCTCGATAGAAGGCGCCAGGACCATAATCTACACCGACACGTCGTCCGACATCGATTGGTTGCTGGAAATCCTGGAGCACCTCGGAATCGAAACGTTGATGATTCTCTGTCCGGTGAACAGCGTCTGGACCTTCTCGAAAGACGATTTGAAAATAACGAAAGACGTCCCCATAAAATATGGGAAAAACCTGGACGACCTAAAGGAGGAGATTTCCGAGCATTCGCCCAATTTCGTCATAGGTCGCCAACCGACCCTTTCGAATCTCGACACGCCCCGCATGATTGTCGAATGCCCGCGCCCCGGCGTCAGGGGATGCGTGGAGATTGCCAGGCGCATCGTCCGCATGCATAAGGTGAGCAGATATGGAACTGACTGAGATGGATGGGTTTATCGGGTCCGCGGTTGCCGCCGAAAGCGTACTCGATTCCACCACGATACTGCATGGGCCCGGCGGATGCAGGATACACCTTACCAGGCTGTCTTCCAGATACCTCAAACGCGAGTTCAACGTAAGGGAGGGCGACCATTTCTTCCGTTTCGACCGCGTTCCGTGCACATACATCGACCATGACGACTACGTCTACGGCGCCGTAAAAAAGATCCCGCTGGTTTTAAAAGTCCTCGGCCGAGAGGAGACGAGGTTCGCAACCGTGATCCAATCCCCCGGCGCGGCCCTCATCGGGGACAGGCTGAAGGACAAAATCGTCACCGAGGGGCTGGGCGATAGGACGCTGGTTCTGGACGAATCGTTCATGTCCGAAAAATTTTCCGTCGGTTTCGATTCGACCCTGACCGAGATGACCAGAAAACTGACCAGAACCGGGTGCGAGAAAAGGCCCCGCACCGCCAACATCATCGGGCTCCCGTTCACATGCAGGGGGTATTTCAGGCTCCTTGAGGAGTTGAAATCGAAGCTGTCCGTCATGGGCATCAGGGTCGTGGCCGCCGTCGGGGCGGGTTGCACCATCGATGAATTGAAAGAATCCGCGGGCGCCGAGTACAACATCTGCATCCATCCCGAATACTGCAAAAGACTGTCCGAATATTACAACACCGAGTTGGGGATCCCGACGGTATTCAACGAGATGGGCGCCCCCTTCGGCCCGTATTCCATGAAATCGTTCATCGACGGAATCTCGAAGGCCTTCGATACCGACCCGTCGCCATTGACGAAAGAGATCGACGAAAGCATGGAGGACCTCAAGATGATCACCCGCTCCTCGCTGGACGTCGGCGAGAGGCTGCGGTACAAAACCTTCTCCATAAGGGGGGAATCGTCCGTTGTTTACCCCGTGTCGGATTTCATGATAAGATACCTTAAGATGGTGCCCAAAAGCATCGTCCTCACGGAAAAAGACGAGGGGGCGGAATCCCGCATCAGGGCCATGCTGGAGAAAATAAACGAGTCCGAGGCCCTGGAAACGGAGTTCGCGTCCACCTACACCAACGTCCTCTTCGGACCCGGCTCTTACGTGAAGCTTCTGGAATCGCAAGGGATGTGCGGCGTGGGCATAGACATCAGCCTCCCCAGCCAGGACATGATCGACTTCGCGCCGAAATCCATACTAGGCATGGAAGGGTTCAGGATCGTGATTGACAAGCTGCTGAATTCCAGGTAATTATTTTGTTTCGTTTATCAACAATGTCGGCCACCTTCAATTGATGGACGTCATACCACGCCTTGCGGACTCGCCCGTCCTCACCCTCTTTATTCTTTCGTCGTTCCGAAAATATAGGTTGCCTTTCACCAGATTGTTTTTTCGATTAACCCCTTGATTTCTCGCAACCTGCCCAGGGCCACGGATTCCGGGTAGGCATCCAAGAGAATCTTGCCCTCCTTGTCGGCATTCACAACACACCTGTCGTAGGGAACACCGATGGTCATTGCCAAATCGACCCCGATTTTACCGGCAGCGAGGGCCGAATCCGATTCGTTGTCAATTTTATTGACGACAAGGACGGTTTCCCTTATACCGAGGTCCTTGCCTAACCTGTTGACCTGCCTCGACACCTCGAAGGACTTCACGGTCGGCTCGGACAGAATTATATTTATGTCGAAACTTGACGCCAGCCCCCTCCCCAATACCTCCGGTCCGGCCTGGGAATCGACTATAACCATGTCGTACCCCCCATCCTTTTCAACAAAATCCACAAGAGCCTTCACCATGGAAACGGCAGAGCACAGGCACCCGTCACCCCCGTGCTGAAGAGGCCCCATGACGACGACCCTGATGCCTTCTTCCGTCAATGCGGAATGGTTGTTGATGATTTCCTCGCCCAATTCGTCCATGCCGTCCTCTTCCAGACCGTGGAAGATTTCGGCCTTGTCCTCCGTTATCGTGGACATGTTGCCATAAGGGATGCCGAAACTCATCGCAAGGTTCATGCTGGGGTCTGTGTCGAATACTATTACACGCCGCCCTTCCCGGGCCATCATGAGCGCGAGGGTCGCCACCGTTGTGGTCTTCCCGACGCCGCCCTTCCCTGTTACAATTATTTTCCTCAAGGAATTATACTCCGTGGGTCTCCAGGACCAAATCCGCCACAATCGTGTCCACCTTTACGATACGGGCGTTGGGAATCCTGACAACTTTGCCTGAAGTTTCCAACAGTGCCACATAATCCGGTTTGACGACGGCTTTGACCACATAGGTCGCTACGATATCAGAGTCCTCCTGGCCATCCAGATATACCGTGAATTCACACACCTCGATCACCGAATCCGATCACACCGCGTCGAAGGTCAGGGTGGTTGTGAACGCCGTTTCGTCAAATTCGTCGCATACGGATTTGTCTTTGTCGACATACCTCGCTATTATGATGTAGGTCCCTGGCTTGTCAACGAGGAACTCCACGGAACCTTTCCCGTCGGCATTCACGGACAGGATGTCCTGCCAACCCGCGTTGTAAACCTTGCACGCAACCCCGCCCAAGGGTTTCCCTTCGTATAGGATTTTGGCCTCGGCCTTGCCCCCGACCTTGAACGTGGCCGCCTTCGGCATAATTTCCAGGGTCGCATGCATGACGCCGCCAGGGTTCTTCCCGTCCTTGGAGATGATTTTCTTCGCGGACAGGTTGGAAGCGTTGGATCTTATCACGTTCTTGTAGTCCCTCTTAACCCCCCTGTGCCTCCCTTCATCGTTCGTCACCCATACGGAGTTTGACTCGACGTACATAGTGTAAACGTCCGCGCCCTCGTCCTTGAACGTAAATTTCCATCCGGCTGGGTCTTCGACCATTTTCTTATCTGGGTTCGGCGCGCGACCGGCGTCGTCGAAAAGGATGGCGTTGGTGTACCCCTCAGGCATGGGTTTGTCGGCAACGAGTTTATGCCCATAGAAACCGTATACCGAAACCTTGTTGCCCTTCCTGACGCAGTTCCCGAGCCAAACCTCGTGGCCGTAGGCCATCCTGCTCATGCTTCTGATTGTTTCTCCATCAATGGTTGTAAGCGCCATGTTGATTATTATTACGTTTTCAATATTTGAAACACACTATCAACATATTAAATAGAATATTATTATGAAACATGCATACAACTGTGTGAAAACGGGCATCATGGTTTTGGCGATGCATTCCGCCAATGAAGGGGAACGGTCTGTGGCTGAAAACTGCGCTGGTTACCTGAAACGACGCGGGAGAAAAAATGTCCATGTCGCTTACCATTCGGGCAAACCGCGTTCTGACGACGTGATGGAAAACATGTTCACGTCCGAGGGCATCGACACGTTCTGCATCCTTCCTTTGGCAATCGCAGAAGGGAACATGACGACCTGGCTGATGCCCAGGCGCCTGGGGCTTCCCGACAGCTCTGGCTCTTGGAGGATGATGGGCAAACATGACATCGCAACCCGTTTCGGGACGGCTTTGGGAACGTCGGAAGTTATGGCCGACGCCATATTGCGCAATATCGGAGAACCCGAAAGAGGAACGGGAATCATTTTCCTGGCACGAGGCTCCAAAATGTCCCAATCCGAGAAAGTTGCCGAATACTATTCTTCCAAAATAAAATCAGCGGGCTGGCACAGCAGGGCTGCCTTCGCAAGGTTTGGACCGAATAACGTCCCAGGGGTAATTTCGGTTCTGAAATCGGAAGGTTGCTCGAATTTGATGCTGGTGC
This sequence comes from Thermoplasmatales archaeon, assembly GCA_012520845.1. GTDB lineage: Archaea > Thermoplasmatota > Thermoplasmata > Methanomassiliicoccales > Methanomethylophilaceae > JAAYNL01. The sequence continues at coordinate 93,587 of JAAYNL010000015.1, read as the reverse complement.
CGCTCTTTATCAGCACCACCGGGGCATCCTACGCCCGCGCCATGGCCGATTTGGAAAACGCAGAAATTGATTTCATTGAAACAAAACCCGTGTCGGAGTACCCCGAGTTCATGGAAATAATGGATTCCAAGGTGCCGAAGAGTTGGTGATGCGAATATGCAACGAGCGTCACGCATCAAAACGGGTTGACGATGCGGTCCAGCAGATACATGGCCCCCCTGGCCCCGAATATCGGCGAGGGCCTGAAATCCACGTTGGTGATGGACGGGAACCTTATGTCGATGCCCCTTCCGCAGAATCCCGCCGCCTCGGCGATGGTAGCGCTGTTGCCATCACACAGAAGATAGTCGACCCCCTCGGGCACATCGGCGCCCATGGCATCGCCAAGCCCTAACCCGCCCAGAAAACCGGTCAAGGATTCAACAGCGTCCCAATGCCCGGATTCGTACAGGTTTATGGATACGGGTACCATGGAAAACGACTCGAACAACCATTTGGCCAACGGGTAAGCGACGGACGCGTCCGTCTCGATCGCAAAGGTTTTTCCCTTGAGCCCGGAATCGACGGCGCTCAGGCGCGAGAACGCCCTCCGGCGGTACTCGTCAACGAGGGAGACCGCCTTGGCGCAATCCGTACCCATCTCGTTACCGACCAACCTGACGAGGCCCTCCGTGGCATCGAAACCGACGGGGGAGTGGCCTAGGGAAATCGGTTTCACCCCGCGTTCGTCATAGAACGTTGAAGTCTCCACGGAATATTCGGGGCACAGGACCACGTTGCGTTCCGCGGAGAAGGATTCCCTGATGTCGGCAACGGTGCAACCGGCGCCCAATACGCAGAGCACCTCCAGACCCATCGCGGAGAACAGTTTCCTAAACTCGTCGACGACGCTTTCCCAATCCTTCTGTAGGACGCTCAACCCCAGGAGGTTGACTGTGCCTTCCCTCGTCTCGGCCCCCTCAGGTTCCAACGCCCTGACAACGTCTGCCAACGTGGAGTCGAAGCCGCGGCAAAGGGGTTCGGATGCGAAGGACGTGTCGAGGATGACTGCCCTGTCCTCCATTTCATTCTCGACGACGGCCTTCCAGCAGTCATCACCTATGAGGGACATCCCCGGGGAGCACGACACGGCTATCAGGTTCGAATCCCCCAACCCGACGCGCCCAAGGGCGGCCGTGATCCTGTTATACGACCCGTAGATATAGTCCGGCGGAGTCACCTCCGTGCACGGCACCCTTGGAAACTCGCCGTAGAACGGTGTGCCTGCCGCCACCGTCTCGCCCCTTGGCTTAGGGTAGGATTTTCTCGAAAGGACGGCGAGATTCTTCCTGCAACCGTTTGGCCCATGCAGGACGATGTCTGCGTCAGCTATCCCCTCTATGGCCATTATGGCCCCTATGAACCCGTCGGGCTTGGCGTTCATTGCGCCGACCCCCATGAGCGCCAACCCTCTTCCCGGTTGGCGACGAAAATGTTCTTGATGCGCCTGAGGAATTTTATCGACGCCTTGTGCGTAACGCATTCCTGGGGCAGGGGGTATGTCCTGGTACCCATTCCGCGGATTAGGTTGATATGGCCGGCGACCAAATCGGGGCGAATCTCGGCAATCTGCTCACGCACCGCGCCCCCGCGCACGCCATAACAGAAATCGCGCTCCCCCGAATAACGGGAATGGAAGTCGCTGCTTGCCCGGGACACGTAAATACGGACGACCTCGGCTCCCGCGTCGGACAGCGCCTCGATGGCCCAGTCCACGTTCGACATCCCGGTGACGACGAGCACGACTCGTTTGCCCGACAGTTCGCCACCGACCTCTTCAAGGGCCGCCACGTATTCGAATTTGGCGTCCTCGATTGCCGTGGCGGATTCGCGCCCCTTGCCGAGCCTTGCACCCAACGCCTCCAACCAGACGAGGGTCTGTGAATAACCCTGGGGCACGGCGACCTCGAACACGTCCATGCCCTTCGCCCTCAGGGAATCGGATGCCCTGGAATTGATTTCGGTGTCGTCGGCGAGGAACGTCAACGCGTTCCTCTTGCAGACCCTGACATCCTCCAAGGTGCAGTCGTCGAACAGTTTGGTGCCTATCCCCATCCCGAAACGTTCCAGCAACATGCCCAACCACCTTTCGTTCTCGCCGCGGTTGAACCACATGAACGTGTCGTCAAAAATGTTGACGCGCTGATGATCCGTGGGTTTTACCCCCTCGTCTATCATGCCCATGAACTTCTCAATCACCTGCACGCGCCCGACGTCGCTGTCCCCCGCAAGGTTGCCGTCGGCATGGATGACGTCGACGTCCATATCCGGATGCTCCTCACAATAGTCCCTCACGATTCGCTCGGAATCGTCCCCTATCATGCCGGACACGCAGGTGGTTATCACCATAATCCTCCGCTTCCCGAGCGTCCTGCAATGTTCCAGCGTCCTGACAAGGTTATCCCTTCCGCCGAATATGTAATCCGAATTGCGCATGTCCGTACAAATCACGTTATTCCTGACCTTGGGGGCGATTGAGGCATTGGTCGCAACTTCGGTCAAGTAATGATTGTCCTGCGTGTGAGACATGAAATACCCGCAACTGGCGGGCCCGTGGATGATGATTTGCAGGTCCGTGATGCCACCGGCCTTGTACGCCGCACCCCTGGACGCGCAGGAAGACATCTCATCCCGCAGGGACCCGCATCGGGAAGGGAGGGCGACGCCGTCGCCCCGGGCCACTTTCCCGCCCTTCGCGAGTTCGTCCAGTTGGTCCCCATTCAGGGGCCTTGGGGGATACAGCTCCGCCTTGCCGTCCATAACCGACAACAGATGGTCGGCGAGTTCCAAGTATTTCATGGCGGGAACGGAATCCGGGAAAAGCTCGGAAACGGTCCCGTCCCTCTTTTCGGCCTCCATGTATTCAGGCGAGCGGGGCACGTCGCATATTACGGGGACGCCCGTGGCCTCGGAAAACCTGAACACAATATCCTCCTCGCCATCCATGCCCCTTCTGTTTAAAATGATGCCCGCGATGCGGGGTTTCTCGCTGTCGAAATTGAGCAACCCCCTCATGATGTTGTTCGCCGCATATATGGACATGAACTCGCCGGACGTGACGATGTACACGGCATCGGCGTATTCGAGCCTCATCGGGACAGCGAAACCGCCGCAGACGACGTCCCCGAGCACGTCGTAAATCACGACGTCCCTCGCTATATCGTTGACACCCAGCTTCTCCAGAGTGTCGAACGTGGTCAGTATCCCCCTGCCCGCACATCCAACCCCGGGTTCCGGGCCGCCGGCCTCGATGCACATCACGCCGTTCTTCCCGACGGTCATGACGTCGGAAATCCTTCTCTTCGAAGGCGGGACCGACTTGACGTAATCCAATACGGCGGTCTGCTTCTTCCCGCCCAAAAGGAATTTGGTCGAGTCGCGTTTTGGATCGCAGCCTATCTGCATGACCTTCTTGCCTTTGAGGCTGAGCGCGTACGAGAGGTTCGAGGACGTGGTGGATTTGCCTATCCCCCCTTTTCCGTAAACCGCGACCTGAATCAGGGTTTCAGACCCCCTTTGACAAAATGCAAAATTTCCGCGCCATCGCCGCTACCATGCGATGGAAATAGCACGAGTCGTATATGAATTATAACGCGATTCGATGGTAGAATACGTTCGTGGGTTGCGTGGATGGCGCGTTTGGTTTTATTACCGACTGTTTCTCGGCTTCCCGCTACGACCCGTATTGTAATTTTTGAACAACGGAACGCGATGCGTTATCAAACGGCGCCCCAACGATGGAACGCGCGTTCCGATGCCATGGTGACGCTATCGCTCAAGGGTCATTGGCGGCATCCGCTGGAGCTTCCGACGCTGTTTTGGAAGCTTTCCTGAACTGCCAAATTGCCAGGTACGTCATGAACACGCCGCCGAAAACGTAAACGATGACCATGAAATAAACTATCAATTTATATGAATGGTACACGAGCCCCGCAATGGCATACATACCAAGCTTAAGCAAACCCCAAACGAAATAACAGTCCGTTGACATCTTCGCCTTTTTCAGGGATTGCAGCAAAGAAGAGCTTATAGACATCATGGCATGGAAAGGGATGAAGAGGGCGGTCATCCTCAACGTCCATACAAAATGGGGGCGCAGAGGCCTCATGGTTTCGGCGTAGGTAAGGACGGTCATAAGCTGTTCAGCAAAAACGAAAATGAGTATTGAGGCAATCACACTAAAAATCAGGACGATTTTCGTTGTGTAGACAAAACCTATCCTCATCCTCCCGAAGTCCCTCTGCCCATATGCCGACGCGCACACGGGCAACATCGCGTTTCCGTACGCCTTTGCGGGAAGGTTGATTAAATTGATGTACTTCCACGGGTAGTTGTAAAACATGACGGCGTTTATGCCGCCGGCGGCTATGAGGAAAATGCGCTGAATCAAAGCCGTGCCTTCGGCAATCATAGCCTGGACGGTCCTGGGGCCACCGACTTCCAGAATCTCGACGGACACCAGCCTGTCCAACTTAAAGTTTTTCCTTTCCAACTTGACGGCGGTTTTGCCTGTGGTAAACCAGCGCAACCCCACCAATGTCGCCAGGCCTGCAGAGAACACGGTGGAGAAACCCGCGCCGAAAACCCCCCAGCCCGCCCCGTATATAAAAATGGGGTCAAAAACCATGTTAAATCCGGCGGCACTCATCTGGACGGTGGCGGATTTCCTGGATGCGCCCTCGCCGCGGAGGATTCCCCCCATGATGGTGTTGCAAAGGAGGAGTGGGGAAAAAAGGATGTGGGGCAACAGATAGCTGAAGCATTCGTCGATGATTTCCCCGGCACCTATGAAATTCAGCAACGGTTTGGAAAAAATCGCTATGAGCACTGACGAGATTGCGGCGCAGACGATTCCCAGCACGATGGAGCTGGACGCAAGTTTGTTCGCCTCCTCCATCTCCCTTCTACCGATTCGGAAAGATATGGTCGTGGTGGCGCCGACGCTTATTCCCACGGCGGCGCACATCATCAAGCCATAGATTGGTGTGACCGTGGCCACTGCGGAACCAGATGCCGCCCCTAGGCCGGCAACCCAGAACGTGTCGACGAACTTGTTGATCCGCACGACGGCCAAGGCTAGGAGGAACGCCACCACCATACTCTGTATGGCCTTCTTCGGCTCGCCGAGAAGGATGTCCAAATCCTTGTTTTTCCCAACCATGCGATTCAAACCGTCTAACGCGTTCTGTAAGACTTTAATGCATATTGATATTATGCTTCAAACGGCTTCCAACGCCCGATTCCCATGGGCATAAATTGAAAATGGATGCCATCAGCATGCCAACGTCATGGATTCGGATTATATCGACCCCGCTTCGATTGCCCAACTGCCGTCTAAACGCTGGCGGTTTCCCTGTCTGCATCGGACATGACGTGATTATTGCCGACACCGGAATTCCGCCTACGTCAATGCGATTTGCAACAGGGCCACTCCATGTCGTCCTCGAGACCCTCCAACGTGTGCACGAAGGTCCCGTGCTCGTCGGAGTAGATCCTGCTGCGTACGCCGTAGACGTCGTATATCGCCTTTTCCGTGATGGCGTCCTTGGATTCGCCGAAGGAATAGATGCCGCCGTCGTTCAGTATGAGTACCTTGTCGCAATACCTCAGCGCGAGATTGAGGTCGTGGACGGCGATTATTATCCCGGCGCCCGTCCTCCTCTTTATGCCGTTCATTATCCGCATGGTGACGTTCTGGTTCCTGAGGTCCAACGCGCTCGTGGGTTCGTCTAGGACGAACATCCTCGGCTCCTGGGCGATGGCCCTAGCGATCTGGACCTTCTGCCTCTGGCCCCCGGAGATGCGTGACAGTTCCTTGTCGGAAAGGTCCTCCAGCCCCATGGTGTGAACGGCCTCCGCCGCCTTTTTCAGATCCTCGTCCCGGTACCCGAAGTCGGTGTGCGGCCTGCGCCCCAAAAGGACGGTGTCGAACACGTTGTTGTACTCCACGGAAGAATTGTCCTGGGGGATGTAGGCGACGTTCCTGGCGAATTCCTTTATGTCGATGGACTTGACGTCCCGCCCGTCCCACAGCACCTCGCCCTCCGAATGGGGGAGGATCCCGCAAAGGGTCTTCACCAGCGTCGATTTCCCGGAACCGTTCGGGCCGAGGACGCCGAGCGTCTCCCCCGGGACGGCCTCGAAGGATATGCCGTCCAGGACCGTCTTGGGGCCGTACCCCTGTTTCAACCCCCTCACGATGAACCCCATCACACCACCCTGTTGTTCTTGCGGAGGACGAGGTAGACGAAGAACGTCCCCCCCACGAGGTACATTATGATGCCCGCCGGCAATTCCCCAGGATGCATGATTATACGACCCAGTGTATCGCATGCCAAGAGGAGCGACGCACCGAAAAGCCCGGACGCAGGCAGCAGGAAGGTCGTCCTGTTCCCAATCACCATGCGGGACAGGTGCGGCCCCATCAGGCCGATGAACCCTATAACCCCGGTGAACCCCATGCAGACGGAAACGGATATCGTGGAAACGATCAGCACGAGCGTCCTGGTCCTTTTTACATCCACCCCCGTGCTTCTGGCTATGTCGTCACCCGCAGTCAGGGAGTCGACGTCCAACGCCAACCTCCAAAGCAGAAGCGACGCCAGAATCACGACTGGCAACGATATGATGACGGCGGCCCAAGTGGAGTTCCACATCCCACCCATCGTCCAAACGGTGATGTCCCTCAACGCCGCATCGTTCGACGTGTATTTTAGGAACGTCACCCCGGCCTGGAAAAGATACCCTATCACGACGCCCGCGAGGATCACGGTCGACCGGCTCACGTCCCTCCGGCGGCAGAGAGCGAATACCAGGCATATGCTCATGATACCAAGGGCTGACGCGCCTAAAGCCGTGATTAGGGTCGCACCCGACACAGTGCGACCGAACACCGTCCCGGAAACCGTATAAAACGACAGGCCCGCCCCGTAAACGATTGCCAGAGCAGCACCGAAAGTGGCGGCGGACGACACACCCAGGGTAAACGGGCTCACGAGGGGGTTCCTGAGGACTCCTTGCATCATGGTCCCCGCCATCCCCAGACTGACGCCGGCCAATATGCACATAGCCGTTCTGGGCAGCCTGCCGTTGACGATGACTATGTCCTCCCAATATTGCACGCCAGGGAACGTGCTGCCGAAATACCTGTTGGCAAGCACCTCCACCACCTTGGACGGGGCGAAAATTACCGATCCGCAGCAAATGGAGACGAAGGATAGTACAATTGTAGAAATAAGAAGGGTAATGATGAAGACGCGGCTTTTCCTGAGGCCTCTCTCGTATTTCTCGAGGACCGCGTCCACATCATCACCTTAAACGGTTTCCGCCGGCGTGTGTTTCCCGAAAATATTCGTGAATTGAGTTGCCTCCGGGATATACGTCTCCAGAACGCCGTTCGCCGCCTCCAACGCGGTCTTCTCGAACGTGGCACCTAGCATTTCAGCCATGGCCATGTATCCCACGAAATCGAAGAGGGTGAAGAAAAGATTGTAATCGAACCAATAGGCGTTCTCGTTGACATAAGGCTGCGACATGGGGGCCGACGGGACCCAACCGATGAAATTATCAGGGAAGGCCCTTCCGTTAGGCGTTCCCGGCGCGACGCCAAGGATGAATACGTAATCCACGCTATCCAAATTCGCCGCTATAAGGTCGGAGGAAACGAATACCGATGAACTCTTATCGTCGGGGGCCAGCGTACTCAACAGGTTTTTCGCCTTGGGGGTAAGCATTTTCATGGCCAAACCACCATGCGCCCCCACACCGGAATAGCGTGGCGTAGTCCCTCCCCATGCATGGGGTATCAAGAACGTGAACTCATCGAGACCCAACGCGGCAATTTTCTCTTTGGTGTCCATTACGCTGTTGCGATAGAAGTTTTCAAAATCCTTGACGCTCTGCTTGTTCTCGGCACCAAACAGTTTTTTGATTATGTCCATATCATCCATCGCCGTCATGCCCGTGCCGCTAAGGAAAATCGTGGTGATTCCGTGGTCCTTGAGGACATCAACGTTCCCGACATCCCTGGCGCCCGCGGTGGAGATGACGACGTTGCATTCAGTTTGCAATATGGAGGTGGGGTTCGGGGCCATGTCGGACCCAATGTTCGGAACCCCCTCATAAATAGCCTTGACAAGCGGATCGAACATGAACATCGGACTATCCCACGATGCGCCTTTAACGTATTCGGAAAGCCCGTACAATCTCATATTGACGGCGAGATAAGGGTTGGTGATGCAGACTCCCGACAACGGGATGTCCAACGAAATCTCATTACCGAGGGTATCTTCAAACGTGTAGGTTTTCTCCACATTTTCCTGTTTGAAGAAAACGAGAGGGATAGCTATGGCGCTGCCTACGACAAGTATGGCTACGGCAGCGACCAATACAGTCTTATTCACAGTCATACAAAACCTCTTTTGTTTGCACAATTGGTGTTAATTATAAATAATTAATGTTAAATAGTTGACTCAGGTCAAAATGTGATGGATATTGAACCGAAGGACGGGCATCGCATCTTTAATCGCCATGTTGCGTATCCAGAGACACGGGGGATATGATGTTCCAGGTCGCCATATACGGAAAGGGGGGAATCGGCAAATCCACGATATCCGCCAACGTCTCGCATTCGCTCGCCGGGATGGGCAAGAAGGTGGTGCAGATCGGTTGCGACCCCAAACACGACTCCACAAGGCTGCTGTTGGGCGGGAAAACCCAGGACACCGTCCTGGATTACCTCAGGAAAACCCCCAAGGAGCGCAGGAGCCTCGACGATGTCGTGCTCCCTGGATCAGGTGGCGTCAGCTGCATCGAGGCAGGCGGGCCCGAACCGGGAGTGGGGTGCGCGGGCCGCGGGATATTGACTATGTTCGACTTCCTCGACGGCGAAGGCCTCAACGACGGCGGCTACGACTACAAACTGTACGACGTGCTCGGCGACGTCGTCTGTGGCGGGTTCGCCGTCCCGCTCAGGAAGGGCAACGCCGATGCCGTGTACATAGTGACGTCCGGCGAATTCATGTCGCTTTATGCGGCGAACAACATCCTGAAGGGGTTGCAGAACTACGACGACGGCACCCCGAGGGTCGGCGGCTTAATATTGAACATGCGCGGCATGGAGAACGAATTGGAATACGTCCGGAACTTCGCCGAAGGGGTCGGCCTCCCCATAGTTTCGTGCATACCCAGGGACCCGCTCTTCGCCGACGCGGAGTCGAGGGGAATGACCCTGTCGGAGGCCCATCCCGGCAGCGAAGCGGACGTCGCCCTGAAAAAAATAGCCGAGGACGTGGTCTCCAAATCCATGGATCCGTCCTCCCTGTACCGCCCAAGGCCATTGGGCGACGACGCCATGGACGACGTCGCCAAAGGGAATCCGATAAAAAACATCGACAAGGCCGGTTACAAAAGAATGTTGAACCCCGTCTCCGACGGCAGGTCCCTGAAATCCTGCGCGGGGGGCGGGGCGATAGGATACTCCGCCATGGTGGATGGGACGCACACCGTCGTCCACGGGCCGACGAGCTGCGCGTACGTGATGTCCTGCTATTTTTCCGACACCCTCACGCCCTACAGGGATTTGCGGGGGAACGCCCGTTCCTTCTGGAAACGCGTCTCATGCACGAACCTCGACGGTTCGTCCTCGGTGTTCGGCGGCCTGGAGTCGCTCAGGTCGGTCGTGAGGGAAAGGGCGGGAAAGGGCGACGATGTCGTGTTCGTCGTCTCGATGTGCGTCCCGGGGATGATCGGCGACGACGTCGTCGGATGCTGTGCCGAGCTTTCCGAGGAGCTTGGCATCAGGGTCGTGCCCGTGCCCGCGAACGGCGTGTCCGCGGGCACCGTAATACATGGGCGGGATTTGTGCATAAACGCCGTCCTTGACCTTGTCGAGCCTGCCGAGACGAAAGACCCAGGCTTAATCAACATCATCGGGGATTACCGTTCCCACAGAAGATTCGAATCCGCCCTAGACGAATCCGTGGAGAAACTGATAAGGGACGCTGGCTTTCGCGTCAACACAATCTATCCGGGGAAATGCGACGTGTCCGACATAAGGGCGATGGGGAGGGCGGCCTTCGCCGTGAAGGCCCAGGACGATTTCACTTTCACCAGGACGGCGGACATGATTTGCGAACGTTTCGGGATTAGGCTGATGAGGGAGCCGTTGCCCACGGGCATGGCGGCCGCCGAAAGGTGGCTGGACGAGGTTTCCTCCCTTACCGGCAGGAACCTGGAAGGGGTTAAGTCCAGAATGCGCTTGGAATACGAGAATGGGATTCGCGGGATAAGGAAGCGTACCGAGGGAAGGTCCGTCCTAATCGTCGAAAGGCCGACGGACAAAAACGACTGGCTGTACGAATTGCTGGAAGACCTCGGGGTACGTGTCTTGAAAACCAGGGAGGCCACCTACAACCGGTGGTTCATGGGCAGCGAGGCTTCCGAGGGGAAGGAGATCCACTCCTCGGGGCATGTTGCCTCCGACGTTGAGGAACTGTCCCCCGACCTGGTCCTGTCCGACCTGTATTCCGACCTGCAGATCAAAACCAGGTGCTGGCCGATCGGAAGGCCCCAGCCCGGGTTGGCGGGCATCCTGGAGTACGCCGAAAGACTCTGGAGGGTGCTCCACGCCCCCGCCGTGGAGGGGTGGAGGTCCGCATGACTTTCCCAATCACGATGGACGGTTACCTCGCCTCGATCATGGCGGCGGAAAGCGTCGTCGGATGCAGGGCGGTGCTCCACGGCCCCGGTGGCTGCAGGACGCACACCGCGCTGCTCTCCGCGAGGGAGGCCCTTAGGCAATACGCGCCAAGGGAGGGGCCCTTCTATTTCGGGCACCCCAGGGTCCCCTGCACGTACGTGGACGAGGAGGACTACATCAACGGGGCAGACTACAAGGTGACCGAACTCCTCGACACCGTCGACGATGCGGAGATGTGCGTCGTGGTTTCCACGCCTGGTACTTCCCTGATCGGGGACGATTTGCACGGTGCCGCCACCAGATCCACTTTCCCGGGGATAACGATAATACTCGAGGAATGCCACATGTCCAAGCCCGCCCACGTCGGGTATGATTCGACCATAGCGAAAATGGTGTCCGCCGTCTGCCGCCCCATGGAAAGGGAAACGGACGTCGTGAACGTCCTCGGCCTGCCTATCCTGCTCGAAGGGTGGGAAGACACCGCCGACGAGCTGCGCGCTTACCTGGATGCGCTGAGTCTTGAGGTCGGCGCCTTCGTGGGCGCGGGTTGCGCCGTCGACGAATTGGTTTCGTCGGCACGCGCTGACGTGAACGTCGCCGTCCTCCCCGAGTTCTGCGCCGCAACCGCGGAAGCGTATGAAAGGATGGGCATCCCCACAATATGTCCCGGAGCGCCCCTCGGGTTCGATGCGACGTCGGACTGGATCCTTGCGGTCGCCGAAGCCACGGGAAAGAATCCCGGCAAAGCCCTTACGATGGTTGAAAAAATCGGGAAACGCGCCTCGAACGTATTGGCCAGCGGCCTCAACGCGGGGATAATGGCCAGGGGCGCCACTTTTTCCGTCAAGCTGGAAAACTCCCTTGCGTTACCGCTGTCGAGATGGTTGTACGAATACCTGGCCATGTTTCCGGTATGCATCGAGTCCCGCGAATGGTGGGACCCGGACTACCGCAGGGAATTGGAAAATTTCCTTTCCAGCATCGGCTGCGATGACGCCTTGGGCCGCGAAATCTGCATGACGAGGGCGGACGCCGCCTTCGCCGACGGCCATACTGCAAGGCTCCTCGAGGACGAGGGCATGTGTTCCGTGGGCGTCGACATGGGCAAGCCGTCGCCGATAAGGCTGAGATTCAGGGAAAGACCGATCCTAGGCGCCAAGGGGGCCATGAGGATGCTTGACGACCTGTTCAACGGCATGGCATCGCAGTGACGGGCATGACATTGGATTTCACTAAATAACGTATGATATCAGCGGAAAATCGCTTCCTTCAACGCACCCACGTCGTGGGTCCGGATGATGTCCGCCCCCGCCCCGATGGCCCTCACGGCCATCTCGACGCTGGCGGCCTCCCTGTCCATGCCCGGCATGGCGTGGGCGAGGAACCGTTTCCTCGAGACGCCTATCAACACGGGATGGCCCAGGCGGAATTCCCCGGACCTGTCCACTATCTCCAGGTTCTGCGCGTGGGTCTTCCCGAATCCGACGCCGGGATCGGTAATGATCTGGCTCTCCCTGACGCCCGCGTCCAATGCGGCCTCGATCCTCTCGGATAGGAATGTCTTGACGATTGCGACGGCGTCCCCCTCCATGTCCTCGTCGTGGGTATCCCCCGGTCGACCGCGCAGGTGCATTATTATCGCCGGCACACCGGATTCCGCCACGTATTCCAGCATGCCGGGGCCCCTGAGCCCGTAGATGTCGTTCACGATCGCCGCACCGGCGTCTATCGCCGCCCTGGCGACTTCCGCCTTCATCGTGTCCACGGTTATCGGTATGTCTATGGACGGCGCCAGGTCCCTGATGACCGGCACCAGCCTGGCAATCTCCTCCTCGGCGGACACCGGGACGTACCCAGGCCGCGTGGACTCGCCCCCTATGTCTATCATGTCGGCGCCCTCGTCCACCATGCGGAACGCGTGTTCCAGCGCCTCCTTCGGAGCGTTGTGGCGGCCCCCGTCGGAGAACGAATCCGGCGTGACGTTCAGGATGCCCATTATTTTGGGCCTCTCGTACGTGACCGTGCCCCGGCGCCAGGGCGTCGGGTGCGGGATCATAGCAGCTCGTCCACGATCTCCGTCAGGTCCGCCACGCGGATCCTGCGGTCGCCCTTGCCGAGGTTCAGGTTGCTGACGCAGAACGGGCACGTCGTCACGACGATGTCGGCGAACTCCGCCTCCTCCATCCTGGTGTCCGCGATCCTCTTGGAATCCTCAGGGAAGGCCGACCTGACGCCGCCGCCCCCGCCGCAGCAGTGGCTCTGGGCCCTGTTGAACTCCATCTCCTCGTATATCGCGCCGGGTATCGACTTGAGGACCTTGCGGGGCGCCTCGTACACGCCCATGTGCCTGCCCAGGTGGCAGGGGTCGTGGTACGTTATGATCTTGCCCTTCATGGACTTCAGCTTCAGTTCCCTCTCGGCCAGGAACTCGGATATGTGCAAAACCCTGAACGGCACCTCGACGTGCTTGGGGTACTCGTCCTTGAACATGCGGTAGCACCCGGCGCAGGACAGCACCAGGGTCTCCACGCCCAGGGACCTGATGTGGTCGACGTTCCTCTTGAACAGTTTCACGGAATCGGCGTCGTCCCAGCCCACGCGCTGCATGACGGAGCCGCAGCAGACCTCGTCCAGCGTGGTGTAGTCCACCTTCAGCTTGTCCAGGATGGACATCGTCGACTTGGCGATTTCCTTGTCCCGGTATGTGGCGGTGCACCCGATGAAGTAGCCGACCTTGGCCTTCTTCGGCTTGCGGCCAATGGTGTCCTTGATGGACTTCTTCTCGCCGTAGGGGTTGTTCAGCCTGACGATGTTCTCGCAGATCGCCTTGTGCTTCGGCAAAATGGCCCCGGCCTTCACCAGGTCGGACCTGCACATCTCGATGATCTCGACGATGTCGACCTTCGAGGGGCACCTCCTGACGCAGTCGGCGCAGGTGGTGCACGTGTACATGTTCTCCACCACCGATTCGTCCGGCTCTATCTCCCCGGTCAGCAGGCCGTAGGTCAGGGCGATCCTGCCCCTGGAAAGGGCGGAGTCCCAGCCGATGGCCTTGAAGGACGGGCACACGCTCTTGCAGAAGCCGCACATGGTGCACACGTTCACCGCGTTGCGCACCTTCTCCAGCTTGTCGACCTCGAATTCCGTCATCTCACATCACCTTAGGTATCGTTACGCTGCCCTCGGCCAGGACCAGTATCCTGGCATCGGGGTTCTCACTGAGCACTTCGTCCACGGCGTCGGCCACCGACCCGAACGGCCGGATGTTCGCCTTCCTCAGCAGCTCCGGGTCCAGGCCGGTGACGGCCCACATCTCCCCCCAGAGGGAGATCTCGGCCATCTTGGCCGCCTTGTGGTATCCCAGCTTGTATTCCATGCCGAGGTTCTCCAGGATTTTCCTGGGGTCGTCGGAGGTGGACAGCTGCTTCAGGAAGGTCTCGCTGCCTATGCCCTCCCTGCACATGGACACCATCAGGATCTTGCCGCCGTCCTTGAGGGCCCACTTGCCGTTGTCCAACGCCTTCTGCGATTGGTATAGATCGACGTCCATCGGGTACGGCGCCACGGAGATTACCAGGTCGGCCTTTTCCGGCACCGGCACCAAAAACACCTTGTTGGCCACCTCCACGGCGGCGGCGAACGCCGCGTTCAGGTCGCCGGAGAACGCCCTGTGGATCTTGTGGTGCCTGTCCAGCACCATCTGTATCGAGAATATTTCCTTGCCCTCGACGGCCTTCAGGGCGTCCATCATGTCCTCGTGGACCGGGTTCCCCTCGAGGGCGAGGGACTGGGCCTCCATCCTCATCGCCATCTTGTGGTTGGCCTCGATCGTCCTGTAGGAGGCGACGCCCGGGAGGAAGGATTTCCTGCCGCCGGTGTAGCCGGCGAAGTAATGGGGTTCCACGCTGGTGATTATGACCAGGCGGTCGGCCTCCACCGCGATTCTGTTGACTTCCATGGGGGTACCGTTCTTGGACTCGCCCAGGTAGACGCACTCCGATTCCTTGGCGTCGTGGGCGATTATGCGGTCCCTGATGTAGTCGAGGTGCCTGCCGAACACGAACTCGTACTCCCCGGGGGTCATGTCCCTGTGGGTGCCCGTGGCTATGATGTACCTGGCGTCCCGCAGGTCCATCCTCTTGGACAGCGCGTCGAGGACCTGGGCGGTCGGCGTCGGGCGCGTCGCGTCATTGACTATGAAGACGACGTCCTTGCCGCCCTCGAGGAACTGGGCTAGGGACTCGTAACCGATTGGGTTGTCTATGGACCGGGAAATGGTCTCGTCGGCGGGGCCGCTCTCCACGTCCATGGGATAATAGACGCCGATCAGGTTCTTCTCGGGAATGTTGGCCCTTTGGCAGCCGTCCTTGCCGTATTTCACCGTTATTTCCATTCCAGCACCGGATTCCCCCCATTGGGGGATGCGTATTTAGGCATAACGCACCCACGCACGCGATGCGGGTGCGTGCGTCGCGTCGCCGGAGGCGATGTTTTGCGGATGCAATGCGCGGAATCGCCTGCGCCATGGGCCGCCCAAGGGCTAATGGATATTATTGACAATAAATATTATTTATAAATTATCATTATCCCGACATCATGAAAAACGGAATAGTCTTGCTGGCTCAACACTCTTCGAACAAAGGGGAATGCAACGTGGCGAACAGATGCGCCCAATACCTCAAGGAACGCGGCAGGAAAAACGTCAGCATCGCCTACAACTACGGGTCCCCTCTGGCCGAAGAGGTCATAGAAAGGATGATGGGCTCCGAGGGCGTGGACACGTTCTGCATCCTCCCGCTTACCGTCGCCGAGGGGAACCTGACCCTGTGGGTCATGCCGAAACAGTTCACCGAACCCGGCGACGCGAAGTCATGGACCGTCGTGGGGGAACACGACGCGGAAATCCGCTCCTCCACGACCAAAAAGGACAGGGAAAAAATGGCCGACGCCATCGTGCGCAACATCGGGAAACCCAAAAAGGGCGTGGGCGTGGTCGTCCTGGCCCGCGGCTCCAAAGAGGCCCAGTCCGAAATGGTCGCCGGGTATTACGCCGAAAGGATTGGATCCGCCGGCTGGCCCTGCAGGACCGCCTTCAGCAGGCACGGGCCGCGAAACGTCACCGAGGCGGTTTCCGAATTGAAGGAAGAGGGGTGTTCCGAGATCCTCCTTGTGCCGCTCTTCATCTGCACCGCGGGCAAATCGTGCAAGGAGGCCTTGGAAGACCTGAAGAAAACAGGGGTGAAACACACGGTGTCCGGGGCCTTGGCCTCCTATCCGGAATTCATGGAGATATTGGATTCCAGGGTGCCGGAAAACTGGTGATCCCGACGGACGGGCCCTGCCTGCGGCCGCGCGTCGGCACATACGTCGGACACCGGCCAAACCCTTGCGGATGCGCCCGGGGCGGCACGCGCGAATCGAACGTTACGGTTTAATAACGTCGATGGGGGATGCGGTCCCATGGAAACCTTCGGCACCCTCGGGGAGAGGGGGCTCATCGAGAGGATAAGGGCGACGGCAAGGCCGCCGCCGCCCCCGGGGCGCCTGGACGACGACGCCGTTGACGTCGCCGGCGTCATCGCCTGCGTCGATTCCGTGACTTTCGAAAGACACATGCCCCCGGGCATGTCGTACGGAGAGTTCGGGTGGATGGCCGCCGCGGCGAGCCTGAGCGACCTGGCCGCCATGGGAGCCAGACCGACGGGGATCCTGGCGGCGATGCTCCTCCCGCCCGGCATGCCCGTCGGCGACGTCCTGGACATCGTCGGGGGGATGGACCGATGCGCCGAATCCTGCGGCACCCACCTTTACGGCGGGGACACGAAACCCGGCGCGGGGAGCGTGTCCGTCACCGCCTTGGGCGATATGGAGAACAGGGAGCCGATGGCGAGGTCGGGGGCACGGGAAGGGGACGCGGTCGCAGTCACCGGCCCCCTGGGCGGCCCCGCCGCGGGATTCGAATGCCTCAGGAACGGTTGGGATCCCGTCGGCGGGCTGAAGGACGCCGTCGCATCGCTGTATTCGCCCGTGCCGCGGATAGACTGGGGCGTCCTTCTCTCCGGTTCGGGGGCGGTCACGTCCTGCATCGACCTGTCGGACGGCCTCGCGACGGCGGCCAACGCCGTCTGCGACGCATCCGGCGTCGGGATGCTGTTCGAGGCGTCGTTCCTTCCCGAGGGCCCCGGGGTCGCCGTGGCCTCCGGGAGGCTTGGCGTCCCCGCCGCGGAGCTGATGACGTCCTTCGGCGGGGAATACGAACTGATGTTCACCTTCCCCAGGGAAAGGTTGGAAAACATTCATTCGTCGGGGGTCCCATTCCACGTCGTGGGATACGTGGACGGCGGGGACGGCGCGAGGCTTTCCCTGGACGGCGAGGAAAGGAGACTGGAACATGGCCGCTATTAACCCGATAGTCGTCGAGGCGCGATACTATGAAAGGAGGGGCGACAAGTACCAGTGCGACCTCTGCCCCCACCGCTGCCTCGTGGCCGTCGGGAAGGCGGGGAGGTGCGGCGCCCGGAGGGGCCTTGAGGAGTTCCTCGAGGCGGGCACCTACGGGCGCGTCTCCTCGCTGTGCCTGGACCCGATAGAGAAAAAACCGTTCTACCACTTCAGGCCGAAGGAGAAGGCCTTCTCCGTGGGCAGCGTCGGCTGCAACCTGACCTGCCGCCACTGCCAGAACTACCCCATCTCCCAATCCTCGGCCGGGCGCAAGAGGACCACGTACGTTTCGCCGCCCGGCCTCGCATCGATGTGCCGCAACGAGAAGACGGACATCATAGCGTTCACCTACAACGAGCCGACCATCTGGCCCGAATACATCTTCGACGTCATGAGGGCGGACCCCGACCTCACGTGCGTGCTCGTCACCAACGGGTTCTGCAACGAGGGGCCGCTGAAGGATCTCTGCGACGTAACCGACGCCATGAACATCGACATCAAGGGCTTCACCGAGGATTTCTACGGCAGGATCTGCGGCGGGGACATGTGGAAGGTGCTCAGCTCCGCAGAGATAGTGCACGAAGAGGGCGTGCACCTCGAGCTTACGTACCTGCTGATCCCGGGTCACAACGACAGCCTCGGCGAACTCAGGAGGTTCGCCGACTGGGTCATGGATTCCCTGTCGCCCGGCGTCCCCATACACTTCACCAGGTTCCACCCGGACAACGAGATGGGGGACGTTCCCTGGACATCCCCGGAATCCCTCGAGAACGCCAGGGGGATAGCCCTCGAGGCCGGGTTGGAGAACGTCTACATAGGCAACATCATCTCCGAGGGCGGCGCCGACACCTACTGCCCCAACTGCGGCAACGCCGTCATACGGAGGACCGGGTACCTGGTCGACCTTTCCGGGCTGGACGGGGACCGCTGCGCCTCCTGCAGGTCCGCCCTCAACATCATACGTTAAGCCAGCAGGAAGAACGGGTTGCCCACTACGACCAGAAATGCAGCGGCAGCGAGTATAGGCACGAGGAACGGTATCTTCGGGGTGACCCAGACCCTTTCGGCTCCGGCCGCTTCCAACGCGTCATACACGCACTCGCCCTCCTGGGGATGCCTCGTCCATACGACGGTGCCGTCGACGACGTTCTGCAACGGCCACACATGGGCTTCCCTGGCCTCGGCTATCGGCATGTAATAACCGGTGAACGACCGCAGGGCGCCGGAATCGCCCCGGCGGAGGTTGCGCAGAGCGACGTACGGCACAGGCAACAGCGAGAACAGGGCCGCGAAGAACAGCGTCGCCAACGCGAAAGGGAAAACCGCCGCCAACGCCGCGCTGGGCGCCGCTATCAGCGGAAGGGGGCCGACCGAGGGATAGGTGACGAACAGCATGGACGTCACGATCAGGCATTTCACGTCCGCGCCGCCTTTGATTGCCCCGACGTAATACATGGCGACGAAGAGAATGAACAGGACGGGGACGGAGAGCGTGCCCCTTACGAAGGGGTCGTCCCATGCCAAGTACGCGGGCAGAACGAACAGGACAACCAAGGCGGCAACCAGGGTTATCGGGCCCACTGGGTCTTCTTCCCCCGGCCACAGCAGGTACAGCAGGATGACCGCGGTCCCCGCGATGGGCGCGATTCGCCAAACGGAGAATGCGGGGGTTTCCAGAATCATGAAGACGACGGCCGCGGCCCCTAGAGCCGCCCAATAACCGTCGGAAGCCTCCCTGTCCCGCAGATCCTCGAGGCAGGCAAGGGCCATGACTGAAACGTAAATCGCCAATTTGGCCAAGGTTACGGCGTCCCCGGACACGGATTCAATCATTTCGGTCCGAAGATATGTTTTTTATGTGACCTGTCCTTTCCTTGCCCGAATGAGGTTCCCGAAGGGTGTTTTGACAATGGCCGTCGCCGTGGCCGTCGCGGCCCTGTTGCTGCCGGGCCTTTCCGCGGACGATTCCTCCGGGGCAGTCGAGAACGTCGACGGCGTCAGCATCACCTTCGACGAGGCCCAATTGGAGGATTCCGTGGAATCCGAGAAAGCCCTCTCCCTGGTGTTCTACCTATACAACACCGGCGGCACGCCCAAGGTGATTAACGTCTCCGTCGGCCAGAACGCCAAATACACGACGTCGTCCGTCGCCCCCGGGGGACCAATCAACGTGGACGGCGGGAAGACCGTGCCCGTGAAGGTAACAATAACCGCCGACAGGTACTCCAAGACAGGGGATTACCCCGCGTCCATAACGTTCAAAAGCGTGAGCAACCCCAGCGAGACGCACACCTTCGACGTCACCGTCAAGGTCGTCTCCGCCTACGACTCCGAGAGCAGGTACAACACCCTGCTCGGCCTCATAAAGAACCCGCTGCCGGAGCCCTTCGACACCGCCCCCTGGGCCGCCCTGCTTTCCTTCGTCATCTGGATTGTCGTCGCCGGCGCCGTCATGTTCGTCGTGCTGCACGTGATTTTCGGCCAGATCCTCCTGAGGAAGAACAGGGACGTGGCTGACGACCTGCGGCACGACGTCAGGAACCCGCTGATGTTCGCCATGGCGCTCATGGGCCTTTCCCTCAGCATGAGCATCGCGGGGGTCAGCCAGCACTACGTCGGCATCACCGTCAGGTTTTCCGAGGTGCTCTACCTCGTGATAGGCGCCATCGTCGGATGGAGGCTGTACAAGGTCCTCGTCAGCGAGTTCCTCAAGAACCAGAAGAAGAACATCGTCGAGGAGTTCAACGTCTTCGACGAGACGCTCATACCGCTGTTCCACCTTCTCGGCAAGATCGCCATCGGGACCACCGCCACCGCCGCCATACTCGCGGTGCTCGGGTTCAACCTCATGGCCATCCTCACCGGCGCCGGCATCATGGGCATAGCCCTGTCCCTGGGCGCGCAGAGCACCCTCAACCAGTTCTTCAGCGGGCTCAACCTGCTCATGACCAGGCCCTTCAACCCCGGCGACAGGATACGCCTCGGCACCGACGAAACCGTCCTCATAGTGAGGAAGGTCGGCATCATGAACACCACCTTCGAGAGCTGGTACAACGCCGAGGTGTTCTCGATGCCCAACAGCAAGGTCGTCGACTCCACCATCGTCAACATCACGTCCGAGAACAGCGTCTACAAAATCATGGTGTTCTTCAACCTCGCCTTCGACGCCGACCTGGACCTCGCCAAGGAAATCATGCTGGAGGCGGCGATGGAGCACCCCAGGGTAATAAAGGACGGTTCCTTCGAGACCCCGAAGACCCGCGTCATGTCCGTGGACGAGAACGGCGTGAGGATACGCCTGTCCGCGTACATCGACGACTTCGAGGACTACGGCGTCTTCGCCGGCGAGCTCAGGGAGGCCGTGCTGAAGAAGTTCCGCAGGGAGGGCATCGCCATCCCGTACAGGAGGTTGGACGTGCGCACGTTCCGCGAGACCCCCGTCGGGCTGGAAGGCACCCAAGGGTGGCCCGCGCGGGCGGACGGGGCCGACGGGGGGTTCGGGGACGGGGATTCGGAAAACGGTTATTGAATCCCGTAAAACGCGGTTCCCGCTTCGATTTCCCAACGATATAAATAGATAAAGACAGGTAATCCGTAGTGGATTTATCGTAAATCGGAGCGGAACATGCAGATAGACAACCTGGACAAGCAGATCCTAGGGATCCTGAAGAAGGATTCCAGATGCCCCTTCGTGGACATAGCGGAGCGGATTGGCGTCTCCGAGGGCACGGTGAGGAGCAGGGTACACAAGATGTCCTCCGAGGGCGTCATAAAGGGGTTCACCATACGCACCGGCTCCAGGAACGCCAAGGCCCTCGTGGAGGTGAGGATAGACGTCAACGCCGACACCTCGGAGGTGGCGGGCAGGATGCTCGCCTTCCCGGAGGTGAAGGAGGTGTTCGAGGTCACCGGCGACCAGGACATCATCCTCATCGTCGACGCCGACTCGACCCAACGCCTCAACGAGATCCTCGACACCATCAGGCGCCACGACAGCATACTGAACACGTACACACATTTCATATTGAAGGAACACTTTGGGAGCGCCTGAAACCATGTTCGAGGGAACGTCCACAGCAATAATCACGCCGTTCAGGAAGGACGGGAGCGTCGACGAGGAATGCCTCCGGCGCATCGTGGATTTCCAGGAAGAGAACGGGGTCAACTCGATAGTGCCCTGTGGCTCCACCGGGGAATCCGCCACCCTGAGCCACGAGGAACACGTAGAGGTCATCAGCATAGTCATGGACCAGGTCAAGAAGGCCAAGGTCATCGCCGGCGCCGGCAGCAACAGCACCTCCGAGGCCGTCTTCCTCAGCAGGAAGGCCGCGGACCTCGGCGCCGACGGCATACTCTCGATATCGCCGTACTACAACAAGCCCACCCAGGAAGGCATCTACCGGCACTACATGGCCATCGCCGACTCCATCGACGTGCCCCTGATCATATACAACGTCCCGGGGAGGACCGGCTCCAACATAAGCGCCGAGACCACCGTGCGCCTGGCGAACGACTCGTCGAACGTCCGCGCGATCAAGGAGGCCAGCGGCAACATGTACCAGATCCAGAAGATACTCGGCGACAAGCCAAAGGACTTCGAGGTCCTCAGCGGCGACGACGGCCTGGCGTTCCCGATAATCGCCCTGGGGGGCGTCGGGGTCATATCCGTGGCGGCGAACTGCTGCCCCAGGACCATGTCCCAGATGGTGGACCTGTGCCTGAAGGAGAAGTACGTCAACGCCTCCGCCCTCCACTACAGGATGATGCCGCTCTACAAGGACCTGTTCATCGAGTCCAACCCCATCCCCATAAAGTACGTGATGAAGAGGCTGGGCTTCGGCAACGGGGAACCCAGACTGCCTTTGACCGCGCTCTCCGAGGAAAGCCGGGCCGTGCTGGACCGGGACATAGAGGACCTCGGCCTCATAGCCTGAGGCGACCGACGGCCGGGGTGATGCCATGGCGATGACGAGGGTTATGAAGTTCGGCGGTTCCAGCGTCGGGTCGCCGGAGGCCCTGAAGAGGGCCGCCGGGATCGTCGTCGGGACCGAGGGCCCCAGGGCCGTCGTGGTCTCCGCCGTCGCGGGGATAACCAACTTCCTCATAGGCGTCCTAGAGGGCGAGTTCGAATCGATGGACCTCGTCTACAAGAAGTTCGCCGAGAGGCACATGGACGTGGCGAGGCAGGCGTTCGGCAAGGAACAGCTATCCGACTTCATGGAGGACTTCGGGCCCAGGCTCGAGGCGTTCAAGGCCCTGCTGAAGGACGAGGACGCCCGGAAGGACCCCTATTTCGTCGACAACCTGATGTCCCAGGGCGAAAGGTTCTCCAGCCTGTTGCTGGCGCATGCCATAAGGGCCGCGGGGGCCGACGCCGTCGCCCTGACCTCCGAGGAGGCGGGCATCGTCGCCCACGGCAACTCCCAGGCCGCCACGGTGGATTTCGCGAAGACCTCCATCAACGTCAACCTCAACGTCAAGCCCCTGATGGCCGACGGCTCCGTCCCCGTGATAACCGGGTTCTACGGCGTCGGCCCCAAGGGCCAGCCGATCACCTTCGGCCGCGGCGGTTCCGACTACGCCGCCACCGCCCTTGGCAACGCCCTGGACGCGGACATCGTGGAGATATGGACGGACGTGGACGGCTTCATGACCTCCGACCCCAAGGTCGTCCCCGGGGCGAAGGTCATCGACGAGATGAACTACAGCGAGGCCGCCGAACTCGCCTATTTCGGCGCGAAGGTCCTGCACCCCAGGTCCGTCGAGCCGGCGAGGACGAAGCACATCCCCATCTACATCAAGAATTCCCACAGGCCCGAGGCCGCCGGCACCAGGGTGCACAACCTCGGCAGGCCGAACGACGACCTGCTGAAGGCGGTGGCGATGAAGGTCGACCTGTCGATAATCACCGTGAACTCGGCGGAGATCGCCTGCAAGCCCAGGATGGTCGCCAGGATCATAGACGCCATCGCCGAGTCCGACGTCTGTGTCTACGCCATATCCACCTCCCTGTCGACGATAGCTTTCCTGATCCACAACCTGGACGTCAAGGAGACGCTGAGGAACCTCAACCGCGTGGACTCGGAGATTGTGGAGCACATCAACGTCAAGAGCAACGTCGCCCTCGTGTGCGCCGTCGGGGACAGCCTCCTGGCGTCCCAGGGCTTCTCCGGGTACGTGTTCGGCGCCGTCAAGGACGCCGGGGCCAACGTCGAAATGATATCGGAGGGCGCCTCGGACGTCTCGCTGAACTTCGTTGTCCCGACGGACTCCGTGCTGGACGTGGTGAGGACGCTGCACGACAGGTTCATCACGGGGGCGGGGAAATGAGGGAATACGACACGAAAGACGGCGTCATGCTCATCGGCGGCGTGCCGGCCACCGACATAGCGGAGGAATTCGGCACGCCCGTCTACGTCACGGACGCCGACCTCGTCCGCGAGAACTACAGGTCGATACACGGCGCGTTCAACAGGCACCTCCCCACCAGGGTGCACTACGCCTGCAAGGCGAACACGAACCTCGCCGTACTGAGGCTCCTCCAGAAAGAGGGGAGCCACATCGACGCCGTCTCCATCGGGGAGGTGCTCACCTGCGTCAAGGCCAGGTTCGACCCCGGCAAAATCCTGTACACGGGAACGAACGTGACCGATTCGGAGATGGAGGCGCTCCTGGAGGCGGGCTGCAGGATCAACGTCGACTCCGAATCCCAGCTGGAAAGGCTGGCGAGGATCACCACCGACGTCCCGCTGTCGTTCAGGGTCACCCCGGGGGTGGCCTCGGGCCACGGCGCCAAGGTCATGACCGGCGGCAAGGGCTCCAAGTTCGGGATACCCATGGACCGGATAGTGGGTTGCTACGCCAGGGCCAACGAACTCGGCTTCAGGGTCGACGGCCTGCACGCCCACACGGGCTCCGGCGGCAACTCCATAGAGCCGTTCATAGACGTCGCCTACGTCCTGTGCGACCTCGCCAACGAGATCGAGGACAAGGTCGGCATCAAACTGGATTGGATCGACATCGGCGGCGGCTTCGGCGTCCCGTACAGGCCCCACGAGCCCGCGCTCGACCTGGACGAACTGGCCATCGCGGTCACCAACGTCGTCAAGGAGGAATCCTCCGTCGGGGAGCTGGCGATAGAGCCGGGCAGGTACGTCGTGTGCGACACCACCGTCCTCCTCGCCAGGTGCGTCGACGTGAAGGACGCCGGACCGAAAAAATACGTGGGCGTGGACGCGGGGATGAACACCCTCATGAGGCCCTCGCTGTACGATTCCTACCACCACGTGGCCCTGGCCAACAAGATGCACAGGGCATGCGTCGCCAAGTACGACGTTGTCGGCCAGATATGCGAGTCCGGCGACATACTGGCGAGGGACAGGGTCCTTCCCGACCCCAGGGCGGGGGACCTGCTCGCGGTGTACTGCGCCGGCGCGTACTCTTTCTCCATGTCCAACGAATACAACTCCAGGCCCCGTTGCGCCGAGGTCATGGTGATAGACGGCAGGGCCGAGCTCACCAGGGCCGCCGAGCCGATCGAGGACCTCTGGAGACACCAAACCATACCGGAGGCGCTGGGATGAAGTTCTGGAAGTACCACGGCCTGGGGAACGATTTCGCCCTGATCGACGGGCTGCACGGCCGCGCGGACGTGGACCCGGGCTTCGCCGAGAGGCAGTGCAGGCGCAACACCGGCATAGGCGCCGACGGCATACTCTATCTGTTGCCCGGCAGGGACGGGGCGGACGTCTCGATGCGCATACTGAACGCCGACGGCAGCGAGGCGGAGATGTGCGGCAACGGCATAAGGTGCCTGGCCAAGCACGCCTACGACACGGGCGCCGTCCGCGGGAAATCCTTCAGGGTATGGACCCGGGCCGGGATCAAGGCCGTGGACTGCGCCGTCGGCCCCGACGGGAGGGTCGAATCCGTGGAAGTGGGCATGGGCAAACCCCTGTTCGGGACGTCTGGGTCATTGGGCCACGAGGGTTATTCCGAGGAGACCGTGGAGGTCCTGGGCCGCAAGGTCCGCGGGTACAACGTATCCATGGGCAACCCCCATTTCGTGACGTTCCAAAAACTGGACGACGGCGCCAAGGACGAGCTTGGCCCCGCGATCGAAAAACACGGGGCGTTCCCCAACAGGACCAACGTGGAATTCGCCGTCCCGTCCGGCGGCGGCATCGACGTCAGGGTCTTCGAGAGGGGGGCCGGATGGACCATGGCCTGCGGGACCGGCGCCTGCGCCACCGCGGTCGCCGGGGTCCTCGCGGGGCACGTCGCCGCCGGCGAGCCGATACCCGTCAACCTGCCCGGCGGGACGCTGACGATTACCGTGGGGAAGGACTTCGACGAAGTAGCCATGGACGGACCCGCCGAGCTCGTCTACGAGGCGAGGCTCCTTAACGAGTGATAACATGAAGTACGAGTTTTCCGAGAGACTGAAGAAACTGCCGCCCTACCTCTTCGTGAGGTTGGAGGAGATGACAGCCAAGAAGAGGGCCGAGGGCGCCGACGTCATTGACTTCGGCATCGGGGACCCGGACCTGCCGACCCCCAGGCCCATAGTGGAGGCGTTGCAGAGGGAGGTCGCGGACCCGGCCAACCACAACTATTCCAGCAGCGCCGGGGAGAAATCCCTCAGAGACGCGGTGGCGGAGTGGTACGGCAAGAGGTTCGGCGTGGAAGTGGACCCGGACACGGAGGTGTGCGTCACCCTCGGTTCCAAGGAAGCCATATTCAACATAGCCCAATCCTTCGTCAACCCCGGCGAGACGATAATCGCGCCCAGCCCGGGTTACCCGGTGTATTCCGCGGCATCGACCATATTCAACGAGGCGGTGTGCGTGAAGGTACCGCTCAGGGCCGAAAAGGATTGGCTCCTGGACGTCGGGGAGTGCCCAAAGGGCGCCAAGATGCTCTACGCCAACTACCCCAACAACCCCACCGGGGCGACCTGCGACGTGAGGTACCTGAAGAAGGTGCAGGACTGGTGCAGGGACAACGGTACCATATTCTGTTACGACAACGCCTACTCCGAGATGTGCTTCGACGGCTACATGGCCCCCTCCGCCCTGGAGGCGGGGAAGGACTGCATCGAGTTCGGCTCCTTCTCGAAGACGTTCAACATGACCGGCTACAGGCTCGGCTACGCCGTGGGCCACAGGGACCTCATCGCGGGCCTGAAGAAGTGCAAGGGACAGATCGACTCCGGCGCCCCGAAGTTCGTGCAGAAGGCCGGGATTGTGGCGCTGGGTCTTTACGGCGACGACGGCAGGCTGCCCAAAGAGGTCAGCGACAACATGGCCGTCTACTCCGAGAGGAGGCAGGTCCTCGTGGACGGGCTCAGGAAACTCGGCTTCGACGTGAAGATGCCCAAGGCCACCTTCTACGTCTGGTTCGACTGCGGCATGCCGTCCTTCGACTTCACCGCGAAGATGATCGAAAAGGGTTTGGTCGTGACCCCGGGCGTCGGCTTCGGGGAATCCGCCGAGGGCTACGTCAGGATGACCGTCACCCAGCCGGTGGAGCGGATAAAAGAGGCGCTGGAAAGGATGGCCTGAGGGTCAGCAGGGCTTCGCGCCCGTCCCCAGCTCCTTCCTGGAGTGTTTGAGGGCCTCCACCACGGGGAGTTCCTCGCCAAGGAGGAAGCTCTCCAGGGCGCCGCCGCCGGTGCTGACGTAGGAAAAGCGGTCGGTGAGGTCGAACCTGTCGGCGGCGCCGACGGTGTGGCCGCCGCCCACTACGGACTGGCCCCTCGACTCTATCATCGCGAGCATTATCGCCCTGGTGCCCACGTCGAAGCCCTCCTTCTCGTACATGCCGGCGGGCCCGGACATGAGGGAGGTCTTGGACGACGTCAGCACCTTGGAGAACTTCTCCGCGGTGGCGTCGCCTATGTCGATCGCCGGCTCCGCGGTGGGCATGTCGCCCACCAGGACGGAAACCCTTTTCCCGTCCCTTTCGACGGCCACGTCCACGGGCAGGAGGATGCGTTGGCCGTATTTCGACAGCATTTCCTTGGCGGCGGCCATGTTCTCCTCCGTCAGGCCGTCCCCGAGCGGCGCCTCCGACGCCTCGCCGATGTCGACGCCGCGCGCCTTCAGGAAGGCGTTCCCGGCCAGCCCGACCAGGACGACCGTGTCGGCGAGACCGGTGCCGAGGACGTGCTCAACCATGTCGGACACGTCGTCGACCTTGGCGCCGCCCAGCACGAACACCGACGGCCTGCGGGGCTCGCCGAATATCGCGGACAGGGCGTACAGCTCCTTGGCCATGAGCCTGCCGGATGCCGACGGCACCACGGGCTGGAAACCCACCAGGGAGCACTGCGCCCTATGTGCGGCGGCGAACGCGTCGCACACGTAGTAGTCGATCAATTTGGAAAGCTTGGAAACGAGTTCGGACCTGGAATGGCCAACCATGTCGAGTTTGGCCGTTTCCTCGTCGAGGGCGCGTACGTTCCCCAGCAGGAGGACCTCCCCCTCGGAAAGGGATTGGATGGCTTTTCTCGCCTCGTCCCCGTCCACGTCGTCCACGTACCCAACAGGATGGTTCAGGTGGACGGCCAGCCTCTCGGAATGCTCCCGCAGGCCGGTGAAGTCCCACTCCCCCTTGCGGCTCTGGTGCGCCAGCACGACGACCTTCGCCCTCTTGCCGATCAGCTCCCTGATGGTGGGCACGACCCTCCTGATGCGGGAATCGTTCAGTATCCTGAGGGTGTCCCGGTCCAGGGGACAGTTTATGTCCACCCTGAGCAGGACGGTTTTCCCCCTGACGTTGAAATCCTCGAGGGTGCTGATCTCTTTCATGGGCGCGCCTCAGATCCCCATGGCCCTGTCGGTCTTGGCCATGGATTCGGCCGGGTCCTCGATGAGCTTGCACATGGACCTGATGCAGTCGATGTTCTCGGGGATCACGTCGCTCTCCTGGTGCACCGCCTGGTAGTAGTACAGCATGCCGTCCTCCACCTTGATCCCATCCTCCCAGACGACGATTTCGAACATGTCGCCCCTGGACCTGCCCATGTCCCTCGCCATCTCCATCACCTCGGCGGTGGATTTGACGCCGTCCTTCGTCCTGACGAGCTTGACCCTGGGGGCCTTGGAGAACAGCTTGACGACGTCCTCGGTGGTCGCGTCCTTCCCCAGCCTGACGGTAATCGCGTGGACGTGCATTATCGTCGTGGGGACCTTAACGGCCATGGAATGGACCTTGATCCATGGCATGACGCTCTGGACGTCGGGGCCGTGGTGGGTCGGCAGCTTCGTCGACGGCTCCACGGCGTTTATCGGGCCGGTCTTGCTGTCCCCGGGGTCGGCGCTCCTCCTGATCAGGGTGACGTAGCAGTCCTCGACGCCGTATTTCTTGTCCAGAGGGTAAAGCGTCCTCAGCAGCCCGGTGGTGTTGCACGACACGACGCGGGAGAACTGGGCGCCCCAGGACTCCTTGTAGTTGGCCGTGGCGTTGAAGGATATGCCGGTGAGGCTGTGGTCCTCCCCGCCCTGCCATATGGCCTTGACGCCGGCCTCCTCGAACATCCTCTTGTACCCGTCGGCGAAACCGCCGGGGGTGCAGTCCACGATTATGTCGGCCTTCCCGAACAGGTCCGTCACCGTGCCCGCGATCTTGATGCCGGCCTTCCTGAAGTCCTCCTCCCGGCCCTCGGGCACGTACAGCCTGTAGCCAAGCTTCACGGCCATGGCCGCCTCGAAGGACGGCCTTGTCTTGGTGACCCCCACGATCTCCATGTCGTCCTGCTGGTCCACAGCGGTGGCGACCCTTTTGCCAATCGTCCCGTAACCGTTGATGCCCACCTTCACTTTCATGTCGGTACCCGCCCCTGTAATGGGAAGCACACGTTAATAATAGACTGCCTTGAACGACGTTGATCAAAGATTCCAATGGGCGGAGAGGTACTCCTTGATTTTCAGTATTTCCTCCCGGCCCCTGCCGTTCTCCTCCTTTTCCTCGGCGTACTCCGGTTTGAGCTCGATGCCCCTGAACATCGCTATCACCCCGGCCACCACCTCGGCCGTCGCCCGGAGGTGGTAGCCGCCCTCCAGTATGAACGCTATCCTGCCGTCGGGGCAGGCGTCGAAAAGCTTCCTGCACATCCCCACGTAGCCTTGGGTGTTGACCTGCATGTGGGCGTTGGTCTCGCAGTAGTGGGCGTCGACGCCCAGGGAGACGAGCACCAGCTCCGGCCCGTACTGCCTGAGCACGGGCAGGACGATCTCGTCGATGGCCATGTGGTACGTCTCGTTGCCGGAGTGGGCCGGTATCGGTATGTTGATGTTGTAGTTCTTCCCGGAGCCCTCCCCGGAATCCTCCATGTAGCCGGAGTCCCAATAGTAGTTGGCCTCGTGGAGCGATATGACGAGGACGTCGTCCCTTTCGTAGAAGATTTCCTCGGTTCCGTTGCAATGGTGCGCGTCGAGGTCGATGATGACCGTCCTGACGCCGGCGGAGGCGGCGGCTATGGCGGCGTTGTTGAGGTAGCAGAAGCCGCCCATGTGGTTGGACTTGGCGTGGTGGCCCGGCGGCCTCGTGAGGCCGACGGAGGGGTTGCCCTTGAGGGCCTCCTTCACCGCCGTGACCGCGACGGCGGCGGAGAGCATCGCCAGCTCGTACGTCTCGTCGCGGAGGAACGTGTCCGGGTCCACGGGGTAGTTGCCGCCTTTCCTGAGTTTCTCCAGGTGCTCCGGGGCATGGACGGCCAAAACCTTCTCGTCGTCGATCGGGACCGGCTCCACTATCCCGTCCCAAAGACCCTCCTTCTCGAGTTTCTTCCTCAGGGTCCTCAGCCTGAGGGGGGACTCCGGGTGGTCGGGCCACTGCGAATGCTCAAGCAGCCTCTCGCTGTAAACGATAGTCATGCGTCCCCCGGCGAATCCACATGGGTCCGATTTAACTTTTCCTGAGATTTCCGGTCCATTCGGCACCGATACGGGCCCCCGCGGGGCACCATAGTTTATTAACGCCACGGCAATCAAGGGCTGAGGAAATCCCATGAAAGGTTCGAGGGCGTTGCTCAAACTGATGGAGGACCGTGGCATCGAGACCATGTTCGGCTACCCCGGCGGTAGCGTCATACCGATTTACGACGAAATCCTTGACTCCAGCATCAGGCACGTACTCGTGCGCCACGAGCAATGCGCCGCCCACATGGCCGACGGCTACGCCAGGGCGTCCGGGAAGACCGGCGTCTGTTTGGCCACCAGCGGCCCCGGCGCCACGAACCTCATCACAGGCATCGGCACCGCCTACGCCGACTCCGTCCCCATGCTCGTCCTGACGGGCCAGGTCGCCTCGGGCTCCCTCGGCCTCGGGGCGTTCCAGGAGGTCGACGCGTTCAGCCTGATGATGCCGGTCACCAAGCACAACTACCGCGTGCTGGACCTGGACCATCTGCCCAGGGCCATCGGCGAGGGCTGGGAACTGGCCAGGACGGGACGCCCGGGCCCGGTCCACATCGACCTGCCCGTAGACGCGATGAACTCCGACATCGACCAATCCCTGCTGGACGTGGAGATCCACGCCAGGGAGCAGCACACCGACTACTCCAGGGTGCCGGAGGCCCTGGCCCTCATCGCCAAGGCGAAGAGGCCGGTCATCGTCGCGGGCGGCGGGGTCGTCGGCTCCGACACCTCCGGGCTGATGGTGGAATTCGCCGAGAGGATCGGCGCCGGCGTCGTGACGCCCTTGATGGGCATAGGCAGCATCCCCGCGAACCACCCGCTCAACCTCGGTCCCCTGGGGATGCACGGCAGGATGTCCGCCTACCAGGCCATCAAGCAGACGGACCTGGTCATCGCCCTCGGGAGCAAACTGTCCGACAGGACGTTCAGCTCCCACACGGAGCCAATGCGCGGCTGCGGCATAATCCACGTCGACATCGACAGGAACGAGTTCGGCAAGCACGGCAAGCCCTCCGTGGACATACAGGGCTACGTCGGCGACGCCCTCAGGATGTTCCTCGACGCGCTCCCGCCGAAACACGACAGGGCCATCTGGGAGAAGAAGGTCGCGTCCTTCGGCGGCAGGTGCTCCTGCGATTTCGCCTTCGACGACGTCCCGATCCTGCCCCAAAGAGCAATGAGGGAAATCAACGCGGTGCTGAAGGATTCCACGATAGTCACCACGGACGTGGGGCAGAACCAGATGTGGGCCATGCACTGCCTCAAAATCAACAGACCCAGGCAATTGATCTCGTCCGGCGGTTTCGGCACCATGGGCTTCGGCCTTCCAGCCGCCATAGGCGCCAAGGCCGCCTGCCCGGAATGCGACGTCATCGCCATCACCGGCGACGGGGGCCTGATGATGGTCGCCCAGGAGATCGCCACATCCGTGGCGGAGGACCTGCCCGTCACGATATTCCTGCTCAACAACGGTTGGCTGGGCATGGTCAAGCAGTGGCAGAAGCTGTTCTGGGACAAGAGGTATTCCGCCACGAACCTCGCCTCCGCCCAGCGCACGGACTTCGTGAAACTGGCGGAATCCCTGGGGGCGGGTGGCACCAGGGTCGAGAGGCCGGGCGAGATAGCCGACGCGCTCAAGGTGGCCAGGGAAAGCGACAGGACCCACCTCATCGAGGTCATCGTCGACCCGGAGGAGGACGTGCTCCCGATGCTGCCCCCCAACCCGAGCATACCGCTCGTCAGGGGCCGCTGCCCCTACTGAGGGTCAGTTGTTCCGCAACAGCGAACCCAGGCGTTTCGCCTCCGCCAACGTTTCGGCATCCACGGTTTCCCGTCCGCCGGATGCGTAAACGATTTTCCCGAGGATCTCGAAACCGAGGTTGGAATAGAACCGCGCGAGGTTCGAGGCCAGCTGCCCCGCCCCGTCCGTGTCGTCCATGCAGGTGACCAGGATTACTGCCTTTTTCCCGGGCGGGATGTTCGGTTTCCCGTCCGGGCCGTAGAACGAGCGCATCCTGTCCTCTAGCGCCTTGTACTGCGCGGAGGGGCCGCTGAAGTAGAGCGGGGTGGCGACTATGACGGCACTCGACTCCTTTATGTCCGAGAGCAGGGGGGCTATGTCGTCGTCCAGGTGGCAGACACCGGTTTCCCGACATTCCTCGCAGGCGGTGCATCCGCGGATGTTTCGAAACGTGCCAAGCCGGTACAGCCCTATGACGTTGGTGGAAAGCCCCATGGCCCCGTCCATCACCGCCCTGGCTATCGCGTTGGAATTGCCGTCGCGCCTCGGGCTTGACAAAATGGCGACTACCCTGCTCATATCGGGCAATGATGACTACTCAATTTATTATAATATCGCAACTGACGGCAATATTACGGAAACCGGCGCCGGGGCCCGGGTCAGTCCCTTTCCCCGTTTTTGAGGCGCCTCGGCTCCGTCGGATAGTCCCCGTCTAGGGGGACGATGTGCAGGTGGGTGTAGAACGGGTCCTCGTGCTTGGATCCCATGTACCTGTCGATGTCCAGGTCCATGTTCCTCACCACGCGCAGCAGGGTGTTCCTCATGTGGAGGATGTCCTCCCTGGGGATCCCCTCGAAATAGCTGTTGTTCAGGGCGGTGACGTGCTCCATGAGGGAGGCTGCGAGCCCCCGCCCCTCCTCGGTGAGGAATATGGAGAACTTCTTGCTCCTGGGCGTCTCCCTGTCGTCCCGGACGAAGCCTTTCTCCCGGAGTACCTTGATTACCCTGTTGGTGTTGGCGGTGTCCAGGTCCAGGAAGTTGGACAGGCTCACCATCGTCTGCCCGTCCTCCAGGTGAAGGGCGATGAGGTAGACCGCGTGGGAACTTGTCAGTCCGTACGGGGAAATGAACTCCGTCATGTTCTTCCGCATCTGGAAACTCATCCTGTCGAAGAAGGCGGGGAGGAACGAGTTCCAGTACGTGTCTTCCTCTTCCATCACGTCCCCGCAAGCCGCGGAAGGGTAAAATAACCTTTGGTCACCGGTTTGTGAAAAATCGGCGCCGGGCCGGGCTACTGGGGCCCGGCGCCTTAAGGGTTTGTTTCAGACGGAGTCCTTGACGATGGCGGTGAACTTGGCAACCGCGTCGCCGGCGGACTCGGAGTAGATGTCGGCGCCGATTTCGTCGGACCACTGCTGGGTGACCGGCGCGCCGCCGACGTTGGTGAGGACCTTGCCCTTGAGGCCTTCCTTCGCCATCATCTCCTCGAACGTCTTCTGGTGGACCATCGTGGAGGTCATCAGGGCAGAAGTGCCGACAAACCTCGCCTTGTGCTTCTTGCAGGCCTCGACGATGTCCTTGAGGGGCACGTCCCTGCCTATGTTGAAGACGTTGAAGCCCGCGACCTTCAGCATGATGGCCACGATGTCCTTGCCGATCGAGTGGATGTCATCCTGGATCGTGCAGATGACGACGTTGCCCAGGCCCTCGCCCATGCCGCCGCCGCGCTTCTCGATCTCCGGGACAAGGGGATCCATCCCGGCGGAAAGGGCGCCGGCCGCGGCCATGATGTGGGGCAGGAAGAGCTTCTTCTGCTCGAAGAGCACCCCCACCTCGTTGATGCCGGCGGTGAACCCCTCGTTGATCAGTTCGATCAGGTCGACGTCCTTGTCGGCTATGGCCTCGGCGGCTATGGCCTTGGCGTCGTTTATGTTGTACGCGAGAACGGCCTTCTTGGCCCTCTCGTTCAGTTCATTCTGCTTTCCCATTTTCATTCTCCTCCTTCTCTCCTCTTGACGAAGTCCGCGTCGGCCTTCTTGAGGATCTTCTTGATGTTCTTCATCACGTCTTCGGGCAGCGGCTCGACCTTGTGGTTGGCGAGCACGTCCTTGACGACCTCGTGGGCCCTCTCGGTCGCGCTCGTGCTGCCGGCCGCAATCCACTCACCGAGCATCGAGCGGTCGAGCAGGGTGGGGTTCGAGGCGTTCTCGAAGTTCGCCATCGTGGACGGGTGGCCGATGAAGTCGCGGCCCACGCCGATTTCCTTGATGGCCTCGACGCCGAGGGTCTCGTCGGTTACGGGGACCCCCTCCATCACCTTGAAGTTCATCCCGATTATCTCGTTGTCTATCACCAGTTGTTCCATCGAGAACGTTTGTCCAAGCTCAACCATACCCGCACCGTAGATGGTGTTCGCGCCGGACATCGCGGGGAGAAGGGACGTGAGCGTCTTCTCGTGCGCTGCCTGGGCGTCGGGTATCTTGGCGTCGGTCTACATGCCGGCGACGTAAACGGGCAGACCGTAGTACTGCCCGAGTTTGACAACGGAGGCGCTGATGAGCGCCAGTTCGGGGGACCCGACGGGGGCGGTGCCCTTCATGAGGTCGAACGCGGTGGTGGAGCTTCCGTAGAAGACCTTCGCGCCGGGGTTGGCGAGCTGGGCGAGCACGAGGCCCGCCAGGATTTCCGCGTTGTGGGTGACCAGCGTGCCGGCCAGGTGGACAGGCGAGGAACCGCCGGCCATGGCCATGCTGAGGATGTTGACGGGTATGCCGTACCTGGCGCCCTTCATGATGACCTGGGACGCGTTGTAGCCTATCTCCAGCGGGCTGGTGGGGCACACCAGCATGGACATGAGGGGCCTGTTGCGGGCCAGTTCCTCGTCGCCGCCGTAGCACGCCTTCAGGATCTCGAAGTAGTAGTCTACGTTCTCGGCCACCGGGTCGATGTGGTTGAAGTGCTTGGTCGTGTTGTTCATCGAGATGACCATCTCGTGCACGTCGGTGGCGCCCACGCCGGCGTATTCCCTCGCGGAGACCGCCAGGGAGAAGTAGCTGATGTTCTCGGCCCAGTCGACGATCTTGGCGCAGTTGGCCAGATCCTTCCCGGTGGAGTCCCTGGTGTGGTACTTGCCGTTGCCGAGGTAGTCGCACATCTGGATGCCGGTGCCGAAGCACGTGAAGTGGACCCTGCCGTTGTGCATCTGCTCGATGGTGTGTTTCTCGTCCCTACCGT
This sequence comes from Thermoplasmatales archaeon, assembly GCA_012520845.1. GTDB lineage: Archaea > Thermoplasmatota > Thermoplasmata > Methanomassiliicoccales > Methanomethylophilaceae > JAAYNL01. The sequence continues at coordinate 58,513 of JAAYNL010000015.1, read as the reverse complement.
AAAGGTAGAACTTCTTGGGGGCGTTCGCCAGAGCCTGGTTGATCACCTTGCTGGGAATCTTGACCATCTGGGTCTCGAAGTTGACGTCGCAACCGTTGTCGGCGAACAGCTGGAGGCCCTCCTTGCAGGAGACCTGGACCCCGTAGTTGCCGAGGATGTCCCTGGTCGCGTAGTCAATCTCGCGGAGGTCGTCCATGGTGAACAACTCGAGCTTGACGCCGCTCATCTTTACCCTTCCCGGGTACATGTTCTTTCTCATTCTGTTCCCTCTCTCAGCATGCCGAGCCCGGCCCCGCGTGCGCCGGCGGCAGAGCGCAGAAGGCCTCCGACGAAAACGGGGACGCGCTTGGCATTGCTAAACGGTTGAAACTTCATGTAATATATTAGGTTTATTGATTGCTCAACATAAATGATGAAGTAAACACGATTTATATTGTTACAACATTGTAAAATATTGTTTCATCAACATTAAATAACGCGCCCGCCATGCGAAAAACGTGCCTGACGGCACGGAAGGCGTTTTCATGGGCGGCGACACGGTGTTTCCTTTCGTTAGGATCGTTGGGCAGGAACCGATGAAGAGGGCCCTGTTGCTGAACGTCGTCGACCCCAAGATAGGGGGCGTCCTGGTCAGGGGCGAGAAGGGCACTGCCAAATCCACCGCCGTGAGGGCGTTGGCGCAGATTCTGCCGGAAACCTTGGCCGTAAAGGGTTGCCCGTTCCAATGCGACCCCCGCGACAGGAGGTCGATGTGCGCCGAATGCAGGGAAAGGGACCCGAAGGAAATCGTACCCGTGCCCAGGCGGGTGAGGGTGGTCGAGCTGCCGCTGAACGCCACCGAGGACAGGATCTCCGGCAGCCTGGACATAGAGCACGTTCTGAAATCCGGGGAACGCAGGTTCGAGAACGGGATCCTGGCGCAGGCCAACGGCAACCTGCTCTACGTCGACGAGGTGAACCTGCTTGACGACCACATCGTCGATCTGCTCCTGGATTCCGCGGCGATGGGCGTCAACCACGTCGAAAGGGAGGGCGTGTCGTTCTCGCACCCGTCCCGTTTCATACTCGTGGGGACGATGAACCCGGAGGAGGGTTCCCTCAGGCCCCAACTGCTGGACCGTTTCGGCCTGTCCGTCGACATCTCCGGCGACCTGGACCCGAGGGTCCGGGCGGAGGTCATACGCAGGAGGCTGGCCTTCGACGCCGATCCCGAGGGGTACATCGCGGACGCGGCCGTGGAAACGGACGGGCTCAGGGAAAGGGTCGCCGCCGCCAGGGGGCTGCTGCCGTCGATCGTCCCGGACGATAAAATCGTGCACATGGCCGCCGTGGCCGCGATCGGGTTCAAGATAGAGGGCCACAGGGCCGACCTCGCGATGATACGGGCTGCCAGGGCGAACGCCGCCCTGGAGGGCAGGACGGAAATCACGAAGGACGACCTGCTCGCCACAGCGGGCCTTGTCCTCGCCCACCGCCTCGCCAAGGGCCCCTTCGAGGAATCCACCTACAGGGAGGAGGACCTCCACGTATGCCTGGCGGGCCTGTGAGGCCGCCGATCATCGGCCTGGACGCCGCCAAGAAGGCGCTGACGTGCCTTTTCGTCAACCCGCGCCTGAAGGGCGTCCTGATAAGGGGCCCCCCGGGGGTGGGGAAGACCGCCTTGGCAAGGTCCATGGCATCAGCCGCGGGGACCGCCCCGCCGGCCATACTCCCGCTGGGGGCGTCCCACGACCAGGTCATGGGCGGCGTGGACCTGGAACACGCGATCCTCACCGGGGAGACGAGACTGGAGGAGGGCCTGCTGGCGAGGGCGAACGGCACGCTGCTCTGCGTCGACGACGTGAACCTCCTGGACAGGAAGTTCGCCCACGCCCTCATGTCCGCCGTCTCCTCCGGCGTCGCCAGGGTGGAACGGGGCGGCGTTTCCGCCGAGTACCCCGTGGACACGTCCGTGGTGGCGACGATGAGCCTCGGCGGCACCCCGTTGGGCCCCGGCATGGCGGACTTCTTCGACATGTCCGTCGTCGTCGCGGGGTCCCGGGACCCCGCTTTCAGGGCGGACGTCGCCAAGGCCAATCTCGACCCGGACGCATGGGTCGGGGACGACCCGGGCATCCGCCGGACCATCGAGGCCGCCAAGGGAATCCTCCCTTCGGTAACCGTTCCGGACCGGGTGATCGATACCGTCGTCGAAGCCTGTCTCTCCTTCGGCGTCGAGGGACACCGGGGGGAGCTCTCCACCATCAACGCCGCCATGGCCCTAGCCGCCTTAGACGGCAGGAACGAGGTTTCCGACGAAGACGTCTCCGAGGCCCTGTTCCTGTGCCTGGGGCACAGAAGGGCGAGAAGACCCTGGCGCCCCACCAAGGAAGACAGGGAGACGGTCAACTTCTACCACGATTCCCACATAAAAAGGGCGATGAGCGGCACCATCAGGGAGGAGAAGGCCGCCTCGGCGGAAGAGTTGGGTCCCGCCGCGGGGATGCCGCCCGGCGACGCCGCGTTCACTGAGGCCGGGGACGACGGCGTCGAGATAGAGGACCTTGTCCTGGAGGTGGGGGAAAGGTTCGAATCCGTCGACCTCGTTGAGGACAGCATCCTCCGCGGCCTGATTCCCGACAACCGGGCCAGGAGGCGTTCGATGGCCGAGGTGGGCCGGGACGGTCGCTACATATCGTCCAGGCCCGCCAAGAAAGGCGCCAGGGACATAGCCTTCGACGCGACGTTCCGGGCCGCCGCCCCATACCAAAGGGCGAGGCGCCGCGGCCGCGACCACGACGGCATCATACTCGAGATGAGGGACGTCCGGGAAAAGGTGAGGGACCGGCGGGTCTCGTGCCTGTTCATGTTCGTGGTGGACACCAGCGGGTCGTTGGTCATCAGGAGCAGGATCAGGGCGGTGAAGGCCGCCATCCTCTCCATGGTCGCCGACCATTACGTCAGGAGGGACAGGGTCGCCGTGACCACCTTCGGGAAGGACGGCGTGACCATGGTTTTGCCGCCCACCCGCTCGGTGGGCAGGGTCAAGGGGGTGATGGACGACATACCCGTCGGGAGCCAGACGCCGCTGTCGGAGGCGTTGCGGGACACGGGGGAATTCCTTTCCAACTACGCCAGGAAGCACCCCTCCGAAAAGATTTTCGCGATAATCATGACGGACGGCGGCGGCAACGTGCCAATTGTGGAGGGCGACGACCCCATCGAGGAATCGATGGGGATAGCCAGACGCGTGTCCGCCGGCGAAGTCAGCTGGATAGTCGTCGACACGGCGGTAAGGCACGGCGACTCCCGCAACCTCGCCATGGACCTGGCCGAGGCGCTCCGCGCCCCGTACTACCTGTTGGACGAACTCCGCTCCACCCAAACCCCGTGATTATGGGCCCTGGGTCTTGTTGCGTGGGTCCAAAACAGATATACGACGTCCGCTATATTGGATTATAAATCCATTCGGAGGTATAAATGTACGCCAGAAGGGAATACCACAACTTCGACGTCGTGAAACTGGGCCCCGAAACCCTGGATTCCATTTACGGGGAATACCGGGCGGGGAAGGGATGCGTCCTGATCGCCCGGGAAATGGATTTGCCGCTCCAGACGGTCATGAGGGTCGTGAGGGCCAGGACCGGCGGGCCCAACGTGAGGCTGTGATCAGTCGATCCTGACCTTCTTGCCTTCCACGGCGTATATCACTTTCTCGGCCACCTTGCAGGCGTGGTCCCCCATCCTCTCGAGGAACCTGGCGCCCATCAGGCAGTCCATCATCGTCGCCGATTCCTGGACGGACTTGGGCAGGGCGTTGGTGATTTTCTTGGAGATGCTGGCCTGCAGCTCGTCGACCCTGTCGTCCCTCTTCCTGAACTCGCGCATCTTGGAGGAATCCCTCGCGTCGAACGCCTTTATCGCGTCTATCACCATGGAGACGGAGATGTTCGCCATCTCCCTGAGGTCGGCGGCGCAGTTGCCGCAGTCCGTGGACGCAAGCATGGCCAGCTTGTTGCCGTAGTTGCCGATCCTCTCGAAATAGGTGAGCATCTTCAGTATGGAGGCGACGAGCCTCATGTCCTTGGACATCGGCTGATACAGGATCAGTATGCGCAGGGCGTCGGACTCGATGTCCTCGTCCATCCTCCTGAGCCTCTCGTACTTCTCGGCGACGCCTTCCCTGGTGCCGGTGCCCAGCAGGACCTTCTCGCCGTCCCTGGCGAGGTCCACCGCCAGATGCCCCATCTCCAACGTGCTCTCGACGAGCGCGTCCAAATCCTCCGCGTATCTGCTTGTCATCCGAATCTCCCCGTGATGTACCTTTCCGTCAGTTGTTCCGACGGCCTCGTGAACAGCTTTTCCGTCTTGCTGAACTCGATCATCTCGCCCAGGTACATGAAGCCGGTGTAGTCGCTGATCCTGGACGCCTGCTGCATGTTGTGGGTCACTATAACAACGGTGAACTCCTTTACAAGCGTATCTATCAATTCCTCTATCTTGGCCGTGGCAATCGGATCCAGGGCGGAGGTCGGCTCGTCCATCAGGATGATCTCCGGGGAGACGGAAAGGGTCCTGGCGATGCAAAGCCTCTGCTGCTGCCCGCCGGATAGGGCCATCGCCGAGGAATCCAACCTGTCCTCGACCTCCTCCCAGAGGGCGGCCTTCTTCAGGGAGTCCACGACTATCCTCTCGAGCTCGTCCTCGTCCTCGACGCCGTGGATCTTGGGGCCGTAGGTGATGTTGTCGCGGATGGACATGGGGAACGGGTTCGGCTTCTGGAAGATCATGCCGATCTTCTTGCGGACCTTGATGACGTCCGTGTCGGGGCCGTAGATGTTCTCGCCGTGGAACATCATGCTGCCCTCGACCCTGCAGCTGTCGACCAGGTCGTTCATCCTGTTTATGCACCTGATCAATGTGGACTTCCCGCACCCGGACGGGCCTATGAGGGCGGTCACCTTGTTCCCCTTGATGGGTATGGTGATGTCCTTGAGGGCTTGGTGGTCCCCGTACCATAGGTTCAGGTTCTCGATTTCTATTACGTTTGTCACGGCTATCACCACTTGAATTTCTTATTATAATGGTATCTGACGATGGACGCCAGGACGAACATCGACAGAACCAACGACAGCAGGACGACGGCGACCCCGCTCCTCATACCGGGTGGAGCTATGCCCTCCGTGGACAGGTAGTAGAGCTGGTAGGGCAGCGCCATCACTGGGTCGAATATGGATTTCGGTATCTTGCTCTGGAACGCCACGACGGCCGTGAACATGATGGGCGCCGTCTCACCGGCCGCCCTGCCTATCGCCAGGATTATGCCCGTGATCACAGAGCCGAATGCGGCGGGGAGCACGACCTTGACCGTGGTCTGCCATTTGGTGGCGCCCATCGCCAGGGACCCCTCGCGCAATTCCTGGGGGACCGCCTTCAGCGCCTCCTCCGTCGTCCTGATGATGACCGGGAGGATCATGAACCCGAGGGTGATGCACCCGCCAATCAGGGAGTAGCCCCACCCGAAAAGGATGACGAACACCGTCATGCCGAAAAGGCCGAACACTATGGAGGGGGTGCCGCTCAGGATGTCTATGCAGTTCCTGATGGTCCTGGTGAGGGGCGTGTCCTTCGAGTATTCGGCAAGGTATATCCCCGAGATTATGCCCAGCGGCAACGCAATAATCATCGCCCCCGCCACGAGCTTGAGGGTACCCACTATGGCGGGGTATATGCCTCCCGCGCGGCCGGCGTCCTCCGGGAATCCCGTCAGGAACTCCCACGTCACGGTGGGCAAACCCTCCACGAAAATCCTGACGATTATCACGAGCAGGATGCCTATCGTGACGGCCATCACCAGCATCAGGCCCGTGTGGGCCACCTTCTGCGCCCTCATGGAGTCGACTTTTCTATAGAGGCGTTTCCAAACCACGAAAAGCGCCGCGACCGCGATGCCGGAGAGCACCGAGGTGACGTCGTCGTAGAACAGCGACACGGGCATGTAGATGAGGACTACTATCGCCAACAGGCCCAATGCCCTACGTATGCGCGCCTTGGTTTTCGTGGAAAGCATTTCGAAAAACTCGGAGGCGTTGAGCGGTCTGCCGTCGGCCCCCAAACGGCCCTCCTTTTCCAGTTTGTTGATCCACAGCAGGGCCACGGATATCGAAAAGGCGGTGACCGCCGCGCCGAGGACGGCCGCACCGAGGACGTTCAACCAGGGTTTGGAGGCTATGAGCACCACCGTGAACAGAACGAGCGCCCAGACGCCGTTCTTTATTCCGTTCACGACCGAAACGGGGAGTTTGGACGCCAGCTTGTGCAGGACGGTCTCCCCTTCCTTGACCTCGCCGAACCTCTTCCTGGTCCTGCTTACCATCATCTTGGACACCAGGCTGACCAGGAGGACCATGCCCATCAGGACCAGGGCGAGGAAGAACAGCGCCGAATAGTACGTGCTGCCCACGACGACGTACGACATCTCGAAGGCCAGCGACGCCGTGATCGGCCTGATGCCGCTGAACACGTTGTAAAATGGGTCAGGGACTATCGGGGTGTTGCCGCAGACCATCATCACCGCCATGGTCTCGCCGATTGCCCTGCCCATCCCCAGGATGATGGCCGTGGATATGCCGGATACGGCGGCGGGCGTAACGACCTTGCGGGTGGTCTCCCACTTCGTGGCACCCATTGCCAGGGACGCCTCCCTGTATGACCTCGGGACGGCGTTCAACGCGTCTTCGGAAACGGAGATGATGGTCGGCAACGCCATGATCCCCAGCAATATCGAGCCGGCGAGCCAGGAGCTTCCCAGCAACAGTTTGTCCGGGAAAAGGTCCCTAAGCACGGGCACGAGATACATCAGCCCGAAGAAACCATAGACGACCGAGGGTATGCCGGCGAACACCTCGGACACGGATTTGAGTATCGTCTTGAAACGGCCGGGCGCCACCTCCGATATGAATATGGCGGCGCTGACCCCGATCGGGACGGCTATGATCATCGCGCCCGCCGTCACCGCCAGAGTGCCGGAGATGATCGGCACGGTGCCGAAAAGCTCCTCCCCCGGAGCCCACCTCGGGGTCGTGAAAAGTTTCACGATGCCTACGTCCCGTATGGCATCGGTGCTGTTTGCGAAAATAAAGAGGATGATGAAAAAGACGATGGATATCGCGATCGACGCGATACCCATCAGGAAATATTTTGTCACCGTGTCGGTGTGGAACCTACCTTCCATCCGAATGCTTTCAGTTTCCGTCAAGTCCACACCCGACACGATGTAGGCTATGCCTCGTTGCGTTTATTAGGCCGTCGGTTTGACGGGGATGAACCCTTCGTCCTCAGCGAGCTTCTGGCCCTCGGGGCTGAGTATCCACGATATGAACACCAGCGCCGCGCCTTTGGGGGCGCCCTTCGTTGCAAGGATCAGGTTCCTGCTGAGGGGGTACGGGTCCACGTCCTTGAGAACGTTTTCAACGGTTGCCTCTATGCCATCGACTTTTATCGCGGAAGACTTGGTGGGATCCAGATTGTCCAGGTAGCCGAAGCTGACGTAGCCTATGGCTTTGTCGCTTTTCTCAACGGCACCGATGACCTCGGTGGTGCTGGGCTTGATATCGACGTTGTCCTTCACCTTGTAGGTGGGATAGGCCGCCTTCATGGCATCGTCGAAGCAGCTCCTCGTCCCGGAACCGTCCTGCCTGGAGATGGGGGCGATTGCCTTGGAGGCGCCTCCGACTTCACTCCAGTTGGTGATTTCCTTTGAGAAAATCTTGGCAATCTGCACGGAGGTGAGGTCTGTCACACCGGTGCCGGCACTCACTATGACAGCGACGCCGTCTACGGCTATGATGGTGGCCTTGAGTTCCGTCGCCTCGGTCGCCTTAAGGTCTCTGGAGAGCATGCCTATGTCGGACACGCCGTTTATGGCGTTGGTCGCGCCGACGCCGGAACCACCGCCGGCGATCTCGAGGGTCACGCCCGTGTATTTCTCATAATTCTCCTTGTATATACCCATCAGAGGCTGCACGGTGGTCGAGCCGGAGATGGAAATCGTAACCCCGTCGGAGTCGTCTCCGCCGCCGACGGCCACGTAGGTGCCGGCAACGCATACGATGGCAGTGACGAGCACCGCGAGTATCATTTTCGTGTTGTTTTCCAAGGTTAATTCACCTCGGGGATAATTCTCCGATACAGCCTATATACCTTGTCGATATAGAATATATCCCTAAATATATTATATATAAAATATATATTCAAAATAGATTAATATATAACAAATAATACAGTAAATATGGACGTAAGGAGGGTGCAGATCACCGGCGGTTCCTCCTTCATGGTCACCCTCCCGAAACCGTGGGCGGAGAAGGTCGGCCTGAAGAAGAACGACAGGGTAGTGGTCGACCAAAGGCCCGACGGCAGCATACTGCTGACGCCGATGGACCTCGCCGGCACCAGGGCGGGCGACCGCAAGGTGATTGACTGCGACGGAATCGACGACCCGGAGATGCTTTTCCGCGTCCTCCTGGGATGCTACATATCCGGCTACGAGACCATAGAGATGGCGTCCAAGGGCAAGCTGTCCTGGGAGCACTCCGCCACGGCGAACAGGTTCACCGACGCCGCCATCGGCGTCGAAATCTACGAGGAGAGCGAGGGCCGCATACTGATCAAGGACTTCATCGACCCGACGGAGATGCAGCTGCAGAAGACCTTGGGGAGAATGAAGGTCATCGCCGGCAACATGCTGTCGAACGCCCTCCTCGCCGCCGACGGCAAGGGCCAGTTCATAGACAGGGACGACGAGATAGACAGGCTGAACTGGCTGATCGCCAGGCAGACCTGCATGACCATGATCAACCCGTCCCACCCCGCCCTGATGGCTTCCGAGCCGCAGTTGGCCCAGGAGATCTACGCCGTGAGCAGGTCCATAGAGAGGATAGGGGACCACACCTGCAAGATCCACAGGATCCTGTCCTACATGACCGAGAGGGAGAAGGCGGGCATAAGGGACAGGGCCGAGGAGCTGGGGGGAGAGATCCTGGCCCTGTTCAACAGATCCATGGATTCCTGGAAGGCCGGCTCCCTCCCCGAGGCGAACGCCTGCATAGAGGCCTCCGCCGTGCTGGCGGACCGGTGCCACTCGCTGCTGCCGGTCGGCAGCCCGGGGATGAACGCCCTGGTCAACAGCATGGTCCGCATATGCGAATACTGCGGCGACATCTCGGAGCACACGATGAACGCCTCGATTTCCGCCAGGCGCGAGAACTGAGCCGGCGGAGGCGGGGCTTTTCCCGACACGTTTATACCGACCCGGCCCTTGGCAACGCCCATGACCAGCGGCAACCTCTGCATCATAGCCTGCCCGATGCTGGACGACAACCTCGTCCATGAGCTGGCTAGGGACGGGGACAGGAAGACCGTCACGGTCGTGGAGAACGGGAACGACGGCTCGATCCGCCGGAAGCTGGAGAGGGACTCGGTGCCGTACGAGACCGCCTCGCTGGAGGACGTCCTCTCCGGTTCTTGCGCCCCGGACCCCGGGGCGTTCAACGTGCTGATCGTCATGATAGACCTGGGCCTGCACTCCGAGCCCGAGGTCCTTAAATCCACCGTCGAGAAACTGACCAAGGACCTCCAGCCCCACGCCGATGCCTTCGGCTACTACCTGGGCATCTGCGGCAACTACGGGTGGGACATCCCGGCGTGGTGTGCCGAGAACGGCCTCAAGCCGGCGGCCATGTTCCGCGACGAAAAGGGCAACCCGTGCGACGACTGCGTCGGCGTCAACATATCCGGCGGGCCGAGGTACCTGGACCTTCAAAGGGCGTACACCGGCCACTTCTACGTGTTCCCGGCGATGGCCACCAACTACGACGACTTCCTGAGCGCGGGCGGGAACGCCGCCGCGGAGGAGAGCCTGACCGACGAGGCCAGGGAGGCCCTCGGCATAGGGCCGGGGCGGGACGGTTACATACGCTGGCTCCTGGAGCTGGGGGACTACGAATACCTCCTCAAGCTGGACACCGGCATCGGGGAGGAGCGTTTCGAGGACGATTTGCTGGACCTGTCCAGGAGGACGGGGCTGAAAATCAAGGAGGCGGACGAGGGGTGGGTCACCCTGAAGCCCACCGCGGACCTGTACGCCGAGTGCAAGTCCCTGCTGAACGGGGGACACGCGTAAGACCAGAAGGCGCGCGATTGAGGATGAGGTGCAGCCGCCGGGATTCGAACCCGGGTAAGTAGCTTGGAAGGCTACGATCATGACCAGCTAGATCACGGCTGCCGGGGCACTCCATCTGTTCGGGATATTTAACGTTGATGCGGTCCCGCCCGCGCGGGTGGCCTAAGATAAATACGTCCCTTTCAATCACGTCGCATGCAGCCATCCCCCCCGGTCTTCCCGGACAGGCGTTCCCTCGAACTATGGAACAGGCTCGCCTCCGTGGAGAGGGACCTGTCGACCCGCAAGAGGCAGGCGGCCATGGCGTCCCTTTCCGGATACGTGGCGGAGGTGGCGAGGACCCAGCAGAGGCTGCACCCGGCCACCATGGCCAAGCTCCTGGGGATCGTCGCCAGGGAGACGCCGGACGCCGTCGCCGAGACCGTGTCCGCCCTTTCCGAGAACATGGGGCTGAGGGACAGCCTCCCTGCAATCGTGGCCGCGGGGCTGCTCGTCGACGCCGGGGAACCCGTGGCGGCGAAATCCATGCTGGACCGCCTGGAGTCCTATTCCGACCCGGCGGCGTACCGCCACGCCATGGCCAGGATCGCCATGGCGTCGGGGGCCGTGGAGGAGGCCGTCGCCCACCTGAAGGAATCCAGGGAGGCGGACGATTTCTTCATGCCGGCGTACGACCTGCTGGCCGACCTGGAGCCGGAGGGCGACTGGGAATCCCTGAGGGGCGTGGCCCGCGTGATCGTGGGCTTACCCCCCCGGCCCGTCGATTCCGGGCCGGCCCTTTCCCCGGCCGTTGAGCTTTACGAGATATGGTGGGAATCCCTCGGCGGGGGCGTTTCGAAGGCCAGGGCCCACCTGGAACACACCGGCTGGTACCTGGAGGGCCACCCCGAATACGTCATGTCCGCGGCCAGGATGGCCGCGGCCAACGGCGAATACACCGCCGCCATCTCCCATTTCGAAAGGATCCTCGAGAAGGGCGAGTCCCTCAGGGCGAGGGTAGGCCTCGCCCGGGCGTGCCTCGACGCCGGGCTTCCCGGGAAGGCGGCGGAGGCCTGCGCCGAGGCCCGCCCCTCCGACGCCAGGGACCGACGCCTCGTGGAGACGAGGCTCAGGGCGTACGCGGCGGGCGGCAGGATGGGCGAGTTCAGGCGCCTCATGGGGGATTACCTGGAGGAGGAGTACGCGGACCTGGACTCCTACGCCATGTGCGTCGACCTCCTGTTCGCGGCGGGGATGGACCCGGACGCCCGCATGCTGATAGACCGCCTCGGGGACAGGTGCCCGGACTGCGCCGGGAAGTACGTCATGATGTCCGTCGGCGACCTCAAGGCCAACAGGCTCGCCTCCGCCCTCTCCAACGCGTCAAAGGCGGTGCGCATGGACCCGGACGACCTGGCGGCGAAGAGGCAGAGGGCCTACGTCCACCTGAGGATGGGCCGCTACAGGAAGGCCCTCGCGGACGTGAACGCGTCCCTGGCCGGGAACCGGGACGACGTCGGGCTGCTGACGCTGAAGATGGAGATCCTGCAGAAATCCGGCAGCACGACCCAGGCCCTGGACGCGGCGAACGCCATACTGGCGCTGGACCCGAGGAACGCCAACGTCATGAGGGACGCGGCCCAGATGCTGGACGACCTCGGCCGCCCGGACGAGGCCTACCGGATGTACAAGGACGCCCTGGACCTCAGGGAGGACAGGGCCCTCTTCATGAGGGTCATGGACCAGCTGATGCGCGGCGGCCGGTACGAGGGGGTCGTCGAGCTGGTGAGGGACCACGACGACACCTACGGCCAATACCCGGACGTCTGGGCGATCAGGGGCAACGCGGAATACGCCATGGGCGAGTACGCGGACGCGGCCGACTCCTATTCCAAGGCCTCGGCCCTGGCGCCCTCCGACCCGACGATCTGGCACTCCCAGGGGATGGCCGAGGAGGCCGGCGGCTACATGGACAGGGCGGAGACCTGCTACGACAGGGCGGTCCTGCTGGACCTGGACAACCCCCTGTACTGGATATCCAAGGCCTCGGCGCAGGAGAAACGGGGCAACCTGTCCGGGGCGGTGGACTCCCTGAACAGGGTGATCTCCGATTCCCCGGACAACCTCTACGCCCTGGTCAGGAAGGCGTGCATCATGGCCAAGGCCGGGGAGTGCGGCGACGCGTCGCATTTCCTGGACCTGGCGCTGAAGGTCTCGCCCAAGGACCCGGGCATACTGGCCATGAAGAGGGACATCTCCATGAGGCTGGGCGACCACGGGGGCGCCGTAGCCGCGGCCAGGGCCATACTGTCCCTGGACAGGGACGACCTGGAATCGTACATCGCGATGTCCAGGGCGCAGACCGCCATGGGCGAGCACCGAGCGGCCCTGGACACGATAGACAGGGGGATACGGAGGAACGCCTCCGAGCCCTCGCTGGTGCTGGCGAAGGCGGACGCCCTCCGGGACTCCGGGGACGGCGTCTCGGAGGCGGCGGCGCTGGAATCGTACCTCATGCTGGACGGGGACGACAGGGCCGTCAAGCTCAGGCTCGCCGAGCTGTACACCGGGCTCGGCTCGAGGGATTCCGCCGAGGCGCTGTACGCCGAGCTGGAGGCGGAGGACCCCAAGGACAGGGAGGTCGCCGCGAGGAAGGCCATCGCCGTCTCCGTCGCCGCGGAGGGGGACACCACCGGGGTGCTGGGGAAGGCGCTGGAGAAGGACCCGGACAACGTGCCCCTGCTGATCGGCATGTCCAAGTCCCTGGCCTCCGCGGGCAGGTTCGCGGACGCCGTCGGAAACGCCGAGAGGGCGATCGCGCTGGAGCCCGGCAACGTGAGGGGCTACCTGGCGAAGGCCGACGCCCTGAGGGCGATGGGCGACTCCCGCGGCGCGGCGGACGCGCTGCAGGCGGCCATATCCGGGCGGTCCTCCGCCGACCCCGCGGTCTGGCGCATGCTCGGCTCGATACAGGAGGAAAGCGGCGACGCGGGCGTCGCCACCATATCCTACGACACCGCAATCAAGCTCGGCGACGAGTCGCCGGGCGCGTACATAGACAGGGGGAGGGCCCAGGAGGCCACCGGGGCCATGGACCGGGCCCTGAACAGCTACGGGATGGCCGCGGCGAAGGACCCGCGCAACCCGGACGCGCTGCAGGCCCTCGGCGCCCTCTACGTCAGGATGGGCAGGGAGTCCCAGGGGGTGAAGTACCTGGAGGAGGCGCTGAGGAACGACCCGTTCCACGTGCCGTCGATACTGGAGCGCTCCAAGGTCTACGAGAGGAACGGCGACGCGGCCGGCGTGGAGAGGATGCGCCTCAGGTTCATAGAGGCGGACCCGGACGCCAGGCAGTCGGTGGAGTTCGCCGGGATACTCTCCGGCGACGTCGGGCCCTCCGCCAGGGGCGTGGTGGGCCTGGCGGCCAACCTGCTGAGGGTGTCCCACGAGAAGGGCATACCGCCCGTGGACGGGGACGCGCTGGAGGCGGCCCACGTGCCCGAGGAGATGCGGGAGCAGGTCCTCGGGTACATAGCGGACATCAGGGAAAGGAAGGACATCTCCCCCGAAGACCCGGACTTCGCCCGCATGGAGGAACTCTCCAGGAACGTCGTCACCAGGGAACGCCTCGAGAACCTGGAGGTCGACAGCCTGATCACGGTCCAGGCGGCGTTCTCCGCCTCCGGGGCCGCCACGGTCGAGGAGGCGAAGAACCTCGTCGCGTACATCCACAGGGCGATGACCCAGGAGATCGTCCCGGAGAGGTTCTCCGACGGGGTCGGCGGGGCCGTCGACGACCTGCTGCACAAGTCCGGGGACATCAGCCTCTTCGGCATAATCACGTCCTACGGCCTTGGCGTCTACTCCGCCCGCGTGGTGAAGATGCTGGCCACGTCGGCGTCAGTAGAGATGCATATCTGACTTCATGAACTCCCGCATGAGGCACGTGGCGTAGTTGCCCTTGGGCAGCGAGAAGGAAACCACGTAGGAGTCGCCGCGGGATTCCCAGGAGAGGCCCTTGACGGGGGAGAATATCTCGCGGAAGCTGCCCCTGGAGCTGCATCGGGGCAGCGCGGGCACGAGGAAGTCCCTCCTTTCGAGGCCCTCCGCCCCGATCACCGAGCGCTCGATCTCGCCCATCTCGCCCCCGGAGAACTCGCTCTCGGAGCCGAACAGCGGCGCGGCGACGTGCGCCCTGCCCAGGCGGAACTGCCGCATCACCAGGTCGCGGTTGCGTTTGGTCACGGTCACGGGTTCGACGTGCGAGGGCACGCCCCTGGCGTCCGACGGGATCACGGTGTCGCCTTCTACGGGGGTTTTCAGGGGAAGACCCAGCTCCATCCTTTTCGACAGGATCTCGTTGAAGATCTTCGACTGGTAGGCGTGGACGAACATCATCTGCAGGTTGTTCGGCAGCGACCCGATGGCGCCGGCCCAGTCCCCGGGGTTGGCGCGGAGGTGGTTGACCATGGCGCTCTCGAAGCCCATCGTCTTCGGCATCTCCGGCGCGTCCGAGAAGTCGCCGCCCATGGCGGACAGCGCCTCCCTCGCCTCGCTGACCTCGTCGGCCTCGAACTCCGACGGGTCCGTCAGGTACAGGTTCACGGCGCCCTCGAAGTCGCCGCGGACGATCGCCTCGCCGATCCTGTGGGTGATCGGCCGGGCGGAGCCGAAGCGCTGCACGCCGAAGTAGTTGGGGAAGCCGCCGGCCTCCCTGAGCATGCAACCGATTTCGTCGACGGCGGGCGCCACGTCCGGGACGTCGGGTTCCCTCACGGTTATTTTGAAGGAGTTGCCGACCAGGTCGCCGATGGTGATCGGCCTGTTGGCGACGTACGCGTCGGAAAGGGCGACGTCGTTCAGGTCCAGTTTGGCGAGCCTCTCCCGGGAGGTCCTGAAGGACATCAGCTGGCTGGTCACAGCCCTCTTGTCCTTGGTGCCGGCGAAGCCTATGACGTCCCTGGAAATGCCCAGGACGCGGGACATGACCCTGATGAGGCGGTTGGTCTCCCAATTCCTGACGGTGACGGTGGCCACGACGTATTTGCCGCCGGGGACCTCCGGCGGCCCGTCCTGGATTTCGTCGACGACGAAGTCGTCCGGCGTCAGTTTGAGCCGCCCGCCGGTGCCGTCAGCGTCGGTGAAAAAGTACCTGAGGCCCACGTCGGCCTCCGCCGTGCGGCAGGGCCTCATGCGATTTTCACTGAGGCGAAGTACCCGGAGACGTAATCGGCGGCCCTCTTGACCGCCGCGATCGGGTCGCCTTTGTAGGTCTCGACCATTATGGCCGGGTCCTCGAGGTCCGGGTGGGTGTCGATGTAGCGGACGACCTTGACGTCCTTGTCCCTGTCAAGGGCGTCCAGGATGGGCATGACGTAGGTGGTGTCCGGGTCGCCGACGCGGATGGTGACGGACCTGTCGGTCTTCTCGATGAGTTGGAGCTCCATGCGACTGGTATATGGTAGGTCGTTTAAAGGTTTCGCTAATCTTTAACAGTGCGATAAAGGGCCTCACTCCACCAGAACACGATATCTTCCGTGCAATTCCTCGATGTAGGCACGCACACCGTATACTTCCCTGATTGTTTCACAAGTCAAAGCTTCAAGCGGCGTGCCGGCTGACCTAATTTTTCCGTCGTTGAGAAGGATGACCTTGTCGCAGTATTTCATGGCAAGATCCAAGTCGTGCACGATGGCGCACGAGCAAACATTTTTCTCATCAACAATTTTCCTTATCAAACCCATTACCTCCATCTGGAATCTTACATCCAGATTCGAGGTGGGTTCATCTAATAAAAGAACGTCGGCATCTTGCGCTATGGCGCGGGCAATCAATACCCTTTGGGACTGTCCGCTGCTTAATTCATTGAAGTGCCGCGTTGCCAAGTGAGCAACGTCCAACTCCTCCATAATTGCCCAAACGATACTCTCGTCCTCCTTTCCAGATTGCCATGTCATGTGCGGCCTGCGACCCATCATAACTATGTCGAATACCATCGGCGACGATACCCCGCTGTCCGAACGCTGGGGAACGAAGCCCACCTTGGCCGCAACCTCCTTCCTCGAATAATCCTCCAAATTCCTTTCTTGAAGCAGAATTTCGCCTTGATGCGGTTTCAAGATTCGATTGAGGCATTTTATAAAGGTTGTTTTTCCCGAGCCGTTTGGCCCCAATATGCCCAATATTTCCCCCCTGCGCACCCGGAGACCAACGCCATCGAGAACGAGTTCACCCCCTCTGTAGCTAAATTTCACATCGGAGGCCGTCACCATCTCTTCTTTCAAGATCGCATCCCCCGTTTCGAATAAAGCATGTATACCATAATCGGCGCTCCTATGAGGGCGGTGACGGCGCCGACGGGCAACATCTGTGGGGCTAAGACCGTTTTGGCAATCATGTCGGAAACAAGAAGTAATATAGAACCGAAACATGCGGCGGTCGGAACCAACCATCTGAGTTCGGAACCGACGAGCCTCCTACATATGTGAGGCGCCAACAAGCAAACAAACCCTATTGGCCCAGCGCAGGCGACAGCCAATGCTGTCATAAAACACGCAACGACAAGTGCCAGACCCCTAACCAAATTGACGTTTATTCCGAGCGAGGCGGCGGTGTCATCACCCATCCGCATTATATCCATGTCCTTCCCCAAATACCAGGTGATTGCCAGATATGCGACGAGCCCTACAAAAAGCACGGGAACCATCCACATATCCGAAGAAGTGAGGTCTCCAATCGTCCAGAAAACCACCTGTGCAACAGCAGAATCGTCACCGAAATACTGCATAATCGAATTGGCGGAACTGAACACGTAGGAGAACGCCACGCCGCTGAGCACCAGCGTCACTGCACTGACGGTCCTACGCAAAAGAACAAACATCATTGCACAAACCGGCAAGAGTGAGAAGAAAAAGGCATTGGATATCAAACCCGCATGCCCCCCAAATATCGAAATGCCGAAAATGAAATAAATCGAGGCACCCACCGCCGCGCCAGATGATACGCCCAGCGTATAAGGCGTTGCAAGCGGATTCTTGAGAATCGATTGCATGATACACCCGCCGATGCCCAATATTGCCCCTACCAACGCTCCGACCAAAACGCGAGGCGCACGCAGATTCATCATGATGAATATGTAATTTGGGGGATATTCCGGAAAATGGTCGGGAAATAGCTGCCCAAGAAGCACCTCATACGACTCCCTTGGCGTCAAATTGGCAGTGCCAACCGTAAATGAATACCCCATCGTAACAAAAATAACAACTACCATCGCCACCAGAAAAAGTATTCTGCGCGATTTAATCTTGATAATTTTGTCGCGCTCTTCCTCTACGAGGAGTGTTTTATCGTTTTCCATGGTATCACTGTGAAAAACATGGGGGCGTTGACGCCCCCATTAAAAACGTTTTCAATTGGCGAGGAAAAAGGTGCCGTGTTTACTCAAATCATAATCGAAACCCATCAGATTAATGTACTTCTGGAATTCGACCATCAAATCGAGATCGGGGAACAAATCGGCATTGATGACCGTAGCAACCATAATGGCTGACATAAGGCCGCCGGACGCACCATTCATAAAGTCGCCGGGCGTGAGATACATATTCTCTGGTTCGCACCCATTTCTGAGAACGGTCACATTTGAAAGCGTGTCCTGCGCTTTTCTGTATTCGGCAGGGTCATCGCAAAGGTACCCGTGATCTGGAACGATCGGCGACATCAACCCGCCTCCCGTGTACTTCGTGCAGTGTAAAAACACATAGTCGTACGTCTGTTGGGAAATCCACTCGAGATCAGTGTAGGTCGAACTCGTTGTCGGCTTCATTCCAGACGGGTGGTCGTCTATAATGTTGTACCCTCCCGCAAGTTTAACCGCCTGCCAGCATACGGTGTTACTAAGGAAGCAGCGCAATTCCTTCGTAGCGGTCTCCTTGGTCGTCCCGTCCGGATCCATCGCTATGTGCCTGGCATATCCCGTATATTATACCGTCGGTCTTTGTTCCTTAGTAAGGTTTTCTGTCTTGCTGTTAAGCCTGTTCCATGTTTCAAGGTACCATTCAACATACGCTATTCCTTTTTCAGGCGCGTTGAAAATATATCCAGCCAAAAGCGCGGACATGATGGGCCCGCTAGCGAGAACGTTGTCGAAATCAAAAACCAGAGAATCAAGGCCTAGGACAACAGCCGATGTGTTTCCCCTGTGTACGAGTTTGTATGCGGCGGAAATAACCCAAACCTGCGGGTCCGCCTCGGCAACTGCTTCATAGTCTACACTCGAACCCGTGCCAGGATTGAAATTCACGACCTTTGAAGTGTCTGGAACATTCATTAGGTAATAATCCTTGAGGACCAGTAGCGCCTTGGAGGCCGCCACAATCTTGTCTTGCACACCACACATATTGAGGAGCTCGGCCGCGGCAAAATAATCACAAACAATCCTCTCTATATTAAGCGGGACCTTAAGGTGATACCCAAACGTGTCAATAATGTACATGTGCGAACCAGTACGGTCTATAATACCTCTTAAAACGGCGATATCGGCCTCATTCACCTCCCCATCACAATTTGCATCGGCGAGATAGAACCTATTTTTGTTTTCCGTCTCCTCCACCACAATGAGATCCTCCTCCGTTATTTTCCCATCAACATAATCCTGAATGATCTGTACGTCGTCCTCATCGAGAAGGTAGTCTCCATTGGCATTCCCAAATATTTTGAGGTAATTGCCCGTAGCCGCAAGATCCTTGATCGTGAGCCTGTTGTCTTCCTTCTCCTTTAGGAAGAAGAACGCTCCCGCAACCCCCGCGGACAGCAAGATGGCCACGACAGTTATTGCAATGATTGTTTTTCTGTCCATGTTAATCTGGTTGGACATATAATCCAATTATTTATATGTTTTATCAATTACCAGGCGAATTTTATAAATTCGTGTTAAGAAATGAAAGCCGCAATTCAGAAAAATGGACATTTACCTACCGATATTGGACAGACGCCCGCACATGTGCTGCGACGACGATTCCAAAAAATGAGCGGATCTGCGCACCGTGGCAAACGATTCCAGGTATTTGCCGCTGGACGAGTCGGCTTCCATGTTCGGCCTGCCCCCTCCTGACGTCCATGATTAACAACGTGCTCCACAGGAGCCGTGGGAAAGGGCTGCTAATAGCTCTCACAACCTGACGCCACTGAGGAGGGTCAACAATCGTAAGCAATCAAGGAACGCGCCTGTAGCGAGTTAGATGCGTCGGAGCTGTCAGAAAATCCAGATTTCTAAATCGCCCCGTGTTTCGGCAACTGGGGGCAATGAATTACAAGCCCATCAATAACTATTGCCACGGCAAGGAATCGTTGCTGTTTCACGATTGCCGTCCATCGTCCTTTCAGACAGACCGAAATTGCGAAAGGCCTTCCAGTTTTCCTTTGAATAACCGAGTCATCTCTGGATCCACGAAATAGACGTAACAACCGAGCATGCCCCTCGTCATCAAAACCCTGTAGATGTTCTTCACATATCGGGTCAACGCTTCCCGGTCGCCCCTGAGGCCTTTCTTGCCCTCTGAATCGTAATAATTCGAGAAGTCCGCGACAAGTTTCCCGTCCGCGTCGATGGCCAAATCCTTCCCCACGATGACGCCCACGTAATCGAATTCCAGGCCCTGGGACGTGTGTATGCAGCCAACCTGCCCCGCGCAGAACGGGTCGTAGGACCACGCCGCCTGTTTGTCCCGGCTGTTCCACGGCAACGCGAGGCCGCCGGGCAGAACTATGTCGTCCACCTCGGCATCCGGGTTCCCGTCCCTGGCCGAAGTCCATGGCCACGCGTATCCTGCCAGCAATCTTGCCCTGTAACCCTCTTCCTGCAAGGCGAAAATTACGTCCCTCATTCTCGCGGGGTCGTCGAAAATCCTAAAATCATAGCCAGAGTCGGTCCAATCGGAATATTCCTTTGAGCCAGGAATCTCCAACGCATCGGTTACCCACTCCACGTAATCCTCGGTGCCTAAACACCTGAACTGGGTACTCAGGCTGACCTCGAACAGTTCCGACCCCTCCTCCGCCGCGACCTCCCTGATCCTGTCCATGGAGCCTTCGTCCGTAGGCCTGATTTTCTGCGTGTCGTCCACAAAGAAGACCGAGGCGCGGGCGGCCCTGACGATGTCGCGCACCTGGCTTTCACCCTTGTACATGAAGGCGCCCCTTTTCTTCAGGCGGTGAGCCTCGTCCACGACAATGACGTCGAACTCGTTCTCCCTTGAATCGAAAAACGAGGAGGAACCGGAAAACAGCATGCCAATGGTCTTTTTGTTTTTGTAATCCCCTTTCGCCAGGGAATCGGTGACCGCGGACCTGAACGCCTGGTTGGGGGCGACAAACCTGACGTTCGCCCCGCGATTAAGGAGTTCCGCCATGGCGTTCACTGCCACGACCGACTTTCCCGTTCCGGGGTCCCCGTTCACGAGCACGGTCCGCTTCCCCTCGCCGCCCAGGGCGGCGTGGAGGATGGTCCTGAACGCGACCCTCTGCTCGTCCAAGAGGACGTATTCCCTGTTGCCTTTCAGGATGGACGCCACGCTGTCGACGAGTTTCTTCGACGGCCTTATCCTGCTGTTTTCCAATTCGTACATGGCGCGGAGGCCGTCCCCCCGCCCGACGTATTTCCTCAGGAACTCCCCCAGCCTGTCCATGTCCCTGTTGGCGAAGGTAGGGGTGTCCTCCATTATCTCGAGGAATTCGTGCGAGAACATGGGGTCTGGGTCTTTGACAACGTAATTGTGGCAATAGGAACAAGAATGGGGGTTCAGGCTGCCCGCGTAGACTACCTCGAACAGATACCTCATGTAGTTCTTGTAGTCCATCGCCTGCTCGGAGGGGTGCAACACGTTTTTGGGGCCGTGGGCGAACGTCACCCTTAGCATCCCTGGGAACGGCCTCTCGACGGTTTCCCACTGTTTCAGTTCGATGATGACGAAATTGTCGTTGCCCGAACCATCCTTCCCCAGGACAATCACGTCGATTCTCTTGGGGTTGGAGGACCTCGATAGACAGAATTCGACGAGCACGCCGCAATCCCCCGGCAACCCGGCTTTGCCGAAAACCTTGGCGATTTTGTCGAGGGAGTTGGCCCAGGAGCTTTTCTCGCCGGAACCGGGCTTCCAGCCCATCGCCCCTATGAAATATTCCTCGACCTCGTTGGACAGGGCGTCGTTGTAATACGATTCCATGAAGCCGTCCATGGAATTCTTGTAAATAATCACACTTCAGACATTCATCCTGTTGCGTTTAATGTTTACCTATTTTTCATTCTACGATGCAAAAGAGGTTGTTCCTTACAATTAAAAAAGGTTGATCAGGGCGCGGGTGGACGCGCCCCGCGTCGCGCTCAGTGGTTGCCGCAGCTGTCGTGGTGCTTGTGCTCGCGGCAGATCGACCCCGAGGATCTCAGCTCGCCGCGCAGGTAGGCCTCCGCCGCAGCCTTCGCCGGCCCGGAGGCGCCGAGGATGACCTCGATGCCCCTCTCATTGAATATGTCCACCGCGCCGCCTCCCATGCCGCCGCTGATGATGACTTCCACGCCCTTGTCCGCCAGGAAATTCGGCAAAAAGCCCGGCTTGTGGCCCGGGCTCACTATGTTGCCCTCGGCGACTATCTTCCCGTCCTTCGCGTCGAATGTGAGGAACCCCTCGCAGTGACCGAAGTGCTGGGTCACATTCCCGTTGTCGTTCGCTACAGCTATTTTCAACATTCTCGTTTCTCCTTTCACTCTATCTCCACTATCTTCCCGCGGTATCCGGCGCTTCCACCCGCGCCGGAAAGCACGCCCAGGGTCCCGCGGTAGACCTCCCGGACCGCCGTCCCCGCCGGGCAGTCGACGTCCACGACGGTCATGCCGTCGTTCGTCGCCACCACCGCGGCCGGGTCGAATGGTATCCTGCCGACGAAGGGCAGGCCCCTTTCCTTGCAGTAATCCTCGATTTTCGCCGTATTGCCAGGATTGGTGTCGTGTTTATTTACGCATACCGCCACGGGCACGCCGGACTTCCCCGCCGTCTCCACTATGCGGCCCATGTCGCTTATCCCGGACACGGAGGGCTCCGCCACGATCAGCGCCAGGTCCACGCCGCTCAGCGACGCTATCACCGGACAGCCGATCCCAGGGGAGCCGTCTATGATCGCCAGCGGCGCGTCGGGCGCCGCCCCGTCCATCCTTTTCTTGACCTCGGTCACCAGTTTGCCCGAGGTGCCGCTGCCCATCCTCAGGCGGGCGGTGGAGAACGCCCTGCGCCCGTCCGCGTACAGCATCAGGTCGCCGGCCACGGCCGGCTCCATTCTGACCGCCTTGTTGGGGCATACGAGTTCGCACACGGCGCAGCCCTCGCAGGACAGGGGATCCACGGCGTACCCGCCGGCCTTGCGGACTATGGCGCCGAACCTGCATTTCTCCATGCATAGGCCGCAACCGATGCATTTCCCCGAATCGATGACGGCCTTGTCCAAACCGTAATGATATGCCCTGTCGGGCTCTACGTCCCAGCCCATGGTCAGGTGCAGGTTCGGGGCGTCGACGTCGCAGTCGGCGTAGGCCTCGGCCCCGGACAGCCTGATGAATGCCCCGGCGACGGTGGTCTTCCCGGTGCCGCCCTTGCCGCTCAATATCAGCAAACGTTTCACTGGACCGCCCCCATGACGTTTTCCAACAGGCCCGAGAACATTTCCCGGAACCTGCCGCCCTCGTTCACGGCTATGCCGGCGTCCGACGTGATCCTCGCCAGCTCGGCGTCGAAGGGTATCCTGCCCAGGATCGTCAGGCCGTTCTCCGCGCAGTATTCCTCGGCGGGGTTCCTCCCGCCCTGGTCCTTGTTCAAAACAACACCAAAGGGCTTCCCGAACGTTTCCACGAGCTCGTGCACCATCGCCAGGTTGTGCGTCCCGAACAGCGTCGGCTCCGCCACGAGGACGCAGTAGTCAGCGTCCTTGATGCTCTCCATCACGACGCAGGCGCTCCCGGGCGGGCTGTCCACGAAGACCGTGCCGTCCCCTTCGAGGCCGCCGAGCAGCGCGTCGATTATCGGCACGCCCGAAGGC
Source organism: Thermoplasmatales archaeon (assembly GCA_012520845.1). GTDB lineage: Archaea > Thermoplasmatota > Thermoplasmata > Methanomassiliicoccales > Methanomethylophilaceae > JAAYNL01. The sequence continues at coordinate 35,295 of JAAYNL010000015.1, read as the reverse complement.
TCGCCGGGATTCAGGAACCCGGACCACACGGCGACGTCCCCGGAGGTGCCCTTCCGTATGGTCCCGATTGCCTTCTCCCCCTCGGAAATGGCCTTCCTGGGACATACCATCATGCACCCGCCGCACGAATGGCAGACCTCCTCGAACACCCTCAGCTTCCCGCCCACGTGGGCGAGGGCGTTGAACCTGCAGAACTCCACGCATTTGCGGCATCCGTCGCACCTGTCCGGGTCGACGACCGGTACGCCGACGGCCACCCCCTCCTCCACCGAGTCTTCCGGTTTGAAGAAAAGGTGGCCGTTGGGCCCCTCCACATCACAGTCCACGTAGGTGGAGCCGGGCGACAGCGCGGCCAGGTTCACGGAGACCAGGGTTTTCCCCGCCCCGCCCTTGCCGCTAAGGACCGCGATCCTCATCTCAGTTGCCGTGCCTGTGCAACCCGGGGCTGATCTCCTTCAGCCTGGGCAGCTCATTGTTGTTGAAGCAGTACACATTCTCGCCCGCCGTGCCGGGGCGCGACCTGTACAGTTCCACGCCCGCCGCCGCCAGCACCTCGGCGGCGTTCTCCCCGACCCTCGGCGTCAGCAGGGCCTTCGCCCCGCTGTCCACCACGGCCTGGGCCGCCTTTATGCCGGCGCCGCCGGAGCTGGCGGCCGCCGCGTTGTCCAAAAACACGTTCTCCCCGGTCTTGGTGTCGTGCACCATGAAGTACGGGGCACGCCCGAAGGACGCGCTCACCGCGGAATCCGGGGTGTTCCCATCGACTGGCATCGCTATTTTCATTCCTTTTTCCTCCTTTGGTTCTCCTTCTCTGCCGGCGGCCCTCGCCGCCGCCTCCATGCTTTCGGCGAAGCACCTGCCGCGGCCCTTCCTGCCGCAGCCGCGGCCGTGGCCGCGACCGCCGCCGCACACCCTGTACTCGCCTCCCTCGATGACAAGGGTCTTGCCGTTCACCAAGGAATCCGCGAGCTTCCTGCGGGCCTCGGCGTAGATGCCCTGCACCGTGCTCCGCGCCACGCCCATCTGCTCGCCGCACTCCTCCTGGGTCATGCCCTCGAGGTCGATGAGCCTGATGGCCTCGTACTCGTCAACGGCCATGGCCAGCCTCCCCCACCCGCCCTCGGGCGCGTCGAGGGGGCCGAACCTCCCGCTCCCGGGCATGCGGCACACTCTCCTGCGTTTGATTGGTCTCGCCATGCTATCGCCCATGCCTACGCCGTCATCCGCCTTATACTTTTCGGCATATGCCAATAACTATCTCGGCGCAACCCTTATTATACATGTTCCCAATCGCAAGGCGATGCCCAACATGGAGACGGAGGATCAGCAGGAAGACTTCACGAGGGTGCGCATGCCCAACGTGAAGGAGGGGGAGATGTTCGGCATAGCCGACCAGCTCCTCGGCGCCTCGAAGATCCGCGTCATGTGCGAGGACGGTGTGTCCCGCATGGGCCGCATCCCCGGCAAGATCAAAAAGAGGATGTGGATCCGCGAGGGCGACCTGGTGATCGTGGCGATCTGGGACTTCCAGCCAGACAAGTGCGACATCCGCTTCAGGTACACCCGCACCCAGTCCATGAACCTCAGCAAGCGCGGCAAGATACCGGCCGACCTGGACATATTCTGAGGCGGTCCCCATGCCGTCCTACGACGAAATCTATTCCCATTTGGAAAGGAGGGTCGATGCCCTCAAGACCGACAAAACGGGCGACGAGCGCGTCACGGCGGCGGAGGTGTTCGACCGCCAGACCCTCATGACGATCTACCGTTTCATGACCTCCGGCCACATCGACACCGTCGGCTACCCCGTCTCCACCGGGAAGGAGGGCAACGTCTTCCAGGCCCACGACCCGGACGGCGGGCTGGTGGCGCTTAAGATATTCAGGACGTCCACGTCCACCTTCAAGCGGATATCGTCGTACATCGAGGGCGACCCCAGGTTCAAGGGCGTCAGCGGCAACCGCAGGAAGATGGTGCAGGTGTGGGCCAAGAAGGAGTTCAGCAACCTCCGCCTGTATGCCGAGGCCGGCATACGGGTGCCCGCTCCGATAACGTTCCACGGCAACTGCATCGTCATGGAGTTCATCGGGGACGAGGAGGGGCCCGCCCCGCTCCTCAAGGATGTGGCGATGGAGGATCCGGACGCCGTCTACGAGGAGGTCGTCTCATGGATCGTCGACGGCGCCAGGGACGCCGGCCTGGTCCACGGCGACCTCAGCGAGTTCAACATCCTGATGGACGGCGACGAGCCCGTGCTGATAGACTGCGGCCAGTCCATGCTCACGAAGCACTTCAACGCCCGGGACCTGCTGGCGAGGGACGTGGCCAACGTCAACCGGTTCTTCAAATCCAGGGGCGTCGCGGTCACGGACGATGCAATTATCATAAATGAAGCCCTAGGAGAGAAGGCATGAGGGAGGTCAGGATACCCCAGGACAGGGTCGCCGTGCTCATCGGCGCCAAGGGCGTCACGAAGAGGATGCTCCAGAAACGTTCCGGCGTCCGTTTCTCCGTGGACGCCGAGGGCCAGGTACTGATCGACGACGAGACGAGGTCCCCGGACCCGCTCATGGTGCTGAAGACGGCCGACGTCATCAAAGCGGTAGGCCGCGGGTTCTCCCCCGAGAGGGCGCTGCGCCTGCTGGAGGACGACGAGTACCTGGAGGTGTTCGACCTCAAGGACTACTGCAACGACAGACAGCTGAACAGGGTGCGGGGGCGCCTCATCGGCGCCCAGGGCAAGACCCGCCGCATCATCGAGGACCTCACGGGCGTGTACATGAACGTCCACGGCAACACCGTCTCCCTGATCGGGAACTCGGTCAGCCTGCCGATAGCGAGGCACGCGGTGGAGATGTTGCTCAACGGCAGCGAGCACTCCTCCGTCTACGGTTACCTGGAGGGGCAGAGGCCCAGGCTCCGCATCATGGAGCTGGGCTTCGACATATGATACCATGGACGTCTCCGCCGTCGACAAGGGGAAGGCGTCCCAGGTGGCCGCCAGGGGCGTCTGCGACAGGTGCCTCGGCCGCATGTTCGGCAAGGTCGGCACCGGCTTCTCCAACGCGGAGCGCGGGAAGGCGATAAGGGACGCCCTCGAGGCCTACGGGGGCAAGACCCAGATCATCGAGCCGTGCCCCCTGTGCGAAGGCGTTTTCGACTACGTGAGCCGCTTCGCGGAGGCGGTCGCCGAGGCCCTGGGGGACGTGGAGTCCGACGATTTCCTCGTCGGCTGCCGCATGGACCCCGTCCTGCTGGAAAAGGAGGAGGAAATCGTCGCCTCCGTCAAGCTGAAGGACCACGAATCAATAAAGACGGAGCTGAACAGGGAGATCGGCAAGGCCGCCGGCCCCCTGGTCGGCCGCCCGGCGAACTTCAAGACGCCCCAGGCCGTCGCCCTCGTCGACGCGCGATTCGGCGAGGTCTCCCTGGACCTGGCGCCCGTGTTCATAGAGGGCCGCTACTGCAAGCTCAGCAGGGAGATACCGCAGACGATATGGCCGTGCAGGGCCTGCCGCGGCAAGGGCTGCGGCAGGTGCGGCGGCACCGGCAAGATGTACCGGACCTCCGTGCAGGAAATCATAGGCGACGTCGCCCTGGAGATGTGCCGCGGCACGGCCCACGCCTTCCACGGCATGGGCCGCGAGGACATCGACGCCCTCATGCTCGGCGACGGCAGGCCCTTCGTGCTCGAGATCTCCCAGCCCAGGACCCGCGGCATCGACCTGGGCGAATTGGCCGCGAGGGCCAATTCCGGCGGCCTCGCGTCGTTCAACTCCCTGGCGTTCTGCGACAGGGCCAGGGTGAGGGAGGTCAAGGCGGCCGACCCCCCCAAGACGTATAGGGCCCTCGTGCGCGCGGATGGCAAACTTAATAAAGAAAGAGTAAATGATGTGGCGATATCGTTCAGGGACGTCACCCTGGACCAGAGGACGCCGGGACGCGTGGAGCACAGGCGCGCGGACCTGGTGAGGAAAAGGAAGATCCACTGGGCCAGGGCGGAACCGTTGGGCGAGGACACGTTCGAACTGACGCTCCAGACGGAGTCTGGCACCTACGTCAAGGAATTCGTGTCCGGGGACGGCGGCAGGACCAGGCCGAACCTCTCCGACGCCCTCGGGGTCCCGTGCAGGGTCGAGGCCCTGGACGTGCTGGCGATAAACGATCGGGAGTGATGGAAAATGAAGGCATCGAAAGGCCCCAGGTCTAACACGCGCAAAATAATGAGGAAGAAGCCCAGGGACCGCGGCATGTCCCCCATAACCAAGGGCATGCAGGAATTCGAGGAGGGCGAGAGGGTCAACATCGTCATCGACCCGGGCGTCCACAAGGGCATGCCGTTCCCCAGGTTCCAGGGCCTCACCGGCGTCGTCGTCGGCAAGAGGGGAGCCGCCTTCGAGGTCAGCGTCAAGGACGGCAACAAGGCCAAGACGGTCGTCGCCAGGCCCGAGCACCTGGTAAAGAACTGAGGTCCCGACCATGGCCGACAGGTACGTCAGCGTCGCCGAGGTCCGGGAGATGCTCCGGGACGAGGAGGGGCGAAGGGAGGAAATCCCGCCGATCCAGAGGTACGCCCTCACCCTGGCCCAGGCCACCAGCGAGATTTCGGGGGAATCGGCCAGGGCGATGAGGAAGGAGCTCCTCGAGCTCGAGTTCATGACCAAGCACTCCGCCTGCAAGATTTCCGACCTGCTCCCGCGCCACCCGCGGGACGTTAGGGCGATTTTCCACAAGGAAAGGGTGAACCTCGAGGCATCGGACATAGATGCCATCATTGAAATAGTGGGAAAGTACCTCTAATCCCGGGGGTCCGCCTATGGAAGAATACGCCTTCGTTCTAGATTACATGCCGCAGGGTCTGCCCACGGGGGGCCCGGGCCGCAAGGGCCCGGTGTGCTACGCCGTAGGGGAGGACAACTTCAAACTGTTCGAGCTCGAGCCCAAGGAAAAGGCGCAGATCTCCCTCGGCGACAGGGTCTACATCGGCAAGGAGAAGAACCTCAGGACCCAGATAGAGAGGGTGAAGAGGAGGGTCGGCTACGACGACCTGACGAACACTGCCCAGTCCGAGCTGAAGTACGCCGTCGAGGACATCGTGAGGAGGGACGAGAAGAAGTTCATGGAGTTCTACAACAACGCCGGCTCCATCAACCTGAAGAAGCACCTCCTCGAGGAGCTCCCCGGCGTGGGGAAGAAGTCCGTCACCGAGTTCATAGCGGCCAAGAAGGCCGGCGCCTTCGAGAGCTACGCCGACCTGGGCGAGAGGGTGCCGCTGATGAAGGACCCGGAGAAGTTCATCATCGCCCGCGTCATGCTGGAGCTTTCCGACCCCACCAGGCGCAGGTACCTCTTCGTCGCGAAATGAGGGGCGTCGGCCGCGTCATCGAGGGGCTCGGCGTCAGGCCCACCAAGGGCAAGGGGCAGAATTTCCTGATCGACGGCAGGGTGGCCGACAGGCAGGTGGCCGCCGCCGGCATCTCCCAAGGGGACCGCGTCCTGGAGATCGGCCCCGGGTTGGGCATACTCACCTCCCGGCTTTTGGAAACGGGCGCGGACGTGACGTGCATCGAGATCGACGGGAAGCTCGCCGGGCACGTGCGTTCGGAATACCCGTCCGCCAACCTGATCGAGGGCGACGCGCTGAAGGTGGATTGGCCCGGGTTCGACGTGTTCGTCAGCAACCTGCCCTACAGCGTGTCCACGCCGATACTGTTCAAACTCCTCGACGCCGACTTCAGGCACGCGGTCGTGATGGTGCAGAAGGAGTTCGCCGAGAGGATGGTGGCGGACGTCGGCACCCCCGACTACTCCAGGCTGACCGTGGGATGCTACGTCAAGGCCGAGTGCGCGATACTGGAGACGGTCCCGCCGTCCAGGTTCAAGCCCCAGCCCAAGGTGGACTCCGCGATAGTTTCCATAAGACCCAGGCCAACGCCGTTCCCCTTACCCAACCCCGGCCTTTACAAAAAAATCGTCGATGCCTGCTTCGGCCAACGGCGCAAGAAGATCAGGACTTGCCTGAAGAACGCCGGGATCGTCTCCGACGACGAGGGGCTGCCGTACATGGACGAGCGCATCGAGAGGCTGTCGCCGGAGCAGATCGGCGAATTGGCGGATGCCGTCGCCAATCGGTTATAACCCCCGGATGATTGGGGTGCATGGACGGCAGACGCGGCATAATAGACATCGACGACGACGAACGCGTCGTCTACTTCGACCCGTACTACACCAAGAAGATAACCGGCACCAGGGTCGGCGCCATCCTGGGCGTCAGCGGTTTCTCCACGCCCTTCAAGTGCGCCTGCGAGATGGCGGGCATCTACCCCGGGGACAGGATGAACAAATACATGGAGGCCGGCAATATCCTGGAGCCGGTCATCAGGGAATACGTGGCGTCCAACGTCGGTGCTGCCGAGAAGGCCCTGGGCATGGGTCCCCTGTCGATCGAGGAGCCCGTCCCGGCGGACAGATGCGGCTACGACCACTTCCACGACGATTCCCTCTTCGGCGGCCTCGTGGACGGCTATCTCGTGAAGGACGGCAGGCGCGTCGCCGTTTTCGAGATCAAGACGTCCGCCGACAGGGAATCCTGGCTGGACGGGAACGGCGACGTGTCGGTAATCCCTGAGTCGTACATGCTCCAGGCCTCCCTATACGCCCACCTGTCCGGTCTGGACAAAATCCTGTTCGCCGTCGGATTCCTCGAGGATGCCGACTACGACAGACCCAGACAATGGATTCCAACCCCCGATAACGTCGCTCTGATTGCCATAGACAGACTCGACATGGAGGAACAAATGGCCTATTGCAAAGAATGGTACGACGACTACATCAAGACGGGATGCACCCCGGAGTGGACCGACCGGGACGCGGACGTGGTAAAGTACCTCAAGGCGTACAAGCCCGGTGGGAAAAGGAAAGGGGGCAGGAGATGAACACCGCCCTCGACAAACAGCGCGCTCTTCCATTGGACCATTTCTCTGTTTCCACCGCATACGCGACCGCCTAGGCCACCCTGCCCCAACTGACCTAACGCGGATTATGCGTATGCGACTGTTACGCTCGAAACCGTTTTTTCACTTATCTGTCCGCGCGAATTGAACTACTGATTGGTGTTCTGAAACACTGCCAAGAATTTTGGAATAACCCGATTCTTTGGTTGAGTGATTGAATGAGCGATTAAATGAGCGATTAAATGAGCGATTAAATGAGCGATTAAATGAGCGATTAAATGAGCGATTAAATGAGCGATTAGACTAAGGCGCACTCTATCAAATGAGTATCCATTTCCCAGTCTTTTTAGACCCTTCCCTATGAATTTTTCCTTTTTCTGATAAAGAGGCAAGAGCCCGTCTGACAGTAACGTCGGAAATGTTTAGTTTGTTAGCCACGTTTTTTGAAGTATCGAATTCCCCGTTTGCTATCAAGAGGAGGACGTTCTTTTCGTTCTCCGTCAGACCTTCCGTGTATGCAGGATCGGCGTGTTCTGGGACAACCGCCTTACCGTTCATGTCCCTCGGCACGATGCCCTTCTCCGCCACGATGTTGCGGAAAACGACTATGAAATCGTTGGGCAACGCGTCAAATTCGGGGAGGGTGACGCCGCTTTCCCTGTAGGGTTTCCTCATTTTCTCGAAACCGCGGCCAAACGTTTCCGACATGCCCGCGGCACGGAATACCGCGGCTATGCCCTTGTTCCGAGGCCTGGAAACGAATTTTGAAATTATGTATTCCAAATCCATGCCGTATGGGAGCCCGCCGGAATTCTGGATTATCATCCTGTCGTCGAGCACGTTGATTTTTATGGAGTAGCCGGAGCCGTAGTCGGTGTTGGACACGGCGTTGATGAGGGCCTCGCGGACGGCGTCCCTCGGGTACGGGTGGTTTTCCACACGGATTATCCCTTCGTACGTGACGGGCGCGACGGCGTATTTGGTCATTATCAGGTTGACCATCATGTCGACCGCCAGGAACATCGGCACCTTCAGTTCGTCGGAAAAGAGGATCTCGGAATCGGATATCCTGCAGATCCTCATCATCGCGCCGTGCGAGGTTTCCGTCGGGTCCGTCGAGAACATGATGGCCGCCGCGCGGGTGGGCCTCCCCTTGCTGACGAGGTTAAGTTTGTCGAGGAGGTCCATCATGGGGAGGTCGCACTCCTCCTCGGTGAGGCGCCCCATCCTGCGGGCGGTCTCCTTGAACTCCCGGAACGCGTACGTGTCGAGCAGGACCGGATCGATGCCGGACGGGTTGTCCGCCCAGGCCGCGTCGGAATGCGATGCTATGTAATTCCTCAATTCCCCGCCCTTGAGTTCGCGGGTGGTGCTGCCGGATCTCACGAAAATTTTACCGTCGAGGAAAACCGGATCGGGTCCGGGTTCGACCCTCACCGTCACGTAAGGGACGCCGTCCTTCTCGCGATAATCCACGGCGGGAACGATTCCCAGGGCGTTCTGAATCTTGTCGGGGAGGCTTTTGAGAAGGCGGTCCGGGTTCGATACCCCTATGACTTCGCCCCCGTCGTCCACGCCGATGCATAGAATCCCGCCCTCGGTGTTTGCGAAGGCGGCGATGTCGCGTAGGTACCCGTCCTTCCACGCGCTCTTGAATTCGGTGTGCAAATCCTCCCTCATGATGCGATTGGGATGTGTTGGCACGATTATAATGGTCACGGACTTCATCGTTGCAAAATCTTCAAAAAGCAATCTGGGACTTTGGTCAAAAAACCGTATCTATCTTACCGAATGTGGAAATGGACGGATAATATGCTAAAACAGTAATCGTCTAATGCGTCTGCAGCCGCTACCTGAAGCCTGAAAAGATATGACAGACACGATTCTAATTGCCGTCTGGAGGGCGGGGCAATCCTCATTTGGTGTGTAAGGCATAAACCTCAACCCCTTCGGAATCGATTCTGCCGATGAACGTATTCCCATCCCTCAGGCCATCGTCGTATTCCTCCGGGGTGAAAACCAGAATGTCCGTCGCCATGCGGAGCTCGTCTATGGAACCATATATCGCCACTGAACGTTCCATGTACGGGAGATCGGTCCTCATCACCACGACCATGTCCAAATCGCTGTCCTCATTCGCCAGCCCTTTTGCGACCGAACCGAACACGGTTATCCTTTCCGGACGGAACGTTTCCACGATGCGTTGGCACACCTCGTCCGCCTTGGAATAGTCGAACCCGCCGTCCAAAGGCAACTGGGGGATCTTCGACATGAATCTGCCTGGGGCGTTCGATCCGCGGGTCATACTCTCAAATCACGTACCCAATTCATATTGATTGTTCGGGACGGCCGAATGAACGGGAATAATATAACGTCCCGATGCGATGGGGTCGCGATGCAGGTAGGCATAGTAGGCAAGCCCAACGTGGGCAAGTCCACGTTCTTCAGCGCGGCCACCATGGCCCCCGCCGAGATAGCGGATTACCCGTTCACCACCATCGCCCCGAACCGGGGCGTCGCCTACGTCCGCACGGAATGCCCCTGCAAATCCCTCGGCGTGAAGTGCGACCCGCACAACTCGCCCTGCGTCGACGGCGTCAGGCTCGTGCCGATCGAGATGCTGGACGTGGCCGGCCTCGTGCCGGACGCGTGGCAGGGCAAGGGCCTGGGCAACCGCTTCCTCGACGACCTGAGGCAGGCGGACGCTCTGATCAACGTCATCGACGTCAGCGGCGGCACCGACCCGGAGGGCGTGCCGGGCAAGCCGGGCACCCACGACCCGGTGCAGGAGGTGGAGTTCCTGCGCAACGAAATCGTCCAATGGGTGAACGAGATCCTCTCGAACGGGTTCCCGAAGATGGCCCGCACCGCCAAAATGACGGGCGCCAAACCGGAGGACGTGCTCAGGGACAGGCTCGTCGGCCTGAACCTTAACGACGCCCGCATCAAGGCATCCATAGCGGCTGCCGACCCGCCGCCGGACCCCACGAAATGGGACGCGGACGTCCTGATGAGGATCGCGATCAAAGTCAGGGAGCACGGCAAGCCGATGGTCGTGGCGATGAACAAGGCGGACGTCGCGCCGCCGGGGAACCTCGAGCGCGTCTCGGCCGTCGCCGACATGGCCTTCCCCGTCATGGCCGAGGCCGAGTTGGCGCTGAAGAAGGCGGCGGAGGCGGGCCTCGTCAGGTACAGGGCCGGGGACGCGACCTTCGAGATAATCGACGAAAGTAAAATGACCCAGGGACAGAAAAACGCCCTCGGGTACATAGCGAAGAACATGGAGAAACACGGCGGCACCGGCGTGCAGCGCTGCCTCGAGCGGGCCGTCTTCGGCCTGCTCGACCTCATCGCCGTGTTCCCGGTGGAGGACGAGAACAAGTACACCGACGGCCAGGGCAGGGTTTTGCCCGACGCCTTCCTCGTGCCCAGAGGGTCCACGGCGAAGGACCTGGCATATAAGGTGCACACCGAGCTCGGGGACAAATTCATCCGCGCCGTCAACGCCCGGACGAAAAGGACCGTCGGCGCCGACCACGTCCTAGAGGACGGCGACGTGATCCGCATCGTGGCGGACAGGTGATCGGATGGGCGAGTGGGACGTAAGGATCATAAGCGTCTCCTACTCCCAGGGCGACGACGACGTCGTCATGGAGATATTCGGCAAGACCCGTGAGGGCGAATCCATAACGGTCCTCCACAAGGGCTTCAAGCCGTACTTCCACATCGTCGAGCCCACGATGGACGCGCTGGAATCCCTGAGGAAGAGCCCGGAGGTCGTCTCCGTCGAGCCCGGGACGCTGTACGACATGGGCAAGGACAGGGACGTGGCCAAGGTCACCCTGAAGTACCCGTGGTCTATGTCCGAGTACCGCTCCAAGTACGGCAGGTCCTTCCGGATCCTCTCCGGGGACGTTTCCTTCCACTACCGCTACGTGTACGACATGGACATGGGATCCTGCATCCGCGTCCGGGGCGACCCCGTCGAGGGAAGCTACACCACGGACCTCGTGGTGGAGATGGTCTCCTTCGAGAACGTAGAGCCGTTCAACCCGCCGCTGAAGACGCTGTCCTTCGACCTGGAGAACAGCATCAAGCACGATTTCATCTACACCATATGCGCCGTCGTCCACGAGGGCGACGAGATCCGGGAATGCGAGCCCATCACCGGCCCCGAGGTGGACATCATCGACGGGTTCACCGAGCTCATCCGGAGGGAGGACCCGGACGTGATCACCGGGTACAACATCGACAACTACGACATCAAGAAAATCGTGGAGCGGGCGGAGCACCACAAGATGCGGGACCGCCTGGCCTGGGGCAGGGACGGCGGCGTCCCCAGGATCGTCACGAACCGGTTCTGGAGGGTCAAGGGCCGCCTCGTCGTGGACGCCTGGTGGGCCGTGCGCCGGGAACTGAGGCCGAAGCAGGAAACGTTGAACGCCGTGTCCATGCTCGTCCTCGGCGAGCGGAAGCTGGACGTGGACCCGAAGCGCATGGACGAGGAATGGGCCGCGGACAGGGACAGGGTCATCGAGTACTGCACGATGGACGCCTCCCTGTCCCTGAGGATACTGCTGGAGATAGAGACGGTGCGCAAGGGGATGGACCTGGCGGCGGTGTCGATGCTCCCCGTCGGGGACGTCCTCACCTCCGGGACGTCCACCCTGGTCGACTCCCTGCTGATACGCAGGGCCGACCGGGAGGGGATCGGCGTCCCGCCCTCCGGCAACCGGGGGAGGGAGGACCAGATCGAGGGCGGCTACGTCCACGAGGTGAAGCCGGGCGTGTACGACTGGGTCTGCGTCCTCGACTTCAAATCGATGTACCCGTCGCTCATCATCTCCAAGAACATCTGCTTCACCACCCTGTCCCCGGACGGGGAGATCGTGAGCCCCTCCGGGGCCCGCTACGTGTCCAGGGAGAGGAAGGTCGGGCTGCTCCCGAGGATCCTGGACGGGCTGATGAAACAGAGGGACTCCATCAAGGCCCGGATGAAGGAGACCGAGGACGACCACGAACGCCACTACCTGGACGGCCTGCAGGCGGCGGTGAAGATCCTGATGAACACCTTCTACGGCGTGTTCGCCTCCTCCTTCTACCGTTTCACCGACAAGAACATCGGCGCCTCGATAACCGCGTTCGCCAGGGCCAGCGTGAAAAACATCATCAAGACCGTCGAGTCCGAGGGGATATCGGTGGTGTACTCGGACACCGACTCCATATTCATCCAGTCACCGGCCAGGGACATGGACGGCGCCGTCGCCTTCGGCGGGGGCCTGGCGGAACGCTTCTCCAAGGAGGGGGAGACGCTGGAGTTCGAGAAGATCCTGCACCCGCTTTTCACCCACGGCAAGAAGAAGAGGTACGTCGGGAAGATCGTGTGGCCGGAGCCGGACGACGAGCTGTTCGTCCGCGGCTACGAGGTCAGGAGGACGGATTCCTTCGACATACAGGGCGACTCGCTGATGGAGGTGTTCTCCCTGGTCCTCGCCGGCGATACCGAGGGCGCCGTGGCCTACGCCCGGGGCGTCATCACGGACATCCTGAACGGCAAGGTCGACCCCGCAAGGCTGGTGATATCCCAGACCAGCAGGGACGAGAGCCAGTACAAGAACCCGGACAGCATGGCAAGCGTGCAGGCCGCCCGCAAGATCAAGGAACGCGGGTACGAGTTCATCCCAGGCATGAAGGTGTCCTGGATCGTCACCGACTCCAAGGTCACGCCCCAGACCGTGGAGCCGTACGTCAGCGGCGTCCCCTTCGAGGGGAAGCCCGACTACCAATACTACGCCGGCAGGATCGCCCAGACCCTCGCCCGGGTCACCGAGGTATTCGGCTGGGACGAAAAGGACCTGATGATGGGCAGCCAGCAGGCGACGCTGTTCGACTGGCAACCGAGGCCGGCGGCGAGGAAGAAGGCGGAGGGACCGCCGGCGGAACCGAAAGCGAAGCCCAAGGAAAAACCGAAGAAGAAGACCCTTTTCGATTTCTAAAACATCTCGGAATGCGCTCAAACGTCCATCATGTGAATGTACGTCCTCCCGTCCCGGCCCTCCACGATTTCCGATTCGACTCCGTAGACGTCCCGAAGGCTTTCCTCGGAGATTATTTCCCGGGGAGACCCCCTTGAATGGACCCTCCCTCCCTTCAGCAATATTACCTCGTCGGAATACCTGAGGACCAGGTTGAGGTCGTGCATGGCCACGACCAGGCCGATGTTCCTGTTGTGGGCAAGGGCGTGGAGTTTCTTCATCGTCTCTATCTGATACTTTATGTCGAGGGAGCTGGTGGGCTCGTCGAACATCATGAATTTGGACTCCTGGGCCAACGCCCTGGCGATGAAGACGCGTTGCCTCTGCCCCCCGGAAAGCTCGTTGATGTTGAGATCGGACAGCGACTCTATGTCCATGAACGCCAACGACTCCTGGACCGCTTCCAGGTCCCTGTCGCCGGGCTCCCAGCCCATGTGGGGCGTCCTCCCGGTCATCACGGTCTCCATGACGCTGGTGTATGACATGTACGAAAAACTCTGCGGGACGTAGCTGATCAGTTTGGCGCGCTCCCCCAAGTCAAGGCCGGACAGTTCCCTGCCGTCGAACGTGACGTTGCCGACGCTGTACGGCAGGATGCCCGTCACTGTCTTGATAAGGGTGGATTTCCCGGACCCGTTGGGTCCCAGGATGGATGTCACCTTCCCTGCGTCGGCAATCGCGTTTATGTCGAACAGGATTTCCTTTTTCCCATAACCCTGGTTCAGGCCTGTTATCTCCAGCTTCACTCCATCCCCCTCCCGCGCCCCGAGGTGATTAGGTAGATGAAGAACGCGCCGCCTATCAGGTACATGAGCACCCCCACCGGCAGTTCGACGGGGGCCAAAATCATGCGGGCGGCCGTGTCGGATATCAGGAGTATCAGCGCGCCCATCAGGGTCGATGCCGGCAGGAGGTACCTTTGGTCGTTGCCGATCATCATCCTGCATATATGGGGCGACATGAGCCCGATGAAGCCTATGATGCCGGTGAACGCGATGCACGCCGAGGTGCAGAGGGTGGCGACCAGCAACGTGTCCCTCCTGAATTTGGGCACGTCCACACCGAGCGTCTTGGCGACGTCGTCCCCGCCGGAAAGGGCGTTGAAAAGAACGGCCTTGCGGTACAGGACGGCGCAGCAGACAAGCACGATGGGAATCAACGGCAGCACGGATTTCCAGGACGCCCCCCACATCCCGCCCATGAGCCATATCGTTATTTCCCTCAGTGCCCCGTCCTCGGAAATGTATTTCAGGGCGGTGACCCCGGCCTGGAACAGATATCCGATTATGACGCCGCCCAATATCACGATGGAACGGGACTGGTCGTTGATCCTGCCGATGGCGAGGACTATCAGCATGCTCAGGATCCCGAAGGCGAAGGCGGAAATCACGACGAGGACGCTGGAAACGTAAAATGGCCCTATCCCGAAGTTGATCGACTTGTTGAAGAACGCCCCGAATATCATCGGCCCCGAGACGATAATGAGGGCGGCGCCGAAGCTGGCTGCCGACGAAAGCCCCAGGGTGAACGGGCTGACCAGCGGGTTCCTGAGGGTGCTCTGCATGACCGCGCCCGACACCCCCAGGGCGAACCCCGCCAATATCGCCAGCAGACACCGAGGAATCCTCACGACGCTGATTATCGTGTAGGTCACCTGTGACGGCGAGTCCACCCACGCGGGGAACAGGCCGTGCCCGATGGATTTCAGGACGTCTATGGGCGCGATGTAGATGGAACCCAATGAAAGGGACCCCAAAAACGCCGCGACCAGGGACACCGAGAGTATTTGGATTAACCTGATTCTTTTGGTCTTCTCCGATTTATACAGCGACTGCGCGTCCTGCATCGAGACACCCTTTGCCGGCTTCCGGTTTCATTTCAGGGATACGAGAGGCTGTCGATGGACATGTTCACGCCGAAGGTCGTGTTGTACTCCTGCAACAGCGTGTTCATGCCCTTCGGCACCTCGTCCGGGTACATGGCGTCGTAGCAGGCGACCATGCCCGCGAAGCACCTGGGGCCCCCGAACAACTGGCTGCAGAGGATGTACACCTGCTCGTTCTTTACCGCGTCTATTATGCCGAACCCTTCCCTTCCGATGATTTCGTCGTAAATGGTCTTCGAGCCGTTGTTTATCATCTTGTAGAGCATTGGCGTCTTTATTATGATGCTGGGGTTCTTGAGGATTATCGCGTCCTTGCTGACGGTCTGGGATTTTTCGTTGTCGAACACCATTTCCGCGCCGGCGCGCACGCACAGCCTGTAATAGGCCGAGGACTTCCCGGCCGCGGAATAGCTGCTGAACGACTCCATGTACACGGTCTTCTTGACGGTCTTTGTCGCCACGCGGGCGTCTATGTCGTCCAACACGTTGTTGAGGAAGGTGCAGTATTCCTCCGCCTTCTCGGTTTTGCCGACGATTTTCCCGAGGGACGTGGCCTCCATCTCCATCGTGTCGATGGCGGAACACTGCAGGAAGACGTAGGGCAACTCGACCCCCTCGAGCTGTTCGGCCACCCCCGGCTGCGTGCTCCACGTTATCACCAAATCGGGCTCCAGATTCACGATCTCGCTTATGTTCGGCTCGTTGAAGTTGCCGACATCCTTGGACTTCCCAGACCCGTAATACGGCGCCTGGTCCACGTTTGTGTAGGACGAGTTCGTCACCCCGACGACCTTGTCGTGATATCCGTACAGGATGAGCAGTTCACAGGCGTACGTGCTCAGGCAGACGATTCTTTCGGGTTTGTATTTCACGGTCTTCTCGGTGCCATCAGCCTGCGTGACGGTCACCTTAGGATAATCTGGCCCGTCGCTCTCAGACGGGTCCTGCGCCAGATAGACGGCCGCCCCGGTGGCGACCATCATCGCGCACACCAACAATGCGAGAATGGCATTTTTCCCCATAATGCCAAATGGTAATACTTAGTTTATATTGTTTGTTACTAAAAACATATGCTTCCTCAGCAACGACATACGCATTTGGATTGTCCCGTCAGACCTGAGGCGGTCTCCCGATTTTTTCCAGCACCGGCTCGAGAATGGCCTTCCACTCGGCCACGTCGTCCGGCGTCAGGATATCGACGCTCCCACCCTGGTATTCGCCGTCGCCGGCCAATTCCTCCATCCATGACTCGATGTCCACGTAATTGGAGCGCAACTCCTCCAGCGTCTCCTCGTCGGCGTCCCAGATGCCCCTCTGTTCCGCCTCCAGGAGCCGTCTGGCTATCTCCTCCAGGGCGTACGGGTTGTTCTCCTTGTAGAATTCCTTCATCTCCTCGTCGTTGACGAAGGTGTTCGCTATGTCGTCGAATATCCAGTCGTCCACCTGGTCCGTGGTCGCGTCGAACCCGTAGACGCGTACGATTCTTTTCATCATGTCCGCGGCGCCCTTGTAGCCGTGCTCCTTCATCCCCTCTATCCACTTGGGATTGAGAAGTTTGGTCCTGACGACGCGTCTGATTTCGTCGGCAAGGTCGTGCACGTTGATGTCGTTGGGCTCCCTCGTGTCGCCGTAGTAGGTCTTGACCTCCCTACCCGACATGTACTCCGAAGCGGCGGTGAGGCCGCCATGGTTGCTGAAATAGCAGCAGCAGCCGAGGAGGTCGCGCTCGTCCGACGCTATCTTGTTATACGTCACCGAGACGGTGGAGAGGTCCCTGGCGAACTGCTCGTGCATGGGCGCGCCGTTGCGCTCGCCGCCGTAGGCGTAGCCGTTGGCGGCGATGTACATCTTGGCCAAATCGTCCTTGGTCTTCCAGGAGCTGGCGTAGACCGCCAGGTTGACCGCCGAGACGTAGGACCCGGGCGGGGCGCAGAACAGGCGGGCCGTGGAATCCTCTTCGGAGACCCCGTCGGCGATGTCCCTCTGGACGTGCTTCCTGATGAAATTCATTTCCGTCGGCTCGTCGAGGGCGGCCACCTCCCGGACGGCCTTGTCGATGAGGTCGATGCAGTTCATGAAATTGTCCCGGAGTATGCCCGACGTGCGCACCGTGACGTCGACGCGGGGGCGGCCAAGTTCCCCGAGGGGTATGACCTCGTAGGAATGCACCTGCCCGTTGGGGGACCATACCGGCTTCACGCCTATCAGATGCATTATCTGGGCCATGACCTCCCCGTCGGCGGCCATTATGTCGTTGGACATCCAGAAGAAGGCGACGTTGTCGGGCGGCGCCCCGGTTTCCTCGACGTGCTTCTTGATCAGTTCCTCCGCAAGCACGGCGCCGACCCTCCAGGAGGGTTCCGTGGGCACCCTGTGCGGATCCAGGGAGTAGAAGTTCTTTCCAGTGGGCAACACGTCGTGGCGGCCCCTGGTAATCAGCCCCGAGGGGCCGGGTTCGGTGTACCCGCCGTTCAATGCGTTCAGCAGGGCCTCGATCTCCCTGGAACCGCTTATCCTGTCGCCTATGTCCAGGATTGTCCCCTCGTACTCTAGCAGGGGCTCGACGGCCGCCGGCGGCAGGCCGGCCTCCGCCGCCGCCCTTTCCATGGGCATCCCGTCAAGGACGTGTCCGATCACTTCCCTGGATTTCTCCCCGATGAACTCAATGACCTTGCCGTTGGGCATGCCGAACCGGGCATTGTCCGAGCCCTGGGACGCGTACAGGTCCTTCAGGGTGAGTCCGTAGGATTCGGCGACGGCGTCCCTTATGGTGCCGGACCCGGAATCGTACCTCATTATGGAATAGACCATGTCGGCCTTGTCGTCACCCTCCGGGTATTCCCCGAAGATGTGCATCCCGATGTTGGTCTGGGAATTGCGCACCTTGGACAGTTCCTCGTGGCACAGCCTGACCACCTCCTCCGTCGGGGTGTCCTCGCCCGCGTCGATGTGGGAAAGGTTTGCCTCCGCGATGGCGTCCTCGAGGAGGTGCCTGAACTGATGCTCCCTTGAGGGGTCCGTCTTGGCGCCGTCGTATTGTTCCAGCAACTTGTCCAGGGCCTCCAGCTCGGCGTACAGGCCGCTGGACGCCATCACGGTCTGCATGTGGCTGACCAACGTGGCCAGGGAACGCCTCTTCGCTATCGTTCCCTCGGGCGGGTTGTCCGCGTTGTAGATGTAGATGTGCGGCGCCCTGCCGATCCCGATATCGGGGTAACAGTCGCCCGTCATGCCGGCGGTTTTGCCGGGAAGGAACTCCAGGTTGCCGTGGGTACCCACGTGCATTATCGCGTCCGCGCCCCACTTCTCCTCATAGAAAAAGTACGTCGCCAGGTACTGGTGGGTCGGGGGACAGAGGGGATCGTGCAGGATTTTGCAGACCTCCCCGTCGCAACGGGCCCCGAAGCATCCGCGCTTCGGCTGCACGGCTATCATGGCGTTGCCGAAGGACACCCCCGTGATCAGGATGTCGCCGTCCAGGACCATGCCCTTCCCGGGGGGTTCGCCCCACATGCCGATCACGTCCGCCTTTACCTTGTCGCTGAGGGTATCGAAGAATTCCATGTATTCGCCCACGGTCATGTAGTGGAACACGCCGCCGGCATCGCTTATGGCCTCGGCGGTGGTCCACCTGAACTCCGATATGGCCTTCTTCTCCAGGATTTCGGTGATTATTGCCTTGCCGTCCTCCGGAACCCTCACGTCGTACCCCTCCGCATTGAGCGCCCCGAGGATGTTTGCCATGCTCTGGTGCGTGTCCAAATTGGATGCGCCCCCCACGTTCGCCTCGACCCCCGCGCATGGGAAATTGTTGAGGATGAACGCGATCTTCTTCTCGGAGTTCGGTTTCCTTCCGAGCTCGATTCTGTTGAGGACCCTCTCCGCCAAGCGCTTGGCCCGGCCGGGGTCCACCGTCTTGGAGGCCTCGCTGTCCTCGCGCTCCCTCGAGAAACCGAGCATGGTCGGTTCTATCACGCCCTCGAATTCGGGCAGGGCTATGCACCAGGACACGTCGGAGGTGAGGCCGGGGACCTCCTGGAACCTCTCCCTGGACATGTTGGACGCAACCACCGGTTGGAATACCGGCACATTGAGGGATTTGAAGAATTGGGCCCCGGAGGGCGGGACGCCTTTCCTGTTCGCACGGGCCTCGGTGCGCCCCACGACGAACATTATCGTCTTCACCAACGCGGATACCCTTAGGTTCCCATCCTCGTCCAACAGGTATTTTTCCACGGCGTCCGCTATGTTGATTGAGCCCCGCTCCTCGTTCCTGACGGAATTCGTGAACACGGTTATGACGTTGGCGCCGAGATTCTCGAACTGCCTTATGACCTCGGTTTCGACCGTCAGCCCATCATTGACCCAAGACGATCTCGAGCCCACTATCCCCACCCAAGGGGCCCCTTCACGTGCATCGTACCATTCGAGATAGTCCTTGGTGTCGGTGAAAATCCCCTCGGCGTCCGGGTGGAATATCCCATGCCACGGCACTTCCTCCGGGGGCAGATACTCAACTTCCATCCCCAGGCATTCTGCCATCAGGAACCTGACCATGCGCCGGGTGTTTTCCTCGCCCCCGTTGATTAGATATTTGTAGCATTCGATGGCGAGACGGGGCTCGACGGAAGTCATGGCGAAATCCAGCGGGTCCGACCCGAACGAAAGGATTTTTGTGCGGTCCATCAACTCCTCCACCCGGGGGACAAGGTCGCTCCAATAGGGTTGTCCCGTCTTGTACAGCACGGTCACGTCGGATTCCCTGATGGATTCGACGGCGTCCTCGATGGGTACGCGCATGTTCTCGAACTTGTGCTTCGTGAAGACCCTTATGTCCAGGCCCTCTTCCTCGGCAACCGCCCTAAGCTTCGTCTCGTAGGAGTCCCACATGACGAAGGTCATCACCGGTTTCTTCTCAGACATTCCTCACACTCTCCAAATCGATGCACCTGGCGCCGAGTTCCTCGGCGAGCTTCTTGGCCAGGCCCAATTTCACGAACCCGGACTCCGAGTCGATCACCAGGCACTGTATCCCGTCACCCGTTATGGCCCGGGTAACCGCCTCCAATTCCCCCTTTATGTCGTCGGCGGCGCCGCTGTTCGCCCTGCCGTCGGACACGACCACCAGGACGGGTCGGATTTCCCTGTCCTTGAGCATCTCCTTCTTGATCGTCTCGTACGAAAGGGCCAGGCCCGGGCCAAGCGGGGTCTTGCCGCCCACCGGCACGTCGTCCAGGCGCCTCTTCGCGAGCTCCGTGTTGTTCGTGGGGGGCAGGACCATCTCCGCGTCGCTGCCCCTGAACGTTATCAGGCAGACCTTGTCCCTCTTCTGGTAGGCGTCCGTCAGCAGGGACATGATTGTGCCTTTCACCAACGTCATCCTGTTCTCGGCGCCCATGCTCCCGCTGGCGTCGACGGCGAACACGATGAGGTTGCCGACCTTCCTGGTGCGTACCTTTTCCCGCACGTCCCCCGGTTCCACGGAGAACCCCGTCCCGGCGGACCTCGCGGCGGCGGCCCTGATCGTCGCGTCGAGCGCGACGCTGGTCGGTTTGCCCCGCGGTATCCTGTGGGCCGTGTACCTCCCCGTGGAGGAAACGGTCTCGCTCCGCCTGCCCGAGGACTCCCTCAGCATGTCGTCGAGGCGCACGTCGGCGTTGAGGACGTCCCGCCTCACCCGGAATTCCTCGGTGGCGCGCATGTCCGTCGTGCCGTCGCCGCCGGAACCTTTGTCCTCGTCCTCCTTGGGCGGAGGGGGGTTCTCCCTTTGGTCCCGCTTTTCCTCCTTATCCCTGTCCCTGTCGTCCTTGCGGTCCCTGTCCCTCTCCCTGCTCGGCGGCTTGGGCTTGGGCGGGGCCTTGGAACGGTGGGGCAGGACGAGCTCGGCCGCGTCCAAGACGTCCTGCTCGGTCACCTCGCCCCTGCCGTCCAGGGCGGCTATCGCCGTGGACGCGTTGATCATCGTTATGTCGGCGCGGTGGCCGTCCACGTTGTTCTCTATGCATATCCTGACGATCCGTCTGAGCATGTCCTCGGACAGCTCGACGTCCCTGAGCGCTTCCCGCGCCCTGACGACGCGATCCGCGATTTCACCGTCGGCGGACTCCCATCCCCCGAGGAACCCCGCGGGGTCGGCGTTGAACTCTATCCGCCTCCTGGCGATCTCCATCCTGGCGTCCTCGTCCATGATGCCCGTCACGTCGACGCAGAGGCCGAACCTGTCCAGGAGCTGCGGCCTGAGCTCCCCCTCCTCCGGGTTCATGGTGCCGACGAGCACGAACCTCGAGGGGTGGGAATAGGAAATCCCCTCCCTCTCGACGATGTTCACCCCCATGGCGGCGGCGTCCAGCAGCAGGTCCACGACGTGGTCGTTCAGCAGGTTCACCTCGTCCACGTACAGTATGTTCCCGTTGGCCTCGGCGAGCACGCCGGGATCGAAACTCTTCTCGCCCTCCTTGATGGCCTTGCTTATGTCCAGCGTCCCGACCACCTTGTCCTCCGTCGCCGACACCGGCAGGTCCACCACGCGCATCCGGGCGGGCGCGGTCTTCATCCCGCGCCCCCTGCAGTGGGGGCAGTCCTTCCTTTCGGAATCGGAGGCGCACCCGAAGGGGCACCCGACGGAAACCGGCCTTTCCGGCAACAGCTGCGCCAACGACCTCACGGCGGTGGATTTCGCCGTCCCCCTGTCGCCCCTTATGAGCACCCCCCCTATGTCCGGGTTGACAGCGTTGAGGAGCAGGGCCTTTTTCAGGAGCTCCTGGCCGACGATGGCGGAAAAGGGGAACACGTTATTCATCTCGCCCATGGACGGGTATCAATGAATATCATTTTAATATTACTCAATTGAGTATTACCCGGTTGTGGCAAACGGGATGGGTTTCAACCCGCGGGAGCGCAGACGAAACCACACCGCGCCATCCGCCCGTTTTAAATAAAGGATAACAATAGGGTGCCTGCGGAAAAGTTCCGCCGGAAATGTGCCCGTATGGGTGAATCCGAGAAGGTGATTCGAATGTCCGAGAACGACCAGAACGAAACCCGCAAACCCCGCGGGACGAACATGTACTCCCACATCAGGGACGCTTGGAAGACGCCGAACAAGGGATACCTCAGGGACCTCAACAGGCAGAGGAGGATCCGCTGGAGGCGCGAGATCAATTTCAGCAGGGTCGAGAGGCCCACCAGGCTCGACAGGGCCAGGGCCCTCGGCTACAAGGCGAAGCAGGGCTTCGTCGTCATACGCGGCAGGGTCCCGAAGGGATCCTTCGGCAAGAGGGCCGTGCGCGCCGGCAGGAGGGCCAAGAGGCTCGGCTTCAACAAGATCACCGGCGGCAAGAGCCAGCAGAGAATCGCGGAGGAGAGGGCGCAGAAGAGGTTCACCAACCTCGAAGTCCTTAACTCCTATTGGGTCGGGGCCGACGGCCAGTACGAGTGGTACGAAATCATCATGGTGGACCCGTACCACCCCTCGATAATGAACGACCCCAAAATCAACTGGATCTGCACCGTGAACCACAAGGGCCGCGCCTACCGCGGCAAGACCGGCGCGGGCAAGAAGGGTCGCGGCCAGAGGAACAAGGGCAAGGGGGCCGAGAAGGTCCGCCCGTCCATCAGGGCCAAGGGAAGAAGGGGCAAGTGAGCCCTTCGTAAACTCTTTCGGGGGCTTCGGCCCCCGTTCTTTCATCTTTCTCAATACCAGGTGCCGCCGAAGTCCGCCTTGGACATGGCCTCGGACAATTTCTTCAATTCGGGGCCGTCCATGCCAATCGTCGGAAAGTATACCGGCGTCCCGTGTTCCTTGAAGACGTCGGACGCGCCGTCCAAGGATTCGCCGGAAACCACCCCTAGGGCACTCCCGGGCACCCCGTCGGACCTCCTCAGGCGGGGGTCGTACCGTTCCAAAACGCCACCCCACCCGTCGCCGACCAGGGTGACCCTGCACCCACGTTTCATCATCAGCCACGCCGCAACCTCCGGGGCCCTGCCCCCGGGCAATGCGGCCACTCGACCCTGTGTGCCCATCGGCAGCCCCCCGGGACCGGGGATGCGTTCGTGGAAGACGTAGGCACGGTTGTCCCTGACCTCGATGTGGATCGTCGCATCCGGGTCCGTCAGATCCACGGACACGCCGGGGTTGGCATCGAATATCGCCGACCCCGCCAGCTTCGCGAGCTCCATGCTGTTGTATGGGTGCGTGCCTTCCCTGCGCGCCCTCACGGCGAACGACCCAGATTTGGGGATTTTTCCTTTGGAGTATTCCGCGGCGACTTGCAGGATCTCGTCCATCCCCGAACCGCACGCCACCGCCGGCGACACCGACGCGACGCCGAACACGCGGGTGACCGCGGCGACGCACCGGGCCATGTCGTCGGATTCCAGGTAAAAACGGGAATCGGAGAATCGGATGAGGGCCTCGACCCCGTCCGCGGCGAGCATGTCGAGGATGTTGCCCCTCAGGGCGTCCTCGAAGGCCCTGCGTATGGGCGGGCTTTTGAGCCCTATCTCGCTGTACCGGACCAGGAGCACGTCCATGACGCCCCATCGCCGTCGCCCGTTTAACCGTTTCCGCACCCGAAAGCGTATTATCGGCAATGGGGGATGGGGCGGCGTGGAACCCATCCTGCTGCTAGGCTTGATTCTCGTCGGCCTGATCGCCGGCGTGCTCGGCACGCTGTTCGGCCTCGGCGGCGGCATAATCATAATCCCGTGCCTCACCATAATCTACGGCTTCGGCGCGACGGAGGCCGCGGCGGTCAGCCTCATCGGCATCATCGCCATATCCTCCGGCGGCACCGCCTTCTACCTGAGGAACGGCATCGCCAATGTCAGGCTGGGTCTCTTCCTTGAGGTGGGCACGACGATCGGCGCGGCCGCCGGCGCCCTCGTCGCCGCGTACCTGGACGACTGGTTCCTCATGTTGCTCTTCGCCGCGGTGATGGTCTTCAGCGCCCTGCGCATGTTCTCGTCCGCCGGGGGTACAGACGGCAGAAACCCGGACGGCAAGCATTCGTACCACGACTTCAAGGAGGGGACGGACGTCAGGTACGACATAGAGCACCCGAAGGGGGGCTTCGCCGCCTGCGTCGCCGCCGGCGCCGTCTCCAGCATGACCGGCGTCGGCGGCGGCGTGATCAAGATGCCCGTCATGAACCTGGGGATGAAAGTCCCGATTAAGGCCGCCGCCGGCACCAGCAGCTACATGATCGGCATAACCGCCTTCGCCGGTTCCGTCGTCTATTTCCTGGCCGGCGCCGTCCCCTACGTCGCCGCGGCCTTCGTGGTCTTAGGGGCCGTGATCGGCGCCTTCGTCGGCACGAGGGTGAGCAAACTCATGGACTTCGCCTCCATGAAGAGGTACTTCTCCGTGCTGCTCCTATTCGTGGCCGCGTCGATGGTCCTCAAGGTGGTGGGGGTCCTATGAGGGGCGAATTCGCAGCCACCGGCATCGTGCTGAAATACGGCGTATACGTCGGCGCGGCGATAATCGCCGTGGGCTTGCTGGGTCTGTTTCTCGGGACGGGTTGGCACGAGGCCGTCATAGCGGCCGGCGTCGCGGTCGTGATGGCCACCCCCTTCGTTGGGCTGCTCACCGCCACGGAAAAGCTGCTCTCGATCCGCGACTACAAATGGGCGCTCGTCTCCATCGCTGTCGTCGCCATCACCGTCGCAGGCGCCGCCATGGCATGGCTTACCTGAGATTACGGATTGCCTAAATACTATCATGCGCATAAGCGTCGCATGTTCGGTAAGAAAATTTCCGTCAAGGGGATGATGTGCGGGCACTGCGAGGCGAGGGCCGTGGACGCCGTGAAGGCCGTCCCGGGCGTCAAATCGGCGAAGGCCGACCACAAGAGGGGCGAGGTCTCCTACAGAGGGGACGCGGACCCCGAGGCCGTCAAAGAGGCAATCCGGAAAGCCGGATACGAGGCGGAATGAACAAGATAAGGTTCAACGTTGGCGGGATGTCCTGCGCCGCCTGCTCCGCGGCCGTGGAACGGGCGATAGGGGCCCTCCCCGGCGTCTCGACGGTCAGCGTCAACCTGGCCACGGGGAGGGTCTCCGTGGAGTACGACCCGGAAGGGGTTGGGCCCGAGAAGATATTCGCCGCCGTCGTCTCGTCCGGATACGACGTGGTCCCAGACGACAAGAACCGGGAGGCGGAAAGGGAGAGGCTCGAGTCGGCAAAAATGCGCAACAACCTGATCCTGTCCGTCGTCTTCGCCGTGCCGCTGTTCTACGTGGCGATGGGCGGCAAATTCGGCGCCCCCCTGCCCGGGTTCCTGGAAAACGACGCCAACATGGCCGTGGCGCAGCTGCTGCTGTGCCTCCCGTCCGTGTACGCGGGCAGGGGTTTCTACACCAATGGGTTCCCGTCCCTGCTCAGAGGGAATCCGGACATGAATTCCCTGATCGCGCTGGGCACCTCCGCCGCCCTCGCGTCGAGCCTGTACGCCACCTGTTCCATCCTGTTCGGGGACGGTTCCGCGTCAAACCTGCTTTACTTCGAGTCGGCGTCCATGATCATAACGCTGGTGCTCCTGGGCAATTTCCTGGAGTCCAAGTCCAAGGGGAGGGTGCGGGACGCAATAGGCAAATTGATGGAACTGGCGCCGGAAAACGCATCCCTGCTCGTCGACGGCGGGGAACGCGTCGTGCCGGCGGACGGGCTGCTCGTCGGCGACGTCGTCGTCGTCAGGCCGGGGGAAAGGTTCCCGGCGGACGGCGAGGTCCTCTCCGGGTTCACCTCCGCCGACGAATCCATGCTGACCGGGGAAAGCGCGCCCGTGGACAAGTCCGTGGGTTCCATGGTCTACAGGGGAACGGTCAACCTCGACGGGTCCGTGGAGGCGGAAGTGCGCTGCCCGCAGGACGAAACGGTATTGTCCCAGATCATCGGGATGGTGGACGAGGCCCAAAGCACGAAGGCGCCCATCGCGAGGATGGCGGACCGGGTGGTGCGCCACTTCGTCCCAGCCGTGATGGCGATCGCTGTCGCCGCCGCCGCGGCATGGTTGCTTGCCGGGAAGGACGCCAGGTTCGCCGTGACCGTCCTCATCTCCGTGTTGGTAATCGCGTGCCCGTGCGCCCTCGGGCTGGCCACGCCCTTATCAATAATAATGGGGACCTCCCAGGGCGCGGACAACGGCATACTCTTCAAGGACGCCGCCGCCCTCCAGACCGCGGGGGAGGTAACCGTTGTCGCCCTCGACAAGACCGGCACGGTCACCGAGGGGGTCCCGGTCGTCACCGACGTCGTCGCCCGTGGCAATCCCGACGACCTTTTGGCCGTCGCCGCGGCGGCGGAAAACCCGTCGGAACATCCGCTCGCCAGGGCGATCGTGGCCCACGCCTCGGAACGCGGGGTGGGCGTCCCACGGGCCGCCGGGTTCCAGGCGCTCGTCGGCAGCGGCGTGTCCTGCACCGTCGACGGAAAGGAGGTCCTCGTGGGCAGGAAAGGGCTTCTTGAGGACCGCGGTGTGGACGTCTCGGCCTTCGACGGAAGCGGGAACGCCCTTTCCGAAACCGGCAAAATCGTGGTGTACGTCGCCGTCGACGGCGTCGCCGAGGGCTTGCTCGCCATGGCCGATTCCTTGCGTCCGTCCAGCGCCGGCGCGGTTTCGGAACTGCGCCGCATGGGCGTGGGCACCGTGATGGTAACCGGCGACGGGGAAGCCACCGCCTCGAGGGTGGCCGCCGCCGCCGGCATAGACGAGTACGTGTCGGGAGCGCTGCCCGGGGACAAGGTCGCCGTCGTGGAGAAACTCAAGGCCGGGGGCGAAAGGGTCGCCATGGTCGGCGACGGGATAAACGACGCCCCGGCGCTGATCGCCGGGGACCTGGGCATCGCGATGGCGACGGGCACCGACATAGCGATGGAATCCGCCGACGTGGTCGTCGTGGGCGGCGACCTGGGCGGCGTGCCGAGGGCGCTGCGCATCGGCAGGGCGACCTTGGGCAACATCAAGCAGAACCTGTTCCTCGCACTGATCTACAACACGGTGTGCATACCGCTGGCTGCCGGCATCCTCCATCTCTTCGGCGGCCCGCTTCTGAGCCCCGTGGTCGCGGCGGCGGCGATGTCCCTATCCTCGCTGTCCGTTGTCTCGAACGCCCTCAGGCTGGGCGCCATGGATTTCAAAGAAGAAGGGGGGATGGTGCGGGGGAAGGGATTTGAACCCTCGAACGTCTAAACGAATAGACCCTGAATCTATCACCTTTGGCCAGGCTCGGTAACCCCCGCACTTGGCCAACGTAAAGTATCGTGATATAAAAACAACACTGGTATCGCGGCACCGGGTGCCGTATTCAAGAAAGGTGGAAGGGGTTTGAACGTTTTCCCTGCGCAATTGCCGGGCTTACGCGTTCATGATCTTCATCCATCCACCGCTCTGGTAGATGGCGAGACCGCGCTTGTGGAGAATCTCCTCGAACAGCGGCCAACCGATGACCTCGAGCCTCGGGTTGTCGCCCTTGGTGAACTGGACGCCCTCGGTGCCCTTGACCCTGCCGGGGGTCAGGCCCTTGTTGATCGCTATCCTCTTCGCAGTCCCTATGTCGATTTTATCCATCGCCATCAATATCCCTCTGACTTGCCTTTCGGCAAAATAGTCATTTCTATATTCAATATATATAATTTTTCCAGGAAAGACACATACCCAGCGTCTTTTTTTGGGGATGTAGGCGAACCCCGTCGGGCCATACCGTCGCTAAGAAAGCCTTATCACGTTAAAGGAGGATTTGCGAGGGATGCCCAGACGGAGCGAGGGGGACTTCCGGGACGTGCCCGAGGGCATGGACCCGCTGCATTACGTCCTGAAGGTCTGCGAGGCCATTGGGAAGAAGTACGGCAACGCCACCATCGCCCGTGACCTCCACCCGACGAGCCCGATGGTTTCCGGGGCCGTCATCGCGGGCCTCACATCCGTCGGCGCGGAGGTGAGGGACGGGGGCGTCATGCCGTCGCCGGTGCTGCCGTTCGCCTCCAAGAGCGCCAAATGCACCATCATGATCGGCTCACCGGTGAAAATCGACAGACAGAGCCACATCAACCTCAGGAACCCCGACGGCACCTTCGTCGACGCCGAGGCGTGCGGCGCCATCCGCGACCGCATCGACAAGGGGGTGGAGCTGCCCGACTACAAAAAGGTGGGGTGCGTCAGACCCGTCACCGGCGGCATCGACCGATACAAGGACCGCGTAATGTCCGCCGTGCTTTCCGCCAATTGCCAGGTGATCATGGACTGCGCCTCCGACTGCCCGTCCTACGTCGCGCCCCAGATGCTCACCGACCTGGGCGCCGACGTGGTCAGCGTGAACAGCCACCCCGGCGGCAAATCCCCCGTGAGGCACCCCAGCCCTGACGAGCTGAACCTCGGCTACCTGGCCAAGACCGTCAAGGCCAACCCGGGGAGCCTTGGGTTGGCCTTCAACAGCGACGGCAGCCGCCTCGCCGCGTACGACGAGGCCGGGCGCTACATGGACGGGGCGGCCATATTCGCAACGATAATCGACGTGTTCAGGCCGCCCAAGGTGGCCGCGCCCATCGACGCGCCCATGATCATCGACTACCTGATGGGGCAGGACAACGTCATCAGGATACCCCGGGGCGTTTCCGGCCTGGGCGCCGCCGTCAGGGACACCGGGCTCAAGATGGGTTCCGACTGCGCCGGCTCCTTCGTGTTCGCCGACGTCTCCTACGCCCTGGACGGCATGGCGGCCGGCGCCTACCTGGCCAAGGCCGCGTCGGAGACCAGCCTCAGGCAGCTGCTGGACGCCTACCCGGAAACGGTCACGGGCGGCGACTTCGTTAAATTCCCCTGGGACAACGCCAAGGCCGTCAAGGCCCTCTCCGAGAACCTGCTGGCGATGGACCGCGTGTCCTTCAGCGACGTGGACGGCTTCCGCGTCGGGATGGAGTCAGGCTGGTTCCACGTGCGCCCCGGGGAGGCGGGCGCGGAGATCGTGGCCGAGGCCAAGGACAAGATGTACCTCGCCGGCATGATTGACCTGGCCAAGAGGGCGCTGGACGCGAGCTCCAAGGTCAGTAGATGATTTCCAGGTCCGCCTCCTCCCCGTTGGAGAGGTAGGCGCGCCAGCTGCCCCTGTCGTAGGGCTGGCACGTTATAATGTGGATGCCGCCCATATTGGAGAACAGCGACAGGTCGTCGTCGGACGGGCGGTTGTCGTAGCCCGGGTGGGAATGGGCCGTCCCGATCGTGTTTATCCCGGCGGGGGCCATCCATTGGTTGAGGAAACTGTGGCTGTCCCCGTACACGGTGCCCGGCAGCAGGACCATGTCCACGATGACTCCGTCCTCGGCGCTGAGCATGCACAGGAACTCGTCCGGGAACACGGATCTGGCGGACTCGTTGATGTCGTCCACCAGGCCGATGTCGATCGCCCAAACCCTCACGGCGGCCTCACCAGTTTCTCCCTTATGTGGCTGTAGAAGTCCCTGTCGAACCGGATGAACCTGCCGGACACCGGCGACTTCGCCAGGACGACGGTGGACCCGCCGGGTATGTCGATTTCCTTCTGCCCGTCGATGACTATCTTGCAGCCGCGGTCCATGACGCACTCCACCGTGACCCTCGTCGAATCCGGGATGACGAGGGGCCGGGACGAGAACTCGATCGCCGCCATCGGCACCAGGGTCCAGGCGTTGACCCTCGCGTCCATTATCGAGGCACCGAGGCTCAGGGCGTAGCCCGTGGAGCCCGTTGGCGTGGACAGCATTATGCCGTCCGACCGGACCTCCATGGCCAGGGACTCGTCCACGTGGACGCGGAACTGTCGGATCTTCGCCACGGCGTCCGTGTGTATCACGACCTCGTTCATGGCGTCCCCGACGGCCTCCCCGCCGTAGAACACGCGTATCTTGGGCCTGCGGTCCACGGAATACTCCCCGCGCTTCAGCCTGCCCACGGCGGCGGGGATGGAATCCCTGTCTATCTCCGTGAGGAACCCGACCGCGCCGGCGTTCACCCCGACTATGTCGGCGTCGGCCTTCTGCAGGGCGCGGAGCATGGTGCCGTCCCCGCCCACGGTCACCAGGATGTCCACGTCCATATCCTCGAGGGGCATGCCGGGCATGCCCGCGGCGGCGGCGAAACCCTCGTCGACGACCACGTCCTCACCCTCCAGTTCCGACAGGACCTCCTTCGCCAGGGCGTCGTTGCCCTCCTTGAACGTATTGACGAAAACCCCGTATCTGGGTCTCTCGTCAGCGTGGGTGTCCTCCCACAGGCCCTGCCTCACGTAACGGTACACCCTGCGGTCGCCGACGGCCACCAGGCCGGAGCGGGCGGAAACGTCGAGGGGCATGTCCAGGACCCTGCCGTCGAGGGTGTACACCTCACCCCCGGCCTCCCTCAGTATCAGGGACGAGGCGGCGATGTCCACGACGCGGATCGCCCTGGAGCTGCTGACGGAATCCATGAGGAAACCGTCCGCCTGCCCGGAGGCCACCAGGGACATCTCCAGGGAGGCGCAGCCGTATGCCCTGGAGGACTTCACCCTCTTGGCCAACTCGAAGGAGGCCGTGGACGCGCCGTTGCCCAGATAAATCATCATGAGCAGGTTCTTCGGGTCGGACCTTTCCTTGACGCGGATCCGCTCCCCGTCCTTGAACGCCCCTTTGCCCTTCTCGGCGGTGTATGTCTCGCCGGTGGACAGGTTCCTGAGGTACGCGACGCGCATGCCGTTCATGGTGCCCTTGCCGACGGCCATGGATATGGTGTACAGCGGGATCCCGATGGCCGAGTTGGTCGTGCCGTCTATGGGGTCGAGCACGAGGGTTTCCTCGGCGCCCCTGTCCACGAACCCGATCTCCTCGCTCAGGACGTTGAGCGGGACGTCGTTCTCCTCGAGGTGCATCAGCACCGCGTTCTCCGCGATCTTGTCGATCTGGGACGTGGGGGTGCCGTCGGCGCCCATGCCCATGTCCACGCCCCGCTCCCCGACGGAGGGGATGGTGCGCAGGGCCTCCTCGACCCTGTCGGCGATGCTTTCCAAGATGCGCAACATGCCCGCCAATCCCCTTGCACCTATATTTTTTGTTTGACACGCGTCGCCCCGTATAAATAGGGAAACCCGCGATACGAACGGCATGGAACCACTGCCCCATTCCCGCGGATCGGTCCTCTCCGACGGCGGGAGGCTCCACACCGCCTCGGCGTCCCCGGGCACGAGGGTGTACGGCGAGCGGCTCGTGTCCAAGGGCGGCGTGGAATACAGGGAATGGAACCCCAGGAGGAGCAAGCTGGCCGCGTACCTGGCGCTGGGCGGCGGCTTCTTCCCGTTCAGGCGCGGCGACTCGGTCCTGTACCTCGGGGCAGCCAGCGGCACCACCGCCTCCCACGTCTCCGACATCGTCCCCGACGGCGCCGTCTACTGCGTGGAGTACTCGGCGAGGCCCTTCAGGGACCTGGTCGCCGTCGCCGAGACCAGGGGTAACATGGTCCCCGTGCTGGGCGACGCCGCCTCCCCCGAGGGGTACGCGTTCATGGTGCCGGACGTCGACGTGGTGTACTCGGACGTGGCCCAGAAGGGGCAGGCCCGCATACTCGCGGCGAACATGCGCCGTTTCGGGGCGAGGTTCGGCATGCTGTGCCTCAAGGCGAGGTCCGAGGACGTTACCGCCGACCCCCGGACCGTGTTCTCCGACGCGGCGTCGCAGCTTGCGGAAATGGGCATGGACGTCGTGGACGTCGTGGATCTGGGTCGTTACGAGAGGGATCACGCGATGATTTGCGTGGAGATGCCCCGGACGGCCTACTGCGTCGCCGTGTCCGACGAGGGTTTCCTGATGGTCCGCAACCCCGCCCGGGGCGGGTGGGAGATGCCCGGCGGGAAACTGGAGAGGGGCGAATCCGCCATGGAGGGCGCGGCCAGGGAGTGCCTCGAGGAATCCGGCTACGCCGTGGAACCGGTCGCCAGGATGAACATGGGCGACTGCGACGCCGTCGCCTGCAGGGTCCTGGGGCGCGTCGGCGGGGGGGAGATGGAGCCCCGGTTCTTCAGGGAGCTCCCGGGGGAACTCTCGTTCCCCGTGGAGGAATACGAGGGCGTCCTCGAGTGGGCCGCCTCCCTAAAACAATAAAAACGCGCGGGCGACCGTGGATTCGTTTTATATAGTTGCACCAAATAGGGGAATCCCAGCCTCGCCGCCCGAATTATTCGAGGAATAACAATGGCAAAAATGCATTCGAGAAGGAAAGGAAAATCCGGCTCCGACAGGCCCCTGATCACGGAAAACCCCTCGTGGGTCCCCCTCAGCGCCACCGACATCGAGGGAATCGTGGAAAAGATGGCCAGAGACGGCGCGGGATCCGCCAGGATAGGCCTGGTGCTCAGGGACCAGTACGGTGTGCCCGACGTCAAGCTGGCCACCGGGAAGACCGTCTCCCAGATCATGAAGGAGAGGGACGTCTACTCGTCCCTGCCAGAGGACCTGTCCAACCTGATGAGGAGGGCTATATCCCTCGACGCGCACCTCAAGAGCAACCCGCGCGACATAGCCAACAGGAGGGGCCTTGCCCTGACCGAGGCTAAGATCAGGAGGCTGGAGCGCTACTACAAGGGCAACGGAACCCTTCCCGCGACCTGGAAATACTCCCTGAAAGCCGCAGAGCTCATGCTGAAGTAAGGTGGAGAATGGACGAGAGCGTCCTTCCCGCCGAACTTCTCAAACGCCTATCAAAGGCCGCGGACGCCGTCCGCGGCCACCGCTTCATCCACATATTTTCCCACAGGGACGCCGACGGCATTTCCTCCGCGGCGATCCTGGCCAAGGCCCTGGGCAGGGCCGGGAAGGAATACCAGATCACGTTGCTGAAGTCCCTGTCCGCGGAATCCTTCAAAAAAATCGAGGCGTCCCTGGCCGACTGCGTCATCGTCGCGGACCTCGGCGCCTCCTACGTCAAGGAACTGGAGGCCCTCGGCAAGGACGTGGTCGTGTTGGACCACCACGTCGCCAGGGAAGACTCCGACAGAATACACTACGTGAACCCCCACCTGGCGGGCATAGACGGCATGAGCGACGCCTGCGGGGCGACGATGTCCTTCGCCTTCGCGGCCACGCTGGACCCCGCCAACTGGGACCTCCTGCCGCTGGCCTTCGCCGGCATCACCGGGGACAGGCAGCACACCCGCGGCCTAGCCGGGCCGAACATGGCCCTGCTCAGGAAGGGCGGCAACCGCGGCATCATCGCCGAGGTGCGCGGGTCCCTCGTCCCGCCGGGGCCCCTTTCCACCTCCCTTTACCTGTCCACCGACCCTTACGTCAGGGGCGTCAGCGGCAACCCCGCCGGGGTGTCCGAGCTCCTTAGGGACGCGGGCGTGGACGGCGAGGCCAAGGGCTCGTCCCTGGACGGGGACTCGTCCCGCCGCCTCGCGTCGCTGATGGCGTTGAAGCTGGCGGCCCAGGGCGTCGACCTAGAATCGCTCAAGGAAACCACCCGGCCGAGGTACGTGGCGGGCGACATGGACATGGAATGCCTGGCGTGGGCCATAGACGCCTGCGGGAAGAGCGACCAGGGCGGCACGGGGATACTTGCCTGCCTCGGGGACGAGGCCGCCCTGACCGAGGCGATGGAAATCGATTACGCCATGAGGGAAAAGACGGTCAACCTGGCCAGGAAACTCGACGAGAAGGGGTTGACCCAGATGACCAATTTCCAATACTTCCTGTCCGAGACTTCCGGATTCACGGGCAACGTCTGCGGCATCGCCATGCAATACATCGGGGACCGTTCCAAACCCACGGTCGCCCTGAGCGTCTCCGAGGATTCGGTGAAGGTGTCCGCCAGGGGCACGCATCCCCAATTAGAAAGGGGGGTCGACCTCTCCGAAGCCCTCCGGAAGGCGGCGGAATCCGTCGGCGGGGAGGGCGGCGGCCACAGGATAGCCAGCGGCGCGTCGTTCCCCGCGGGCAGGGAAATGGATTTCCTGGAAAACCTGGACGCCGTGATCGGGGACCAGGTCACCCACGCCACGTGACGTCGACCTCGTCGGTCCTGAACCTCTGTTCCACGACGGTTTCCCCAATCGGCATCCTGACCCCGGATTCGTACATCAGCCGGCCGAGCCACGCGATCATCGCGCCGTTGTCCACGCACAGCCTGGCGTCGGGGACGAACATCCTCGCGCCCCTCTCCGACGCCATGGTCGCGGCCATCTCCCTCAGTCTCATGTTCTGCACGACGCCCCCTCCGAGCAGCAGCTCGTCCTTGCCCACGTGGGCCATGGCCCTCTCCGTGACCTCGACGAGCATCGCGAAGCAGGTTTCCTGCACGGAGAACGCTATGTCTTCCAGGGAGTGGCCCTTCCTGCGCAGGGCGAGGGCGGCGGTCATTATGCCGGAGAAGGCCACGTCCATCCCCTTGACCGAATAGGGCAGTTCCAAAAGTTCCCCGCCGGACATCGCCAGCTTCTCTATCTTGGGCCCGGCGTAGTATCCGAGGCCCAGGTCCCTGCCGAGTTTGTCGAACATGTTGCCGATGCCGACGTCCAGCGTCTCCCCGAAGATCCTGTACCTGCCCCCGGAATAAGCTATCACCTGGGTGTTCCCCCCGGAGGCGTACAGCAGGACGGGGTCGTCGCACCCTGTCGCGACCCTGCCTATCTCGATGTGGGCGATGCAGTGGTTCACCCCCATTATCGGCACGCCCAGGGCGGACGACAGGGCCCTGGCGGCGGTGGCGGCCATCCTCAGGCACGGGCCCAGGCCGGGGCCCCTCGAGAAGGAGACCAGTCCTATGTCGCCCAGGGTCACGCCGGCCTCGGCGACCGCCTTCCGTATAGTGGGCGCGGCGACCTCGCCGTGGTGGTTCGCCGCCTCCCTCGGGTGCAGGCCGCCCGTCTCCGGGCGGAACATGTCGATGGCGTTGGCGAGGACTTTGCCGTCGGAATCGACGATGCCGACGCCGAAGGTGTGGGCCGTGCCCTCTATGCCGAGGGTTAGTTCACTCACCGGCGCATTCCTTCAACTTTTTGACGACGGGGGCGCCGCCCTCCGCCACGATCTCGTCGTCGACGACCAGCACCGGGAAACCCAGTTCCAGTATCTCGTAGTAGGCGGCCTCCGCCAAACCATCCCCCTCCGCGTTGAGCACTTTTACATCCAGCCCCGCGGGGATCCTTTCCAGGACGTAGTCGCATTTCTCGCAGTCGTTTTTAGTGAACAGGATGATTTCCATGCCGGCCCATCGACCGCGTCGTTAATATCTTCTCGCTTAACACAAGTGTACGCGGGACCCGCCCCGCCGTGCCGGCCACGAATCCCGTCGAAGTGTACTCTGTTCGGTAATTCAAAAACGGCACGCACCCCGCCCGCGCCCCGCGGCCCCGCCGCCGGGCTCAGGCGACCGCCACGCCGTTCCCGGTGACCCCCATGATCTCCGCCCGCTTCCTCTTGTAT
>JAAYNL010000014.1 GCA_012520845.1 Thermoplasmatales archaeon | reverse complement strand
GTCCCAGGGCAGCCTGGGGTCCAGCAGATCCGTTAGCATGCCCGCGTCGCCGTACCGCAGCGTGGCGTAGTGATCCAGAACGGTCATGGTGGACGGGTCTATGTCCCTGCCGATGCCGGAGATCGCCGCCTCCGCCTCCAGCATGTCGACGGCCGTTACGTAGGGTCTCTCGGCGATGACCTTCCAAGCCCCGTCCTCTATGAACGGCTCGCCGTGCGGGTTCCCCCTCCATTTGCCGAGGAACCTTTCCGAGGATTCCACCCAGACCGGCGGTCCCACGTGCTTGTGGGTCTCCGACAGGGTGTCCCTTTCGAGCTCGAACATTATGGCGACGCGCCCCTCGCCCAACTCATGGACGAATCTCACCACGTTGAACGTGAACGCATCGAGCTTGCGGGCAAGGGCGTACGCCGTCTTCCAAATCTGGGAATGTAGGTTGTCCTCGTTGGCCTCCGGCCTCTCGAAGACGACCGTGATCAGTTTCGTGCCGCGTTTCTCGTTCAGGACGCGGATTTCGTCCCTGCCCAAGGCAACCCTCTCCGCCGGGAAGAAGAACTTCTCATTCGGTTCCTTGAGATACGCCCTGCAGGCGGCAACGTAGAGCGCCAGCGTGTCGATGTGCACCGCCGACGCCACGTTCCTGCGCGGGTCCACCGGATCGTACAGTACTATGGGCGCGACCATCGGGGCACCCTTTTTCCCAAGGGAGATGGTGACGTTCTCCCTCCATTTCGCCCCGGCCTCTATGGCGCCCCTGAAGCCGCCGTAGCGTATGGCGAGGAGCTCGCACATGTACCCCGAAAAGCCACGCCTGTTGGGCTCGGCGCCAT
Organism: Thermoplasmatales archaeon; assembly: GCA_012520845.1. Taxonomy (GTDB): domain Archaea; phylum Thermoplasmatota; class Thermoplasmata; order Methanomassiliicoccales; family Methanomethylophilaceae; genus JAAYNL01. The sequence continues at coordinate 28,812 of JAAYNL010000014.1, read as the reverse complement.
AGGCGCCGATGCCCTTCATGAACGCCTTCAGGAAACGGATCTGGTCCCTCATGGCGGCGTCGGTGTTCCCCAGGACGTAGTGCGTGTGGAACGGGGTCCTGTCCACGGACGTCAGCAGCCTGTCCGTGGATTTTATCGCGAAGCAGGGGACCACGTCCACCTCGTACCCCGCGTATTCGCCGCGTATGTACGGGTGATCGGCGAACATCTTGCCGCCGCCCACAAGATCGAGGCCAGCCCGGAGACCCAGGCGCTCCATGTCCCTGCGGGGGAAACCCTCGGGGAACATCAGGAAAAGGTCCACGTCAGGATCCTTGAGGAACGTGCCCTTCGCGGCGGAGCCGACGAACATGGGCTCCGCGTCGATGCCGTTCTTTTCCAGGTACGCCCGGGTCTCGGCCATGAGGGATTCCATGGCATCCCCCAGCGCCGCGGCCTCCCCCTCGGATGGGATGATCCTTCGGGCCATTTCCTCCTCGAGCGACATCGCGTTCCCATCGTACTCATTCGATTTATCCCTTGGGTTGGTTTTTATAGGCCGCTCCCCTCTACCTGCACATGAGGCGGTGCCCCAGCTGCGGAGCCATTTCCGGCGACGATTCCCTGCCGTTCTGCACGGCATGCGGCGCGAATTTCCCGCCGGGGGATCACACGGTCACGCCGCACCCCATGCAGGCGACGGGCGGGAAGAAAGTATCCGGGGTGAAAGTGCTCGCCATCCTGCTTGGCCTCATGATGGTCGCCTCGGGGATAATGCTCTTCGCCAGGGCCCCGTCCGAGGACGTCGTCGACGGGGAAACGCAGAGTTTCAAGTACACGTGGAAAGACAATCTCGGGAAGGAACACACCGTCGAGGTGGAATACGATCCCGACGATTACGAAAGGGCGGTGAACAGCAAGATAAACAGGAAGGGGTCCTCCTCCGCCACCAGGTACGTCACCACGTCCGAAACGGTTTACGCCGTCACGGATTACGTTGTCGTCGACAAATACATCGTGGATTTGAAGAACCAGCTGGAAAAAGCCTACAAGGGCGACAATCCCGCCAAAGACGTCACCGGGGTGGATTACGCCAACTTCCTTTCCACCTTCGTCCAGAAGGCCATAGCGTATGGGTACGACAAGGACGTGCACGGGCGGGAGGAATATTGGAATTATCCTTTGCAGACGCTGGTGCTCCGCAAGGGGGATTGCGAGGACACCTCCATCCTGTTGGCGGCGCTGTTCCAGGCCGCCGGATACGACGGCGCCGTGGTGTTGCTGCCCAGCCACGCCATGGCGGCGGTCAGTCTCCCGACGCAACCCGCCTACAATCCGAAATCCTATGATTTCGAGGGTAAAAAATACTATATGGTGGAAACGACGCGCGACGCCGAACCGGGCAAGCCAAACGACGGGTTCCCCGAAAACCCGGTGGGGGAACCGGAGGACCCGGCGATGGAAAGGGCGGTTCACCATTTTTTCCCGGTCACCAGCCCGGGGACCTACGTTTAAACCTTCTTCACGTCGACGGACAGTTTGACGTAGCCCATCGGCAAATCGTCGCCCTGGAGGATTTCGGTATGTTTTCCGGGTACGAGGTCGACGGTGAAAAAGAGCCCCGATACCCCGGGCCTGTCCACGTCGGGGACCCCGGCATCGAAAATGTCGATGGTGTCGTAGACCTCCATGTTGCCGAAGCCGGCAGCGGTCCCGTCGTAATCCAGCATGAACACGGAAACCTGGATCGATCCCGAGCCATACGCCTTGTACGTGACGCTCCTCTTCCCTTCGGGGGGTTTTGTCAAACCGGCGCCCGTCTTCCACGATTCGCCCCCCGGCGCGCCGACGGGCGTCTCGAAGTAATCCGTCTCTCCGCCCGGGACGTATTTCGTGACGCCGTCGTATTTGAATTGGAATAGGATCTCGGCCGTTTTGTCGGCGGGGTCGTTGTCCACGGTCCGGTCCGTGTTGCACACGGCGAACTCCTCCACGGTGATGGTGACCTCGTAGTCCGCGGGCGCGACCGTCGGGTATAGGAAAAACGTCAGCGCCAGGAACGCCACGGCCATGATCAGTAGGATCGTGAGCGGGCCGCCCCTCTTCCTGGGGGCGGCGTACGCGGGTCCCGCCATCATGCCGGCGGGGGTGCCGCAATCGGGGCAGTAGACGTCCCCTTCCCTGAGTTCCTTGCCGCATTTCCTGCAGAACGCCATCGTACCCCATTCCGCCTAAGCCTATTTAATCCCTCAGAATACCCAATCCCTGTTCCATCCCCCGCCCCTGACGGGCATCGTGGAAATGGAGATGGAGTTCCCGAGCGTGATTTCCATCAGATCCTCGCCGGCGACGCAACGGACGCCGGTGGATTCCTCGACCCCTCTTGCCTGTTCGTCGGGGCCGACGCTGAGCATCAGGAGACCCAGATGCACGAATACCGCAAGATCGGGTTTGACGATTTTCACGAATTCCACGGCGTCCTCGGTGCACAGATGGTGATGTATGCGTTCGTCGTCCGGGGTGGTGACGGGAAGGACAAGCACCCTTGACCCGACGTGTTGCCTGGCGATTTCATCGGAGTATCCCGTGTCGCCGACAAAGGATACCACGCCCCCAGAGGTGTGGAACCTCAGCCCCACGGTGGTGGGGTCGCCGTGGTCGGATTCCGTGGCATCCATGCGGATGCCGCCAATCGTGACTGAATCCCCCGGGGTGAGCACGTGCCTCTCCTGGGGCAACCGCTGGTGGTAGGGGGATAGGCAGGAGACATACCCATGGCCGCCGTCCAGCACGGTGACGCTCCCGCAGAGGGCCCCCCTGCGCCTCATCCCGCCGCGGCACATGCCCTCCACCAGGACCTCCGCGTCGGAATAGTGGTCGGGATGGCAATGCGTCACCACGACGGCGTCCGTGGCGTAGGGGCTGAAACCTATGCGCATCATGTTCGTCAGGGCGCCCGGCCCCGGGTCCACGTTGATCCTGGTGCCGGAATCCTCAAGCACCATGCCTCCCGTGGAGCGGGCCTGGAACATGGCGGTGTGCCTACCGCCCCCCGTTCCCAGGAACACTATTCGCGCCATACCCGACCGATGGTCGACGGGGTATTATGAATTAACGACGGTCGGGGATTCTAAATACCCATGTTGGGGTTAACGGGCCATGGTAACCGTGATACGCGGGGCGACGGTGGTCACGCAGAACGCCAATCGGGACGTCCTCGTCGGGGACGTGGCGGTCGAGGGCGGCAGGATAGCCTACGTCGGCCCCTCCTACGACGGGACGGGGGACGAGGAGATAGACGCCAAGGGCGACGTACTGATGCCGGGGATGGTCAACACCCATACCCACGTCGCCATGTCGGTGATGAAGGGCGTCGTCGACGACCTCCGTTTCGACGAGTTCCTGGACCGCGTTTTCGTCATCGATTCCGACAGGACCGACGCGGACATGGAACTGGGCGCCACCCTCGGGTGCATGGAGATGATTCGCGGCGGGACGACGACCTTCGTCGACCTGTATTACTCCCAGGACGTGATTGCCCGGGCCGTCGAAGCCGCCGGGCTCAGGGCCGTCCTTTGCTGGTGTTGCCTGGACGAAGAATTCACCACGCAGAAAGGGAACCCGGTGGACAATTGCCGCAGGTTCTGCGCCTCCCTGTCTGGTTCCAACAGGATCACGCCGGCCGTAGGCTTGCAGGGCGTCTACGTTTGCAACGAGGAAACCTGCGTGTCCGCCAGGGAACTTTCCGACAACCTCGGGGTGCCGCTGAACCTGCACCTTTCCGAGACCCGGGGCGAGGTCAACGAGCACAAAAGGAAGACGGGCATGAGGCCGGCGGAATGGCTGGCCCACATCGGGGCGCTGTCCGAGCGCTGCATAGCGGCCCACGCCGCCTGGCTGACCCCGCGCGAGGTCTCCCTGATGGGGGAGGCGGGGATGTCCGTGTCCACGTGCCCGGTTTCGAACATGAAGCTGGCCACCGGCGGCATCGCCCCGGTGCCGGAATTCCTCGAACGCGGCGTCAACGTCTCCGTCGGGACCGACGGCAGCACCACCAACAACACGTTGGACATGTTCGCGGAAATGAAGACGCTGGCACTTCTGCAGAAGTCGAGCAGGTGGGACCCAACCGTCGTTACCGCGCAGCAGCTGCTGGACTTCGCCACCCTCGGCGGGGCCAAAGCCATCGGGATGGCCGACGAGATAGGTTCGATCGAGGCGGGCAAACGCGCCGATTTGATCGTGCTGGACGGCAAGGCCCCGAACCTCAGGCCGCTGGTCCCCGAGAACGTGGTTTCCAACATCGCCTATTCCGCGTCCTCCCTCAACGTCAGGCTGACGATGTGCGACGGCCGGGTGCTGTACCGCGACGGCATGTACTCCACGATAAACGCCGAGGACACTCTGTCAAGGTCCGAGGGGGCCTGGTCCTACCTTTGCAGACGATGACCCATCAAGGTTAACTATCCGTGGCGCCATCCGAATCCCATGAGGGTTTCCAAGATCGCGGATTTGGTTTTGGAAAGGGGCGACCCCGTTTCACAGTTCCGCATCGGCACCATGTACGAGTTTGGCACCGTCTACCGCAAAAGCATGCGCAGGGCCGTCAAATTCTACCGCAGGGCCGCCGAGACCGGGTATTCCCAGGCGACGTTCAGGATGGCAATCCTGCACAGGACCGGCAAGGGCGTGCCGAAGGACCTCGAGGCTTCCAGGGGGTACATGCTCCGCGCCGCCGAGGCCGGCGACACGAGGGCGCAATTCCTTTCCGCGGTGGACTCCCTGTTCATCTGCGACGAGTGCGAGGACCCGGAGGCCCAGGTGGCGATGATGGCCAAGGCGGCCCGTTCCGGCAACGCCGATGCCCAGACCACCCTTGGCCGCATCTACTTCGACGGCGACGTCGTCGAGCAGGATTTCGACACGGCGGCGAAATACCTGGCCATGGCCGCCAAATCCGGCGACCCGGACGCCCATTACCTGCTGGGCATGATGCACATGGAGGGCCTGGGCGTCGAAAGCGACCAGGACGGCGCCTGCGGCTTTTTTATGAGCGCCTCTCTAGCCGGCCATCCCGGCGCCCAGTACGAGTTGGCCCGCTGTTACGAGGAAGGCCGCGGCGTCGAAAGGGAGATAATCACCGCCCTGACGTTCTACAAGATGGCCGCCGAATCCGGCGACCCGGACGCCCAGGGGAGCCTGGGCAGGATCCTCATGGAGAACGGCGAGTACCGCAGGGCCAGGGTTTGGCTGAAGAGGGCGATGAAGGGCGGCGATTCGGTCGCCACCCACAACCTCGCCACCATGTACCTGCGCGGTTACGGCGTAAGGAAGAGCCACAGGAAGGCCGCGAAATTGCTTTCCATATCGGCCGGCGAGGGCGTGGCCCAGTCGATGAACGACCTGGGCACCCTCTACGCCAGGGGGATCGGCGTCAGGAAGGACAGGGACAGGGCCCGTTCGCTGTTCCAGTCCGCCGCCGAACTCGGCGTGGAGGCGGCGAAGGAGAACCTCGAGATGCTCGAGACCACCGAAAACGAGGGGTTCCCCAAGAAAGGGTGAATGAGGATGCGCCCGGGTATACCTCCGGGTCGGTCGGTCACGCCGTAGGGTGGCAACGGACGGCCAACCTCCGGATGGAGGCGCCTTCCGCGTACCTCTTTTTGAAGACCCTGCGGCATTTCCTGTATTTTTCGAAGGAGCGTACGGCGGCATCCTCGTCGCCGTAGACCTTCCAGCACCCCACGCGCACGGAGTTTTTGCCCCGGTTCCTCATGAAGCCCTTGACGTCCCCCAAGGGGTAGCCGAGAAAAACGCCTATCTCGTGCGGCAAAGCGCCGCGGGAGGAGACCCTCCCCCTGAGTTCGTCTATAATCCCGTCGACGGTCATGCTTTCATATCCTAGTCTTCGGAGGAAATCGTTGGTGTCGCCATCGGATATGAGTTCCTCGAGCATCGCCGGCCTGTGGACGTAGACGAGGTACCCGCCCCTGGGTTTCCCCAGGACGGCTATCTCGATGCCCTTGCGCCCTATCTCGGCGCGGACCGATTCCGCGACGGCCTCCATGTCTTCCACGGTGTCGTGCCTGAACAGGCTCCCGCATTTCAACCCGGCCAGGGTCGGGGAGCAATGTTCGACGATCTTTTTCTCCAGCATGGTTTGCCTCGCCGGTTTCCCGGTTGAATTTAGGATATCCTAACAACTATTTAAGGATTACCTTAATTCAATTTTTGGGTTAAACCAGGCTAGCCCGAAAAAGAAAAACGACGCCGGCCGCGACCGGCGGGAAGGCGTTTGCCGTATTCTTTATGCGTAGGATACCGAAGGATCCATCACATAGCGGTTGTGGACGAACACCAACGCCGCCCACGCGCCGATGGCGGCCAGCGCCATCGGTATGCCTATCTGGGCCATTTCGACGAGCATTTCCATGGTATTGCCGTCTTCGACGGCGGTGAGGAACGGGAACCAGGGGACGATTTCCCCGGACCATACGTGTTCCACGGCTAGGGCTATGACGCTCGCCCAAATCATGACGTTCAACCAACCGATATGGTATTTTTCCGGCACTTTATTCCTGATTGCCAAGGTGAATATCCCTATTGCGGCAGGTACGAGGAAGCATGCCATTCAAACCACCTCCGCGGTTTCTTCTTCCACAAGCCCAACGGAATCGTCTGCGATGGCCGGGGCGGACCTGGCCTTGAACCTGTCGACGATGACGATAAGTTCCCATATCGCGAGGATCGGGATGATCATGCACATGCTGAGCATGAAGGCTTCCGCGGAAATCTCCATGAACTCCCCCTCCCTGCCGTCGAGGAACCACCCTATAGTATGGTCGACGAAGACCAACAGCGCAAGCCCCCAGAACGCGAGGGAGAGGCCGCCCAACCTGTACTCATCCTTGGGCACCAACATCCAGGCCAAAGTGGCCATCAGTGCGAAAATCGCGGTAACAATTAACCACACGTCTCCTCCTTAGGCAATATTTATTGCCTATGGATTGAAAAACATACTAAATATATATTCTTATGTTATTTATGATAATAATTTTTAAAAAAATAATACTTACTTAATATGGGCAGTTGCGGATGACCGCCGCCGCGTGAAAACCAGCGGGGTAACGTTTAACACGTCCCAGGGCCGTGGGTCGCTGCGAAAAAGGTGTTTTGATGCCGTTCAAGCGCATTTACACGGGATATCGCACGAATTACGTTGGAAAGGACCCTGACGGTTACGATCCGGTCTTGCGGGATTTTCATCTGGTACTGTGGAGCAAATGCCTCCCGAACGGCGGCGTGTTCTACCTCACGACGGATGAAAGCAGGCCGTACCGACTGCACCACGATTCGAAACTCGGGAAATTCGTCCTGTCGAGCGATTCCATAATCCACACCTACTCAAGGGTGAAAAACGGGCCGATGCCAGGCATCGTCGACCAAATCCCGAGGGAGGACGTCGCCGCTTTTTTCGACCTCGCCTGCAGCATAGGCGGGTACATCGTTTTCCCGGCGAACATGGTCAATGGGAAGAAAACCATCAACCAGTGCCGCAGCACACACGGGGCCATAAGGGACAGGTTCGATTTGACCCTGGAATGCATAAGGCGTTGGTATTCCGGGGAAAAAAGCCCGATGTCCGACTGCCTCGACAGGCATGCGGATTTCTTCGGGCTTTTCGACAATTTCAAAGGATACGTCGATTATTTCCTGCTCCAGGACCTTGTGCGGGAAAACGGCCGTGTGCGTTTTTGGCTCCACTTCGAAGATTTCGGCGTCACCGATCCGTTGCCCCAGGACAAGGAAGAGTATATGGAGTACATGAGGAACGCATCCGACTTCGTCGTAGCGCGGAACAGGCGCATAAAGACGTACCTTGTCCCGGGATTCGAAGATACCGGCCGGTGGTCAGTGGATTTCATTTTTTACTAATCTTTTGCCAATCGGCGGAATATTGACGAGGGATGGCCGGGAGGAGGGTTTGGACTCAGACAGGTCCAATCACGCGCCAGTAGCCCGATTTCCTGGAACCCACACGTTCCACCAAATCCATATTTTTCAATTTCGACGTGGTTTTCGCGACGAACCCCTTGCTAAGCCCGGACAGCGACGCTATCTCGTCCTGGGTGATCGACGGGTCGTCCTTCATGGCGTCGAATACCATAAGCTCGTTCTTAGTAAGCCCCGTGCGTATCCCCCTTGACGCGGAGGCGAGCCGGGGGCGGGTAAACCTCATCGTCACAACCATCTGTCCCGCGGAAAACTCGAAAGCCCCCCTTCCGTAGGATTCTACTATGACGGGAACCCCATGACCCGTGCGCTCGCTGAGCCCCGCCTGCACGAACGCCCTCATCAGCGACTCGTTCACCGGCATGCTCCTGCCCGAGAAAAAATCGTCGTCGGACAGCCAATATGGCTTGTCGCCGTAGGAGACGATCTCCAGGCGGTCGTCGAATATGTGCACCGCGGGAGGCATGGTGGACATCCAGTTGTTGTGGGCGCAGGCGTTGACCCACGCTTCCTTGAACGCCTCGAAGTCGAACAGGTCCCGTTCCATGCGCTCCCCGCCGGAGACGGCGACGGACCTTTCGTTCAGGGATTTCACGAAGTTCAGCACGCTCACGGCCTCCACCAGAAGGCATCGCCCGCCGTGGTCCGTCCTTTGCGAGACGGACGTCCTGTCCAACCCGTTGAAAACGACGACGGTAAGCGGGATCACATTCTGGTCGGAGAGCAATTCGGCTTGGATGTTGAATTTTTCCTCGTCGTTCAGAAGGCTGAACGAATGGTGGAGGCGCCTGTCATCCGACACGTCGATGCCCCTGCCTTTCAATATCAGGCAGAATTCGGTGAACGTCAGGTCCTGGTTGCGCGCGGTGGATTTCGCAAGGTAATCCTCGGCGCTCCTGAGCATGGCCTTAAGCTCGTGTTGCGTCGCCCTTCTGTCCTCCTCCCCGCATCGGACGTAGGCGACGCCCTTCACGAGATATGGGCGGTCGTTCCCCCTCGCGCTCATGGATATGTATTCCCTGCCGTCGGAGGATTCGATCACTTCCAGTTTGGGCAGCAAGGGCGGGTCCATGTCCCTCCTCACGGTTTCGGAGATTCTTTTCAGGGTCGTTTTCCCTATGTCCATCCCGACGACGTCGCCGTTGTCGCGCACGCCGAAGAAAACCTCGCCGAAACAGGATCTGTTCAGCATCGCGCACAGCGAGATTATGCCTTCATCCAGCTTCGCGGTGCTCTCCTTGAATTCCGTCTGTTCGGTTTCGCGTCCAAGATTGTCCACGTCTTCCACCTTCCAACAAGTTCAGATTTATCTTCTACTTATCTTCTACTGATTGGTAGATGATAAACGGATACATAAATATTTTTATCTTCTACTTATCTTCTACTGATTGGTAGATGATAAAGGAAAGGGGAGTGTATGCATTTTCAATGGAACATGTCATCGCAACGCTTGCAATCCATTCCGTTTTCGACACCGTTTGTCGCAATGTGAAGCCGACGACGATTACGTAAGTCGGATGAGGTGGGCCCGCCCAGATTTGAACTGGAGTTTCATGCACCCCAAGCATGGAGGATACCAAGCTACCCTACGGGCCCCTGGGGCAACCCTCAAGAGGGGAACCCTCTTATAAAGATTGTCTTCAAAGGCCTCCGCCCTTGTGCGGCGTAAAAATCATGGCGTGTCGAACCGATCGAGGGGTAGGATTGGTCAATATGTCTTTTTTTGAGAAAAATGCGAAATGGCATGGGGATGACCCAGTATGGGGTAAAAGCAACCTCACGTCCGAGAGTTTCAACAACAGGCTGTTGAGGTTGGAAGTACTGGTGGAATGCATTGCCGGGGAATTGGGCATTGATTTGGAAGAGCTCATCCCAGTCATACACGGAAGCAGGACTCAGGAGGATGCCAGGGGCAGGTTGGCGAAAATAGATGCTGAACGCGAATAAAACGCCTCATCGATGTCACATATATATTGAAAAATGACGTTTCACGGCCGTGGACAGGGTCCGTGACATCGCGAACTCCATTACGGGCAGACTAGTGGATCCGTTGGTGGGTTCCATGGAAAGCGCCAGGAGTATAGACATAATCTGTTCTTTCATCATGAATTCGGGGGTGGAGAGCCTGAAGGAGACCCTCCTGGATGCGAAAAACAGAGGTGTCCCAGTGCGTCTCCTGACAGGCACCTATCTCAATATCACCAATCCCCACGCCATCAAAATGTTGAAGGACATATGCGGGAATTCCATTCAAATCAGGTTTTACAGGGGCACCAATTCGTTCCATCCAAAGGCCTACTTCGTATACGGCGAAAGCGACGCCGAGCTGTACGTTGGCTCATCCAACATGTCCCGTTCCGCCTTGGTTGACGGCGTTGAGTGGAATTACCGTATATCCAGAAACGAAAACCCGCGGGATTTTGAGAAATTCAGGGAGGCTTTTGAACTTCTTTTCAACAGCGATGAGTTTTCCGTAGAGGTCGATGAAAGTGTTCTGAGGGAATATCGGGGGACTTGGGTACCAATCCCATTCCAGCGAACCGCGGCATCGCCACGCGATGCATCCCTCGATTTCGCCCCTGAACCGAACGATGTGCAGGCGGAAGCGTTGCATGGCCTGTGGCTGACCCGCTCAAAAGGTCTTAACAAAGCTCTGGTTGTCGCGGCCACCGGCGTGGGGAAGACGTATTTGGCGGCCTTTGACACGGTTTCCGATCCCGCTTTTAAGAGGGTATTGTTCGTTGCCCATACCGAAGACATACTGAAGCAGGCCAAGGACAGCTTCTCGAGGGTTCGGCCAAAAGATTCCATGGGGATGTTCTATGGCAAGGGACGCGATCTCGAAAAGGATGTGACCTTTGCCACTGTTCAGACTCTGAGTAGGCGCCTGGGTGAGATATCCGCTGACGCGTTCGACTACATCGTGGTTGATGAGTTCCACCATGCCGCGGCACCGACGTATAGGAAGGTGCTGGAACATTTTAGGCCGAAATTCCTCCTCGGTTTGACGGCCACCCCGGAGAGGATGGACAACAAGGATATCTTCGCTCTTTGCGATTACAACGTCGTCTATGAAATCGGATTGAAGGAAGCAATCGAAAGGGGGTTTTTGTCCTCGTTTAGTTATTACGGTATCTACGACGACGTCGATTACGACAAAATCCGATACGTGGGCGGCAGGTATGACGCCCAGGATTTGGATGCGGCATTAATCAACGAGAAACGCAATGAAAAGATTTTACGTCATTTTCTGAAATACGATTCGCGGAGGGCAATCGGTTTCTGTTCATCCATCAAACACGCGGAGTCCGTCGCGAAACATTTTGCCGAGAATACCCGTCTAAGGGTGGCTACTGTGGCGAGCGCCGGCGACTCGAAACACAGGGTTGACAGGGAATCCGCAATAGGGCGGCTTGCCGCGGGGGAACTCGATGTGGTTTTTGTTGTCGATATGTTTAACGAAGGCATCGACGTCCCGGCAGTGGATTTGGTCATGTTCCTGAGGCCAACGGAATCGTATACCGTTTTCACCCAGCAACTGGGCCGTGGCCTAAGGCTCAGCCCGGGCAAGGAACGTCTTATTGCTTTGGATTTCATTGGGAATTATCGCAACGTAGCCATGCTTCCCCATGTGCTTTCCGGCGAGCGTGGGTCCTGTGGCGGCCCGGGCATACCTACGCCGCCCCGCGGGTGCACCATAGACTTCGATCTGGAGGCAAAGGACATCCTTCGGGAGATGGCGCTCAGGGAAACGAAAAAGGAAGACCTCATAGAATCCGAATATCGTCGCGTCAAAGAAATGTTAGGACGCGTGCCGTCGAGAGTAGAGTTGTTCCTGGAAATGGATCCGTATGTCTATGGGATTGTCAAGAAAAACAGCGGGTTGAATCCATTCAGGGATTACTTAGGGTTTCTTCACGGACGGGGGGAACTTGAATCCGATCCGATACGTGTTTCGTTCCTCGACACCGTAGCTGGGGAATTCATAAGGTTTGTCGAGAGGACGGCAATGAGCAGGCTTTACAAGATGCCTGTCCTGCTGGCGTTTTTCTCTGAGAAAAGCGTGGATTTCAAACCCAGTGCGGAGAAAATAGTGTCGTCATTCGAGAAATTTTATTCTGAAAACAACAACAGGGTCGATATAGCGAATCTTAAAAACCCACCAAAAAATTGGCTAAGCCTTGCAAAAAGCCAGCCTATGCATTTCCTATGCAAGCAGAATCCAGAGTTCTTCAGTTTGGAAGATGGACTGATAACGTTGTCGGGCGAACTCGAGGGGCCAGCGTTGTCGTCGAAATTCAGGGCGGAGGTCCTTGACGCCATAGCTTACAGGACGATGGATTTCAAGAAAACGAGATATGACGAGGGATTGAATGGTCGATTATGATAAATTGGTTAGGGATGGGATACCCGGGATAATAGAGGCATCGGGGAAATCTTGCGCGGTGAGGGTGGTGGAGGGGGAAGAGCTATTTTTCTACCTCGACCGGAAATTGGATGAGGAAATTTCCGAATTCAGGGAATCCCGGGATCTCGCGGAGTTGGCGGACATTTTAGAGGTCGTTGTCGGCTTAGCCGAGAGCCTGGGACATTCCGAAAAAGAGCTGTTTTGTCTGCGTTTAGAAAAAAAAGATGAGAGGGGCGGTTTCTCGCAGGGCATCGTGTTGGAGAAGGTATCCTAAATTTTATGGCATAATTCAAAAAAGGTATGCCATGAATGCCGGGACGATGAGGGACCCGGACAGGGCGACCCGTCCCACCCCGAGCGCGAGGGGCAACGTCCCCAACGCCGCGGCGACCGCCAGGACCGCGAGACCCAGCAACCCGCCCGAGGCGAACGCCATGGCGACGAGCGCCGCAATCACGACGGCGTTGAATTTCCTCATGTCGACGCCCGACACCCTGTTGGAAACGAACCTCCCCGCCGCGACGGTGGCGAAGAAACCGACGACGGCGCCGCAAGCCACCGCCCCCAGCAGGAATGTGAACGGCACGTTCCCGCCCGTGACGTCCGCCACGGCCACCATCGCCCCGCTGCGCTGCCTCCCCGTCGAAATCAGCGTGATCAACGCGAACACGACCGAGGCCGTGCCGACGGAGGAGACCGTGGAGATGTATTCCTCCGCATCCCTGTTCTCGGACGCCATGCTGGACACCGCCGCGCACGCCGACGCCGTGACGCCGGGGAACCATCCCGTGACCGACCCAGCCACCACGCCTTTGATCCCGGGGAGGAGGCCGACCCCCGCCCCCTCGTCCCTTTGGACGGGTATTTCGGGGTTGCCCATGGAATCCACCAGCGCGGGCAACCCGAACAGGCCCGTGAGCATCGGGAAAAGCATGTTGCCGAAACCCATCGGGCCGGTCGCGTCGCCATATTTGGTGAGACAGACCCAGCCGAACAATCCCGACGCCCCGAGGAGCATGGCCGTGCAGGCGGCGTCCCGCAACGTCCTTTCCTTGCAGACCAACGCGACCATGATTATGGCAAGGGCCGCGACGGTAACCCTGGCGATGAGGTCCGAGAGCCCGGCCTCCATCGCTTTGGCCAGGGGCATCGCCAACGCCAGCGAGCAGACGCAACCGGCAAGGCTGCCCACGGCGGACGCGCGCACGGCGGCCATCCCGCGGCCCTCCATCAGCAGCCTATGCCCCGGCAGCACCACGAGCGAATCGTCCGCGTCGGGCGCGCCCATGAAGACGGACGGGACGTAATCCACGAACGAGTGCACCGTGGCGGCGGAGACTATGACGGCGGCGATGAAGGCGGGGGAATTGCCGCCGGTCACCGGCGAAAGCAACGCGTCCATGGCCGGGTACGCCGTGAGGAGCGCCGCCGCCGCGGTGTTGACATGGATCCCGGGGACGAGCCCCGTGAACACCCCTATCGAGGATCCCAAGGCCGATGAGAGCACCACCATGAGGAGGAAGTTCCCCGGGTCCATGCCGTCAGGACCCGGCCGCGTCGGTATAAAAGGGGGAAATTACGGTTAGTCTGACGGTTCGAACCCCTTGCCCTCGACGTATTTGAGGGGCAGCAGCGTTTTCACCCGCACCCCCGTGGCCTCCTCGACGATGGCGGCCCCGCCCCCTTTCTCGAAGACGGTTATCACGTCCCCGATCTCGCATCCGCACCCGTCCCTCAGGGCCCGGATCAGGGAGACCATCGTGCCCCCGGTGCTGACGACGTCGTCCACGACCACGACGCGCTCCCCGCGCTCGAGACCGTTGATGTACATCCTGGAGCCGGAATAGCCGGTGCGCTGCTCGAAGGAGACCTCGCCCGGGAGTCCGTACGCCCTCTTCCTGACGATGACGTAAGGTATCCCAAGTTTCATGCCCAGGGGCACAGCCAGCGGTATCCCCATGCTCTCCGGGGCTATCAGGCAGTCGCAGCCCTCGAAATCGCCGACGGCGGCGATGGCGTCGATTATCTCGGACTGGAGCTCGGGACGCATTCTCGGCACGCCGTCCGTCACGGGGTTGACCATGTAATGGTACCCGCTTTTTTCGATGATCGGCGACGAGGCGACGCTTTCCCTGAGGAGCTTCAGCATATGTCCGCATGGATGCACCCGTGGCGATTTAAGGGGTTGCCCGCGAGGCCCGTGGGCACCGCTTATATAATTTTGTTGCATAGCCGTCGACCATGGGCATGGACGCGTCGGAAAGGTACGACCTGGTGGTCAGGGGTGCCGAGGAACTCGTCATGGAAAGCGAGCTCAGGGAACTCCTGGCGAAGGGCGGCAAACCCAAGGCGTACGTGGGTTTCGAGCCCTCCGGCCTGGTCCACCTCGGCTGGGTCCTCGTCGCTTCCAAGGTGAGGGACCTGGCGGAGGCCGGGTTCGACACCGTCGTCTTCTGGGCGGACTGGCACGCGTTCATCAACGACAAGCTCGGCGGCAACATAGGCAACATCCGCGCCTGCGCCGCCTACATGGAGGACTGTTTCATCGCCCTCGGGGTGCCGGCGGGCAAGGTGAGGTTCGTCTACGCGACCGACATCCTCGGCGACATCGGTTATTGGGAGAAAGTCATCAAGATAGCCAAGGTGACGTCCCTGCAGAGGGTGAAGAGGGCCATGACGATCATGGGCCGCAGCGAGGACGACGCGGACGTGGACTCCTCCAAACTGTTCTACCCCATACTCCAGGCGAGCGACATCTTCCACCTGGACATGGACCTCTCCTACGCCGGCATGGACCAGAGGCGGGCGAACATGCTCGCCCGGGACGCGGCGGACAAACTGGGGTGGAAGAAGCCGATAGCGCTGCACACCCCCCTGCTCCCCGGCCTTTCCGGCGGCAACAGGATGGACCCCGCGTCGGCCAAGATGTCCAAGAGCAAGCCGGACAGCAGCGTCAACATCCACGACACGCCGGAGGAGATCCGCAGGAAGATGTCCAAGGCCTACTGCCCCACCGAGGAAGAGGAGGAGGACACCAATCCCGTGCTGATGCTCTGCAGGCACGTCGTGTTCCCGAAACTCGGCAAATTGGACATCGACAGGCCGGAGAAGTTCGGCGGGCCGCTTTCCTTCGATTCCTACGAGGGGCTCGCCGAATCGTACTTCTCGGGCAACCTGCACCCATTGGACCTTAAGAAAGGCGTCGCCGAGGGGATCGTGGAGATCCTGGCGCCGGTGGCGGATTACTTCGCCAAGAAACCGGAGAACCTGGACAGGATGCGCGAGATCCTGGGGTCACTCTGAGGCATCCGGGTCCCGGGCGTCCCTTATCTTGCGGAATTGGTCCATGACGATTTGCTGGCACATGTGCAGCATGGCCTCGGCGTCCCCCTTCCCCGAGGCCCCCGCGGCGCCGCTGTGGCCCCCTCCGTCGCAATCCGTTTCGGAACCGATGCGGCCCATGATGCCGCCCAGGTCGATGCCCTCCCCGACGATTTTCTGGGTCGCCCGGGAACTCATCCTGAAGGCGTCGTCCTTCTGGGAGGCGACGAACGCCACGTCGGCCCCGGCATAAAGCAGCGCCCTGCAGCTCGATGCCTCGTAGGTGCCCCCGACGGCGGTGGCGACAACCATGTCCGAGACCCTCTCGAATTTGGACCTGGCGACGGTTTTCAACACGGCCACCCTCTCCGAGATCGAGGGTTCCTCGTTCAGAAGGGAGACCGCCTCGTCCATCTCGATGCCCACGTTCTCCATGACCCAGGCGAAGTCCCTGAGGAGCCTGGCGTCGGAGTACATGAACCTCCCGCCGTCCGTCAGCATGCCGCACAGCAGGGATAGCCCCGCGTCTTTCGTCAGGGCGGCGCCGCCCTCCCGGACGACGTCGAGGGCCAATTGCGCGCAGGAGACCATCGACCTGTCCTCCAACAGGCGCACACCCGCCCATTTGCCGGTGGGTTTGTGGTGGTCGATGACGACCGACCCCTCCGGGACGGGGCCGAACGGCGTCAGCTGTTCGGGGGAGGAAGTGTCCACGACGACGACCAAATCGTAGTCGTCGGCGTCCGCCTCCTCCAGGGCGCCTATGCCGAGGTTGGCCATGAACGTCCTGCAGACCCGGTCGATGCCGTTCGGCGCCAGTATGTCGGCGGGCGGGAAACAGGCCGCCAGGGCGTTCGCCGTGCCCACGGCGTCCACGTCGGCGTTGCCGTGGACCACTATCAGTTTGCGCTTATTGCGCAACGCGTCGGCGATGCTGGACGGGGTTTCCCTCACGGCCGCCCATCCCCCCGTCCGAGTTTGAACGCGAAGGCGGGACCGCCCTTCTTCCTGACGAGCCCGGTCAGCAGTATGTCCGATTTGTAGAGCCTGACGGCGATCATTATCGTTGCGACGGAAAACGCGAGCATGTAGACCAGGCCCCCCGCGAGTATGGCGGTGTTGTCGAACATCAGGTTCTCCAGCACCATCATCGGGTGGGAGAACGGTATGGCGAACACCAGCGCCTGGAGGGCGACGGGCAGCGAGCCGAAGCTCGAAAACATGGTAATCATCATGGGGATTATCGCCATGATGCTGATGGGCATCACGTAGATCTGCGCGGATTTGTAGTTCTTGGCGAAGGCGCCGAGGATTATGCAGAGGCCCAGCGCGCAGAATATGGACAGGAAGACGAACACGAACACCAACGCCCATTCGGCGAGGCCGAGGCTGAGGCCGAGGCTTTCCAGGGACACGGTGCCGGTGCCGAACTTGGTCAGGCCCTGCATGTAGAACACCATGCCGCCCATGTAGATGCCGCCGAAGACGAGGCCGGCCACGGCGGAGCCGAGGATTTTCCCGAAGACCACGGTGGTCCTGGATATGGGCATCGTGAGCAGCGTTTCCAGCGTCTTGTTCTCCTTTTCGCTGCCTATGGAGGCGATCAGGACGCTGCCTATCATCACGACGATCAGCATGACCACGAGGGGTATGAACAAGGTCTGCGAGGACGCGGCCGCCGAGATTTCCGACGGGGAAACGCCCTCATGGAGTTTGCCCTGTAGGTATGTGGAATCCCTGCCCGCGTAAACCAGGTTTATGGAATGTTTCGCATCCTCCGGGCCCAGGCCTTTGGACACAAGGTAGGACTCGGTGGCGAAATCCGACAGGTACGTCATGACGGGGGACAGCATCGCGGAGGAAAGGTCGCTCATCATCCCGGTTTCCGATTGTATCCAGAACGTTTCGATGACCCCCATCCCGGAGCCGTCGATGTTTTCGCTGAAATTTTTGGGGATGACTATCAGGCAATCTTTCCCGATGCGTTCCATGAGGGCGAGCCGTTCGTCGACGTCGCCGCCGTCCAGGATCGCAAGGTCGCCGCCGTCCAATATCGTTACCTTATCCCCCGTCCCGACGCCGAAAAACCCTTCGTACCAACTTTCGAAATCGTTCATGGCGCCGGCCGAGTGCTCCGCGTTGCCGCCTTCCAGGGGGTCGAGGTTGGCTATGGCGAATTCCGGCGGCTTGACGCTTTTCTCTATCTCGCTGCCCACCATGGCCCCGATGGCCGCGAAGAGGACGGACATCGCGATTATGCTGACGAGGGTGCCAGGGGTGATGAGTTCCCTGATCTCTTTCCTGACGATGTTGGCCAGGTGCTTCATTTCGCCTTCACCGCCTTGACGAAGACTTCCTCGAGGTTTTTGGCCCCGTGCCGGGACATCAGCTCGGACGGCCTGCCCTCGAGCACCAGCCTGCCGTCGTCTATCATGCCCACCCTGTCGCACAGCATCTCCACCTCGAACATGTTGTGCGACGACAGCAAAATGGTGACGCCGGACGCCGCCAACTCCCTGATGAGCTGGCGGATCTCGTAGGCGTTGACCACGTCCAGGCCGGAGGTCACCTCGTCCAGTATCGCCAGTTTCGGGTTGGGCATGATCGCCCTGGCGATGAGCAGGCGCCTCATCATGCCCTTGCTGTAGGTATCCACCTTGGAATCGATGCGGTCGCCGAGGTCGGCTATCTCGATCGCCCTGGCGACCATGTCGTCGAGTTCCCCGCCGTCGGCGAAGAACCTGGCCATGAACTTCAGGTAGGCCCGGCCGGTGAGGTCCTTGTAGGCGCCCGCGTCCTCGGGCAGGTAGCTGATGACGGACCTGACGCCCGCCGACTCGGAGGCGACGTCCATGCCCATGACCTCTATGCTCCCGCCGTCTATGGAGAGCAGCGTCGCTATCATCCTGAGCGTCGTCGTCTTCCCGGCCCCGTTGGGGCCGATCAGGCCGTAA
Source organism: Thermoplasmatales archaeon (assembly GCA_012520845.1). Lineage (GTDB taxonomy): Archaea > Thermoplasmatota > Thermoplasmata > Methanomassiliicoccales > Methanomethylophilaceae > JAAYNL01. The sequence continues at coordinate 10,137 of JAAYNL010000014.1, read as the reverse complement.
ATCTCGCCTATCCCGACGGAGAACGTAACGCCGTCCACGGCGGCCTTGTCGCCGAAGGATTTGGAAAGGTCATCCACCTTCAGGGCGTATTTCATGCATCAGGATGGTAGGGCTTTGTTTATAGACTCTTGGAGGGAGGTGAATTTCTCGCGCAGGGTCTTCTCCTGCCTCTCGAGGGCCTTGATCCTGACGGCCATGGTCTCCATGGCCTCCTCCAGTTCCGCCTTCGCCTTTTCCTTGTCCTTGACCGTTATCAGCATGGAGCCGACGTTCTTGTAGACGGTGCCCTCGGCCTTCTCGAGTTCCTGTACGGTCCTCTCCATCTCCCTGGTCTGGGTCTCCATGTGCAACTTCTGCGTCCCGACGGCCTGCAGCTGTTGCTGCACCTGCTGGAACTGGGCTATCTGGTTTTGTAACTGTGGGCTCATTCCTTCCATTCGATTCCACCTGCCACTGCTTCTATTTCCTGGGCCAGCCTTATGCAACCTAGGTATGAGTTCAGCGTCGCCCTCATCGCGGAGACGTCCTCCGCCAGGACCTCCAGGACGAGTCCTTCGCCGTCGGCGGCGACTGAAACGACGGACCTCGGGAGTTCCCGGGCGGTCTCCGGGGCAATGGCGGCGACGATCGCCGCCGGGTCCCCGGCATCCATCCGCAGGGTCGCGCTGATCATGCGCTCAGTCGGACTTGAGCACTTTCTTGACGTTGGGCCTTTCCTTGTAGAACACCTTGGAGCCGCACTTCTCGCACTGCAGCCCGAGGGCGTTCACGTTGCGGATAGGCTGGTTGCACTTGCCGCACCTGTACATGGGCGCACCTCATTCGGTCGAGGAGCGGGGCACGCTCCTCCTTATCCTGGGGTTGTACGCGCCGGCGGCGAACTTGTTGCCGCAGCGCCTGCATTCCCAGACCCCGGAGCAGACCCTGGAGACGCCCACGCGGTTGCACTGTGGGCACTCGTGCCTTTTTCTCTGCTCCTTCTCGATGTTCTTGACCCTGTTGCGTACCACGACGCCGTACCTGGCGCCGTATTTGCCGGTCGTGCCCGCCTTCTTGAGTTTTTTCGCCATTGTGCTTCACCCCAGGATGTCCCTTATCTCCCTGCCCTTCTCGACGGCCATGTCGAGGCAGCGGCCCAGTTCGGCGACGGTTATGCCGCCGGAGCCCCCCTTCTGCATGGCCCTGAAGTCGCCGTTCTCGTCGGTGGCGACCGTGAGGCGGCAGGATGCGATGTGGCCTTCGTCGAAATTTGGGTCGACTATTAAATCGTTTCCTATCTTGGCCATGGTCACGGATATGGGGACGCAGGTCGTCTTGAGGGGCCTGTCCTCGCCCTTGCCGTACTGTTCCATGGGCACCGTGGCGGTCCTCAGGGCGGCCACCGCGGCGAGGTTGGAGGCATCGAAGAGGTTGCCGTCGTGGTTGATGGCGTATATGTCGATGAAGCACATCCACACCTCCTTGCCCTCCTCTATGCAGAGGTCGTCCATGTCGATCATCTTGGATTCGCGTATGCCGCGGTCCACGACCCTGGCGAGCTCGACGGCGTCGGGGCTCGGCGGCCCGGACTCGAAGGAGGCGTGGGCCAGCGGGATCAGCTCGGCGCCCGTGGACATGACCCCGGAGGCCGGGGCGTCCGGGTACGGGGTGCCGGGTATCATTTTCAGGCCGGCTATGACCTCGGTGTCGCCCATCCTGACCCTGGCGGACCCGTCGGCGGATTCGATGAACCCGGTCTCGACCGTGATGGGCCTGAACTCGTCGAAGGCGCGGCCGTCGGCCCTCTCGCCCTTGGCAAGCAGGTTGAGGAGGTGGTCCCTCCTTATCTCCGATATGATTTCGTTGCTCATTCGCATCCCTCCGCGGAATAGCGCCTGCGGAGCGCGTCCTTCTGGATGTCGCTGACCTCGTGGCAGGCGGCGACCCCCATCTCTATCGCCCTGTCGAACTCCTCGCGGGTCATGTGGCCGTCCATCTGCAGCAACACGATCTCGTCGGTGCCGGGCACTATGGCCATGGGCACGTCCGCCTCGCCGAAGTTGTCCTCCTCTTTGTTGAGGTCCAGGAGCACGTGGCCGTCGGCCTTGCCGGAGGCTATGGCGGGTATGATGTCCCTCATGGGTATCCCGGCGTCCGCGAGGGCGACGGAGGCGGCGGTGAGGCCGGCGCAGCGGGTCCCCGCGTTAGCCTGCAGTATCTCGATGTAGACGTCGATGGACGCCCTGGGGTACAGCTCGGTCAGCACGACGTTCTCCAGCGCCTCGGATATGATTTTGGATATTTCCGTGGACCTCCTGTCCGTGCCGGGCCTCTTCCTGTCGCCGACGGAGTACGCCTGCATGTTGTATTTGCATTGGATTATCGCCCTCGTCGGGTTCTGCATGTGCCTGGGGTGGCATTCCCTGGGGCCGTACACGGCGGCCAGGACCTTGTTCTTCCCTATCTCCAGGTACGCGGACCCGTCGGCGTTCTTGAGGACGCCCGCCTCTATTTTGATGGGCCTGTGCTCCTCGGCGGTCCTGCCGTCCAGCCTCATGCCATTTTCGTCAACCATCGTGATTCCGTTCTCGCTCATTGGCCTCCCTCCTGGGGGATTTCCTTCTCTATGTATTCCTTAACGATTTCGGTGAGGTTCCTGGCGTTGGAACACTCGCCGATCAGTTCAATGGCGCCGACGGCGACGTCCATTTTCTCGTCGTCCCCGTCGACCCAGATTATGCCGTTCTCGCCGATGAACACGCGGCAGTCGGTCATGTTCTTGAGCATCTGTATCATCGAACCGCCGCGGCCTATGACCCTGGACACCTTGGAGTGGCCCAACTCTATCACGCGCCCGCCCTCCAGTTTCCTGAGGCCCGCGTCGTTCATCGTCACCTGTATCTTCTTGTTCTCGTCGACGGCCAGCACCTTCAGCATGACGACGTCGCCGACGTTCAGGTACCTCGACGTGTCGCCGAACTCCACCTTCCACGGGACCTCGCTGACGTGCATCGACACCGGGTAGGGCGCCTTGATTTCGACCGTCCAGTTGGATGAGCCTATGTCTATGATCAGGCCGATGACCATGTCGCCGGCCTTCGGCATGTATTTTCCCGCCAGGGGTATGACGCCGATGTCGCGGGGCGACGGGTTCGACATGCCCAGCACGGCCGAGTAGACCTTGCCGTCCACGGCGTACGCGTATTCCCCCGCCTTGGCGCCGCCGTCGTCCAACATCTCTCCGGGGACGACCAGCCTCCTTGCGGGCGCTTTCCTTCTTCTTTCCATGTTTACCATCTCGGTTGCGTTTCTTATTCGGAGACCAGCCTGGTTTCGGCCGACCCCCTCGTCTTGTCCTTCAGTTTGGCGGTCAGTTCGTTGATGATGCCCGCCGGTATCTCCACTATGCACGCCCAGGACCCGTCGGCCAGCCACTCCTCCCTTTCCACCATGCCGGCGGACGTGACGTCGTCGAAGCATCTCCCGTAGTCGGCGCCGGGCAGCTTGATCGCCAGGCGCACCTTCTCGAACCTTATGGGGATGAGCTTCCTGAGGAGGGCCATGGCCGCGTCGACCTGCTGGTCCACGGATTTGAACGGGTCCACCTTGAACTTCGCCTCCTCGAGGGCCATGTCGATCCTGTTGGGCGGGTGGGGTGTCCTGGTCTGCGGGTTGATCGCGTTGGCGGCGATGTAGCCGACGATGCGCCTCCTGGTCGCCTCGAGCATCTCCTTGCGCTGTTCCGCGGTTATCTGGACGGTGCCCCTGTCGATGATGCGTCTGGCTATGGCGGCCATGTCCATGGTGCCGAAGGCCTCCATGATTTTCTCGTCGGTGGGCTTGGTTCCGCGGCTGGCGTTGTTGAACACGGCTTCCACGGCAAGGTATTCCACGAAATCGACCTCTTTCCCGGCCCTCATCCTGTCGATGGCGGCGGGCGAGAGCAATATCTCGAAAGTCTCCCCGTGGGACTCGAGGCGCGCTACGATGGCGTCGTCCAGGTTTACCATGGTTCAGAGTTTCCCTATGAGGGCCTTGAGCTCCTTCTCGGCGAGCCTTTTGAAGGGTTTCTTCCTGTCCACCACGGCGACCTCGAGGGTCTGGGGCGTGAGCCCCTCCTCCGTGGCGGCCGCGAGGGCCCTGAGGCCGAGCAGCGCGGCGTCCTCGTATTTCATGCCGTCCTCGTACTCCTTTTCGAAGAGGTCCATGACGACCGGCCTGCCGCTGCCGATGCAGCCCGCCTTGTAGGCGACGAGGGCGCCGGAGGGGTCCGTCTCGAAAAGGTGGATCCCGAGGGAATCCACGCCGGCCATGAGGAGCGCCGTCCCGAATGGGCGGACGCCGCCGTATTGGGTGTAATTCTGTTTGAAGTCGCAGATCCTCTTGACGAGCCCCTCCACGGTGACGTTCTCCCCGTAGGTGATCTTGTGGATCTGGGCGTCGCGCCTCGCCTGGTCGACGAGGATCCTGGCGTCGGCGACGAGGCCGGAGGTGGCGCAACCGATGTGCTCGTCGATGTCGTAGATCTTCTCGATGGACTTCGGTTCGACGAGCCTGCTGGAAACGCGCTTGTCGACTATGAGTATGACCCCGTCCTTGTATTTCAGGCCGATCGTGGTGGTGCCCTTCTTGACCGCTTCGCGGGCGTATTCCACCTGGAAAAGCCTGCCGTCGGGGGAGAAAACCGTAATCCCCCTGTCATATGCCATCTGTCCCGGTTGCATTATATCACTCCTAACTCGTCTCTGACGGTTTCCGTTATAATGCGTTACTATTTATGCTCGATGGTCCGCCCGGCGTCGCGGGACAGCGGGGGGAACCTCCGCCTGAGCGCCCTGAGGGTGCCCGAAGTCGCCCTGGGGCGGGTGCCCGGGAACGCCGCCTGGATGGCGGCGACGGCATCGCCGACGGCGGTGTGGCCGCAACGGACGATCGCCCAGCCGTTCCCGTGCTGGATGACGCGGAACAGGCCCGCCTTGGATCCTACGGACTGCAGGTCTGTCTTGGGCACGCCGTCGACCAGTTCGAGGGCGACGTACCTCCTCCTGCCGCGTTTTTCCTTGACGACCATGCCGCGTGCGATTGGGCGGGACGTTTAAACCGTTTTCTTAGCGGCCTTCGTGGGCAGGGATCTCACCGAATACGTCCTGCCGCATTCGACGCACACGCCGGCGGATTCCCGGAGAAGGTTGCCGCAGGGGCAGTCGAAATTCCCGTCCTGCCCGATGATGACGACTTTGCACGCGCATACGCTGCCCTCGACCCGTTCGCCGCACACCGGGCAGGTCAGCACCTTGCGGGCCCTGTTCAGACCCGGGTCGTAGGGCCTGTGGCAATACGGGCATTTCCCTGTGGGTTCGGCGCAGGAAACGTGGGAGACCTTCCCGCAGACGCATTCGCTCACCGTATCGTCCTCCCCGTCCTCGAAATTGCCGAGGCAGATGGAGCACGCGGCGTCCACGTCGCCGCCCCCCTTGACCCTCCGGTGCGGCACCCTCCCCGAGAGCGATTCGTTGAGTTCCGTCGCCCTCCTGCCGATTCTGATGAATCTCAAAAACGAGTAGAATCCCACGGCTGCCAACGCAAGCCCCAGCGAAACCACGAGGATTTTCTCCAATTAATCCACCGGATACGCGATTATCGTCCAATGCTTTAAAAAGGGATGTCGGTTTTTCGATAAAAAATTACTTCGTGATTCCCGAAATGATTTTCAAAAACCAACAAAAAATTATGTAGTATTACCGTTTAGGATAATTAGATTGGATATCGTGAAAATATATGTCTGGCTATGTTTTTTTTAGGTAACCCTTATTTTTGTAAACGGGTTAATGTCGCGCCAGAAAAAAGATGAAAACAATATGCATAACAAGTATAAAAAGATGTTATAGAAATGATTAATATAGATGCCGTGCAATCTGCTTTCAGTTCCTAAACGAAACTATCTAGAACGGAGGCAATAGATTTGACTAAATCTGCGTTGGTTATAGGTGGGGGCATTGCAGGCATCCAGGCTTCGCTGGATCTTGCGGACAGGGACATCCACGTCTATCTGGTCGAGAAAGAACCGACCATAGGCGGCAAGATGTCCAGGCTCGACAAGACGTTCCCGACGAACGACTGTTCCGCTTGCATTCTGTCCCCCAAAATGGCGGACTGTGCCGGACACCCGAACATAACCCTGATGACCTATTCCGAGGTAATCAAGGTGGACGGGAAGGCGGGCGACTTCAAGGTCACCGTCAACAAGAAGGCAAGATACGTGAACCCCGACGAATGCACGGGGTGCGGGGACTGCATGGAAAAATGTCCCTCTAAGAACATACCGGATGAGTTCGAATTCGGGCTCACCACGAGGAAAGCGATTTACATCCCGCACGCGCAGGCCGTGCCCAGGGTCGCCATAATCGACCCCAACCACTGCCGCAAGATCCTCAACGACAAATGCGGGCTTTGCTTCAAGAACTGCCAGAAGGGCGCCATCAACTACGAAGACAAGGACGTCCAGGAAGTTCTCGACGTAGGCTCCATCATTGTCGCCGCGGGCTTCGAGGTTTGGGACGCCGGCATCGCCGCCGAGTACGGCTACGGCAGGTACGCCGACGTGGTCACCGCCATGGAGTATGAGAGGATGATGTGCGCGTCCGGCCCCGACGGCGGCCACATACTGCGCAGGTCCAACGGGAAGGCTCCCAAGAAGGTGGCCTTCATCCAGTGCTGCGGCTCCAGGTCCGAGAAGGAGGGCTGGCAGAAATACTGCTCCTCCGTGTGCTGCATGTACGCCACCAAGCAGGCGATCCTCACCAGGGAGCACGACGCCGAGGTCGCGCAGGACATATTCTTCATGGACATAAGGTCCTACGGCAAGGAGTTCGAGGGGTACATCCACAGGGCGGAGGACGAGTACGGCGTCAAGATGCACAGGGGCTCCAGGGTCTCCAACGTTTCCGAGGACCCCAAGACCAAGGAACTCATCGTGAGCTACGTGGACGCCGACGGCAACCCCGTCGACGCCAAGTACGACCTCGTCGTGCTCTCCATCGGCCTGAACCCGCCCAAGGGCGGCGCCGAGCTAGCGAAGGTCCTCGGCATCGAGCTTAATGAGTACGGCTTCTGCGACACCACCGTCTTCGAGCCCCTCGCCACTTCCAGGGAGGGCGTGTTCGTCGCCGGCGCCTACGCGGCGCCCAAGGACATCCCCACCACCGTGGCGGAGTCCAGCGGCGCGTCCGCCAAGGCCGGCGCCCACATCGTAGGCGCCGACTTCAAGCCCTGCGAGCCCAAGGTCTACCCGGCCGAGAAGGACGTCGCGGGCGAGGAGCCCAGGATCGGCGTGTGGGTTTGCTCCTGCGGCACCAACATCGGCGGCGTCGTGGACGTCCCCGCCGTTGCGAAGTACGCCGAGGGCCTGCCCGGCGTAGTGTCCTCCATGTCGTCCATGTACGCATGCGCCCAGGGCACGCTCCAGGAGATATCCGAGACGATTAAGGAGAAGAACCTGAACCGCGTCGTCGTCGCGTCCTGCACACCCAGGACCCACGAGCCCCTGTTCAGGGGCGCCTGCAGGGAGGGCGGTCTCAACCAGTACCTCTTCAACATGGCCAACATCCGCGACCAGTGCTCCTGGATCCACATGCACGAGCCCGAGGCGGCCACCAAGAAGGCGAAGGACCTCCTCAGGATGGCCGTCGCCAAGGCGGCCCTGTTCGAGTCCCTCGACGAGCCCAAGGTGCCCGTGACCAACGCCGCGGCCGTAATCGGCGGCGGCGTGACCGGCATGAACACCGCCTTGGACATCGCGGCGCAGGGCTTCCCCGTGCACCTCGTCGAGAGGGCCGACAAGCTCGGAGGTTTCGCGCTGAACTTCACCCACAAGGAGAACGGCAGGAAAGTCAGCGACTACGTTGCCGAGCTCGTGAAGAAGGTCGAGTCCGACAAGAACATCACCGTCCACCTCAACAGCGAGGTCGAGGACATACCCGGTTATGTGGGCAACTTCGAGGTCCACATGAAGGGCGGCAAGAAGGTCGAGGTCGGCGCGGTCATCCTGGCCGTCGGCGCCTCCCCGTACAAGCCCACCGAATTCAACTATGGCAAGGACGACAAGGTCAAGACCGGGTTGGAGGTCGAGGCCCTCGTGGACGCCGGCAGCTTCAAGGGCAAGGACGTCGCGTTCATACAGTGCGTCGGTTCCAGGAACGACAAGGTCAAGTACTGCTCCCGCGTGTGCTGCGCCTCCGCCCTCAGGAACGCCATCAAGATAAAGCTGGCGGACCCGACGGCCAACGTCACCGTGTTCCACAAGGACATCAGGACCTATGGGTTCCGCGAGGATCTCTACAAGAAGGCCTGCGAGGTCGGCGTCATGTTCGTGAGGTACCGCGAGAACGACCCGCTGCCCGGCTACGACGGCAAGGCTGTCAAGGCGTACGACACCGTCCTCAACAAGGAGGTTTCCGTGCCAGTCGACACCGTCGTCCTAAGCGTCGGCGTGCAGCCGGACCGCGAGGAGAAGGAGAAGATCGCGCAGATGCTCAGTTGCCCCATCAGCAAGGACGGTTTCTACTTCGAGGCCCACCAGAAGCTGAGGCCAGTCGACTTCGCCACCGAGGGCGTGTACGTCGCAGGGACGGCCCACTGGCCCAAGTTCCTGGACGAGTGCATTTCCCAGGCGTCCGGCGCGGCTTCCAGGTCCCTGACCGTCATCTCCAAGGACAACGTCACCGCGGAGGGCATAATCGCCACCGTGAACGAGAAGTACTGCGACGGTTGCGGCGTGTGCGAGGGTTGCTGCGAGTACAACGCGATAACCATCGTTGAGAAGGATGGGAAGCTGAAGAGCTCCGTCAACGCCGGTCTTTGTAAGGGGTGCGGCAGCTGCGTCGCGGCCTGCCCGTCCGGCGCCATGGAGCAGAAGGGCTTCACCAACGCTCAGATAAGGGCGGAGATCGACGCGTTCTTCGGTTCCCCCGCAGGAGGTGCGTGATATGGCTAAAGCTAAGTTCGAACCCAAAATCGTGGTGTTCTGCTGCAACTGGTGCTCCTACGCGGGCGCCGACGGCGCCGGCGTGGCCAGGCTCCAGATGCCGCCGGACTTCCGCATAATAAGGACGATGTGTTCCGCCAGGGTCGACCCCGAGCACGTGCTCAGGGCCTTCTCCAAGGGCGCCGACGGCGTGGTTGTCCTAGGATGCCACCCCGCCGACTGCCACTACATCGGCGGCAACTACAGGGCAAGGAGGAGGATCGCCCTCCTCAGGATGGTCCTCGAGCAGTACGGCTTCGACCCCAAGAGGCTGAAGCTCGAGTGGGTGTCCGCGTCCGAGGGCGAGAAATTCCAGACGACCATGGTCGACTTCGTTGACACGATTAAGAAGCTCGGCCCGACCCCACTCGTGCAGGAGGTGCAGTGAGGATGAGTATCATAGAGAAAATCAAAGGGTTCTTCAAGCGCGGCAAGAAGGGCGGCGAGCCCGCCGCCAAGAAGGCCCCCGCCGCCAAGAAGGCCGCGGCCCCGGCCGCCGCGGGCAAGGGCAGCTACCCCGGCGACTTCCCGCCGCCTGAGTACGTGCCCAACCTGGGCCCGCCGCCGGGAGGCAAGATAAAAATCGCCATGTACTGGATGGCCAGCTGCGGCGGTTGCGACGTCTCCATTCTCGACATCGACGAGAAGGTGCTGAACGTCGGCGACATGGCCGACATAGTCTTCTGGCCCATCGCCATCGACGGCAAGGAGAAGGACCTCCAGGCCATGGAGGACGGTTCCATCACCGTCGCCATCATAAACGGCGCGGTCAGGAACTCCGAGAACGAGCACATGGCTAAGCTCCTGAGGCAGAAATCCGCCCTGGTGGTCAGCTACGGGACCTGCGCCTGCTTCGGCGGCTCCCCCGCGCTGGCGAACCTGGTGCCGGGCGGCCACAAGGAAATCATGGAGTACGTGTACAAGCAGACGCCCACGTCCGCCACGTACCTGAAGCAGGCCGGCCTGAAGGAGCCCGACTACCCCAAGACGAAATACGAGGCCCCCGAGGGGACGCTCACGCTGCCCCAGCTCTACGACACGGTCAAGACCCTTGATCAGGTCGTGGACGTGGACTACTCCATACCCGGGTGCCCCCCGACGCAGAAGTCCATCACGCAGCTGCTGAACGCCCTCGT
>JAAYNL010000013.1 GCA_012520845.1 Thermoplasmatales archaeon | reverse complement strand
GACGGGACATCGTAAACGTGTGCCGTCCGAGGGACAGCGGTGAAACATGGTTAAACTGCCAGTTTCTTTCATCCATCATAGACGTTCAGTCAATGATTTGACTCCGGTTGATCCTGCCGGCGGCCACTGCTATAGGAATTCGATTAAGACATGCGAGTCGAGAGTCGTAATGGACTCGGCGGATTGCTCAGTAACACGTGGATAACATGCCCTAAGGTGGAGGATAATCTCGGGAAATTGAGGATAATACTCCATAGATCACAGGATCTGGAATGACCTGTGGTCCAAAGTTCCGGCGCCTTAGGATTGGTCTGCGGCCTATCAGGTAGTAATGGGTGTAACGGACCCACTAGCCTATGACGGGTATGGGCCTTGAGAGAGGGAGCCCAGAGATGGATTCTGAGACAAGAATCCAGGCCCTACGGGGCGCAGCAGTCGCGAAAACTTCACACTGGGGGCAACCCCGATGAGGGAATTCCTAGTGCCTGCGCAATTGCGTTTGGCTTTTCTTTAGCGTAGAAAACTAAAGGAATAAGGGCTGGGTAAGACGGGTGCCAGCCGCCGCGGTAATACCCGCAGCCCTAGTGGTGGTCGACATTATTGAGTCTAAAACGTTCGTAGCCGGTTTGGTAAATCTTTGGGTAAATCGGGGGGCTTAACCTTCCGAAGTCCGAGGAGACTGCCAAACTTGGGACCGGGAGAGGCAAGAGGTACTTCTGGGGTAGGGGTAAAATCCTGTAATCCTAGAAGGACCACCGGTGGCGAAGGCGTCTTGCTAGAACGGATCCGACGGTGAGGGACGAAGCCCTGGGTCGCAAACGGGATTAGATACCCCGGTAGTCCAGGGTGTAAACGCTGCAGACTTGGTGTTGGGAACCCTTCGGGGGTGTCCAGTGCCGGAGAGAAGTTGTTAAGTCTGCTACTTGGGGAGTACGTCCGCAAGGATGAAACTTAAAGGAATTGGCGGGGGAGCACCGCAACGGGAGGAGCGTGCGGTTTAATTGGATTCAACACCGTAAAACTCACCAGGGAAGACTGTTACATGAAGGCCGAGATGAAGACTCTGCTAGATTTTCAGAGAGGTGGTGCATGGCCGTCGTCAGTTCGTACCGTAAGGCGTTCTCTTAAGTGAGATAACGAACAAGACCCTCACCGATAGTTGCTACCGTCCCCCCCGGGGGGCGGGCACACTATAGGGACCGCTGGCGCTAAGTCAGAGGAAGGAGAGGTCAACGGTAGGTCAGTATGCCCCGAATTTGCTGGGCTACACGCGCGCTACAAAGGGCGGGACAATGGGCTCCGACGCCGAAAGGCGAAGGCAATCCCGAAACCCGCCCGTAGTTCGGATTGAGGGTTGCAACTCACCCTCATGAAGCTGGATTCCGTAGTAATCGCGAATCAACAATTCGCGGTGAATATGCCCCTGCTCCTTGCACACACCGCCCGTCAAACCACCCGAGTTGGGCTTCAGTGAGGCGATCTCCTTTTGGGGTTGTCGAACTGAGGTTCAGCAAGGAGGGTTAAGTCGTAACAAGGTATCTGTAGGGGAACCTGCAGATGGATCACCTCCTACGCTGGGCGGGGCCCCATGGCCCCGCCCTTAAAAATCCAAGCGTATTTTGCAAGGAAGTCCTTAACGGACTTCCCGCGATTCCTTGGCAGTTTTCCATGCACCAAACGTGGCATCGAACGTCATTGTTTTTCTTCGGGTTAGCTTGGGCGCTCAAATTTTCATCGGGTCCTGCCCTGACGCATCAGATAAAAATTGCATTTATGCAATATAATTTCGTTTATATCAGAAACATCTCTCTATTCAACCCAATCTTTTCGTTTATATCAGAAACTATTTCAACAGAGAACTGCATCGTCACCCATGGATTTCGTTACCAGGGGAACATATATTGAAAAAATCCGCCCTTTCGTCGGCACCGATTTGGTGAAGGTGCTGGTGGGCATAAGGAGGTGTGGAAAATCCACCTTAATGTCCAATTTGGCAACGTTGCTCTCCGACGAAGGTTCCAACGTCGTCTACATCAACATGGAAGAATGGGGCAACAGGGCCCTGTCGGATCCGGAAAAACTCCTTGCTTACGTCGAGGAGGGGTTTAAAGGCGCCGTGTGCAACGTTTTGATGGTCGACGAAATCCAGGGCGTCCGCGAATGGGAGTCCGTGGTCAGGTCCCTCGTGGCAACGAAATCGTGCGACATCTACATCACCGGTTCGAACTCCAAGATGCTCTCGTCGGAATACGCCACATACCTGACCGGACGCACGATTTCTTTCGACATATACCCCCTTACGTTCAGAGAATGTGTGGATTTCGACAAACACTATGGCAGGGAAAACGAAAGCGAGAAAACCTTTCAGAGGTTTCTGCGCATCGGCGGGTTCCCTTCATTGTGGAGGTGGGGGTTCGATGAGGGAGATTCGTACATGGCCGCGAAAGACATCATCAATGCCGTTGTGCAGAACGATATCATGCCGCGTTTTGAAGTGAGGAATCCAGACCTTCTCAGGAAAATACTTCATTTCATTGCGGACAATCTCGGAAACCCGACGTCAATCAACAGGATTTTCAATATGATCCGTTTGGAAAACCCCGGTGTGGCGAAGGATGCCGTTTATTCGTATTTTAGCCATCTTGTGGAATCGCGCCTTATAATAAAAGTGGACGGCGCAGACCTGAAGGGGCATGGCATCCTGAGGTCCAAGTCGAAATATTACCTTGCCGACCATGGGTTGAGAAATTCCCTGCTTGGGTACGATGCCGGCGCATTGCCCGGGATTATGGAAAACATAATCCTGGTCGAGCTTCTCAGTCGCGGGTACAAGGTTTCCGTTGGCGATATCTCGGGCAGAGAGGTCGACTTCGTTGCCGACAAACCAGGCGGGAGGATATACGTGCAGGCTACAATCGGCATAACTTCCGAGGAGGTTTTCGAAAGGGAATTCGGCAATTTGGCGATGATTAAGGACAACCATCCCAAATACGTCGTAATGTTGAATCCTGGCGCATATTCCAGTTATAAAGGCATAATCGGGATAAGCCTCATCGAATTCCTCAAGTCGGATGCGTATTGACGGGGAGTAGTCCCGCCCGGATTCGAACCGGGGTCATCGGCTCCAAAGGCCGAGGTGATTGACCGCTACACCACGGGACTGCGGGACGGGCTAAAGCGTGTCCGTATTAATCCCTTCGCGCAAACCGGCTCAAATGACCCTGCCTAGGAGGTGCGTCGGCTCCGCGCCGGTGATTTCCACGTCGACGAAAGTCCCCAAGGGGATCCCGGCGGCGATGGCCACGGGCCTGTACGAGTCGGTGCGGGCAATCACCGTGCCAGGCTTGCCCGTTTCCGTCACCAGCGCATGGAATGCGTGCCCGACGAGGCGTTCGTTCTTTTCGAGGCAGATCTCCGATTTCAGGGCGGTGATCTCGGCGCTCCGTTTTTTGGAGACCCTGCCGTGGACGGCGCCGGCCATTTTGTAGGCGGCGGTCCCGGGCCTGGCGGAAAACCGTGTTATGTTGACGGTGTCGGCCCCAAGGGCCGATATGAGTTCCAGGGTCATAGTGTGGTCCTCGTCGGTCTCTCCCGGGAACCCCGCGATGACGTCGGTGGCTATGCTGACGCCCGGTATGCGTTCCCTGATTTTTTTGATGAGACCCAGGAAGTCGCCCGCGGCGTATTTCCTGCCCATCGCCGAGAGCACGGAATCGCTGCCGCTCTGCACGGGGATGTGCAGAAACCTGTACACCCTTGGGTCGGACATCGCGTCGATGAGGCCGGGCAGGCAGGCCGACACGGAATCGGGATTGGACATGCCGGTTCGGATGCGGTAATCCCCCGGGGTTTCGAGGAAGCGCCTCAATAAGGTAGGTAGGTCCGTCCCGATGTCGGAGCCGTAGCCGGCGGCATCCTGGGCGGTGACCAGGATTTCCTTGGAGCCGTCCGAGACAACGCGTTCGAACTCCCGGGCGAGGCCTTCCGCCGGATAGCTTTCAAGCGCCCCCCTGGCCAGTTTGGTTATGCAATATGTGCAGCGCCCGGAGCACCCCTGGGCTATCGGGAGTATGGCCGTGGTGCCGCGGGACGGCAACGCCGCGCCGTCGCCGCGGCCGCAGTACGCCTCGGCGACCGCGGGGAACGAACCGTACTGCCCCGGGGCGACCACGGGTGAGTCGGGAAGGCGTATCCCGACCCTGTCGGCCTGGACGCTGGCCATGCAACCGGTGACGATCACTTTCTTGCCGGATGCGCCCAATTCGGACATCCGCCCAAGCATCTTTTTTTCGGTGGCCTCGACGACGGTGCAGGTGTTCAGTATGACAATGTCGGCATCGGACGCATCATACGCCGGTTCGTGTCCAAGCAGCGCCATCTCGACGGAGAGGCGGAAACCCTCCCCCCGGTTCATGGTGCAGCCGTACGTCTCGACGTGGTACCGCATGTCAGCGGGTGGCGGCCTCGTTGGTGACGTTCCCGAAGGCCGTCCTGGAGGAGATGTTGGTGATCTTCACGTTCACCTGGGCGCCGCGGGCGGTGCCCGGGACGATCACGATGTAGTCCTGGTACCTGCCCATGCCGTCCCCTTTCCTGCCGATGTCGTCTATGGAAAGCTCGATGACGTCGCCCGCTTTCAGGGAGGCGGAGGCGTCGAACCTGGGCCCCTTCCTGACGTTGACGGGCCTGTGGGACCCGCAGGCCTCGCATTGAAGCACCATGGTCCTGCCTTCCTTGGTCATCTTGGTGTCCGGGCGCCCGCACTCGGAGCAGATGACGAAGGTCTCGGTGTAGGAGACGATCCTCTCGGCGACGGTGTTCGGCATGATCTTGGCCTTCAGGACTGCCCTGCGGCCCTCCAGGTTGCCGGGGGCGCCCAACTCCTTCATCAGGAAATGCAAAACCTGCTGCGGTTCCCTCCTGAGGGCGTCGGTCACGTCGACGAAGTTGCGGATGACGGTGGTCTTCCCTTCCTGGAATATGTCCATGTCCGGAACGGTGAACCTTTCGTGGCTCTCGACAACCTCCGGGAGCTGGTCCTTTGCCCTGTCCAACAATGCGAAATAGTCGTCGTCCGCAGTCATTTCCAAGCGCCTCGGCCCCGGACTAAGAGAGTTCCGCTTATATATTTGTCGGAATCTCGCCGCCGGACAGCTCGACGTAGGCGGAGAGGTCCAACCCGGGGTCGTACCTCATCATGCTCCTCTTGCTGAGGAAGTCGACGAGGCCGAGGCTGACCTTGTAATAGCCGCAGACGACACCGACGCCCTCCTCGGCGGCCATCCTCCTGAACGTCTCGTTGGACATGACGTTCCGGAAACCCGCGATCATGTTCAGTTTCGTGGCCCTCTCCCTGTCCGTTTCGCCGCCGATGGCGGCCTTGACGGTCCTGGTGATCGTGTCCCGGCCGGGCCCCTCCGTCTCCAGGGCGGCCCTTATCGCGCCGCACCCGGAGTGGCCGAGCACCACGACCAGCTTGGTCCCCAGGTTGGTTATGGCGTATTCAACGCTCCCGAGGGCGACGTCGCACACGAGGTTGCCGGCCCCCTGTATCACGAAGATGTCGCCGATTTCCGCATTGAAGATTTTCTCCGGCACGACCCTGGAATCGGAGCACGCGATCACCACCGCGAAGGGGTCCTGCCCCTGCCTGACGCTGCTCATCATCTCCTTGGAGACGTCGGACGTGATGGAACTGGAGTAGTGGTATTCCAGGTTCCCCTTGGCCAATTTCTCGAGGGCCTCTTCCGCGGATATCGACATCGCGGCCCGATGGCGCGGGGCGCATTTCAGGTTTTCTGAAACACCTTCGGACGAGGTCAACCGTTTGGTTTCAAACGTGACAACGTCGGATGACGTATTCGGGCGGGACGGCTTCCGTTTTCACGGATAGTTTGACGCGACGGGGACTGCCGTCGGCGTTGCGCATCCCTTTTTGAAAGCCCTTTATCCATCCTTCCTCAAACCCGTCGTCGATGGCGCCTTCGTCGAGATAAAACATGAGCAACCCATCGATGGTGCAGCCGGACTTCCTCATTCTGGATTTGGCGCCCCTGTTTATCCTGTCCATGACGTATTCGGACACGGCACCCTTCTCGATATCGTGCCATTCTTTGAATTCGCCCGACAAATCCCATTCGGGTTCGACAAGGAAGATGACGAAGCCAATCGCCCCGAAATCGCGGACGGCGGCATCGATGGCCCCGTAGTCGTTCAGTATGCATTCCGAAATCGGTTTGCCGTGCATATCGTGTTTTGAATGCGCTTTGATGTCCCATGGGACGTTGAGCATGTAGTCTATGCCGGTTCTGCCGTACCTCGGCCCCACCCGCCCGCCTATCGCTTCAATCAGTCTTTCGACGGAGGATTCCTCGATGAAGAAACCCATCCATTCCATTTGTTTCCAATTTCTGCTTCCCGAGGATCTCATCCTGGCGACCGTCTCCTTTCCGTCCAATCTCTTCCCAACGGTGTCGCTCAGGACGTCGAATATCCTGTTGCCGTCGGGCGTGACCATGGAAGGCCAGCGTCTTTCGGCATCATAATTGAAATCAATGAAAAATCATTGCAAGCAATATTTATTCATGAAGGGATATGGTGGACAGAGATCGGTGAGCCGGTAGGGAAGGTGTACGGTATGATGGATGAAATCATCGCCATGGGCAGGGTCATCAGGCATCCGAGAAGGGTGAGGTTGCTTAGCATAATATGCCGTAACGGCGGGGTCACGGCCAAGGAAATCATCGAACTGTACGGGGAGGGCCTGCCTTCGCAATATCTTTACAGCGACCTTGGGATGATGAAGGAATCCAATCTGATCGAAAGGAGTTTTTCAGAGGAAAAAAAATGCTTCGTCTATAAACCGCATTGGGAAAAAGTCACCGTGGATTTCAGAACCCTCACCCTCGACGGGGGATGTTGATGCCGCGTCTTTACAACGAGGACTGCGTCGAAGGCGCCAGGAGGCACATCGCCGACGGCACCGTCGACCTGATATTGACCGATCCGCCTTACGGCATCGGTGGCGACAAACTCGACAAGCACTACAACAGGGACGAATCCTTCGTCGTAGGCGGGTACGTGGAGGTCCCGGAAGGCGAATACGGGGAATTCTCCAGGGAATGGATAGGCGAGGCCGTCCGCATCCTAAGGCCCGGCGGCTCGATTTACATCGTGTCCGGTTACACGAATCTGCACCACGTCCTCAACGCTTTGCATTCCACCGACCTGTACGAAGTGAACCATCTCATCTGGAAATACAACTTCGGGGTCCATACCACGAAGAAATACGTCTCCTCCCATTACCACATACTGTTCTGGCAGAAACCGGGCGGGGCGCCCACGTTCAACACCTACTGCAGGTACGGGGATTCGGAGACCGGCCAAAACGGCTCCTCCCTGAATTATCTGGACAGGGAGGACGTTTTCGTCATCAACAGGGAATACCAGCCCGGCGAGGCGAAGAATAAAAACGAGCTTCCCTGGGAGTTGCTGTCCAAACTGATTTCCTACAGCAGCAACCCCGGCGACACGGTGTGCGACATGTTCCTGGGGGGTTTTTCCACCGCGATCGTGGCCAAGGGGATGGGCAGGGAACCCATCGGGTTCGAGATAAGCAAGAACGCCTTCGACATGGGCATGGAGAGGTTCCTCGCGGTCGAGGAGGGGGAATTCCTGGGGAGGCTCAGGGTTCCCGCCAAGAACAGGAGGGTCAACGGCGGAAAACCCTGGACCGACGAGGAACGGGGCATCATGGCCGCCATCCTGGGGACCCGGCCGTGGGAGACGAAGAAGGACGCGATCGGCGCGGTGTGCGAGGCATTGGGCCGCGGGAAATGGGGCGTCGAGAACGAGATGAAACGCCTGGGGCTCGCCGTCGCGAAGCCCTTGGAGGCCCCGTCCGGGCCCGTATCCGTGCAAACCACCCTCGACACCCGCTGAATCGCCACAAAAAACGTTTAACCGGGCGGCGCATCGCATGGCCCATGAGGCCTGGTTTTTCGAGGATGGCGGGCTCGCTGATGGATTCCTGCATCATGGAGTTGATTTCCGTTGCGTCGGCCCCGGGGATGGTGTCCTTCGCCACCGGCCTCCCGGACAGGGACCTGTTCGACCCCGAGGGGATAGCGGAGGCGGCCTCCGACGTCCTCTCCTCGGACGAGGCGAGGCCCTCCCTGCAGTACGGGGACGCGTTGGGTTTCATGCCGCTCAGGGAGAAGATATCCCGCAGGCTGCGCCGGGAGGCGGGCCTTTCCGTGGAGCCGGAACGCATAGTGCTGACGAACGGGTCCCAGGAGTGCTTCGACCTGCTTGGCAAGCTTTTCCTCGACCCGGGCGACGGGCTGGCCGTGGAAAACCCCGGGTACCTGGGCGCATTGCAGTCGTTCTCGGCCTACGGGCCCGAATATTCGGGCGTGGACGTCGGCGAGGGCGGCCCCTCAATGGAGGGGCTGCGCGCCGCGCTGTCGAAAAAACCGAAGATGTTCTACTGCATACCGAACCACCAGAACCCCACCGGCTACAGCTACGGGGACGATGCCCGCAAGGGGGTTGCCGACCTCGTCGACGGGAGCGGCATGCTGCTCGTGGAGGACGACGCCTACGGCGAACTGGGCCATCGGGGCAGGGCCGGCAAGGCCATATCGTCCATGGTCGACGACGCGGTGCTCACCGGTTCCTTCTCCAAGGTCGTGTCCCCGGGCCTGAGGGTCGGGTGGATGGCCCTCCCGGAATGGGCCGTGCCGAAGGCGTCGGCCATGCTCGAGGCGTCCTGCCTCCAGGCCGGGTCCTTTTCCCAAAGGGTCATAGACAGGTTCCTGGAAATCCGCGACTACGACGCCCACCTCGAGAGGCAGAGGAAGGCCTACCTGGCGAAGAAGGACAGGTTCCTGGGTCTGCTGTCGGAGAACATGCCCCCGGGGGTCGAGTGGAACGACCCCTCGGGCGGGATGTTCGTCTGGCTCCGCCTGCCCGAGGGGGCCGACGCGGACGCCCTCTGCAAGGCCGCGTTACGCAGGAAGCTCGTGTTGATGCCCGGGAAACCCTTCCACGTCAGGGGCGGCGGCAACACGATCCGCCTGAATTACGCCACGCCGTCCCCTTCGGAAACGGTTTGCGGGATGGAGGCCCTTGGGCTTGCAGCGAGGGAGATCCTCTGAAACAACTTGGAAAGAAGCGGTCGGCACCGGCCCAACTTTGGCGATCCCGCCCATTGGTCCAGGGGCGGCGATTTGACGGATATGGCGGTGTCCCTGGTATGAGCAGCGCATCGTCTCCCCCGGAGCCGAATTGCCCGTCGGCAACGGGGCGGATTCGATCCAGGCCGTACGGGAACGCGGGGCGGAGGTTTCTGGGCGGGGTGACCGTCACCTCTTTGGTTTTCGCGCCGCACTTGGGGCACCCCCTCGATTAAAGTAAAAGCGGGTTACATGCGCAACATCGGTGCAGGCGTTCTTCCAAGGCGTATACCTCTCACGGCCGCCTATTGTTGGGACGGGTTGTGGCGGTCCTGCGGTCAGAGACGCTCAAACGATCGTTTTGGAAAATATGTCCAAACCATTATAAGGGGGGGGGG
>JAAYNL010000012.1 GCA_012520845.1 Thermoplasmatales archaeon | reverse complement strand
TGGAGGGCAACCTAAGGGCGATCGAAGTGGGCATGGGGAATTGAACGGCAAACCCGCCGGGGATTCCCCCGGGTACACCCGGTCCGACAAGAGGGCCCTGCTGACGGCGTCCTGCATCGCCACCCTGGTCAGCCCGCTGATGGGCACCATGATAAACCTCGCCCTGAAGACCATCGGCGAGGAGTTCGAGGTGGGCGCCCATACGCTGGCGTTGCTGACGACCGTGTTCTTCGTTTCATCGGTGGTGTTCCTGGCGCCCGCCGCCAGGCTATCCGAGATCCACGGCAAGAGGAAGGTTTTCATGGCGGGCCTGGCCATCACGGCCCTTTCCGCGCTGCTGGGCTCCCTGTCCCCGAACTTCTGGGCGCTGTGCCTGTTCAGGATAGCGATGGGGGCATCCACCGCCATGACAATCTGCACCAGCCTGTCCATGATATCGGACGTGTTCCCGCCCGGGGAGCGGGGCTTCGCCATCGCCGTCAACACCGCTTTCGTCTACATCGGCGCATCCGTCGGCCCGGTCCTCGGCGGCCTGCTCACGGACGTGCTGGGCTGGAGGAGCACCTTCTACGTGATCGTCCCGATAGCCCTGGCGGCGATACTGTCCCTGCACAGGTTCCCCCACGAGGTCACGAACTCGCCGGGCGAGCCCTTCGACCTTAAAGGCGCCGTGGTCTACGCCGCGTCCATATCCCTGGTGATGCTGGGCGTCTTCAACGTCCTCGAGCCCTACGCCATACCGCTGATGGTCTTCGGCGGCCTGATGCTCTATTACTTCCTCAGGTCCCAGGCCGAGGCGGAATACCCCGTGCTCAGGGTATCCATGTTCCGAACCAAGGGGTTCAGGCTGTCCGGCGCCGCCATCTTCCTGAACTACATGTCTGTACATTCCGTGTCGTTCCTGCTTTCGCTGTACCTGCAGAGCATGGGGGCGCTGACGCCCGCGGAGGCCGGGGGCCTCATGTTCGTTCAGCCGGTGGTCCAGACGGTGCTGACGCCGTTGGCCGGGAAGCTGACCGACAGGACCCAGCCCAGGTACCTCATGGTCGCGGGCATGGCGGCAACGCTTTCGGGCCTGGTCACGCTGTTCCACGTGACCGAGACCCTCGACGTGGCGTTGGTGGTGTCCGCCATGGTCGCCCTGGGCATCGGTTTCTCCCTGTTTTCGGCCCCGAGCACGACCAGCATGATGTCCTATTGCCGCAGGGAGGAGTACAGCGCCGCCTCCGCCACCGTCGCCATAGTCCGGCAATCCGCAATGATGGTCGCCCTCGGCATAGCCATGGCCGTGATAGCCCTGGTCATGGGGAGCGCCGACAACCTGGTCCCCGAGAACTACCCCAGCTTCCTGCTGTCCATGAGGATAATCCTGGGCATCGGCATAGCGCTATCCCTGGTCGGCATATCCGTTTCGTGGAAAATCGGGGAGTGAGGGCAAAAGGGATAACCCCGCGCAGCGATTGATGGGCGATGGAGAGGAATCCAGCGGCGATGGGGAACTACGGTTTCCAGAAAATAATCGTTGCCGTGGGCGTCGCCCTGCTGGGCATGAAACTTGCCGCTTGGCTCATCACTTCCTCGGTGGCCATAATGACGGACGCCCTGGAGAGCGTCGTCAACGTGGCCGCTGGGCTGATCGGTCTGTACGCCCTGTACCTGGCCGCCAAGCCCGCGGACCGGGAGCATCCCTTCGGCCACGGCGGCGCCGAGACGATATCGTCGTCGATAGAGGGGGTGATGATAGCCGTCGCGGGGGCGTTCATAATAATGGAGGCCTCATCCCGCATACTCAACCCGCAGGAAATAAGGCAGCTCGACCTGGGTCTCGTGCTGGTCGCCGTGGCCGGCGCCGTCAACTACGCCCTCGGGCGCACCGCGATATCCAAAGGCAGGAGGAACGGCTCCCCCGCCCTGGAGGCCAGTGGGAAGCACCTTTGCAGCGACACGTATTCCTCCATAGGGATAATAGCCGGCCTGCTGGCGATGACCCACCTTTCCTCGGTGGGCCACGACCTCCCGTGGATAGACGGCGCCATAGCCATGTTCTTCGGATTCGTCATCCTCGGCACCGGGGCCGGCGTCGTGAAGAAATCCATGGACGCCGTCCTGGGCACCGCCGACACGGCATTGCTGGGATGTTTGCTGAAAATCCTCAACGCCCACCGCCGGGAGGACTGGATAGACGTCCATGCGGTGAGGGTGCTCAAGGTCGGCAGCACGCTGCACGTGGACATGCACATAGTGTTGCCGCGGCACATGGCGGTCTGGGAGCAGCAAATGGAATTCTCCAGGGTCGGGTCCGTCATCAAGTGGGAGTTCGGCGACAGGGTCGACGTCAACATAATGGCGGAACCCTGCCTGGACGCCCATTGCCCCCATTGCCCCAAGGGATGCGCCGTAAGGGCGGCGGGGTATACCGGCAGGGAGGAATGGACCCTGGAGGGGATTTCCGCAAAGGGCGCGCCCAAGTGAGTCCGCATACGTTTTATCCGACCGCCCCCATCCAGGGCTCCATGTTGTTCAAGAAGAGGGACGCGCCCGGGTCCGTCAAGGGGGCGGGGCTCGCCAAATGGTACGCGGGGATATCCGACCAGGACAGGGTGAGGGTGGGGAGGTACGCCGACGGCATCTCCGCCGATTCCCCGGTGGTTTTCTTCGCCGAGGCCGTGGAGGCCGCCATCAAGGACGGGAACTGGTCCTTCGCGGTTTTCCTCGTGGAGCAGGCGTACGCCTTCGGCCCCGACGACCCGGCCTCCTTCCAGCTCAACGAGGGGCTGATCGAGGCCTATTACCACCTGGAACGTTACGAGGACGCCCTGGCCGCCTGCGACGCGAACATGGCGCTTTTCCCAAAGGTTTCCAAGGACCCGGCCGCGGCGGGCCGCGAATACATGTTCAGGAACAGGCAGATCGACATCCGCATAGGGGTGTACGGCGAATACGACAGGTGCCAGGCGCTGCTCGAGGAGTTCGTGGGGATGGGCGCCATGCCCGCGGACGAGCTGCCGTTCAGGAAGAACAGCCTCAAGATCCACAGGATGCAGCGCGTCCTCGACGGCGTCTATTCCTACACGCCGGTAAAGGAATCAAAGGAATGACTTCCAGGCCAGCATGGGCACGATGTCTACCGCCGGCTCCTCATAGGGATGCACGGAAACTATCGCGGCGACGGCTTTTCCCAAATCCTCCCCGAAGGCGATGAACTCTATTTTCAGCTCCTCGGCGACTTCCACCTCTCCCACGGCGCCCCGGAACGGGTTGGCCCCCTCAACGGGTTTCCACGTTCCCACCGTTTCGGTGACGGAGAAGGTCCTTCTGTATCCCGGGTAGACGGATTCGATCGCGGAATCGACGGCATCCATTATGGCGTCCCCGTAATCGGGCGGGGCGTACACGGCGACCTTGAACACCTCACGGCCCATGCCCGCCCCCCTCGCCAAGCTCTATGAACCTGCGATCCAGGTCGTCGAGCAGTTTCTGCGCCCTCCTTTTCAGCCAGGTGGTGCTGAGCCATGCGGCGACGAACGGCATCGGCGGCACCAGGTACAGGCATCCCCCGATCAGGCCGCCCAATTTCTTACCGGCGTTGATGTCGAGCATCTTGGAGACAAGCGGGTCGTCCGGGTTCTCCGCGACATCCCCGAAAAGCGATTTGAGGAGCATCCTCTGCGCCCCCATGACGACCTCGATGCTCCAACGCACCTGGGCGATGACCGGGGCGGGTTTGCCCACCGGGACGGTGGTTTTCGACAGTATTGCCCTGCGCAGGTCCCCCTCGCCACGGCCGTCGAACTCGGTCCAGTTGTACCCGAAGGTGTGGATGGAGTGGGCGTCGCTGTTCGACATCTCCGCCCATCTGCCCGGGTTGGCGGCGGCAACCTCCCGGGCCATGGGGTTGGTGTATCGGTCGACGTGGCCGCCGTTGGTGACCTCGACGCCATCCAAATCCAGGTCGAGGATCCTGTCGCCGAGGCAATCGACGTAGAAGCTGTAGGGATGGGGGGCCACAGCCAGACCGTCCTGGTCCCTTATGGCGTCCAGGGTCTCCTCGATCGGCAGCCCCGGGGGAATCGTTTCGTTGAGCCAAAGACCCAGCACCTCCCCGTCGGCGGACGTGATCTCCTCGCCGACGACCACGTCGATGTCGTCGTATTTCCTGGCGTACTCCAGGGCCTTGAAGGCCCCCGCCGTGGAATCGTGGTCGGTGACGCATAGGACGCTGTAGCCCAGGTCCCGGGCGAGGTCGACCAGTTTCGCCGGCCTCGTGACGGACTCGGGGAACCTGAGCGCCTTGTATTTGGTCACGCCCGAATAATGGGTGTGGGTATGGCAGTCCGCCTTCGACCGCATGGTCCCATCGTAGGTTTGGGGCGTATATAAAATTTTGACAGCGGCCACGCGGGAGGGCGTGGGCGCACGTCCCCCCACCCGTTATATAAGGAAAAACCCCTGACCGCCCGTGGCGTGGATCCTGCTCGGCATCCCATTGGGCATCGCGCTCCTCTATTTCGGGTCCGAGTGGATGGTGGACGGCGCCAAGAACCTCGCCCTGAGGCTCGGCGTGACCCCCTTCGCCGTCGGCCTGACGGTCGTCGCCTTCGGATCCTCCGCCCCGGAATTCGCCACCTGCGTCATGTCCTCCGAGGCCCCGTCGCTGATCCTTGGGAACGTAGTGGGCAGCAACATCGCGAACGTCGGCCTGGCCATTGGCCTGGTGGCGCTGCTGACGCCGGTGGTCTCGGGGTTCCGGGCCATAAGGTTCGAGATGTGGTCGATGCTCGCCGTGATGGCCATGGTGGCGTTTTTTGCCGCCGATGGCGAGATATCCAAAACCGAGGGCCTCGCCCTCATGCTGTCTCTTTTCGTATTCGTCTTCCTCGCCCTCATGCTCAAAAAGCCGGACGGGGGACCCGCGCCCGGTTGCCGGGGGGCGGAAGGATGGAAGGGATCCCTGGCCTTCCAATCGGCCCTGGTGCTGACCGGCATCGTTTTCCTGTTCGTCGGGGCCAAGGCGTTCATCGGAGGCGCCAGGGAACTCGCGGCGTCCCTGGGCGCCTCCGAGTTCGTCGTGGGGCTGCTGGTCGTCGCCCTCGGCACCTCGCTGCCGGAGTTCTGCATCTGCGTCATGGCCGGCATAAAGGGCGAGAACGAGATCCTGGTGAGCAACATCGTCGGCAGCATAATATTCAACTGCACCTTCGCCCTGGGCGCCGGCGCGATGCTGGTGGACATCCCCGTTCCGGATTCCGCGCTGTTCCTCCACATCCCGGTCATGGTGACATTCGCAGCGGCCATGTTCCTTTGCGTCAGGGCGCGGGACGGCATCGGCAGGGTCGCAGGCGCGGCGATGCTCCTGGCCTACGTCGCCTACGTTTTCTCCCTGGGCCTGTTCCCAGGGCTGGCGTGATCACGCGTAATAATACTCGCCCCTGGACTTCTGCTCCCGGTCCAGGCGGGAGTCGGGCTTGTTGATCCTGGGTCTGTGGGATTCCGCGTCCCTGCGGAAGGTTATGTCCACGGCGCCGAGGAAGGAGTTCATCCCCTCCCTCATCCCCATGGGCCCCTCGGCGGTGCCCGCCCTGCCGGGCTCGCCGCCGAACACCATCATCGAGTCGGAGACCATGTCCAGGAAATATATGTCGTGGTCCACGATCAGGCCGCTCTTCCCGGTCTTCTCCATCATCCTCCTGATGGTGCGGGCGGCGTTCATCCTCTGGTTGGAATCCAGGTACGCCGACGGCTCGTCGAACAGGTAGATGTCGGCCTCCTTGGCCAGGCAGAGCGTTATGGCGACCCTCTGCAGCTCGCCCCCGGAGAGGTTTTTCACCTCCTTTTCCATGAGGTGCCTCAGGTGCAGCGGTTCCACGACCTCGCTCTGGAAGAAACCGCTCTGCATCGTCTCGAACGCGGCGGTGTTCAGCAGGTCCTTGACCGCGCCCTCGTGATCGGCGGAGACGTACTGCGGCTTGTAGGACACTTCGATTTTTCGGTCGATGGGGCCGCCGTCCGGCTCGATGAGGCCCGCCAGCATCTTGACGAACGTGGTCTTGCCGGTGGCGTTCGGGCCGACGACGCCCACGGATTCCCCCATCTTTATCTCGCCGGGGCCGACCTTCAGGCTGAACTCGCCGAAGTCCTTGGCCATGCCGCCGTATTCAAGCAGGGTGTGGGTGACCCACTCCCCCCGCGGGGGCGAGGCGGCGAATTCTATCGGACGGTCCCTGAACCTGATGTTCTCCTCCGGCAGATAACCGTCCAGGTAGACGTTGACGGCGGCCCTGGCCTGCCTGGCCAGGGTGAACACCCCGTAGACGCCCTCCTCGCCGTAGACCACGTTGACGTTGTCCGCCAGGAAGTCCATGATCGCCAGGTCGTGCTCTATGACGACGACCTGCCTGTCCCTGCTGAGGTCCTTGATCTCCCGGGCCATCCTGACCCTCTGGTATATGTCCAGGTACGAGGAGGGCTCGTCGAAGAAGTACACGTCCGCGTCCTTCATGGCGGTGGCCGCGATGGCGAGCCTTTGCAGCTCGCCGCCGGAAAGCTTGCCCAGACCCCTGTCCAGGACCTCGGCGAGCTCGAAGGCTTCCGCGGCTTCCCTCAGGGTCATCCTCCCCTCCACCCTGGACAGTAGGTCCCTGACGACGCCATCGCCCGCCTGGGGCAGCTTGTCCACGTACTGAGGCTTCACCGCGGTCCTGACCCTGCCGGAATAGACGTCCGAGAGGTAGGGGTGCATCTCCGTACCGGCGTAGTACTCCAGGACGGCGTCCTTGCCCTGGGGGTCGCCGTAGTTGCCCAGGTTCGGTATCTCGGCGCCGGACAGCATTTTGATCGCGGTGCTCTTGCCGATGCCGTTCGGGCCGAGGATGCCGGTGACGACGCCCTTCCTGGGGACGGGCAGCCTGTAGAGGCGGAAGGAGTTCTCGCCGTACTGGTGGACCATCTCCCCCTCCAGCTCGTCGGCCAGGCCGAGGATCCTAATGGCGTCGAACTGGCATTTGTTGACGCATATGCCGCATCCGACGCACAGCGTTTCGGATATGATCGGTTTCCCCCTCTCGCCCAGGACTATGACCTGGGCGCCGGTCCTGACCAGGGGGCAGAACTTGATGCACTCCTTGTTGCATTTCCTGCTTTGGCACCTGTCCTGGATGACGGCGGCTATGCGCACCATGTCGGGCGATGATTAGTGACGGATATAAGTTTGCCCCGGGTCGAAACCCTTTGGCTTCTTAACGAGGGCGACGGGACGGTCGTAAAAACGTGGAATCGGAAGATAAATGGACTGTTTAAATATCCCGGACGCCTATTGCAATCGGAGGCATGGAAATGGTCAGTGCGGCAAAGAGGGTTTCTAAGCAGGAACGTGATGCCGTGGCGGCGAAAATCTCTGAAATACTCAAGGACGTGCCCATCGTTGGGTATCATGATGAAAAAGGGGTGCTGGTCCTCCCTGCCGACGACGATGGAGATTATTGAGAACCTTCAAATCTGGTCCGCCTCAGAGGGATACGAGGGCTCCGAGAGAATCAAACCCCGTCCCGTGATATTCGTCGATGCCAGTTCGTATACGATACTGCAATTTTCGTCCAAAACCGAGCGGGAGGGATACGTTATCAAGGATTGGAGGGAGGTGGGATTGGAGAAACCCTCCGTCATTCGTACGGATAGACGCGTCGTCCTTAAGGAATCGGACATTAAGGAATATATAGGGGTTCTTACGGAAAGGGACGTGTACGGATTTCTCGAATGCTTGCGTGAACACCCGCCCCCCACCGCGTAAGCCGCCGGACGTTTTACCCCATCGTGTTTTATAAAACGCGGCCGCCTCGTATTCTCGGCCGTTTTCCGAGTCGTGGGGGCGTCGGGACCGTCCCATCGCCGTTCGGTGGCCTTCTTGCAACAAAGGGAAACACCCTTTCGCAAAGGTATATAACGAACGCCGTATCTGGGTTGGCGATGGATGGGGAGGGGAGGACGGAAGGCGTCGAGACTTTGCTCGGCGACCCCAAGAAGGCGGTGCTCGCGATGGCCATCCCGATGGCCATCGCGACCGCCGCCCAGATGTCCAACAACCTCATCGACGCCATGTGGGTCTCGGGCCTGGGCGAGGCCGCCCTGGCCGCCGTCGGCTTCACGTTCCCCCTGTTCTTCATAATGATAGGCATAGGCAACGGCATAGGCGTAGGCGCCGCGTCGTACATCGCCCGTCGAATCGGCGCAGGCGACAAGGAGGGCGCCGAGGAAACCGCCACCCAGGCGATCTTCCTCACCCTGATCCTTTCGGCGGCGTTCGGTGCCCTGATGCTGCTGGTGCAGAGACCCCTGCTGGTCATGTTCGGCGTGGGCGATTCCCTGGGCCTGTGCCTGGAGTATTCCACGCCCCTTTTCCTGTCCTCCGTGCCGATGCTGTGCACGGTGGTCTACAGCCAGATCCTCAGGGCCGAGGGGGCGGCCAAGCTGTCGATGAAGACGCAGATACTGTCCGCGGTCATCCACGTGATCATCGATCCCTTTTTCATATACGACTACGGCCTCGGCCTCGGCGTGCTCGGCGCCTCCCTCGCCATGGTCGTCTCCATGCTGGCCTCGCTAGCCGTGATACTGTACGTCTACTATTCCAAGAACAGGGTGACCTACCTGGCGGTCCGCCTCGGGGGGCGCAGGCCGAACCTCCCCGTGGCCAGGGACATCCTTTCCGTCGGGATCCCCGCCAGCCTCAGCTACGTGGTGATTTCCGTCGCCAGCGTGATCATGAACGTGATACTGGTCGACGCGGGCGGGCTCGAGGGGGTGGCCGTGTTCTCCACCACGTGGAGGGTGATCAACCTGTTCATGGTTCCCCTGTTCGCGTTCAGCGGGGGCATGGTGCCCGTGTGCGCCGCCGCCTACGGGGGCAAGGACCGGGACAAGCTGACGGCGGCCTATTGGTACTCGGTCAAGGCGGGCGCCGTGCTGATGGCCGCCGTCACGGCTGCGTCGCTGCTGTTCGCGGACCAGATGGTCTCCATATTCACGTATTCGGACACGTCGTCCCACCTGCGCCCGGAGATGGCATCTGCCCTGAGGTGGCTGAGCCTGTTCCTCCCGTTCGCCGCCTGGGGCTTCATGGCCGAGGGCCTGTTCATGTCCCTGGGCATGGGCGTCAAATCCATGGTGACCACGACGGTCAGGAACGTGCTGCAGATACCGGTAAGCTACGTCATGGTGCGGCACTTCCACACCCTGGAGTCCATATGGGCGGGCGTCACCGCCTCGGAGATCGTCGGCTCGATCTTCCCCGGCCTGTGGAGCGTTTTCGTGCTGGCCACGGTGGTGAGGGGGCTGGTGCCCCTGAGGAGGGACGGCGGCGCCGGGCAGGGTTGACCGCGCCATCAGGGAGACATCATGCGCCTGCGGGCGCCCGCCGACACGACCCCCAGGATGACCAGCGAAACGGTTATGGCGCCAAGGACGGCGGGCATCGTCCTGACCACGAGACTCTCCTTGAGGTCGTCCTCCTTCTCCATCACCGCGTGGCCGTGGGTCCAGGAACCCGCCACGTCGTAGTTGACGCGGGTCTTGACCGATTCGGGGACCGTCCCGGCGACGTTGAACGCGTTGGCGTACCCCTCGGGCTGTTCGCAATACGCCTCGATGTCGCGGAGCATGTTGGATTCCGCGAAGGCGTTCCTCCCGATCGATTTGAGGGACGGGCCGAAGGTCACGGATTCAAGGGTGGGGCACAACCTGAAGGCGTTGACCCCGATCGATTCCACCCTGTTGGTGTTGAAGTGCGAAAGGGACGGGCACTTGTAGAAAGCGTCGTTCCCGATGCTGGTGACGTTGTCGGGGAGGATGACGCCGTCCAACACGTTGCAGTAGGCAAAACACCTGTCCGGTATCGCGTCGGCGCCTTCGCCGAGGGTGACGCTCGCTAGCAGGGGGCAGTTGTAGAAAGCGCCCTCCCTGACGTCGGTGACGGACCCGGGGAGGACGATGGACCTGAACATCCCGCAGTTCCTGTAGGCCTCGAACCCGATGAAACGGACGGTGTCCGGGATCGTCTCGGTGTTGCTCCTGAGTCTGGAGCAGTTCCTGAAGGCCTCGTCCGCGATGACGGTGGCGGAACCCCCGGAAGCCCAGGAAAGCTGTTCCATCATCGAGGAACCGTAGAATGCGCGCGTCTGAATGGCATCCACGGAGGCGGGTATCCTGACGTTGACCGCCTGGCTGTCCTTGAACGCGTTGCAGCCGATCGTCGTCACGGGGTATTCCGTCCCGCCCACGCTGATCTTCGAGGGGATGTCCACGAACCTCCCTGAAATCCACTCCCTTACGGTTATCTCGTCGTCCAGGAGGTAATACGAGACGACGTACCTGTCCTTCACGTATCTGTGGATGTCGAGTCTCTCGTATCCGGTTTCCCCCCATCCGTCGCCGGGCTCGGGGGCCCCCATCGGCACGATGCGGGGTTCCCCGCATTCCGTTTCCCCCCGTCCGTCGCCGGGCTCGGGGGCCGCCATCGGCACGATGCGGGGTTCCCCGCATTCCGTATCCCCCCATCCCCCCGCGTCGGAAGCGTAAAACACCGTGACCGACGCCGGCGGCTCGCCGGTGAATTCGGGTCTGTCGCCCAGGAATACTATTTTGGTGACGTCCGTGCCGCTCAGGGACGCCCAATCGAAATCGAGCACGGTGTCCGGGATCACGATGCTGGGCGCGTTCCTCACGCCCGCGAACGCCCCCGCTTCGATGTGCTTCAGGGGATACCCCTCCATGGCGGACGGGACGTGGAGGGTCCTCCCGCCGTTGTCGATCGTCATTTTCCTCAACGTGGAAGCGTAATTTTCGGAAGATTCGCCCGTGCAGTTGTACTCGACCTCCCCGTACGGGCAAGGGTCGCCGCCGTCTATCGCCTCGGTGCGTTCGGCCGAGGTCCCCACCGCGAAGTAGGGGTATGCGCGCGGGGCGAAAAGGAGCCCGCCGCCGGAGCATTCGCAATCGACCCGGGTCAGGGTCCCCGTGTTGCCGTTGGCGCTCCAGACCCTGGGTTCCACCGCCGGGTCCGAGTCCTTTTCGTAGGGCACCAGGACGGCCATCGGGGAATCGGGCATGTCGACGACGGTTCTGCCGTCGATCTTCAACGAGATGGTGTAGGTCCTGTCGTAATCGACGTTTTTCAGGGAGGAGTTGATCCTCACGGACGTGGTCGGCCCCCTGCCGATCGAGAAGGACACGGTTTTCTCGGAGTCCCCGCAGAGCCTGATGAGGTCGTCGGTGCCGATGATCATGTCGCCGCGGTAGAGCGAGATGCGGATGTCGACGCTTTTTCCGAAACGGCTCTCGATTTCCCTGACGGTTCCCGTTTCCAATTCGACCGTTTTCCCGTCAGAGAAGGAGGATATGTCGCAGGCGAGGCATATCCCGTCCTCCACCCTCGGATCGGGGACGGCCCCGGCGAAGCTCACGGCCACCGACGTCCTGTCCGCGTTCGCGTAGGCGTACTTTCCGGGTATTTTCTCCGCGTACAGCGTGGTGTCCCCCGAAAACATCACGGACGTGTTCACGCGTTTCGTCATGGCCCCGTCCCTGTAAAACCTCAGCAGGTGCCCCTCGACGGAATCCATCATCAGGGACTCCGACAGAAACTCGCCGTACCTTATTTCCCTGGTGACGACGGACCCGTCGTCCAGGTTGATGGTCAGGGTGTACGGGTGGCCGACGAAACCGTACGAGGCGTACGCGATCCTGGAGGTCGTGATGCTGCTCAGATCCGCCGGCACGTATCTCCCGTTGGAGACGCTCCATCCCAGGAAGGAGTACACCTTGTCAACGGACGGGGGCCGAGAGGGGTCATCCGGGTAGTTGGTGAACGCTTCCCCGTACCTCACGTATTCCTCGGACAGCGTTTTTCTGTCGTAGTCCAGGAGCGTGACCTTGAACGACCTCGGTTCCTGGTCGTAGAGCGGCGTGAGGACGTAATCCCTGTTCACGGACGATAGGTCCGCCATCGTCGCGCCGTCCTCGCTCCAGCCCTTGAAGGTGAACGTGTGGGAATGCGACTGCACCTTGGTGGGCCTTCCCGAAAATTCCGCGGGGGCGCCGTTGTCGACTATTTCCTGCCCAACGACGTTGCCGCTCTCGTCCTTGTAGATTAAGGTGTGCGTGGGGTTGTAGAACAGGTTGCCAACGAAAACCGCGTCCTGCACAACCGGGGCGGCCGTGTTCCCCCATCCCGTGAAATATTTGCCGGGCGGGGCCTCCACCAGCGGGATCTCCGCATCGGAGAGCACGTGGCCGTAGGGCACGGACAGCTCCCCGACGGTTTCCCCGTTAAGCACGAACCTGACGGAATAATCCCTTCTGACGGAATCGTACAACGGGGCCACGGTGGCGTCGGCGATCACGTTCCTCAGGGGCGCGACGTTCTCCCCGTCCTCGCTCCAGCCCCTGAAAACGAACGCCTCCGTGCCGGTGCTCGGTTTCTCGGGCACCCCGGCGTAGGAGGCGTCCCCCCCATAGGGGACGTATTCCACGTACATGGTCCCGCCCGAGGCGTCCAGGTAGGTGACCGCCCTGTCCCCGTAGGGCAGGAAACCGCCTGTGAAAACCGCGTCCTGCACAACCGGGGCGGCCGTGTTTCCCCATCCCGTGAAGTATTTGCCGGCCGGGGCCTCCGCCCGCGGGATCTCCGCATCGGAGAGCACGTGGCCGTAGGGCACGGACAGCTCCCCGACGGTTTCGCCGTTAAGGACGAACCTGACGGAATATTCCCTCTCGGACCGGTCGTACAGAGGGGCCACGGTGACGTCGGCG
Organism: Thermoplasmatales archaeon; assembly: GCA_012520845.1. Lineage (GTDB taxonomy): Archaea > Thermoplasmatota > Thermoplasmata > Methanomassiliicoccales > Methanomethylophilaceae > JAAYNL01. The sequence goes on along the minus strand of JAAYNL010000012.1, from coordinate 498 downwards.
ATCACGTTCCTCAGGGGCGCGACGTTCTCCCCGTCCTCGCTCCAGCCCCTGAACGTGAACACTTCCGTGCCGGTGCTCGGTTTCTCGGGCACCCCGGCGTAGGAGGCGTCCCCCCCGTAGGCGACGGACTCAACGTACATGGTCCCGCCCGAGGCGTCCAGGTAGGTGACGGCACAGTCCCCGAGGGGAAGGAAGAAACCCTCGAAGACGGTGTCCCCGACGACGGCCTTCCCGACGTCCCCCCACCCGGTGAAGTATTTGCCGAAGGGCGCCGCCGCCTCGGGCACCTCCGAGGCGGGGACGGCGTCCCCGTACGTCACTGGCAGCGATTTCACCTCGGCGCCGTCGAGGACGAACGTCACGACGTAGGACCTCAGGGTCCCGGCGAAGGCGGGGGAGACGGTCACGTCCGATCTGACGGAGGTCAGGTCGGCGGGCGTGGAGCCGTCCGCGGTCCAATGGATGAACGCGTAGGTGTGGGACTGCGTCCGTTCCTTC
>JAAYNL010000011.1 GCA_012520845.1 Thermoplasmatales archaeon | reverse complement strand
GGAAGCACGGCGGGTCCGCCGTCGATTGGCCCCACACCCTGGTCGCCGACGTCACCTTCGTCGCCCAGTGGACCGTCAACGAGTACACCATAACCTTCGAGACCGGGGAGGGCGGCTCCGCCGTCCCTGCGATCACCCAGGACTACGGCACGGCGGTCTCCGCCCCGGGGGACCCGACCAGGGCCGGGTACACCTTCGCCGGCTGGTCCCCGGAGGTGCCGGGGACCATGCCCCTGGACGGCGGGACCTGCGTGGCCCAGTGGACCCCCAGGCAGTACACCATAACCTTCGAGACCGGGGAGGGCGGCTCCGCCGTGGCGCCTATCACACAGGACTACGGCACGGCGGTGACGGCCCCCGAGGCGCCGACGAAGGTCGGCCACACCTTCGACGGGTGGGATCCGGCCCTGCCGGTGACCATGCCTGCGAAAAACGCCACCCACAAGGCCAAATGGAAGGTGAACGAGTACTCCATAACCTTCAATTCCGCCGGCGGCTCCGCCGTCCCGGCAATCACACAGGACTACGGCATCGCGGTGACGCCGCCCGCGGACCCGACAAAGGAGGGTTACATCTTCGCCGGCTGGCAGCCAGCACTGCCCGCCACGATGCCCGTGGACGGCCTGGCCTGCGTGGCCCAGTGGGAGGCCGAGGCCGGGAACTGCTCCATAACCTTCAATCCTGCCGGCGGTTCCTACGTGGCCCCGATCGTCGGGGCCCCGGGCACCGCGGTGACGGCCCCCGAGGCGCCGACGAAGGTCGGCCACACCTTCGACGGGTGGGATCCGGCCCTGCCGGAGACCATGCCCGCAGAGAACGCCACCCACAGGGCTTTGTGGACCGTCATCGAGTACACCATAACCTTCGATTCCGCCGGTGGTTCCGCGGTGGATTCGATTACCGTCGGTTACGGCTCGGCCGTCGTCGCCCCGGATGATCCCGTCAGGGCGGGATACGTCTTCGTGCGCTGGGACCCGGCCCTGCCGGAGACCATGCCCGCCGAGAACCTGGCCGTCGTCGCCGCATGGACCATCGACGCGGCCGCCGGCACGTACGATGTGCTGACGTCGGAAGACGTCGCGTCCGCGTTGGGATGCGGCGACAACCCCGTGCTCAACCTCCTCGGCGACGCCGACATCGACATGACGACCGCCCTTGAGGGCTTTGCCGGCGACAGCGTGACCATAAACCTTCCGGACGGCGGAGGGTCCTGGAGTTTCTCCGGCGACAAAGTCGCGGACGCGGGCACGTTCAGGCCCGCCGTCTCCCTGACGGCGGCGACGCAGGACATGGTGGACGCCTCCGGCGGGTTCAAGAACGCCATGTACATGGAGTTCTCGGCCTCCGGGAAGATGCCTTTCGCCAACAGCGCGTTCACCACGGCCAAGGCCGAGTGGATGGAGAACGGCAAGGAATACGACGTGTACCTATGGGACGCCGACGCCAAGGAATTCGTCAAGCAGGAGGGCGTCACGGCCGTGGTCGCCGACGGCAAGGTGACCGTCGCACTGGGCCACTGCTCCGTGTACGCCCTGTCCGAGCCCAAGGACTCTGGCGGGGACACACCGGGCGGGGACACACCGGGCGGCGACACCCCCGGCGACGACACCCCCGGCGGCGACACGCCGGGCGGGTCCTCCGGCGGCGGCTCCGGCAACACCGGCCTCTACGCGGGCGCGGCGATCGCCGTCTTGGCGGCTATAGCCGTCGTGGCGCTGTTCGTCTACCCGGGCATCCTGAGGAAACGCTGAGACCGGCGGGGGCTTCGGCCCCCGCCATCCTTTATTTTCCCGCTGTCGGCGGATACGGACCTTCCGCGCAGCCGCAGGTAAGTTTTTTGAATGTAAACCTGGATGGAGGCGCATGGGCCCCAGGGAAAGACATCTCGACTGGCTGAGGTCCTACACGGGCGTCAGGCACCTGGCCGAGATGACCCCCGAGGTCACCGAGGCGGTCAGGCTTTCTGAGGAATCCGTAAGGACCCAGGTCGGCATAGAGTACGTCAACGAGGGCTATTCGGAGGCATTGGAGAGGGACGTGCGCGTCTGCCTTTTCTGCGACACCACCTTCCCCGTCCCGGAGACCAGGCTGTTCCTCAAGTGCGACGACGGCACGATAATGGGCAGGACCCTATGCCCCGGGGAGATGGAAGATTACAGGCTCAGGGACGACGTCATCTGGATTTCCGAGGACTTCGTCGTGTTCCCCCACGTGGTCGGCACCGGCGAGGAGAGGTTCGTCCTCGCCGCCTCGCCCTTCCGCGATTTCAACGACGCCGGCGCCATAAATCCGATCGTCACGATACCCGCCGGGCCCTCGGACGCCATCCTGAAGGGCCGCTACGGCGTGCCCGATTCCCGGGAGATAGCCACGGTCATAGTGGCGTACGATCTCTCGTAAGGGCGAAGCAGTAAAGGCACATCCTCTCGGGATTGACGGCGATCCCGACCCTTTCCAGGTAATCGTTCACGAGGATGCCGAAGGCGCTGACGGACGGCACCCTGCGTTCGGGGTGCCTGCACGGTTCCCCGTCCAGGGCGGCGCAGCGCCCGCAGTGCTGACACGGCCCGTCGGCGAGGACGAGGGCGTCGATACCCTCGTCCAGCAATAGCCTTTTTATCTCACGGCCGATGCCCTGGGCCCTGGCCATCGTCGACTCCACCGCCTCCTCGTCCTCGGGGTCGCAGTCGAACGGGATGGTGACCAGCGTGCAGGAATCGTAGGAGTTGCACAGGTCGACGCACTCCTCCGGCGTGCCGACGTACGGGGGGCAGCCCCAGTTCGTTGAATGGTGGCCGCAGAGATTTTCCTCGCAGTAGCCCCTGCATTTCGCGATGGACCCGGCCGTCGGCCGGGGGGCCTCCAGGCCGACGAAGGCGCCGCAGCCCTCCTTCTCGACGTATTTCAGCACGGATTGCGGTATCACGTCTTCGCACCGACGAAATGCATGTTCTTAGTGGACGGCGAGACCATGGCGAGCCTGCCCCTGCGGACGGTCTTCACCGCGACCAGTTCCTCGGTGAAGCCCTTCAGGTCGCCGAGCTTGCCGGACACCATGGCGACGACCATGTCGCTGTCGTCGTCCAGCCTCATCCTGGAAGTGGTCGAGATGTTAGCGTTCCACTTCCTCTCGAGCGCCCTCACCCTCTCGGGGTCGCCCTCGGCCATGGCGTCGCACACCATCACGATGGCGCCGACCATCGGCATCTCGTCGTTCTTCCATTCCTTCTCCGCCAGGGATTCGCGGATCAGGTCCCTCAGGGCCTCGGACCTGCTGGCGTAACCCTTCTGGGACAGCTGCCTGTCGAAGGCGTCCAGCAAACCGGGTTCCAGGGAAACCCCTATCCTCGTGACGTATTCCATGTAACACGAATTCCCGTCGCCCGTTAAAACCCTTGCCTTTCCCAGTAATACCCTTCCCCGCGGACGGCGCCCCCGGCGGGAAAACCCGCCCGGGCGGCGCAACCAATTAAATGGTCGATGTATTAGAGTACCGTATGGAAGGGTGCGAGACGCTGTCGTCGGCCATAGGCGGAGCCGTCAAGGCCTCGGTGGGCGGGAAGGACGCCGCCGTGGCCTTCTCCGGCGGTTTGGACAGCGGCATCGTGGCGGCGTTCGTGAAAAGACACGCATCCTCCGCTACGCTGTACACCGCGGGCGTCGCCGACGCCTACGACGTGCGGGAGTCCGAGAGCGCGTCGAGATTGCTCGACATGCCCTGGAGACACCTGCTGATAACCGACGGCGACCTGCTGGACTGCGTCGCCGACATGGTCCGCATAACGGGGACCACCAGCCCGGTGACCCTGTCCTTCGAGATCCCCCTGTACTACGTTGCCAAGCATTGCAGGGAGGACACCATCATCGGCGGCCAGGGGGCCGACGAGCTCTTCGCGGGCTTCTCCAAGTACGTGGGGCTGGACGAGGTCGCCCTCGGGGAGGCCATGGGCGCCGACATGGCCGTCCTGCTGAACCAGACGCTGGCCCACGAGAGGGCCGTGGCGTCCAACTTCGGCAAGACCGTCGCCTACCCGTATTTGGACCGCAACGTGGTGGATTTCGTATCCAGGCTCGACGTCGGCGACCTGATGCCCTCGGAGGTCAGGAAGGGGTGCCTCAGGGACGTGGCGGAGCACATCGGGTACCCGGAGATAGCGGCGAAGAAGAAAAAGGCCGCCCAGTACGGGTGCGGGGCGATGCACAGGCTCAGGGCCATAGCCAAGTCCAGGGGCGTCACCGTAAAGGGCCTCATAGACTCTATAGCGGGGGGCGTCTGAGATGGCCGGCACGAAGGAGGAGGTCCTCGGGTGGCTCTACGGCCTTGAGTCCAGGGGCGTCAATCCCGGCCTGGAAAACACGACGGAACTGCTCCGCAGGCTCGGGAACCCCCAGGAGTCCTTCGCGGCGATACACGTGGCCGGCACCGACGGCAAGGGCTCCGTGTGCGCCATGGCTTACAGCGTGCTCATGGAGGCGGGGATGAGGGCCGGCATGTACACCTCGCCCCACATACTCGATTTCAACGAAAGGATCTCCGTGGACGGGGAACCGATAACCGATTCTAAACTGATAGCGTTGGCGGGAAGGGTCAGGCCCCACGTGGAGGCCATGGAGAAGGAGGGCATGCGGTGCACCTTCTTCGAGGCCACCACGGCCATCGCCTACCTGCACTTCAGGGAGGAAGGCGTGCCCGCCGCCGTTATAGAGGTGGGCATGGGCGGCCGCCTCGATTCCACGAACGTCCTGAGGCCGATGGTGTGCGCCATTGCCGGGATAGGGCTGGAGCACAGGGACTTCCTCGGCGACACCCTGGGGGAGATTGCCGGGGAGAAGGCGGGGATCATCAAGAAGGGCGTGCCAGTGGTCACGTTCGGCGACCCCGCGGTGTTGCCGACCATAGCCGCGGCCGCCGACGCGGCCGGGGCGAGGCTCGTCGTGGTCGACGAGCCGGCCAACGTCACCCTGACCCAAGAGGGCACCGACTTCACCTACGAGGGGGAGAGGTATTCCGTGGGCATACCCGGCGGCTGCCAGGCCAGGAACGGGGTATTGGCGATAGAGACGATGAGGGCCATCGGCAACCCCGGGATCGACGGGGCGATCAGGAGGGGGCTGGCCAAGGCCACGCTGCCATGCAGGCTGGAGAAGGTCGGCGGCCTGCCGCTCGTCATCGACGTGACGCACACCCCTTCCGGGTCGGCCTCCCTGGCGAGGGACTTCATGGGTATTTACGGTGCCGGCAACGTGGTGCTGGGTCTCCTCTCGGACAAGGACGCCTCCGCCGTGGCGGCCAACCTGGCGCCGATAGCGGGCAAGTTCTACCTGGCCGCCCCCGGGACCGGCAGGGCGATGCCCGTGGGGAGGCTGCTCGAGGAAGTATCGAAGCACGGCGAGGCCGAGGCCTACGGTAGCCTCGGCGAGGCCGTCGAGGCCGCGCTCGCCGAGGCGGACGGCAAAACCGTGCTGGCCACGGGGTCCTTCCACGTGGCCGAGGAGGTCATAGGGTGGCTGCAAAGGACGTACCCCGGATATTGGACGCGCTGAAACCGCTTTACGGCGACGGCGCCTTCCCCGGGAGGTCCGCCGAAGGGCTGAGCCCCAAATGGCCCAACGACCCCTTCCACGTCCTGATGGCGACGATACTGTCCCAGAGGACCAGGGACGAGAACACCAGGAAAGCGTCGGACGCCCTTTTCTCCGAATTCCCGACGGTCGACGCCCTGGCCTCCGCCGACCCCGAGAGGGTCTCCGCCCTCGTGAGGCCCGCCGGTTTCCCGAGGCAGAAGGCCAAGGCCCTCGTGGAATGCTGCAGGGTTCTCAGGGACGAATGGGGCGGCGAGGTGCCGACCGGGACGGAGGACCTGCTGACGCTGCCGATGGTGGGCAGGAAGACGGCCGCCTGCGTCAGGGCTTATGCCATGGGCATACCGTCCGTGTGCGTGGACACCCACGTCCACAGGATCTCCAACCTGATGGGGCTGGTGGACACGAAGGACCCCAATAAGACCGAGGAAGCCCTCATGGCCATCACCCCGAGGGAGCGGTGGATGGACATCAACCGTTACCTCGTGAGGCATGGGCAGGAGATCTGCCTGCCCAGGAAGCCCAGGTGCGAGAGGTGCCCCGTGTCCGGGCACTGCGATCACTTCTCCTCCAGGGCGTGAGCGCGGCGCCCCCGGCCCGTCGTCCGAATACGTAAATAAAGGTCCTCGCGATTCGGTGACCCATGCACGAGGTTTCCGTCGTCTCGGAACTGGTGTCCGCCATCATCTCCGAGTTGGAGGCGCACGAGGTCGTGGGCGTCGACGAGGTCACGCTCGTCGTGGGCGAGCTGACCAACCTGGGTTTCGAGCAGATGGAGTTCGCCTACGAGATCGTCACCAGGGACACGATCCTCGAGGGGTCCAAGCTCACCATCGTCGCCGAGCCGATCAAGGTGGAATGCCTCGTCTGCGAGTACGAGGGCCCGGTCAGGTCCATCGTGGACGACGACTTCGGCCATGGTTCCATACCGATCCTCTCGTGCCCGGAGTGCGGCGGCAGGGTCCTGGTGGTCGAGGGCAAGACCTGCAGGGTCGGCAACATAAGGGCGGTGACGGCTTGAAGCTCAGGTTCAGGGACGGGGGGATGGCCAAGGAAATCCTCTCCAAAATCAAGGCCTACGGCAGGGAATACACGTTCATGCACGTCTGCGGCACCCACCAGGACACGATGGTCCGCCACGGCATGGAACCCCTGCTGGCCGACGCCGGCGTGGAGATCAGGCAGGGCCCGGGCTGCCCCGTGTGCGTCACCACCACCCGGGAGATAGCGGACGTCATCCACCTGGCCCGTTCCGGCGTCACCGTGTGCGTCTTCGGCGACATGATGCGCGTGCCCACGCCCATCGGCACGTTGAACGACGCCAAGGCCGCCGGCGGGGACGTCCGCATAGTGTATTCCGTAGACGACGCCGTCTCCATGGCAAAGACCCAGGACGGCGATCTCGTCTTCGTCGCCGTCGGCTTCGAGACCACGGCCCCGTCGACGTGCGTCCCGCTGGCCAAGGGCGTGCCGGAGAACTTCAGCGTGTACAGCTGCCACAGGGTCTGCCCGCCGATACTGCAGGCGATATTCGAGCTGGGCGAGACGAGGGTCGAGGGCTTCATACAGCCTGGCCACGTGGCCGTCATCACCGGCACCGGCATATTCGAGCCGTTGGCCGAACGCTATTCCATGCCCCAGGTGGTCGCCGGCTTCGAGCCGCTGGACCTGCTGATGGCGTCCTATATGCTGTGCAGGCAGATCGACGAGGGCAGGGCCGAGGTGGAGAACGAGTACAGCAGGGTCGTCAGGCCCGGCGGGAACAAAATCGCCCTGAGGTACATGGAGGACACCTACGATCACGTGGACAGGCGGTGGCGCGGCTTCCCGGTGATCAGGAAGAGCGCCCTGGCGCTCAAGGATAAATATTCGGCGCACGATGCAACGAAGGTCCACGAGGACCTGCTCGCGAACGCCCCCGAGGTGGCCGACGAGGCCAAGGGCTGCCGCTGCGGCGAGGTGCTCCGCGGCCTGATAAGGTCCGAGGAATGCCCCATGTTCGGCAAGGCGTGCAACCCCTCCAAGCCGATGGGGCCGTGCATGGTGTCTTCCGAGGGCGGCTGCAACATAGCGTACAGATACTCGGGCGTGAGGTGATCCGATGGCGGAAAGGGACGAGATGAAGGTCAGGAGGGTGCTGGTGATAACGAACGACTCCGAGGTGTTCCTCAGCGACAAATGGGTCTCCGCCCACGAGATGTTCGGCGGCCGGGTCACCGAGGTCAGGAACCTCGTGGAGAGGCTCAGGGGGTTCCCGGACACGGACGTGTCCATGGGCATCGTCTCCGGGGAGTTCGGTTTCGTGCCGTCCAACTACGTCATCCGGCCCTACGGCAACGTGCCCTCATGCAAGGAGGACTACCTGGAATTGCAGGAGAGGAAGGACTACGTCAAGCACATCGGGGACGCCGCCAATCTCCACGTCGGCAAATACCCCATATTCGACAGGGTCGTCGTCTGCGTCCCGAAGGACATGTTCGACATCATAGCGCCGTGCCTGCCCAGGGACAGGGTGATCGCCGTGACCAGCGACAAGCACAGGGAACTGTGCGAATCCAAGGGATGGACCTTCCTGGAGAGGAAGGGCGCCAGGGTGGGCGACGACAACGCCGACGCCATTGTGGCCGAGGTGGAGTCCATTGTCAAACCAGGGTTCGGCGACTGAGACGAGCTCATGTTGGGCGACAAATCGGAAAGGTTGCCGACGGTTTAGATAAAAACCGAAGAATCTTCAGTCGATTCGAAGTGACGTCATCAGTCACTTCGGGCATCACTTCGGACAGATTACGAAGGTTGATGATACGTAGCCGGATTCGACGAGCTTCGTTTCAGTGACGAGATAAAGCGCGAGGCGCCCTCTTCTATCAAACGATGGGCGATGGGCACAACGAATCAGTGGGTGGGCGCGGCAACCCTCGACAGGAATCGGGTAAGGGCGGCATCGCCCGCGTCCGGAACGTCGAAGAAAATCTTGTCGGACCTGTTCGCTATGCGGTTCCTGTCCTCGGCGCGTATGTTGGCGGAAGTGTCGACGATAGCCAATGATGCGAAACCTTCCTTTTTTTCGACGGTGAGTGCCAGGATGGCATAGGCCGCGTTGATGCACCTTTCCTGGTTGGCAACGGCGAACACCAGAATAGGCAGGTTGCCGGGCACGTATACGTCCACATCGTAGGTTTCGCCGCCGTTGGATATCTTTTTGTCGAATTCGCAACCTTCCCCGAACGTTTCGCGGAACAAATCCTTTACATCTTCCGAGAACGTCCCTCTGACGTTTTGGCGGTCTAGGTAAAGGAGGTCGGCCGTCTGTAAAAGGGCCTGGATGAACGATTTCAAAACGGCGCCAGGGTCGCGGTCGCCTAGCGGGATTCTTATCCTGCCGTCCGTCATTTCTGCATGGTTGGAAGCTAGGGTCCTGCCCAGCGCCGCGCTTCTTGTTTCCGTGAGGTTGAAATCCTCGTAGGACAGCCACATCATGGTGTGGCCGTCGTCGGTCAGCACCCATTCCCCGTTTTTTTCGCGTAGTACGATGTGCAACTCGTCACCGTCGGGGTAGGTGAACCCGGTGTGCACCAGATATGTTCCGATGCCGCGTGCCTCGAACGAGACCCCGGTGCGTATGGACTCTTTCATGGTTTCCATCATCTTTTCGATTTCAGCCATTGAACTCCCCCAGTTGTTTTATTCCCTTTGCGTGCTCGTATCCGATATTCATGTCCTTTAAAAAAACATCTACGGCCTGGGAGAGATTTTTGTAGCGATCCGTCGGCACGGCGTGCCTTTCCTCCTTTCGGGAACGCATTTGATGCTCCTCGGTAATCATATGGATATGCGGTCCGGCTATCCACGTTCCGGTGACCGGGTCGCCATGGCCGCCGTGGTCCCGTTGTACCTTCTGATTATGTACGTATGTCCGGCATCGTCGGAGTAAATCAACAAGACCGAGAAATTCAGGGGGTCGTCAACCAATTGCCTGATTGACATCCTGAGACGGTATCCGTCGCAATCCAAATCGATGTTCCGCCTGTAATGCCCGTTGTCTTCCTTCATTTTTCTGGGATCCAGTACGTTTTTTGTATGGCGGGGTATGTATTTTTTACAAGCGACGATCCTATCCACAAAACAGTCTTTCAAGACCGGCCTCCCCTTCGATGTTTCCTTGGGTGTTTCTTCCATATACGCCTCGGGAACGAAACGGCCTCTGTAAATTAATAGTTGACATCGGATTTGGCCCCAATTGTCGAAAACAAATAGGATTGAACCAGGCCAGTTTATTCCACAGGCATAAGTTCGGCTCGGAAATCGTTTTGAACCCGTCGTTTAGGCAAACCTCGTATGCGCAACTAGCCCGCCCAATGCCTCCATAATCTCGTAGCGAAAGTCGGCCGATTCAGTCGACCCACGTCTTCGGGGGCATAGGATGAAATCGAAGTCGTTGTCATCGTTGTCGTTTCCCTCCGCGGGAACCGAACGGTGTAAGCGTTTGATTTCGTGAAGGGAGGCGATTGGGGCGACAATCCCTCCAAGTCTGCCTAAGCCAAGGGATCATTTTTTCGTTTTTTCTAGAGCGTGCGCGCCCTTCCCAATTGGCTCCCGTTGGCATCCTGAACTATGCATTGGCGATATCCTTTGGTTTTTTTCGGGTGAGTGTTGTTTTGGGAGATACAAGGCGAGAAGCGATTGGCACGCCCCTCATGCGTCTGATTCGGACCTAACGAGTTTTCGGAAGGCGTCCTTCCATTCCTCCGAGGGGCGCCAGGACTCGCGGATTTTCCTCACGGTCCTGGAAAGGACCTCCCGGTCGATTTCATTGTCCGACAGGAACCCGTAGCCCGCTTCCGGGCATTTCACGCAGCATTCCGCCAGGGCCCACGCGGCGCCCATCTTCCAATAGTAGCCGGGGTGGTCCGTCGAGGCTATCAGCCCCATGATTTCCTCCACGTTCCCGCCGTCGATGAACCGCATCAGCATGACGGCACCGAACCTTTTCTCGAATTCGCCGTCCTTGGAAAGGTGGCGCACGGAGAAGTTCCAGATCTCGTCCGCGTCCCCTTCCGTCGGCTTGATGGTGGCGCACAGCGAATCGCAGACCATCCAATCGGTTATGGTGGACACGAACCTCTCGAGGCAGTCCACCTTCTCCCGGAAAGGCACCTTGGCGTAGGCGATGGCGAGGCCCCTCGCCATCGTTTCCTCGAAGTAGACGTCGCCGGGATCGGAGGCGAACGCCCTCCAGTCGCCGGCGGCGGCTTCCTTGGCGATGCGCCTGATCTCCCCCATCCTCAGCCCGAGCATGTTGTCCACGCCGGACACCAGGGACTCGGAGAAGCGTTTCGCGTCCGCGTCGGCCATGGATTCCATCCTCCGTCTGACCGCGGCCCTGTCCATGCCCGTCGGATGGGGTCCGGATATTAAATCGGTTCACGATACCGGGTCGTGATAATCGGCGCCAGCAGGAGGACGGACATCCCCGCCTTCCATTCCGGGTGGTTCATGGACAGGCTCCGCGCCGGTCACGCGCTGGTCAGGAACCCCGGTTACGGCGGCACGGTGTTCAGGGTGCCCCTTTCCCCGGCGGACGTGGACGCGATCGTGTTCATGACGAAGGACCCGAGGCCCATGGAGGCGCACCTCGCCGAGTTGGAATCGATGGGCCACGAGGCCATGTTCCAGGTCACCGTGACCGGTTACGGCGGACCGATAGAACCGAACGTCCCGCCCGCCTGGAAGGTCGTGAGGTCCATGGCCAAACTATCCGACGCCCTGGGCCCCGAACGTCTGGTGTGGAGATACGACCCCGTGCTCTTCGGCGGCGCGAGGGACGCCGCCTGGCACATAGCGAACTTCGACAGATTGAGCAAAGCGTTGGAAGGGGTCGCGGGATGGTGTGTGATTGGGTTTTTCGAACCTCATCTTAAACTGTCCGGGGCAATGGCCTCGGGGCTTCTGAAGGAGGCCCGCCCGGAGGAGAAGGCCGCGGTCGCCACGCCGTTCAAGGGGATGGCCGAGTCCCGCGGCATGCGCATCCGGTCCTGCTGCACCGGCGACGCCCTGGCGCCGTACGGCATCCTCGACGGCGGGTGCGTCGGCGGCGACATGCTCTCCTCCATCGGCATCCCGTGGGAGAAACCCTCGGCGCCCAACAGGAAGGGATGCCTGTGCGTCAAGACCGTCGACATCGGCACCTATGACACCTGCCCGCACCGCTGTGTCTATTGCTACGCCAATTCCAAGGGCGGCCGCGGGGAATCCCGCCCCGGTGAGGAGATGCTCGCCGACGCCCTCGGCCCGACCGACGTCGTCGTCGAGGTGGGCGGCAGGCCTACCAGGTTACGGGACTTCCGCTGAGTCCTCCTCGCCCAGCTCCGCCCTCATCCTCTTCGGCGACAGCAGCACCGAGTCCATGAATATGACCCAGCATATCTCTATGACGATGGAGGAGGTGACGGGGAACAGCGCCATCCCTATCTTGTCGGGGCTGAGCGAGGCCAACGCCACGGCGGTTACCAGGGCGATGGCGATGCCCTTGTTCTTGTACGACAGCATCAGCACGTCCGTCACCCTCTGGCCCCAGGGTATCCCCCGTTTCCTTTCGATGTATTCGAGGGTTATGCCCAGGCCGAAGGTCCTGGCGACGCCTATGCCCATGAACGTCAGCAGCAGGACCTTCTCGGACAGGAACATCTTGGCCGTCGGGCCCACGGATATGAAGACGAGGATGAAGATGCAGGAATTCAGGAACACGGCCATGTTCCGTTTGTCTATCTCGACGTTCTGCAGGAACCTGGAAAGCAGGAGCGGCAGCAGAACGACGAGGAACACGGCCTTCACCACCTCGGCCATGGGCACGGTCTCGCCGAGGACGATCCAGACGACGGCCGGGATGTACGCTATGGCGGACACGTAAACGACGAGGGTGCCCCTGGCGGCGTGGTGGAAGTCGCCCCTCATGATGTATGTCAGCGGCACCACGGAAGCGGCGAACGGCGTCAGCCCGATGAACACCAACCCGATTTTGTACGCCGGCTCGTCGAAGAAGAACGATGCCGCCAACGGTATCGAGGACGCGAGCACGACGCCGAGGAAGAGGGCCTTGGCGGAGGACCTCAGGTCCTTCAGGGGGTTCATCCCCTTGAAGGGTATCCTCGAGAGGGCGAACGTCATCATGATCGCCAGGATGATTATCGTGGCGTTGCTCCTGTATTCCGGCTCTATGTGGGGGAAATGGTCGGATAGGCCCAGGCCAAGGGAAGCCACGAGGGCCATGGACATCATGAAGGTGGTCCTGCCGAAAAGAGCCTTCCAATCCATGCACCAGGCAACGGCCGTTCCTTATAAAACGTAAGGGGTTTGCCGGGCGGGAATCCCGGGAATCAGCCGGATGCCCTGCGGTTCGCCTCGCGCTCGGCCTTCGCCTCGGCGATCACCCTGTCCTTTTCCTCCTCGAGGTCCTTGATTTCGTTTTCGAGGGCGATGATTTTGTCGTAAAGGGAGTTCATCTCGGATTCGAGGGAAGGCTTGCCGCCTTTCCTGCCTTTGTAGTAGGTTTCGCCGATCTCGGTTTTAATCTTCTCGATCTCGGATTTCCTTTTCCGCACCTCCACGTCGATCTTCGCCTCGTCGATCTTCTGACTGGCCTTGCTGTCGACGTTTTTGAGCCCCGTCTCGATTTTGTCAAAGAGTCCCATTCGGAATCACCTGAACGGAATTCCCCCCGGGGGTTTATTTCGTTTGCCGTCCGACGGCATGCGCCGCCGCCGGCCCGCGGCGAAACGTGTTATAATGGTCGGGCGCATTGCGGCGCCATGAAGGTCAAACCCGTCACGGCGGGATGGTACAACGCTTTCCGCCCATGGTCGCTGCACGGTGCCGTAGTGCCGATCGTTCTCGGAGGCGTCGTCGCGCTGAACCATGGGGTTTTCGTACCCTGGGTCTTTGTCCTCGTGCTGATCGGCGGGATATTGCTGCAGTCGGCGTGCAACCTGCTCAACACCTACGGCGACTTCAAGCTGGGGATCGACACCGAGGAAAACCACCCGAGGTCCCCGGAGCTCGTCACCGGCGCCCTGGAACCAAAATCCATACTGATGGCAGGCCTCGCATGCCTCGGCCTGACCGCCCTCATAGGCATACCGTTGATCTGGAATATCGGCTGGGGCATCCTGTTCTTCGGCATCGCGGGCCTGGCCTTCGCCGGGACGTACACGGTCGGCATCGCCTACAAATACCGCGGCCTGGGCCTGGTTTTCGTCTTCATCGCCATGGGCATGCTGATGCCCCTCGGCACGTACTACGCCATGGCCGGCAAGCTGTCTTTGGAGGCCCTCCTCCTGGGGCTGCCGAACGCCTTCCTGATCACCGGCGTGCTCTCCGGGAACGAGATGAGGGACTACCACACCGACCTCGAGGCGGGCATCCGCACCCTTTCAGGCCGTATCGGCCACCGCGCCGGCATGGCCCTGTACGTTTTCCTCAACACCGCCTGCTACCCCGCGCTCGCCGTCCTGATTATCGTCCGGGTATTGCACCCGGCCTGCGCCCTGGCCTTCGCCGCCCTGCTCTTCTGGAGGAGGCTGTACGGCAACAGCAAAGAGGCCGCCGACGGCGGGAGGCCCGCCTTCATGATGGTGCCCTACGCCTTCAAGCACAATTGGATATTCGGGGCCCTGCTTGCGATAGGATATTACGTGGGGTTCGCCATCCTGCCGGGGTTGTGAATGTCCGAATTGAAAGGCAACCAGTTTGAGGGCAAGGGCGATTACGTCAAGGACGTCTTCAGCGACATCGCCCCCTATTACGACAGGATGAACGACGTCATGTCGATTGGCATGATCAAAAGGTGGCACAGGTTCATGTTCAAGAAGGCCGGCCCCATCGAGGGGTTCGAGGTCCTCGACGTGGGCACGGGCACCGGGGAAATAGCATTCATGTCGGCGAGGAAGGTCGGCCCGGGGGGGAAGGTGACGGGGCTGGACATAACCCCGGGCATGCTGGCCATGGCCGAGAGGAAGATGGGAACGCTGGACCTCCCAAGGGAGGTGGAGTTCGTCGTGGGCGACGCGCTGGACCTGCCTTATGAGGATTCGTCCTTCGACCTGGTCACGTCGGGATACATGCTGAGGAACGTCACCGACATCCCCCTGGCCCTGTCCGAGATGCGCCGCGTCCTCAAGCCGGGGCACAGGGCCGTGCTGGCCGAGCTCGCCAAGCCGAAGAACCGGATAGCGCTGTGGGGATACAACCTGTACATGGGGAAGGTCATCCCCTGGTTGGGCAGGAGGCGCGACAAGGGCAAGGTCATCGACGGCGTGATGCCCGCCTACGATTGGCTCACGTCCTCGATAGAGGGGTTCCCCCACGGGGACGACATGGTCGAACTGCTCCTGGAGGCGGGCTTCTCCGAGGCCAGGTACCACAGCAGGTCCCTCGGGGCCGTCAACATCTACGTCGCCGTGAAATGATCACCTGAGGGCCCTGGCGGAGTTGAGCACGGCAAGGATCATCACGCCCACGTCGGCGAAAACCGCCTCCCACATCGATATAAGGCCCGCCGCCCCAAGAACCATGAAAAGCCCCTTCGTGGCAAGGGCGAAGACGACGTTCTGCCTCGCTATCCCCACGGTCTTCCTGGAGACGCGTATGGCCTCCGGGACCTTCGCCGGGTCGTCCTCCACCAGCACGACGTCCGCCGCCTCGATGGCGGCGTCCGATCCGATGCCGCCCATCGCGATACCCACGTCCGCCGCCGCAAGGGCGGGGGCGTCGTTGATGCCGTCGCCCACGAAGGCGACCGTCCCCTCCCCCCTCAGCTCGCCCAGGGCCTCGAGTTTCTCGGACGGCAGCAGCCCCGCGCGGAAACCGTCGAGACCCAGCCCCTCCGCCAACGGCTTCGCCGCCCCCTCGGAATCCCCGGTGAGCATGACGATTTTCCCGACGCCCAGGGACCTCAGCGAGGCGACGGCCTCCGCGGACCTTTCCCTGGGCGAGTCGGAGATGTGCAGGTGGCCGGCGTAACCGTCGCCGTGGGCCACGTGGACGACAGTGCCCCCCGCCCCGCAGTCGGACGTCCCGACGGTCCCCAGATGCTCGGAGTTGCCGACCCGCACCTCCTTGCCCCATATTTCCGCGATGACGCCCCTGCCGGGGATTTCCCTGAATCCCCCAACGGCGCCCGGTTCCGGCGTCTCGCCGTGGGCATCGAGGATGGATCTGGAGATTGGGTGGTTGGAACCCGCCTCCGCGTGGGCAGCGAGCCGCAGTATGGAGTCGCCGTACCCGTCCTCGGCGCAGACCCCGGTGACGGAGAACCCGCCCTCGGTCAGGGTCCCGGTCTTGTCGAACGCCACCACGTCGACTTTGGCCAAGGCCTCCATGTGCACGCCCCCCTTCACCAGGATGCCCTTGGAGGATGCGTTGCCGATGCCCCCGAAGAAGGACAGGGGCACCGACACGACGAGGGCGCACGGGCAGGATATCACCAGGAACAGCAACGCCCTGTATCCCCAAACGGAGGGGTCCCCGCCGAGCAGGGTGGGCACGGCGAACAGGATGAACGCCAAGGCGACCACGGCGGGGGTGTATTTCGCGGCGAAGCGCGTGACGAACCTCTCGGATCCGGATTTGGACCCGTGGGCGTCCGTCACCAGCGCCATTATCCTCGTGGCGGTGGAATCGCCGTAGGTGGCCACGGTCCTGGCGCGGAGCGCGCCGTCGAGGCATACGCAGCCGCTCCTCAATTCAATGCCGGCCGCGGCGGGGATGGGGACGTGTTCCCCGGTGACGGGGGAGGGATCAACGCCCGCCGACCCGTCGATCACAACGCAGTCTATCGGCACCCTCTCCCCGGGCCTGATCAGGATCTCGGAGCCTATGGGCACGCCGTCGGGGGGAACCTCTTCGAAACCCCCTTCCGTGGCGATCCTGGCGAATTCCGGGACGATGTCGGCCAAAGCCTCCACGGAACGCCTGGATTTCCCCACCGCCCTGTCCTGGAGGGACTCGCCCACCTGGTAGAACGCCATCACCGCAACGGCCTCGGGGTACGCGCCTATGGCGAAGGCCCCGACGGTGGCGACGGTCATCAGCAGGTTCTCGGAGAAGACGCGTCGGGACGCGACGCCTCGGACGGCCGCGAGGACGACGTCGTAGCCAGCGACGGCCCATGCCAAGACGTACAACGGCACGAGACCCAGAATGTGCGCGGCGATTGCCAGGCAGGCGGCCGCCAAGACCCTGGCGACCCTGCCGGGGCCGTGCTCGTCCGTACCGCAATCCCCGTGGCAACGGCATCCCGCGGCGCAGGTTTCCCCCAAGGGATCACTCCATTATGTGCTCGTAGGCCATGTCGAGGATCCCCTCGACGTGGTCGTCGTCCAGGGAGTAGAACACGTTCCTGCCGTCCTTCCTGGACTTGATGAGGCGGGCGTCCCGGAGCTTCCTCAACTGATGCGATACGGCGGAGACGGTCATCCCGAGCGCGTCGGCAATGCAGCAGACGCCCATCTCCCCACCCTCCAGCGCCCACAGTATCTTGATGCGGGTGCTGTCGGAGAACATCCTGAAGAAGTCGGATATATCGTCAAGGGTCCTTTCGTCGGGCATCCCCGCGCTGGATCTTTCGACCATTTCGCCGTGCTCTTTGTGCGTACCGCCGTGTTCCATTTTATCACATTTGAATATTTGAACAATTATTCAAATGTTTATCGCGGATATAATACCATCGGCGTCTGATGGGGTGGGTTTTTATCGCCACGTCTGCAAAAAGCGATTGGAATCGAGGACTTTTTATCCATACGTTGATAAAAACCATTCAAAAACAGTAACTATTTATCAAATCATTATAAAAAATGTTTGAAATTGAAGACTTTTTATCATTTCAATTGTACAAAGTATCAAAATATCATTACTTTATATCATCCAATAGATAAAAACTATCGTGATTAAATATGACGACGACGTTATTGAACCATGGCGGGCAACGGTCTTGTTCCCAGGGAAAGGTATGCGTATCTGTTGAAACACCTTGAAAAGAGTCCAAACGTAAAAATATTCACGGGCGTCCGCAGGTGTGGGAAATCTTCTTTGATGAAGATGGTCGCGGATTCCGTCGAGTCGGGCGCGAACGTCATTTGGATCGATTTGGAAAACATGAGGAATGTGGATATCGTCGATGCCGAGGGGTTGCACTCGGAAATAAAAAGGCTCAGCAAAGAGGGTCGCAACGCGCTTTTCATAGACGAGGTGCAAGAGGTCGCGGGCTGGGAAAACGTCGTGAGGTCCCTGCTGAAGGAGGGTGGGTACAACATCTACCTTTCCGGGTCGAATTCGGGAACGCTGTCCTCCGAACTTGCGACGCGGATGGCGGGCAGATACGTTTCGATCCGCGTCAGCCCGCTGTCGTTGGGGGAGTGCGCGCGGTTTAACGAGCATTACGGCATTTGCGACCCGGACGACGTTTTCGAGAGATACCTCCTGTACGGCGGGATGCCGGCGCTTTGGACACACCAGCTTCCCTTGGACATAGCGTACATAACGCTGAAAGACCTCTATGAGACGATCGTGGTTCGCGACGTAATGCCCCGGTCCCCGGGCTGCGGGGAAATTTTCCGCAGAATGGTGTTGTTCATCTGCGACAACATCGGGAGCATGACCTCCCTGAACAGGATGTACAACGTCATTTCCGACGAATTCGACGGGATAGGCGGGAAGAACAGGTTCTACGCTTACGCCGAACACCTCGAGAACGCCTATTTCATAGAGAGGGCGCGGGTTTTCGACATCCGTGGCAAAAAACTGCTCAAACCGAGATACAAATTCTATCTGACGGACCTCGGGTTCAAGCACATGATGATGGGATACACCGAAAGGGACGTGGGGAAACACCTGGAGAACATCGTTTTCCTGGAACTCAGGAACCGGGGGTACGACGTGTACGTGGGGGAGATCGACGGCAGGGAGGTGGACTTTGTCGGCATCCGGGGCGGGGACAGGGTCTACGTCCAATGCGCCTACGTACTGACCGAGGACAACATGGACAGGGAGTTCGGCAACCTGGAGAAAATCCCCGACCAATATCCCAAGTTCCTGGTGACGATGGACGAGAGGTTCGGCGACGGCACCGATTCGGGGATTCGGTACATGCATGCCCGGAAGTTTTTGGTCTCCGATTCGTTTTGAGCACGCGGCGGCGATCCGTACCGACCCCGCCGGAGAGGGCGCGCCACCAACGAATTCGTTTGAAAAAATGCAAATTTTTCCAAAAATTCCAAACTAACCGGGCGCCGGGTCCGACGCCCCGACCCTGGGGGCGAGTCCGCGTTTTACCGAACGGAGGACCGACCCGGGGAAACATGTTAATCCCCCCTGCGCATTGCCTGTCGATGAGCCGTCACGGGGAGGACTCCCTCATAATAGGCAGGTTCCAGCCGCTGCACAAGGGCCACATGGACGTAATCAGGAAGGTCGCGTCCGAATCGAGGAAGACGACCATAGGCATCGGTTCCGCCCAGTACTCGCACACGGAGCAGAACCCGTTCACCGCCGGCGAGCGGTACAGGATGATCGCCGAGACCCTCGTCGAGGAGGGTTTCACCGATTTCTACGTCGTGCCCGTCGAGGACATCAACCGCTACTCGCTGTGGGTGGCCCAGGTCGTTTCCATATGCCCCCACTTCACCATGGTCTATTCCAACAACCCGTACACCAGGAGGCTGTTCGCCGAGGCCGGCTACGAGGTCAGGGACTCGCCGCTGTACAACCGCGAGATATACTCGGGGACGGAGGTGAGGAGACGCATCCTCGAGGGCGAGGATTGGGAATCCCTCGTACCGCCCGCCGTCGCCAGGGTAATCGGCGAGATAGACGGCGTCGGGCGCATCAGGGAACTCGTCGGGGAACCCGTCAATGGACCTTGACCCGCCCCTCGCGAGGATGGTCGCCGCGCTGACCGCGGGCGGCAAGACCGTCGCCTTCGCCGAGTCCTGCACCGGGGGGCTCGCGGGCCATTTGGCGACCAGGGATCCCGGGGCGTCGGCCTATTTCATGGGTTCCGCCGTCGTGTACTCCAACGGATCCAAGACGGCGATCCTCGGCGTTCCAGAGGAAACCCTGCGGGAGCATGGGGCCGTCAGCGAGGAAACGGCCTTGGCCATGGCCGAGGGCGCGCGCCGGGTTTACGGCGCGGATATTGGCGCATCGGTGACGGGCATCGCCGGCCCCGGGGGCGGGACGGAGGGGAAACCCGTCGGCCTGGTGTGCGTCGCGGCCACGGACGGCATTGACACCGTCGTTTCCATGAACAGGTTCCCAGGGAACAGGGACGACGTGCGGTGGGCCTCCGTGCAGAGGATGGCCGAACACGTACTGCAGCTGCTGGGGTGAGCCCTTGGGCAGGCATTCCAGGCAAATCCCGTTGTTCGGGGACGAGGGGCAGACGAGGATTGCCGCGTCCAAGGCCGCGATTATCGGGTGCGGCGGGCTGGGTTGCAACGTGGCCACGCAACTGGCCCTGGCAGGCGTCGGCACCCTGCTCCTCATTGATTACGACCGCCCGTCGGAAAGCGACTTCAACAGACAGTTCCCGCACATCCTCAACCCTGAAATGATGAAATGTGACAGTCTGGCACATTGGGTATCCAGGATTTCTGGGACGGGGTGCGAGACGGTGCCCGAGGGGTTCGGCGAGGACAATTTCGAAAGCGTCCTGGGAGGGTGCGACGTGGCCGTGGACTGTTTGGACAACAACGACGCCAGGCTCGCCCTCAACCGCGCGTGCCACGCTTCCGGAATCCCGTTGGTTCACGGGGCCGCCGACGGTTTCCTGATTCAGACGACGACCTGCGTCGGCAGGCCGTGCCTGGAATGCTTCCTCAAACCCGGCGGGGCGTACGGCGGCCCCTCCGTCGGCACCGCCGTGTCCGCCCTGGCCGGCATGCAGGCGACCGAGGCGCTGCGCCTGCTTTCCGGTTCCGGCGCGGCGAACGTCGGTTTTTTCGTAAGCATCGATTTGTCATCTGGGTCTTATAGGCGCATCCCCCTTGTAGGTTCAGATGACTGCCCCATATGCAACACCCATCCCGGTTTATTTTAACATTCTTTGCATACATTAGGTACAAATCGATTCAAACACGGTCATGTTACAATGTTTTCCATACGAACGCATTGAAAGTACATTCGGGGAGGGGATTGGACAAAAACTAAGTCGTTCGGAAATTCCGAATAACTGCCACGGATGGAAAAAACCACAATCTATGCCTCACAATCCAGACCTGGCCTACCCATTGGGTTATGGAATCAAACCCGCCGTTGCGCAATGAAATTCAGAATTTTGGCTATAAATCGTTTGAAAGGATAAAAACCTATGATGGGTGTTGAAAAAGATTATTTGGACGCCATTAAAATCCTCGAGGACAAAGCCAGGGCAGGTCGGGAAAGCGCCGATCGTCAATGAGTATGCCGATAAGCAGAAACCGCGTTAGGCCGGCGCGGCGGCACTCGTGCAATCACCCCAGATGGATTATAATAAATCCCCGGTGATTCGGGGGCATGGAGCACATCCGGACCGGGAAGGTCAAGGAGGTGTACGCCGTCGACGCGGACACCCTTGAATTCGTTTTCACCGACAACATATCAGTGTTCGACAAAATCATCCCGTCGAAAATCCCCCACAAGGGGGAGACTCTCTGCAGGACCGCGAAATACTGGTTCGGGCTGCTCGAGGCGGAGGGCATCGCCACCCACTTCAAGGAATACCTCCCGCCGAACAGGATGAGGGTGCAGAGATTCAGGATAATAGAGGACTACGACCTGATCGCCGAGGGCACCAGGGATTACCTCATCCCGTTGGAGATAATATGCAGGCACTACGCCGCAGGCTCGCTGCTGGACAGGGTCGCAACCGGGGAAATCGCACCCGAGGCCATGGGTTTCCCCAAGGGGCACAGGCCAGGGTACGCGGATAAGCTGCCCCGCCCATACCTTGAGGCCACCACGAAGCTGGAGGAGACCGACAGGAATCTTTCGGAGGCGGAGGCCAAGGACATCGCCGGGCTCTCCGACGCCGATTATGGGGAGCTGATGGACACCGTCCTGAGGATCGATTCGATAATAGCGAGGGAGGCCGGCAAGCGCGGCCTCGTCCACTGCGACGGCAAGAAGGAGTTCGGCTACGACCGGGACCGTAGGCTCACCGTCATCGATACGTTCGGCACCCTGGACGAGGACAGGTGGTGGGACGCCGCCGAGCTGGCGTCCGGGAAACCGTCCGAGCTCAGCAAGGAGATTGTCCGTCAGCACTACAGATCCACGGGATACCACGCCGAGTTGATGGAGGCGAGAAAGGCCGGGAGGCCAGAGCCGCCGATACCCGCCCTGCCCGACGACATGGTCGAGAGGGTCAGCGAACTGTACGTCTCCATGTACGAGAGGATAACCGGCGAGAGATTCTGATCAGATCAGGCGTACGCCGACCCGGGATTCCCCGATGAGGCATTCCAGCCCGTCCCCGACGCTCTCCACGGAGACCTTCCTGCCGTCGCCGATGTTCGGCGGGTTGCAGAGGAACCAGTTCCCGCAGTCCATGCGGTCGCAGCCGGGCGTCTCGAAGGTGATGACGCCGCCGGCCATGGCCAACCTCTTGGGGACGCACGCCCTGAAAGGCACCTTTTCCACGTTGACCGCGACGACGGTGCCCTCGTTCAGGAAGCACTCGTGCTCCGCCACCCTCACCTTGGTGATTTCGTACAGGGACCCCTCCTCGAGGTTGAAGCAGATGTCCTTGAGCTTGCAGGGCTCGCAGACGTTCTGGTCGCCCATGAAGTAGAACCTGTGGCCTTCCCTGGCCTGTCCCTTGCCGACCAGCGTCACCGGGGGCTGGGACATCAGATCACCAGCGTCGTTTCCGCGACCACCCGCGCGACCTCTGGGCTCAGCCCCTTCTCCCCGACGATCGTGAAACGGTCCTTCCTTATCGTGTGCATCTTGGAAAGCGCCTCCACGACCTCGTCCTCCTTCAGGTTGATGCCCTTGGCGTCCACCGGGGCACCGATGTCCTTCAGGGCCTTCCTTATCCTCATCCAGTCCCCGCCGTGCAGGTACGTCATCATTATGGTGCCGACGCCGCACTGCTCCCCGTGGAGCGCCCTGTCCGGGTACAGTATGTCCAGGGCGTGGGAGAACATGTGCTCCGAGCCGCTCGTCGGCCTGGAGTTGCCGGCAATGGACATCGACGTCCCGGAGATGATGATCGGCTTGATCACGGTCCAGACGCTTTCCTCGATGTCCGGCTTTATGAACTCGGCGTTCTCGATGATGGCCTCCGCGGAATGCTTCGACAGGTAGTAGGCGGTGCTGCTGAAGAACTCGTTCCTGAGCCTCCTGGCGAATTCCCAGTCCATGAGGGCCGTAAGGTTGGATATGACGTCCGCGCAACCGGCGGCCAGGTACCTGTAGGGCGCCCTGGAGATCACGCCGGTGTCGGCGATGATGCCCATGGGGGCGACGGCCTGCACGGACTTTGGCCCCAGGTCGGATTTCAGGGAGGCCCTCCCGGAGGCGATGCCGTCGTGGGAAGCGGTCGTCGGGACGCTTATGAACGGCACCCTCGTCCTGGAGGCGACCATCTTGGTTATGTCGATCTTGCTGCCGCCGCCCACGGCCAGGAGGAACCCGTAGCCCTCTTCCATGACCCTGGCGACGATCTCCTCGACGTTGGCCATGGTCGCCGCCCCGGTCACGATGGTGTCCACGTCGTAGCCGCCTTCGGTCATGAAGTCCTGCACCGCGTTCCCCGCGGAGGCGTTGGATTTCTCCCCCGTTATGATTGCCCCGCGGCCGAAGAAGCCCAGGTCGGCGCTCACCTCGGCGCATTGGGCCAAGGTGTCGTGGCCGACGAGGATGCTGCGGGGAAACTGCATTTCCCTGGCTTTCGTGAACGATTCTTCCATTTCAACGACCGCCACCCAATCCCACTGAAAACATATAAAACAGCATAGTCGGATTCGGTGCGCATGAAGGCGACCCTGATTGTAGGCAGCGGGAGGATGGGGGGCAACACGGAAATCCAATGCGAGGCCGTGGCCGACGCCTTGGCCGAGGACGGTTTCGAGGTGGAGATCATCAAACCCTATTGGATGGACATCGAGCACTGCTCCAGCTGCGACAGGTGCTTTTCCGAGGGCAGATGCCACATAGACGACGACATGGGCATCATATACGACGCCTTCGACAGCTCGGAGCTGATCGTGCTGGGGTCGCCCGTGTACTTCTCCGGCCCGTCCTCCATAATCAAGCAGGTCATCGACAGGTTCCAGCTGTTCTGGCACAGGAACCAGGAGGAACGCACCGGGAAAACCATAGCCCTCGTCTCCTCCGGCGGGAGCAGCAACCCCCGTTTCGAGAGCATAATCTCCATCTGCCGCGCGTTCGCCCTGACCCTCAACGCGAAATGGGGCGGCGAGTGCCTGGTGGAGAACACGGACGTCTGGGACACGTCCAACGTCGCCAAGGAGGCCTACCGCTTCGGCAAGATCTTGTCGGGCAAGGTCAAGAAAAAGTTCTGAAGGCGTCCAGGAAGCAGGTCTCCGTTTCCCAGTCCCACTTTTCCGGGGCGTAGGGCACGATCCCGATGCCGGACGACAGGAGCCTTTTCCATTCCCATTCGGGGATGGAGCCGTCGGTGTCGAACACCGCCGCCAGCTCGAAACCCACGGAGCGGGCGGACAGCAGCGCGGATTCCACGGACCCGCCGCCGGGGGCCCGCCCGCCCGCGGCGAACACCGCCGGCACGACCCTGTCGGAGACCTCGTGCATTTCCGCGAGGTCGTCCACGCCCCGCACGAAATGCGTTGGGACGACCAGGTAGTCCATGCCGGTGCTGAAAGCGTCGAAGAGGTCGCCCACGTCGCGCACCGGGGTGGAGACCCAAAGCTCCTTGCCACGGGCCGTCAGGCCTTTGAGCACGTCCGCCTCCAACGCGCCGCCGGCGAAACCCGCGGCGTCGACCACGAGGATGGGCTGCCCCCTGCGGAATCCCGACTGGTATTCTCCGAACCCCAGGGTACCCTCGGGCACGATGGGCGACCCCCCCTCGAAAGAGAGGGGGCCGACGACCACGCCGTCGCCGCCCGCCCGGGCGGAGACGGCGGGTATTCCCTTCACAGTTCCGCCAGCTGTGACTCGACCGCCTCGAGGTATCCCTCGACGTAGTCCGTCCCGAGGACGGTATCCGGTTTGGCGCCCGGCACGATCGCGCCGGAGATGTTGTCGATGCCGAAGGACTTCAGGGTGGACGTGAGCCTGGTGAGCACCCCGCCGTAGGCCATGGCGCCGTTCGGGGCGCCGCACGGGATGAATACGGAAGCGACCTTCTTCTTGCCCATGTCGGGTCTCATTTCGCCGTCCACGATTGGGATCATGGCGTAGAGCCTGTCGATGAAGCATTTGAGCTGGGCGGTCTCCGCCGCGAAGTAAATGGGCGTCGCGAGCAGGAGCATGTCCGCATCCCTGAGTTTTTGGTACAGGGCGGTCATGTCGTCCCTCTGGGCGCATTCACCCGTCTTCTTGCAGGCCATGCAGGCCTTGCAGCCTTTGATGTTCAGGGCCGCGACGTTGATGATTTCGGCCTTGAACCCTTTGGCCTTGGCGGTCTCGGCCACTTTCTCCATTACCTTGGCGCAGCAGCCGTCCTTGCGGGGGCTGCCGTTGATAGCGACGATTTTCCTCATGCCACCGGATGGAACGGGCAGTGTAATAGTTTTCCCATACCGTGGACCGTTGGCCCCGCGTTGCCACGCCGCCTTGGTTGGACCAATCCGATTATATACCCCGCACGGATACTAAACCCGGTGCTTAAAAAATGGCAAAACTAAGGGAGATTTACCACTGCGCGCTTTGCGGCAACATAGTCGAGGTCGAGGTCGGCGGCAAGGGCAAGCTTTACTGCTGCGGCGCCGAGATGACCCTGATGGAACCCCAGACCAAGGACTCCACGAAGGAGAAGCACGTCCCATACATCGAGAAGGCCCCCGGCGGCTTCCTCGTGAAGGTCGGCCAGAACGAGGCGCACCCCATGCTCGAGAAGCACTACATCGCCTACATCGAGATATGCGCCGACGGCGTGCTGATGAGGAAATACCTGAAGCCCGGCGACAAGCCGGAGGCGTTCTTCAAGACGGACGCCAAGAAGGTCACCGCCTGGGAACTCTGCAACCTGCACGGCGTCTGGACCGCCTGATCGGGCGATTCCGGGCGCGGGCGTTGCCATTGCGGCGTTGATATGACGGACGACAGGTTATTCACCAGCCCGTTCAACAGGCATTCGAGGCCCATACCCGGGCCGGTGTCGCTGTTCGACACCACCCTGAGGGACGGGGAGCAGGCGCCGGGGGTCGCCCTGGGCACCGACGACAAGATAGCCATAGCCAAGGCGTTGGACGACCTGGGAGTGGCCCGCATCGAGGCGGGGTTCGCCGCCGGCGCCGCCCAGGAGGCGGTCTCCCTGAAGGAGATAGCGGGCCTCGGCCTGAACGCCAAGATCTACAGCCTCGCCCGCTGCACGGAAAAGGACATCGACGCCGTCGCGGACACGGGCCTGAGCAACGCCCATCTGTTCCTGGCGTCCTCGGACAGCCACCTCAGGCACAAACTGTCCCTGGGCAGGGACGAGGCGGTCGCCAAGGCCGTCTCGGCCGTGGAATACGCCAAATCCCTCGGCCTCAACGTGCAGTTCTCCTGCGAAGACGCCACCAGGACCGACCCGGATTTCCTGGAGAGGTTCTACGCCGCCGTCGTGGAGGCCGGCGCGGACGAGATCGACATACCCGACACCGTCGGGGCCGCGCTGCCCGCGGCCATGGAATACCTCGCCGGCAGGATGTCCAAGCTCGGGGTCCCCGTGGCGGTGCATTGCCACAACGACCTGGGGCTGGCGGTGGCGAATTCCCTCGCGGCGATGTCCGCGGGGGCTTCCCAGGCCCACGTCTCGGTCATCGGCCTCGGGGAAAGGACCGGCAACGCCGCCCTGGAGGAGATGGCGCTCACGCTTTACCTGAACCACGGCCACAGGGTCGTGGACCTGTCGAAACTGGCCGGCGTGGCCAGGCTGGTCTCCAGGTACTCCGGCAGGGCGATACACGTCAACAAGCCGGTCGTGGGGAGGGACGCCTTCGCCCACGAATCGGGGATCCACGTCCACGGGATGCTCAACGACCCCACCACCTACGAGGCGTACGCGCCGGAGCTGGTCGGCATGGACAGGTCGATAAAGCTGGGCAAACACTCCGGCACCCACTCGCTGTCCAGCAGGCTGGCCGCCATGGGCATGACGTTCCCGGAGGAGATGATGCCCGAGCTGCTGGCGGAGGTCAAGACCATCGCGCTGGGCGGCAAGGAAATAAACGACCTGGAACTCGCGGCGGTGGCCGGCGGCCTGATGTGGAAAGGAAGGCCTGCGAATACGGTCGAGCTGAAGAGGTTCAGGGTGACCACGGGCAGGGGCATCGTCCCCGAGGCGTACGTCACCGTCTCGATAGGCGGGGAGGAGCGCAGCCACGTGGCTTCGGGCAACGGGCCCGTCGACGCCTCCGTCAACGCCCTCAGGGGCGCCCTGGGCGAACCGATTTCCCTGGAGGAGTTCAGGGTCGAGGCGATCACCGGCGGCACGGACGCCCTCGGGGAGGTCACAGTGATATTGAAGGACAAGGCCGGCGGGGGGGAGGCCACCCCGGGCAAGGCCGTGGGGCTGGACATTGTCGACACCACCATGGTCGCCATATTGGAGGCGATCAACAGGATTTACGAAAGGAGGAAGGCCGTTTGAGGCCCAAAACGATATCGGAGAAGATTTTCGAGTCCAAGGCGGGCAGGGAATGCCGGGCCGGGGACGTGGTCGAGTGCGAGGTGGACTACGTCATGGTGAACGACGTCACCGGGCCTTTGGCCTTCAGGGCCTTCGAGGAAACCGGGATGGAGCCCGTGAGGGAGAAAATCGTCCTGATCCCGGACCACTTCGTGCCGGCCAAGGACGTGGATTCCGCGCAGCAGGCCAAGGAAATGAGGGAATTCGCCAAGAGGCACGGGATCCCCCACTATTACGAGGTCGGCCGCTCCGGGGTCTGCCACCAGGTCATGATCGACGACGGCTTCGTCGCCCCCGGCAGGCTGATCGTCGGCGCGGACTCCCACACGTGCACCTACGGCGGGCTCAACGCCTTCGGCACGGGCATCGGCTCCACCGAGGCGGCCTACGTCTTCGCCACGGGCAGGCTGTGGTTCAGGGTCCCGGAGTCCATCGAGATAGTGCTCAGGGGTAAGCTCAGGGAGAATGTCTCCGGCAAGGATCTCATCCTCCGGATCGTCGGCGACCTCGGCATGGACGGGGCAACGTACAAGGCCCTCGAGTTCTCCGGCCCCGGCGTCGCCTCCATACCCATGCCCGACAGGTTCTCCATGTCGAACATGGCCATCGAGGCCGGCGGCAAGGCGGGGCTGTTCCCATACGACCCGGTGGCGAAAAGGTTCGCCGAGGCTGTCTCCCGCGGCGAGTACGAGGGCGTAAACGCGGACCCGGGCGCCGAGTACGTCAGGACCTTGGAGTACGACCTGTCGAAGATAGTGCCGATGGTCGCCGTCCCGCCGAGGCCCGACGGCGCCCTGGAGGCGTCCAAGTGCGACGTGGCCATAGACCAGGCCTACCTCGGGTCCTGCACCAACGGCAGGATAGAGGACATGAGGATCGCCGCCGGGATAGTCAAGGGGAAGCGGGTCGCCCCGGGCGTCAGGATGATAGTGGTGCCGGCGAGCGTGGACGTACACAGGAAGATGGCCGCGGAGGGCCTCATCGAGGTGTTCCTCGACGCCGGCGCCTTCGTTTCCGGCCCCACCTGCGGCGCCTGCCTCGGGGGGCACATGGGTATACTCAGCGACGGGGAGGTCGCCGTGTCGTCCACCAACAGGAATTTCATAGGCAGGATGGGTCACCCGGGTTCCAAGGTTTACCTGGCCAGCCCCGCAACGGTGGCGACGTCCGCACTGGCGGGGCGCATACGCGCGCCGGAGGGGTTCGAATGAAGGGAAGGGTTTGGAAATTCGGGGACGACGTGGACACCGACCAGATACTGCCGGCCGAGAGGCTGGTGTCGGAGAACATCGACAGGCTCCACGACTTCCTCTTCGAGAAGGTGAGGCCGGGGATGGCCTCGGAAGTGGCCAAGGGCGACATCATCGTCGCCGGCAGGAACTTCGGCTGCGGTTCATCCAGGGAGCACGCGCCCAGGGCGATCATCGACGCGGGCATCTCCTGCGTCGTAGCCGAATCCTATTCCAGGATATTCTACAGGAACTCCATCAACCTGGGTCTTAGGGTTTTGGTCGCCTCCGCGGACGTGGGGGACGGCGAGACCGTCGAGATAGACCTCGACGGCGGCAAGATCATCTCCGCCTCCGGCACGTACGACTTCCCGCCGCCCGGCGAGTTCGAAAAGTCCATGATAGAGTCGGGCGGCCTCATGGGGAGGCTGAAACGTTGAGGAGGATCGCGGTGCTGCCCGGCGACGGGATAGGGAAGGAGGTGGTGGAGGCGAGCATGGGCGTCCTCGACGCCGTCGCCGAGAACTCGTCCTTCGCCTTTTCCGCCGAATACTTCGACGCGGGCGCCGAGAGGTACCTTTCGGACGGCAGCACCATCCACGACGACGAGCTGCGCGCCCTGTCCGCGTCGGACGCCGTCTTCCTCGGCGCCCTCGGCGACCCGAGGGTGAAACCGGGTGTGCTCGAGAAAGGCGTCCTCATCAGGATAAGGACGCACCTGGGCACCTACATCAACCTCAGGCCCGTCAGGATGCGCCCCGGCCTGTGCCCGCTCAGGGACCCGAGGCACTTCGATCTGGATTTCATCAGGGAGAACTCCGAGGACTTCTACATGGGGCTGGGTCTCGAGGCCGACGGCCCCGGCGCGTTCGGTCTCGGGTCGGTCAGGGACAACGCCCGCATCGACATATCCATGGATTTCTCCGTCGAGCCGGTCCAGCCCTTCGGGTTCGAGGTCGGCATCATCACCCGATCGGGGGCGGAGAGGTTCGCCGACTACGCATTCTCCGTCGCAAGGGACAAGGGCAGGGACAAGGTGACGCTGGTGGACAAGGCGAACGTCTGCACCGGCATCTACGGCCTGCAGAGGAAGGTCTTCGAGGCAAAGTCCGAGGAGTACGGCATCGATTTGGAATACATGTACGTGGACGCCATGGCGATGGCCCTGGTGAGGGCGCCGCAGAGGTTCGGGGTCGTCGCCCTGCCGAACCTCTTCGGGGACGTGCTCACCGACCTCGGCGCCGAACTGCAGGGCGGCCTCGGGGTCTCCCCCAGCGCCAACGTCAGGCCGGGCGGCACCGGGATGTTCGAGCCCGTGCACGGTTCCGCGCCGGACATCGCCGGGAAGGGGTTGGCCAACCCGTTCGCCGCGATACTCGCGGCGGCGATGATGCTCTCCGACATCGGCTTCCGGGAGGAGGCGGACCGCGTCTCCGACGCGGTGGACGCGTGCATCTCCAAGGGTAGGACCACCCCAGACCTCGGAGGGAAGCTCAGCACGTCCGAGGCCGGGAAGGCCGTCGCGGACGAGGTCAGGGCGTCCAAATGATCCTGAGCATCGAGGCAACCTACGATTCGGAAAAGATCGCCAAGGCGGTGTTCGCCGCGATAGGCCCGGACAACGAAGGTTACGTGGAATCGACCCTCGATGGGAAAAAAATCAGGTTCGAGATAAGGGCGGAGAGCGTGGGCGCCCTAAGGAACACCGCCGACGACCTTCTCGCGTGCCTCGGGACAGCCGAGGCCGCGGCGGGTCTCGCGATCCGCGCCGACGACCCGGAAACGGATTGAGCCGCGCCTTATTCCTCGTCCCCGCCGCTGCCCTTCCGGACCCTGACCGCGACGCCCCTCTTGAAACAGGCCATCTCGTCAGCCGTCAACTGGGCCCTGCCGGTGGCGACGAACTTACCGTCTGGGTCTATCACGATGACCTCTTCCATCGGCCTTATCTCGGGGTCGGCGGAGAGGACGAACCCGCAGAATACGTTCCTGCCGTCCATGACGTATTTGGCGGCGTCGGCGGTGACCATGACCCTCATGGACTCGCCGGGCACCTTCTCCAAAATCCTTCTCGCGCCCTCCGGCCTCAGGGTGTAGAGGCCGTCGCCGGCGCGCATCGACAGAACGTGCTCGCCGCCGCAGACGACGTTCCTAATTTTGCCGGTCTTCCGGCTTTTCACAAGTTCCAGATCGCCATCGAACAGGGCGTCCGTGGCCTCGATGCCGAACTGGTACCTGGAAACGGCGACGGCCTTCATCGCGTCCGCGTCCACATCCAGGTCTCCGATGGGCAGGTCTTCGTACTCCAGCATCTTAAGGCCGTGCCCGTCGACGAACCTGAGCGTCGACTCGATGTTGTCGGACCGGGTCTCCATGTCCTGGATTTCCGGGAACACGGACTGCGCGACGGGGTAAATCTCATCCAGTTCCGCCGGGACGGGACCGAGGTCCGAGACGACGACGGGCACGGCGCCCGCCCTGCGGCACTTTTCGAACTCCTCGGCATAGATCCTCCCATGGGGTTTCCCGACGTCGTCGAAGAACACCGCGGATTTGCCGGAGGGCACGTACCTCGTGGCCAACCTTTTCCTAAATCTGTGGAATGCGGGCCTCCCGCGGGTCTCGGGGCCGGTGTAGAACATGGCCAATCCGCGGCTCAGGGGTTCCGTCCTCTCCAGGAATTCGGAATGCTTGCCCAGTTCCCTGAGGCCGGACAGGAGGGCGGGGTGGGCCCTGCAGCGCATCTCCGCCAATTCCCACAGCCTGCCTTCCAGGATGTATCTTTTGATGAGTGCCAGTTCCGCTTTTATCTGATAGAGGTTGTGCCTGGCGATCAGCCTTTCCCGCTCCCTCTTGCCCATCGCCCTGACCCCCTCAAGGGTTTTGCCGGAGCAGGCGGGGCACATGCAGTCGAGGGACTTCATGTCCGCCATGCGGAACGTGCCGTCGATGAACATGAAGCGGTCGTCCCTGGCGAATTTGGCGTAGGACGCGGAGTCGAAGAGGTCGCAGCCCATCAGCGTGGCGAAGGCCAGCAGCATGGGGTGCCCCGCGCCGAACAGGTGCACGGGCCGGGAAGGGTCCATCCCCTTTTTCGACGCTATGATTACGCCGACGAGCTCCGCATACCTGTACTGTTCCATCAGCGGGACGACCCCGCCGATCGGGTGAACGTCCACGTCCATCCCCCTCATCGCCCGGGCGCAATTTTCCCTCAGCCCGGGGAAGACGGAGCCCTGGACCACGCCGTTGAGCATCATGTCCCCCTTGAGGTCGGCGGCCACGGCGGTCCTCCCGAGGGTCTCTTCGACGGCCTTGGCCGTCCTCTCCTCGGTCCAATGCGGTTCGGTGAAGACGTCAAGCACGGTGCCGATGTCGCTGCCGATGTCCCTTTGGAAGGTCACCATCTCCTCGTTGGTCACCCCCACCTCGCCGTACATGTAGCTCTGGAAGGTCCCGGAGTCCGTCATGACGACGCCGTCGTAGCCGAGCATCCCGTGCAGGCCCTCGGAAAGAGCCCTTTCCCTCAGTTCGGGGGAGTTCCTTATGATGTACGAGTTGGTGATGAGGGCGTCGAATCCGAATTCCTCCTTCAGCTCCTTCGGCGTGACCGTCAGGATCTTCGGGTTGATGACCGGGAGCAACGCGGGGGTCTCGACCGTCCTTCCGCCGGCGGTCAGCTTCCCGATTCTCGCCAGGCCGTCCCTCCTGATTAACTCGAACATGGGGGGGCGATGCCCGTTATGCCTTAAACCGTTGCCCCCGTCAGCGCCCTCTCTGCGAGAACACTTTCGAAATGGCGTTTTTGACAAGGGTGTCGGACAGGTCCTCCACGTACTTTTCGTCCCACTCCTCCTCCGCCCTCTTGATGGTCATCGGGCGGTAGGCGGAGAAGCAGTCGGCGTCGCTGCCCGGGGGCAGCGGTTTGATCTCCAGGCCGTCGAGGATCTCGGTGATCGGCCTCCCGTTGATGAAGACCATGTTCCTTTCCCCCTCGACGGCGAACCCGGAGACGTATGAGGCGTCTATGTTCGCCGACCTCATTTCCTTGACGAGGTTCTGCAGGTAGATTTCCATCTCGTCCACGGACGCCCTCCTGAGGTTCTTGGATCCCAGGGGCCTGCCTGAGTACCTGTATTCGATGTCGATGGCCATGGGCGTGAATGGTCGTGGCCGTTAAAATATGCCACGCATGCGCCGCTTTTCCCGTAGCCTGGCGCGAGGAACCTATAAATCGGAGGATGCTCGTCGCACGCCCATGGCGCCGGACGAGAGGAAGATGGTCATCGTGATGAGGTCGGACCTCAGGATGTCCAAGGGCAAGATCGCCGCCCAGGCCTCCCACGCCGCCGTTAACTGCGCCTTCGCCTCCAAGAAAAGGGATCCCAGGAACTTCGACGCCTGGTATTCCCAGGGACAGAGGAAGGTCGTGCTGAAGGTCGACTCGCTGGAGACGCTCTACGAGATCAAGGCCGTCGCCGACGCCCAGGGCATCGTCAACAGTTTGATAACGGACCAGGGCAGGACCGAGATACCCGCTGGGTCCGTGACCTGCCTCGGCCTCGGCCCGGCCACGGAAGCGGCGCTCGACAAGATCACCGGCGACCTTTCGATGCTCTGACGGACCCCCGGGCGCGGCGGCGCCGGGGCCGGGTCACAGCGACACCGGGACCATGTCCAAACCCTTTTCGAACGTCATGTCCGACGCGAAAACG
Source organism: Thermoplasmatales archaeon (assembly GCA_012520845.1). GTDB lineage: Archaea > Thermoplasmatota > Thermoplasmata > Methanomassiliicoccales > Methanomethylophilaceae > JAAYNL01. Next base: position 24,714 of record JAAYNL010000011.1, on the reverse strand, counting down.
GAATGAACCAGCACGGTATCGTAGGGCAACTCCCCGATGAGCCAATATCCCGTCGACTCGGCATCGTCGGGGTCGAAGTAATCGCTCATGGCGCCGACGGTGGTGTAGAAATACCTCTTCCCGCCGAATTCCAGGTAATGCCCGCTTTCGCAGGGCACGTTCACGGCGACTTCGGCATGCAAGCCCATTTCCCCGTCATAGGTGTAGGTTAAAATGATTATTATGAAATCCAAGTCGAATTCCCTGGCCAACGCGGCGTAGTAGTATGCCGTGTCCTCGCAGTCGCCAACGCCCTCGAACATGGTTTCCACGGGAGTCCTTTGGAACTCGACGCATTCGGCGTACTCGACGTAATCGTATTTCGTCGTGAAGCTGACGAAGTGCGCCAGGTACTGGGCGGTCTGCAGGTCGGTGAACCCGGCTGAGAGTTCCTTCAGGCGGTCCGCCAGCATGGAGATGTTGGCGTCGGGCCGCGCGAAGAAGTAATCGGATTTCTCGCCCCAGCCCGTGTCGTCTACCAGGTCCCCCTTCATGTTCTCGTATTTGGTGGCGGCGTAATCGGAATAGGACAGCCCCTCGAGTGTCGTCGTCTGCAAACCCAGGCGCGGGTAATACCACGTGAACTCTTTGCTGAATTCGCCGTCGACGATGTGCATTGCCACGGCCGTCTCGGTGTGCCCGTCCGAATAGGTGACCGAGTGGGTCACCTCCACGCAGCGGACGGAGTCCAGGCCGAACTCGTACGTGGGCCCCGGGTCGGCGTCGTCGATTCTTTCGGAAATAAGGGTAGGGCCCGTTACGCCATGGTTGTCCCCGAACACATCCATAACCCTCCATTCGCGCCTGACGGCGAACGGGTTCTCCTCGGCCACGGCCAACACCGTTGCGGGGAAAACGTTGAACCCGCTTTCCGTCGACACGCTGAACGAGGCGTCGTACTCTATCGCGAAGTTGGCGACGAGCTCGACGTCGCCCGTGACGGTCACGGGGCATTCGGCGCCGCAATCCATTTTCGCGCCGTTCAGCGTCCAGGAGACGAAACGGCAACCCTCCTTCGGGGATGCGGAGGCGGTGAAGGCGGTTTCGTAAGGGAACCGGCCGCCCGATGCCGCGACGTCGCCGAGATCCGGGTCGCCGCTCGAGACCGACACGTCGTACAGCCTCTCGGACGCGGAGTAAACCGCGGTGAACGTCATGTCGCCGCGGATCAGTTCTGGAATGGCGGGATCCCAGCCGACGAACGAGTACACGCGCCTCTCGTCCGGCGGGCGCGAGGGGTCGGCGGGCACCTCTATCGCGTCGTATCTGCCGTATTCGCCGACGGAGATGGTTTTTCCGTCCCAATCCCGGAAGGCGATCTCGAAGGGGACCTGCTCCTGGACCTCGACGAAAAACACGCCGGCGATGGCAAACACCATCGCGGTACCGGCCACGGCGAGGAGGAGGGTTTTTCCGTCCACGGTTTGGCAGATTTGAATGGGTATTAAACGTTTCCCGTTATTTTTTCCGAGGCGCCCCGGACGTCTTAACGGTCCTGATGAACTCCTTCATCCCGGCGGCGGCCGACGCTATGTCGTCCTTGGAGACGACGGCGGAAATGAGGGCTATGACGTCCGCGCCGTTGGCCAACGCGCCCGGTATGGTGTCCATGTCCATGCCGCCTATCGCCACGACGGGAACGTCGACGGCGGCCCTGACCCTCCTCAGCTCGTCGAGGCCGAACCCCTTGCTCAGGAAACCCTTGGACATGGTGTCGTGGACCGGACTCAGGGCGACGTAGTCGGCCCCGTCGCGCACGGCGGCGACGGCCTGCTCCGCGTTGTCGACGGAGATGCCGACGATGAACCCCTCGGGAACGATTTCCCTGGCTTCCGAGACGGGCATATCGGATTGACCCAGATGAACGCCGTGGGCCCCTCCTTCCACGGCGGCGGAAACCCTGTCGTCAACGATGAAAAGGCCGCCGTGCTCGTCGGCGTATTTCCTGATGATTTTGGACATCGCCACGATGTCCCCGTCGCTGGAGTCCTTCGCCCTGAGCTGCACGATGTCCGCGCCGCCCTCGAAGCAGAGGCGGGCGATCTCGCAATGGGATTTCCCCTTGCCCGCCTTCTCGTCGGTGACCACGTACAGGTCCATGTCCCTCATAGCCGGGTCACCCTGGCCTTTTCGTCCAGCGTCTCGCCGTCCATGCCGTGGAGGGCGTCGAGGAACGCGGCGGGGAACGTCCCGGGCCCGTTGGATTCCGCGGCGGCGATCTCGGCGGCGACGGAGAACAGGGCGCAGGCGTTCGCGGCGGAGGCGGCGGAGACGCCGTTGGCCGCGACGTACGCGCCGGTGACGGCCGCGAGGGCGCATCCCGAGCCGCTGACCCGGCTGAGCCACACATGGCCCCCCTCTATGGAATAGGTGGTCTTGCCGTCCGAGACGTAATCCGTAGGGCCGCTCATGGAGACCACGGCGCCGGTCCTCTTCGCCAGTTTCCTCACGGCCTCGACATTGCCGCCGGATTCCGAATCCACGCCCTTCATCTCCCCGCCCATTCCAGCGAGGGTGCCTATCTCGCCGCCGTTGCCCTTGATTACGGACACCTTGACCTCGCGGATTATCTTCTCGGAGCACTCCGTCCTGTACGGGGTGGCGCCGGCGCCCACGGGGTCCAAGACGACGGGGACCCCCGCCCCGTTCGCGACCTTCCCCGCCTTGATCATCGATTCTATTATGCCGGGGTTGAGGGTGCCGATGTTCAGCACCAGCGCGGAGGATACGCGGGCAATGTCCAACGCGTCCTCAGGCGCGTCGGTCATGATAGGGGAAGCGCCGGCGCAGATCGTGGCGTTGGCGCAGAGGTTCACGGTGACGTAGTTGGTGATCTGATGGACCAGCGGGTTCCTTTCGCGGACGCGGGCCATCATCGCGGATGCGGGTTCCATGGGCGGTCGAAAGCGGTCACCGCTTATTAATTTTCAGCGACGAATCAGAAATCGCAGCGTTTGGCGAGCTCCGCGGGCATGTACATGTGGCGGAACGGTTTGCCTTCCGTCTCCGCCTTTATGCGGGCCACCAGTTCGTCGGCGGTCATCTCCACGTCCCTGTTCTCGGACCTGACGTACACCTTGAGGGTGCCGGATTCCGCCTCCCTGTCGCCGACGACGGCGGCGTAGGAGCACCAGTCCTGCTTGGACCTCCTGACCTTCTTGCCCACGGTGGCGTCGGTGTCGTCGACGCTGACGCGGACGCCCTTGGCGCGGATCGCGGCGGCCAAACCCATTGCGGCTCCGACGTGGTCCTCGGAAACCGGCATCAGGCGGACCTGCTCGGGGCTGATCCATGTGTCCAGGTATCCCGGGACGCCGGTTTTCTCAAGGGCGACGGCCGTGTCAAGAAGGGTGTACAGCCACCTCTCGATGGAACCGATGACGGCGCAGTGCAGTATCGCGGGGTGCCGCGGGCTGCCGTTCTCGTCGCTGTAGGTTATGCCGAAGCGCTCGGCGTTGCCCACGTCGATCTGCACCGTGCCGATTTCCCTGGGCCTCTTCATCTGGTCCAGGATGTGGTATTCGATGTTGACCGTCCAATAGTAGTTGATGCCTTCGGGGTAGATGTGGATGAGCGCGGGCCTGTCGTGCTTCCTGCAAAGACCCAGCAACATCTCCCTGTTCTCCTCGTAGGCGACCTTCGAGGAGAAGTTTGCGAGCATGTCGTACTCCCTGCCGACGCTCTCTATCTCCTCGAATATCCTGCCGTCGAGCAGTTCGAAATGCTTACGGGCCTCGGGCTCGTCCCTGCATATGACGTGGAAGTCGGGCATGTTCAGCCTGCGGGTCCTGAAACAGAGCATCGTCTCCCCGGACTGCTCCAGCCTGTACGAGTCGGCGACCTCGAACGCGCCGAAGGGGAGGTTGCGGTAGCTGATGTTCCAGTTGCGGATCATGGCGAACTGCTGGTGGCATGCCGCGTACCTCATTATGAACGATTTCTTGCCCGTTTTGATGGTGTAAAGGCGGTCGCCGAAGAGGTCGGCGTGCTCCCGGACGGCGGGCTCGTCGAGGGAGAACATGTTGGTTCCCTTGACGCTGTACACGCTGGGGCCGGTTTCGTTGACGATTTGCGTGGCGTAATCGGAGATCAGGTCGAACATCAGGGCGCCGGCGGGGCCGAGGCTCATGTGGCCGACGTCGGACATGCTTTCCCAGTTTATGCCGAACTTCTTGCACAGCCTCAGGTAATCCGGTTCGGCGGCGGCGGGGGCGGTCTCGCCCAGCGCCTCCTCCTTGACCATGATCCTGAAGCACTCGGAACCGCCCTTGTACGATTCGACGGGGATTTCCTCGCCGTCCGGGGTGAGGACGAAGTAGGTGTCCCCGCCCTTGGGCGCCTCCTTGGTCTCCTTCCCGACGAAATCCCTCGACAGTTCGGATAGCGGATGCCCCTTGCACCTGATCTCGAAGGACTTGTACCAACCGAACGGGGCCCTGACGACTTCGGTCCCGGCCTTTTCGATGGTTTCGGCCATCCTTTCCAGGATTTCTATGCTGGCCTTGGGTTTGCCGAGGTCGTTGCTCAGGTGGGCGTAGGGGTAAAGCATCACGCGTTCGGCTCCGACCTTCCCGGCCGTTTCCAAAATATCGGCGGAAGCCTCGGCGGCGACGCCCTCGATCCGTTCCTCGTCGCCGGATTCGACGGTGATGAACGCGACGAGCACCTCCTCCATGCGTCCGGCGTGCATACCCTCGGGGATTTTCTCGGCCACCGGCGTTTCTTTCTTCGACTCGAACTCCATTGAGTCGGCATGGATGTAAAGGGCTTTCATGTTCTCGATACCTTCTCGGTTGCTTCCGCGGTTAGTCGGATTGGGCAGGTCTTATTAATATTTCGTTCTTCGGCTTACGCGGGCATGGGCGTGGGGAGGGGGAAGACCCAGCGGTCGCTTGGGAGCCGCGGCCGGCGGGAAGCCCCCGTCGATGTCGGACCATAATACATTTTAAATAAACACCCGTGATTGACGGGGCAAGATGTCCGGTAAGAAACCCAGGAAACCCCAGAAGGGCGGGAAGAAGGGCGACGCCGTCCAGAAGAAGCCGGCGGAACCCAAGGAAAAGCCCCCCGAGGCCGCCCCCCAGCAGCCCAAGAGGGAATCCGTGGAGACCCCCAGGCAACCCAAGGACAGGCCCCGCGAGGCCGTTCCCCAGCAGCCTAGGAAAACCCAGAAGGAATACCAGAGGGCGGCATCCGCCCCTGGTGCCGCCGACCGCGACAGGCTGGACCCGATCATCAAGGTCAGCTTCGTGGTCTTCCTGCTTGCTTCCCTGGTCGTCGTAGGCGCCACCGTATACGACAAGAACTTCTCTGCGGGCGACACGAGGGAGGTCGCCTTCGGCGATACCCTCATGGTCGAGTACACCGGGGCCATCAACGGTTATTACGACGAAAACGGAGTCATATTCGACACCAACGTCAAATCCCACTACGACAACGACGACTACGCCAAAGCCGTGGGTTACGAACGGGACAAATTCGACCTGCTCGAGGTCAAGATGACCGACCCCCCGAACGTCATCACGCCGTTCAGGGACGCTTTGTTCGGCAAGAAGGTGGGCGAAACCGTCAGGCTGCAGGCGCCAGCCGAACAGGCGTACCCGACCAACGCCGGCGGTCCGATCGAGGTTTCAAGGACGATTACCATCCCCATAACCATGGGCGGGTTGACCAAGGCCAAGGCCGACGCATACCTGAAGGACGCCCCGGCGACCATCGAGAACGGCGAAAGGCTCGCCACGATTTTCGGTTGGGACGCCCTCGTGTACAAGGACGGCAATTACTACACCCTGTCCCACCTGGCCGTGAAGACGGCGGACGGCGAGCCGGGGCACGAGTATTCCGAGGACGTGAACGTCAAGGTCAACTCCGTCGCCGGCAACGAAATCACGTTCGAGTACGTGTTGACAGAGAAAGGCGACGCCCAGATCGATAGGGGCGTGGGCGTCAAGATGTTCATCGACGGCGAGGAACGCATCGTCGTCGATTACGACGACACCAAGCTGCGTTACAAGGCCAAGCTGAGCGACGACGCCCTTCTCTACTTCGTGGTGAAGATAGTCGAGTTCAAGGAATGATCATTCCCAGGGCCGTCCGGCCATCGGGTTGACCACCCTGCCGGGGCCTACGTCGTAGCCCGTCGAAATGGCGTCCTGCATCGTCCTCCTGGCGGAAACCACCGCGTCCTTCAACGGGAGCCCTTTGGCCAGGTTCGCCGTTATGTACGACGACAGGGTGCACCCGCTCCCGTGGCCCGCCAGGCCGAGGCGCGGGTGTTCCAGGAACGTGAATTCGGAATCGGCGTAAAGCAGGTCCCTGACGACGGACCCGTCCATGTGGCCCCCCTTGAGGAGGACGGCGATGCCGCCCTTCCCGATGGTTTCGCAGGCCCGCGCGGCGTCGTCCCCGTCCCGTATCTCGATACCCGACAGGATCTCGGCCTCGAACCTGTTGGGCGTTACGAGGAGGCACATCGGGAAGACGTCCCTGACGAGGGCGGCGACCAGGTCGTCGGAGTCCAGGCGTCCGCCGGACGTCGCGACCATCACCGGGTCCAGCACCATCGGCGAGTCGCAACCGGCCAGCGCTTCCCTTACGGTTTCGGTGACCGCGGGGCCGTGGAGCATGCCGAACTTCACGGCGTCCGGGACCGCGTCGGCCAACACGGACGCGATCTGCCCCGCGATGTCCTCGTGGCCGAGGGGAAGCACCCTCTGGACGCCTTTGGAGTTCTGCGACGTCACCGCCGTTATCGCGGTGCAGCAATGCACGCCAAGGGCCGCCATGGCCTTGACGTCAGCCTGTATGCCTGCGCCGCCGATTGGGTCTGAACCTGCGATGGAAAGGGCAACTTTCATGCGTGTATGATGGGCATTATCGGTAATAAACCAATCAACGCCATGTAATATGAATTATGAAATCGGTATTAATATCGAGAATGGAGCAAGTGTCAAGAATTCAGCCACAAGGCTGCTGTGATCAGACCAATGGTTTGAAATATCAGTAAAACGTGGAATGACTGGGGAGGATTGCATGTCCAGAGAGCAAGCGGATTGCGAGGAGTCTTACATCTTTTCCAAGGAGTTCAAGGAAGACATCGCTAAAGTCGGCGAAGGGTCGTCTTGGAAATACAGATCTTTTTTCGACCCCGCCCCGTCCTGTGTGGTAAAGGGCGATGAGGGTGACGGGAAATAAAGTGTCTCCCCCCAGGTTGCTTGTTGTTGCCGGACCAAACGGTTCTGGCAAATCGTCCATTGTTTCCACGACGGGGTTGTTGGCAAGGTATCAGGAATTGTTGATAAACCCGGATAATTACGCCAGGGCCGCCGAGAGATTCATCCCCGATCTCAAGGCAAGGTATGTTTTTGCTATGAACTACTGCGATGAGCTGAGGGATATGCTTTTGGAAAGCAAAGCGGACTTTGGGTTTGAGACGGTCCTGTCCACGAGCGGGAAAATAGAGTTTATGAAACGGGCTAAGGATTCGGGCTATGTTATAGACCTCATTTACGTCTCTTTGGAAAACCCCGAGCTGTGTCAAAAACGTGTTGAAGAACGCGTCAAAGACGGGGGCCACGACGTGGACAAAGAAAAGATACGCTCCAGGTATTTCAGATCGTTAGGCAATCTGTGCAAGGCCGTGGAATTGGCGGATAATGCGGAAGTGTATGACAATAGCGGCAAGTTCCCAAGACTGATTCTTGTCAAGAAGGGCGGCAAATTCTATGCATGCGGTGTCGAAGAACGACCGGGGTGGGTTGAAAAGCATCTCGTATCGTTCATCTCTGACGCCGTTTTGGATATGGGCGAGTTCAAGACATCCAGCGGCGATGATAAAACGAACGATTAAATAACCAAGTACGGTTGGGCATCCGATGAGGTTCCTAAGCCACCACTTCATTTTCTCCGAGGGGTCCGACTACGAGGACCTGGTCCCCGTCTTCCCGGACATCCTCAACGTGGTCCTGGCCGAGAACGGCCACTTCCAGACCGAGGAGGAGGCGGAGACGAAGGAGATGTTCTTCGAATCCAACATGTACGACCTGGAAAGGAACAGGAAGCCCGAGGGGTACAACAGGAAGGGTCTTTACAGGATAGTCTTCCCCATCGACAGTAAGGAATTCTACATCAAGACCACCTTCGGCAAGCCCCAGGACCTGGCGAAACTGTGCGAGCGCATTTCCGGCATGCTCACCACGAAGAAATTCAAGTTCACCACGGCCGACGATTACGAGACGGAATGCTGCCGCTGACCGTCAGGGCAGGTTCGCCTTCACCGCCGCGCCGATCCCCGACGCGGAGAACATCGCGGACCCCGCCCGAAGTATCTGCCTGAACTCCTCCAATGCGCCGTTGTAGGCCAAGGCGAGCAGGCATAGGCCGGCCAGAACGAGGGCGACCGCGAAACGGGTCTTCCTTTCCCTTACTCTTTCGATTTCGTTGCGGACGCACGCGACGCCGCACCTGAGTTTGGTTCCCACACCCTTCATGGGAATCCCTTGGCGACGCGGATATATAAACCAGGGAGGGGGGAGGTGGCCGAAAGTGGTTACCCGAGCAAAGCCTCCCAGAGGGCCTCCCTTTCGGAGACGGCGTCGTCCACGTACGCCCTGCCAAGCTCGACGGAGGACTCCATGTACTCGATCTGGGCCCTGACGGATTCCGGCGAGGTGCCGCCGAAGGAATTCCTGCGCTCGACGCATTTCTCGACGGGGAGGATGTCGAACACGTCCTTCCCAATGGATTCGGAATGTTTCCTCAAAGCGTCCAACGGGAGGTCCTCGATACGGCATTTCCTTTCGATGCACTCCCTGACGATCGCGCCGACGATGCCGTGGGCCTCCCTGAAGGGGACGCCCTTCGTCACAAGGTAGTCGGCCAGGTCGGTGGCGTTGAGGAAACCGTCCTCGCTCACCGATTTCATCCTTTCCACGTCGAACTCGCACGTGGAAATCATGGCGGCGGCCATCTCGAGGCAGCCCACCGTCACCGAGAAGGATTCCAGCAGGGGTTTCTTGTCCTCCTGCATGTCCCTGTTGTAGGTGAGCGGCAACCCCTTCACGGTCATCGTCATCGACAGCATGTTGCCGGCGACGGCGCCGGAGCGCCCGCGGATCAGCTCGGCGATGTCCGGGTTCTTCTTCTGGGGCATTATCGACGACCCGGTGGAATAGGCGTCGGCAATCTCCACGAAGCCGAATTCCGGCGAGGACCACAGCACCAGTTCCTCGGAAAGGGAGGAGAGGTGCAGCATGGTCATCGACATGCGGTGCAACGCCTCGAGGACGAAGTCCCTGTCGGCGACGGCGTGCATCGAATTCTGCGAGGGCTCGACGAAGCCGAGGGCGTCCGACGTCATCTCCCTGTCTATAGGGAAGGTGGTCCCGGCCAGGGCCGCGGAGCCGAGGGGGCAGACGGACAGCATGGGCATCATGGACATGAACATGTTCAGGTCGGATTCCAGCCTGAAGGCGTGGGCCATTAGGTGGTGGCCCAGCGTGACCGGCTGTGCATGTTGCAGGTGGGTGAAGCCGGGCATCACGTCCCCGGCGTGCTCCGACGCCTTTTCCGTCAGGGCGGCAATGAGCTCGACCAGCGAGGACATCACGTCAAGCACGGCGTCGGTGGCGTACATCTTCAGGTCGGTCGCCACCTGGTCGTTGCGGCTCCTCGCGGTGTGCAGTTTCCCGCCGACGGGTCCGATCCTTTCGGTCAGCGCGACCTCGATGGCGGAATGGATGTCCTCCACCTCGTCGCCGGGCTCGAACGCGCCGTCCATGATCTCCTTGGCGATTTCCCTGAGGCCGCCGACGATGGCTTCGGCGTCCCCGGCGGGTATTATGCCGCATTCGCCAAGCATTTTGGCGTGGGCTATCGAGCCCATGGCGTCGTGGAACGCCAGCCACCTGTCGACGCCGATGGAGGTGGTGAACCCCAAGGTGTCTGGGTCCATGCCCTCGGAGAAACGGCCGGACCACAACGGCTTCCCGCCCATGGTATCACCTCTTCTTCCTGGCGGTCTTGGCGGCCGTCTTGTTGGGCAGGCCCCAGCAGTAGATGAAGCCCTCGGCGGCCTTGTGGTCGAACACGTCGCCTTCGGCGTAGGTGGCCAGCCCCTCGTCGTACAGGGAGTGCGGCGACTTGCGGCCGACGACCATGGCGTTGCCCCTCAGGAGCTTCATGCGGACCGTGCCGGTGACGCGCTCCTGGGTCTTGTCCACGAACGCGTCGATGGACTCGCGGAGGATGCCGAACCAAAGCCCGTCGTACGCAAGCTGGGAGAACCTCTGCTCGAGGATTTTCTTGAACTCGGTGACGTCCTTGGGCAGGGTCACGAATTCCATGGACCTGTGGGCCTTGGTGAGCACTATGGCGGCGGGCGCCTCGTACGTTTCGCGGCTTTTGATGCCGACCAGGCGGTCCTCCACGTGGTCTATCCTGCCGATGCCGTGCCTGCAGGCCATTTCGTGAACCTTTTTAATCAGGTCGGCGCCCTTCATCCTCTTCCCGTTGAGGGACACCGGGACGCCCTTCTCGAAACCGATCTCCACGTATTCCGCCTCGGCGGGCGCCTCGCAGGGGCAGACGGTCCAGCCCCACACGTCCTCCGGCGGTTCCGCCCAGGCGTTTTCCAGGACGCCGCATTCGCAGCTCCTGCCCCAGAGGTTCTCGTCGATGGAGTAGGGGCTGTCCTTCTTCACGAGGATCTCGATGCCGTGCTTCTTCGCGTAATCTATCTCCTCCTCGCGCGTCATCACCCACTCCCTCATCGGGGCGATTATCCCCAACTCCGGGTTGAGGGAGACGATGCCGACGTCGAAGCGCACCTGGTCGTTGCCTTTCGCGGTGCAGCCGTGGGCGATGTACTTGGCGCCCTCCCTGTTGGCCACGTCCACGAGTTTTTTGGCGATGAGCGGCCTGGCGATCGCCGTGCCGAGCGGGTACTCGCCCTGGTACATGGCGTTCGCCTTCAGCGAGGGCCAGATGTAGTCCTCGACGAACTCGTCGACGGCGTCGATGTACTCCGCCTTTATGGCGCCGTTCCTCAGGGCCCTGGCGACTATGTCGTCGCTGCTGGGCGGCTGGCCCACGTTTATGGCGACGGCGATCACGTCGACGTCGTAGTTGTCCTTGAGCCAGTGTATAGCGATGGACGTGTCCAACCCACCGGAGTAGGCCAGGACGACCTTGTCCCTTTTGTCTTTCGGGGCCATTTCAATCGACACCGTATCTTGCCTCGCTTGTTTAAGTTTTGCATGCCCGCGCGGGTTGGCGCACTTTGAAACGGGTCGCGCACGCGGTATTCACGCCCCCTGGCCTGTAAGAATGATATCAGGATAAAGACATCCGAAGGAATAATTAACATTGAATGTTAAAATCCATACATCACTTTTTTTAGTATGCCCGCCATGGCCAAACGGGGCGACTAGGGCGTCCACGGGGAAACTGAATGAAGAGAATCGGAATCATAGGCGGTACCGGATACACGGGAAGCGAACTGGCCCGCATACTTTGCTGCCACCCTGGCGTCGAGATCGTCTCCATGACGTCCCGTCAGAGCGCCGGTGAGAGGGTGGGCGACGTGCACAGCCACCTGAAGGGGCTGATCGACATCTCCTTCACCAGCGAGATTACGGGCGATCCCGACCTGGTGTTCGTCGCCACCCCCCACGGGGTTTCCATGCACGAGGTCCCCGGTTTCATGGCCTCCGGGGTCCGTTGCATCGACCTTTCCGGCGACTACCGCATGCACGACGCCGAGAAGTACGAGAAGTGGTACGGGAAGAAGCACGTGGACCCCGGCAACATACCCAAGTCCGTGTACGGCCTCCCCGAGTTGTTCCGCGACAAAATCAGGGGCGCGAAGCTGGTGGCCAATCCCGGCTGCTACGCCACCGCCGCCATTCTCGCCTGCGCCCCCCTCGTGTCGAAAGGGCTCGTCGAGAAAGAGGTCAACATAGACGCCAAATCCGGCACATCCGGCGCCGGTGCCTCCCCGAGCCCGAGGCTGCACCACCCCAACTGCGGCGCCTCCGTGATTCCGTACGGCGTGGGCACCCACAGGCACACGCCGGAGATAGAGGAGATACTGCACCGCTACAGCGGGAAGAGCATAGAACTCTTCTTCGTTCCCCACCTGGTGCCGATAGTCCGCGGCATCCTCGTCGATTGCTACATGACGCTCAGGAAGGACATGACCCAGGACGAGATCGCCAACGTGTACCGGAAACAGTACGAGGGCGAGCATTTCGTGTCGTACAGGGAGCACCCGTCCATCGCCGGCGTGGTCGCGTCGAACTTCGCCCAGGTCGGGTTCACCAAGTTCGGCGGCCGCGTCGTGTCCTACGGCGTCATAGACAACCTGGTCAAGGGCGCCTCCGGCCAGGCGGTGCAGAATATGAACATCATGTTCGGCTTCGACGAGAAAGAGGGGATAGCCGCCCCGGGACTGGGGGTATGAGAAAATGGTCGAGATGATAGACGGCGGGGTCACCACACCCCAGGGATTCAAGGCGACGGGCGTCCACTGCGGCGTGAAATACCGCTCGCTCGATCTTGGCCTGTTGCGCTCCGAGGTGCCCGCCGCGGCATTCTGCGCATACACCTCGAACAAGGTCAAGGCCGCCCCGGTGCAGCTGATGATACGCGACGACTCCCCGACGCTCAGCGCGGTGGTCGTCAACAGCGGCAACGCCAACGCCTTGACGGGCCGCCGCGGCATGGAGGACGCCCAGTCGATGAAGGACAGCGTCGCCATCGAGTTCGGCATAGACCCGAAGGAGGTGGGCGTGATGTCCACGGGCCTCATAGGCCGTTTCATGGACATGCACAAGATCCGCTACGGCATCAGCCGCGCCGCCGGGGAACTCCAGGAGGGCAGGGACGCGGACGCGGCCTTCGCCGAGGCCGTGATGACCACGGACACCATCAAGAAGGAGGCCGCCGCCCGGGTGCGCCTCACCGACGGGACCCTGGTCTACATCGGCGCCATATCCAAGGGCAGCGGCATGATCGCGCCGAACATGAAGGTGCTCCAGGGCACCACCCTCTCGGTAATCACCACGGACGCGAAGCTCTCCCCGGCGTTCAAGCCGACGTGGCAGGGGATACTGGACGACACGATGAACATGGTCTCCGTAGACGGCGACCAGTCCACGAACGACACCTGCATCCTGCTCGCCAACGGCATGGCCGCCGGCGACTACGCCGACGAGGACCCGGAATTCATAGAGGCCCTGACGGCCATAATGGAGAAGCTGGCCAGGACCATCGCCATCGACGGCGAGGGCGCCACCAAGCTGATCCAGGTGGAGGTCATAAACGCCGCCACCAAGGACGACGCCCGCAAGGTCGTCAAGGAAATCATCAACTCGCCGCTGATAAAGTCTGCCATATTCGGCTCCGACCCCAACTACGGCAGGATAATGATGGCCGTCGGCAACTCGGGCGCCGAGTTCAGCCTGGAGGACGTCCACCTCACCATAAAGGGAGGGGACATGGAGGTGCCGATCCTGGATTCCGGGGCCCCCGTCTTCCAGGAGGAGCGCTCCGTGGAGGTGGTCCGCATGGCCATGGACAACAAAGAGGTGACAATCGTGGTGGACCTGGGCGTCGGCTCCGAGTCCGCCGTGGGGTGGGGATGCGACCTCACCTACGACTACGTCCGCATCAACGCGGAATACGCGACGTGATATCTATGCTATATGTGCTGAAATTCGGTGGCAACGCCATCCGCGGCGAGGAGGACCTCGCCCGTTTGGCCAACGAGATAAAGGGTTTGAAGGAAAAGAAGGCCGGTGTCATACTCGTGCACGGCGGCGGCCCGGAAATAAACGAGGAACTGGAGCGCCGGGGCATAACCCCGGTCAAGGTCGACGGCCTTCGCGTCACCGACGAGGCGACGCTGTCCGCCGTCGAGCACGCGCTTTCCGCGTTGAACAGCAAAGTGGTCGCCGCGCTGCGGGAGGCCGGCCTCAGGGCGAAGGGCCTGGCGGCCGCCGGGTACACGGTGTCCAAGAAGCTGCCCCCATACCGCGCCGCGGACGGCAAAACGGTCGATCTGGGTCTCGTCGGGGAAGTCGTTTCGGTCAATACCAAGCCGCTTCTGAGGAAAGCCGTCTCCGACATCGTCCCCGTCATATACCCGGTGAGCCTCGACGAGTCCGGGGCGAGGCTGAACGTCAACGCCGACTCCATGGCCGCGGCCATAGCCGCCGCCGTGCGCTGCGACGAGATGGTCCAGATCACCGACGTCCCGGGCGTCATGCTCGACGTTTCCGACCCCTCGTCCGTGCGGAAGGAGCTCACGCTCGCCCAGGTCGACGACCTCATACGCGACGGCGTGATAACCGGCGGCATGATACCCAAGGTCGAGGCCTGCAGGTCCGCGATAGAGGCCGGCGTGCGCCGGGTAAGGATGGTGAACGGGAAGGATCCCGGCACCCCGATGCTCTCCGGCACGGCCGGCACCGTGATAACGAAGTGATGGCATGTCCGACCTGTTCGATTCGGTGAAGGAAAAGACCTCGGAGTATCTGTTCGGCAACTACGGGAGGCAGGACCTCTGCTTCGACCGGGGGGAGGGCATGTACCTGTACGACCTGGACGGGAACAAGTACCTCGACCTGGTGTCGGGCATCGCCGTGAACGCCCTCGGCTACTCCCACCCCAAGTGGGTGATGGCGGTGAAGTCCCAGGCCACGCGCATGGCCCACGTTTCCAACCTGTACCACGTCCGGGAGCAGGCGGACCTCGCGGAGGCCATCGCCTCCATAACGCCCGGCGACCTCAGCAAATCGCTGTTCGCCAACAGCGGCGCCGAGGCCAACGAGGGTGCCCTGAAGCTCGCGGTGAGGCACACCGGCCGCAAGAGGATCCTTTCGGCGCACAACTCGTTCCACGGCAGGACCACCGCCACCCTGGGCGCCACGGGGCAGCTGAAGTACAGGGACACCTTCCAGGCCCTCGTCGCGGAATCCTTCGACTATTTCGACTACGGTTCCTCCGAGTCGATTAAGTCTATGATAGGCAGCGACACCGCCGCCGTCATAATAGAGCCGGTGCAGGGGGAGGGCGGCGTGGTTTCGGCGCCCGCGGAGTTCTACAGGACGGTGAGGGACCTGTGCGACGACCACGGCGCCCTGATGATAGTGGACGAGGTGCAGACGGGCATGGGACGCACCGGGAAATGGTTCGGCATCGAGAACTTCGGCGTCGTCCCAGACATAATCACTATGGCAAAGGCCCTCGGCGCCGGCGTGCCCATAGGCGCCGTCGTCTCCACGCCGGAAATCGCCAAGACCTTCACCCCGGGAACCCACGGCACCACCTTCGGCGGCAACCCTCTCGCGTGCGCCGCCGCCCTCGCCACCATCGGCGTGATGAAGGAGGAGAAACTGGTCGAGAACGCCGCCGCGACCGGCTCGAAATGGATAGGGCAGCTCAGGGAGATCGGCGTGGGCAAGACGAAGGAGGTGCGCGGCCTCGGGCTCATCGTCGGCATCGAGATGGACCTGGCGAAGGAGTTCCAGGCCTACTGCCTCAAAAACAGGGTGCTGGTCAACGTGTGCCAGGGCAACGTGGTCCGCCTCATCCCGCCGCTGATTATCGGCGACGAGGAGACCACGATCCTGAACGACCTGCTGAGGGAGTTCCTGTCCAGGGCTTGACTTTTTGCCCGGGGCTAAACCTTTTCCCCCTTCTTTGTTAACCTCACAGTTTTGAAATACCCATTCCGCAATCCACCGTCCATGGCAAGGAAGGCCGTTGGGGAGAGCATCGCGGAAAAGGCCCGGGCGTACATCGACGCCCACCCGTGCATCAGGGACTGCGTTTCGAAGGGGCTCATCAACTACTCGTCCCTGGCCAGGCTCATCATGAAGGACCTTGGCCTGGACAACGAGGAGGCCGTGATGATGGCCTGCAGGCGCTACGCCGGCAAGCTCGGCACCACGTCGGAGCACGAGCTGAGCATCCTGAGCATCCTCAAGGACAGCCGCCTGGAGATGAGGACCAAGACCTGCATCGTCACCGCCAAGAACGACTGGACCGTGCTGCACAAGATGGACAACCTCTTCAAGGACCTGTGGACCGACAACTCGATCATGCAGATCGTGCAGTCCGCCTCCGCCGTCACCATCATCGCCGACGAATCCCTGAAGGGGCGCATCGTCGACACCGTTGGCCGTTTCAACGTCATCAAGATCAGGGAGGGCCTGGTCGAGATAGCGGTGAAGAGCCCCGAGCGCATCGTGGACACCAGCGGCGTCATAGCCTTCCTGATAACGAGCCTGTCCAACGCCGGCATCAACATCGAGGAGACGATCAGCTGCCACACCGACACCATTTTCATCGTGGACGAGGGCGATATGATCGACGCCTACGGCGTGCTGACCAAGGCGATCAAGAGCGCCGAGGAAACCGTCGTCGAGAAACCCTGAGCGCGGCATGGCAAGATACCCCGGTCTGGGCGATGCCCTCGTGTCCGCCGTGAGGGCGGGATGCGAGGGGACGGACGTCGCGGTGGCGTTCTCCGGCGGGTTGGATTCCGGGCTCGTCGCGGCGATCGCCAAGGGCCATGCCAAGTCGGTAACCCTTTACACCTGCGGCGGCGACGCGTCGTACGACGTGGCGAAGGCAAGGGAGCTTTCCGGCACGCTGGGTCTTCCATGGGTACACGTCCCTTTGACCAAAGAGGGCATCGGGGCGGACATCAAGGCGATGGTGGCCGCCACGGGTGTTTCCGACCCGTTCACCATCTCGTACGAGCTGCCGCTGTTCCGCGTCTGCGGCGCGTGCGGGGAAGGCGTCGTGCTGTCGGGGCAGGGGGCGGACGAGCATTTCATGGGATGCGCGAAGTACGTCGGCGCCCCGGACGGCGAATACGAGGCGCTCGCGCGCGCCGGCGTGGAAAGGCTGACGAATATCTCCCTGCCGTGCGAGAGAAGGATCGCAGAGCACTTCGGCAAGGAGATCGTCTACCCGTACCTCGACGCCGCCGTCTTGTCCGAAATCGGGAAGCTGGACCCGTCGGAGCTGAGGCCTGCGGACATGGGGTCCAGGAAATCCGTGTTGAAGGCGGTGGCAACGGACCTCGGCTTCCCCTTTCTGACGGCCATGGAAAAGAAATCCTCCCAATACGGCTCCGGCGCCGCCGGCCTGATAAGGGCGCTGGCGAAGGGCGAGGGCAAGATGTTCAACGAATACGTCATGGCCCTGCACGACGAGGCCGTGTGCGGCTCCGCCGGCGGGACCCAGATCGTCGCCCGGGTCGACCCGCTGGTGAAGGCGAGG
The DNA here is from genome assembly GCA_012520845.1 of Thermoplasmatales archaeon. Lineage (GTDB taxonomy): Archaea > Thermoplasmatota > Thermoplasmata > Methanomassiliicoccales > Methanomethylophilaceae > JAAYNL01. The sequence goes on along the minus strand of JAAYNL010000011.1, from coordinate 7,383 downwards.
GCGGAAGGCATCCTGAGGGAGCAGGGGATCACGCCGTCGGAAGCCATAGGGATGTTCTACAGGGCCATCGTGGACGACGGGGGGCTGGGCACCCGGCGCGATTGACGGCACGTTTCCCAGGCATTTCAAAACGAGGCGGTTCGTTGCAAGGCATTGAAAATATTGAATCGAATTTTAAAACCATTCGATAGAAATGAAAATGTTGCAATAGATTGCAATATTTTAATAATTGATGGACGCTAACATGTGCATGGAACGGAAACTGGTCCTGAGGAATGACTATCTGGATTATCTCTGGGGTTGGAAAGACAGGACCGATGTAATCAAAATCGTGACCGGGATGAGGCGGTGCGGGAAATCCACCCTTTTGATGCAGTTTATGGACAGGCTCAGGAAAAAAGGCCATGGTGACGACATTCTTTTTCTCAATTTCGAATCGAAAGAGATGGACGGCATCGGGGATTACAGGGAACTGAACGGACTTCTCGACGGCATGATCGACCCAAACAGGAGAGCATACGTTTTCCTTGACGAGGTGCATAGGGTCGACTCTTGGGAACGCACCATGAATTCCCTTTCCGTGGACTACGACGCCGACGTTTATGTCACCGGGTCCAACGCCTACATGCTGTCTTCCGAACTTTCCACATACCTGTCCGGAAGGTACGTGGAGATGAACATGCTGCCGCTATCCTTTCCCGAATACCTTGTGTTGCACCCGGCCGACCCGTTGAACCCGATCGACAAAAGGTTCATGGATTACATGGCCAAAGGGGCCTTGCCGATGGTGGATCCGGACGATGGAGTGCGCACCGACGATTTTTTGAAAGGCATATATTCCACGGTGCTTCGAAAGGACGTGTCCACCTGCCTCGGGTTGTCCAACATGGGGATTTTGGACGGTATCGCCGCATTCCTCATGTCCAATGTGGGAAATGTCACGAGCGCCGCAAACATCGCAAAGGAACTGTCCGTGAGCCCCGCCACGGTCCAGAGGTATCTGCGCGCCCTCGAGGACGCCTTCCTGGTTTACAAGTCATATCGTTACGACGTGCTTGGTAAGAAGCTTCTGAAGACGACCGAGAAGTATTATGCAGCGGATACCGGGATGCGCAACGCCATCCTGGGCGGTGGGATGGGGGACGTGGGCCGGGTATTGGAGAACGTCGTTTTCCTAGAGCTTCTCCGCCGCGGCTATGACGTGAAGTCCGGCAGCCATTATGGCCGGGAAATCGATTTTGTCGCCTCGAAGGGCGACGCAATGGAATATTACCAGGTGGCTAAGACGGTCGAGGGGGCATCCACGTTTCATAGGGAGGTCGCATCGCTGGAAAAGGTTCCGGACAACTATCCCAAAACCGTTTTGACGATGGACAGGGTATTTCCCACGCCGCCCGGGGGGATAAGGGCCGCGAACGTGATTGATTGGCTGATGCGCAAAACGGGCTGATGCCCGACATTGGTGCGAGCCCGAACAAACGGGGTTCCGTCAGGCCGACGCGGCGGACGCGTTTCGTTTTAATATCCAATGCGCGATTGGACCCATGGTCCAGCTCAGATTGGACCAAAACCCGTTCCAGGATATAGGTTGATAATATGAAATTAGACGTCGTCAGGCCTCACGAGATTGAGGAAAAAAGTATGGCCATCATCACCGCCGAGCTCGGCGGCAGGACCTGGCCCGAACCGGAGTTCTCCGTGGTGAAAAGATGCATCCACACCTCCGCGGACTTCGACTACGCGGACAACCTCGCGTTCTCCGAGGGTGCCGTCGGGATAGGCATGGAGGCATTGAGGAACGGCGCCCCGATCGTCACGGACACAAAGATGGCCGCCTCCGGGATAAACAGGAACCACCTGGGGAAGCACGGCGGTTCCGTCCATTGCTTCATAAGCGACGAGGACGTCGTAAGGGAGGCCAAGGCCCGCGGATGCACGAGGTCCACCGTCGCCATGGAAAAGGGCGCCAGGGAATTCGGCGACGGGGCGATATTCGTCGTAGGCAACGCCCCCACCGCGCTGTTCTCCCTCTGCGACATGATAAAGGCGGGGAAGGTCAGGCCCGCCCTGGTCGTCGGCGTCCCGGTCGGGTTCGTCAACGTGGTCGAGTCCAAGGAGCGCATCATGGAGGCCGGTGTCCCATACATCGTCGCCAGGGGCAGGAAGGGTGGGAGCAACATCGCCGCCGCCATCTGCAACGCGATGCTTTATTCCCTCGGAAGGGAATGGTAAACCCCGGGGCGCATGCACGTGGGGGACATCATCAGGGCGGAGTCCCTGGTCAAGAGGTTCGGCGACTTCACCGCCGTGGACGGCATCGACGTCAACGTCCGCAGAGGCGAGATCTACGGTTTCCTCGGCCCGAACGGCGCCGGGAAAACGACCACCATCAGGATGCTGACGACGATTTCCAGGCCGACCTCCGGCAATATCCGGATCGACGGCATGGACGTCCGGGAGAACCTCCACGAAATCAGGGCCCGCATAGGGGTGGTGCACCAGCAGAACAGCCTCGACAGGGACATCACCGCCCGGGACAACATAATCTACCATGCCCTGCTCCAGAAGGTCCCCCGGAAGGAGATCGCCCCCAGGCTTGAGGAGCTGTCCGGGGCGGTTGGGCTCACCCCGTTCCTGGACCGCAACATAATAGAGCTTTCCGGCGGCTGGAGGCGGAAGGTGATGATCGTGTGCACCCTCATGCACAAACCCTCGCTCCTGTTCCTGGACGAGCCCACCGCGGGGTTGGATTCCCAGTCGAGGCATGCCCTGTGGAACCTGCTTCGGCTGCTGAACAAGAACGGTACCACGATATTCCTCACCACCCATTACATCGAGGAGGCGGAGGAGCTCTGCGACAGGGTCGCCATCATCGACGGCGGGAAAATCAGGAGGCTGGGCACCCCCACCGAGCTCTGCGAGGGCATCGGCAAAATAACGGTGGAATACGACGACGAGGATCTCCTCCGGAAGTTCAGGTTCTTCCCCGACAGGGAGTCGGCAAGGGCCTTCGCGGCCGACCTCGGGCAGGGGACCTTGCCGAGGGTGAGGAGGACCACGTTGGAGGACGCGTTCCTGGAATGCACGGGCAGGGAGGTCCAATGGGACATGTCGAAGGTGGTCCTGTGACCGTGAACATCATAGGCGACGCCCTGAGGGTCGCCTGGGCCGACCTGCGCCACCTGAGGAGGAACATCCTCACCGTAATGCTCTCGCTGCTCGTGATGCCCCTCCTTTACCTGTTCACGTTCACCTTCGGCATCGGAAGCGTAGTCGGCAAAATAGAGGGCGTCACGTACGCGGCGTTCGTCATACCCGGGGTCGTCGCCCTTTCCACCGTGACGTCCTGTTTCTCCAACACCGCCAGCAAGATACTCGGTCAGAGGCTTTTCCACACGAGCTTCGACATGATTTCCCTGTGCCCGATCTCGACCCCGGCGATCGTCCTGGGGAAATCTACCGCGGGCTTCGTCCGGGGCATGCTGGGCGCCGCCGTGCTGCTTACCCTGGGCTGGGCGATCGCCCCTGAGCTCCGCATAACGCCGATGCTCATCGCGTCGGTGGCCGTGTCCTGCCTCGCCTTCGCCTTCCTCGGCGTCACGGCGGGGATGCTCGCCAGGGCCATCACCGACCTTTCCGTGTTCAACAGCCTCGTGATAATGCCGATGACCTTCCTGTGCGGAACGATGTTCTCGGTCTCGGCGTACCCCGCCGTGGCGCAGGCGGCGATACAGGCGCTGCCCCTGACCCATTCCACCGCCTGCATTAGGGCCGCCGCCCTCGGATGGGCTTTCCCGTGGGCCTCCTTCCTGGTGACCGTCGTTTACGCTTTGGTGTTCTTCGCCGTGGCCTACTACATGATAGTGAGGAGCTGGGATTGACGGCGATCCATATCCGGCGATTCGCGCCCTCCGTCATGTTCGCTCATGAAAATTGTAAAACACTGTTATAGTTCCCTCATGAAAATTGTAAACGAAGCGAATGGGATGGGATGGAGCCACTTGAGGGATTCGAACCCCCGACCTGTTGATTACAAGTCAACCGCACTACCGGGCTATGCAAAAGTGGCGTACCGCTTCCAACGCGGGACGCCTTATTATTGTTTTCCCGCCCGAGCCGTTTATCACGCCGTGGGCGCATGGGGCGGCCATGGCCCGCGAAAACGTCCTCGACGTCACGTCGAGGCGGGAATTCAGGGAATGGCTGGAGCGCAACTCGCGGACGGAACGGGAATGCTACGTGCACGTGGCGCGGGGCCGCCCCGCCGACGACGGGCGGTTCTGGTACGTGGACGCCGTCGAGGAGGCGCTCTGCTTCGGGTGGATCGACAGCACCATAAGGAGGATCGGCGGGAGGCCGATGCAGCGCTTCTCGCCGCGGAGGGACGGGGGCAACTGGACCGAGCTCAACATGGAGCGCGTCAGGAGGCTCGAGAAGCTCGGCCTCATGACGGACGCCGGGAGGGCGGTCCTCCCGCCGCACTTCCACGGGGAATTCGCCGTCGACGGTGAAACCGAGAGGGTATTGAGGGAGGAGGGGGTCTGGGAGACGTTTTCGTCGTTCCATCCACTCTACCAAAGGGTCAGGGCATCCAACCTCGAGTCCTACCGGCGCCGTCATCCCGGATCCTACGGGAGGGTGCTGCGCCGGCTGGTGGAGGAGACCAGGAAGGGGAAGACGTACGGCAACTGGAACGATTACGGCAGGCTGCTGGACTATTGAGCCGCCCGGGGCCCCGCGGCGGGCGGCGATGGGCAACCTTTAATAACGCGCCGTTATTGGACGGGCATAGGACCGTTTACCGAAAGGTGTTGAAATGGCGAAAGGGAAAATCAAGAAGGGCGACATCGTCCGCATAAAATACGACGCGTACATCGCCGAGGGCGACGTGCTTTACGACACGACCGACGAGGAAAAGGCCAAGGGGGCCGGCTTCCACAACGAGGGCTACGTCTACGCCCCCATGCCATACGTGGTCGGCTCCGGCGGGCTGTACCCCGCCATCGAGGCGGCCCTCGACGGCGCCGAGGTCGGCAAGGAGTTCACCGTCGAGGTCCCCAAGGAGGAGGGCCCCGGCGAGAGGGACCCGAAACTCGTCGAGGTGCACCCCGCCAGGGAGTTCCACAAGATGGAAATCAACCCCTACCCCGGCCTCGAGGTCACCCTGGGCAACCGCCGCGGCACCGTCGTCTCCGTCGCCGCCGGCAGGGTGAAGGTGGACTTCAACAACCCCCTCGCGGGCAAGGACCTGAGGTACGTCATGACCGCCACGGAAATCATCAAGGGCGACGACGAGAAGCTCAGGGCAATCGTCGAGTCCTCGTTCGGGACCTCCGAGGGCTTCGGCTTCGAGGTCACCGAGGACAAGGCCATCGTCACGATTTCGGACATGGCCAAGTTCAACGAGGCCTGGCTCATGGCCAAGTTCCGCATCGTCGGCCACGTCAGGGAAATCCTGGACGTGGACTCCATCGACTTCGTCGAGAACTGGGTCACCAAGAGGAAGGAAGAGGGCGGGACCGGGGAAGGAAACGGGGAAGAAGCGTCCGAGTGATGCTCCAAGGGCCTCAGCGCAGGCCGTCCGGCGCCTTCCTGCCGAACAACTCGTCGAGCCCGACGAGTTTAACCCCGGCGTCGTCGGCGATGCCCCGGAGGTGGTCTTTGAAGCCGGATGCGGAAAACAGCATAAGACGCACGTTCGCGTTTTTGGAGAACCTCTGGGTCTTCATATCCAACTCGTCCAATTCCGCGAACCCGACGGGGGTTTCCCTGAATTTGCATTCGCCGAAGACGTCGTACTTCAGCCCGTCCTCAAGCACGGTTGCGACGATGTCGATCTCGGCGTGGCCGTCCGCGCCGCCTCGCCACCATTTGCCTATTTCGAGCACGTTCCTGCTCCTCGACAGATGGTCCATGCACACCAATTCGAACCTGTGGCCGAAATAGGTCCTCAGGTGATGGTCCAACGCCCTGACCGCGCCGCCGCCATCCATGGACGAAACCAACGTCCTCCTGCGTTTGAGTATGTCCTGGTCGAAGGCGAACATATGGTCCTTTATGAAATACGTCGGCCTTTTCGGGGCATCCATCATGGGGTTGACGGTCCCGAGGATGCCGATCCCGAGCAGGTCATGTATCACCCTTTGGCAATTGCTCGGGTCCATCCCGACCCTTTCGGAAATCTCCTTGAGCCTGACGGCTCCCCCGGACACGGCGGAAACGACGTCGGCATGCCTGCGGGGATTTCCGAATTCGGACGCCAGCAGGAAGCCCGCCTCGTCGGCCATCCATCCGCCTCCCAGGTAATTCTCCATCAGGGCGTCCTCGTAGGTGTCCTGCCGGATCTCGGCGTGGTATTTGGGCACGCCGCCCACGGTCATGTACAGGCGGAGGCAATCGATTTCCGACATGTTCGGGTGGAACAGCCTGCATTCGCCGAGAGGCATCTGGGTTAGTTCTATCGTCCTGTCGAACCGTCCGAACAGCGGGGTGCCCGAATCGGCGAATTCGGATCTCATCGCCGATATCGACGACCCGCATAGAATCAGCATCGATTCGGTGCGCCGGAGCGTGCCGTCGATGAAATGCTGCAGATACGAAGACAGTTCGGGGCAACCGCCCGTCAGGTATGGGAATTCGTCGATCACGACGACGGTTTTCTCATCGCGGCAAATCTCGCCGAGGTCGCTGAGGAATTTGCGGTAGTTTGCGTACGGCCCCATTTCGGAGCCCACGTGCTCGGAAACGGCCTCGGAAAGGTATTCGAGGTTTATTCTCTCGGAAGCCAAAACCGGGCGTATGAACAGATGCCTTTTCCCTTCGCAGAAACGTTCGAGAAGGAAGGTTTTCCCGATGCGTCTGCGGCCGTACACCAACGCCGTCGAGGGGCCGTCCCTGGCGTACAGCCCTTCCAGCATTGACAGCTCCTTTTTTCTCCCGATGAATTCCACGATATGTGGGAGGTGTTCTTTTTTTATAAATGTTTTGAAAATGGTATTTTTTTACCAATTAGAAATAAAATGGTATTTTTTTACCATTATTGGATTATTTATGTTGCGAATCCATAAACAGACGCGTTGCGAATCTTTCAATCGGGTGGTTTTTCGATTATGAATGGCAAGGAATGCGCCTGCGGCATCGAATACCGCATCCATTTTATCCATTATGTGAAAAGAAACTCTATGTTTCTAGGCCTGTGTTTCGCAGATCGATATTTCAGAACACGGTTTAGGAATATTCGCACACCCTGTCGTCGGCTACTCTGTTCGGTAAATGGCAGATGATCCCGCCAGGGCCGTTTTGAAGCAGTTTCCCCCGTTCCCCCACGCCGTTCCCGACGGATCAGCGCTCGTTTTTCCTTGTTTTTCAAATATTTAGTTTTTT
>JAAYNL010000001.1 GCA_012520845.1 Thermoplasmatales archaeon | reverse complement strand
TTTTCACTGCCCATGAAATATATCTTACTGCATATATTTTAGGTTATTTATATGCAGTATTTTCGAAAACGAATTATGAATATGCAGTAATGAAAAACAAGGCGTGTTTATACATGCCGCTTCCCCGACGTCGTTCTCTTCGGGTTTTTATCCCCCCGTTTCCAAAACACCGCGGTTTCGATTTAGAAACATATTAATCCGAGGAGCAATTGCGTGTCCTAAAGCCGAGATAGCCCAGCCCGGTAAGGCGCGAGCCTGGAAAGCTCGTGGAGACTTCTCCTCGGGAGTTCGAATCTCCCTCTCGGCGCCATCCCCATCCCCCTTTGGACCAAGACAAACTTTATTTACGGATAGCATATGGTCGGCCCGTTGATGGCTGGGATGGGGTAGTTGGTTATCCTAGGGGATTGTGGATCCCCCGACTCGGGTTCAAATCCCGGTCCCGGCCCCTCCAACACCCTTTGGGATCGGTTTATACGCTCACTTGCCATGGGAGCGGCGTAAGGAGGTTCCGACGTGAAATGGGAAAAGGCGTTCGAGCGGGTTGACGACCACAGGTGGAGAATCCCCAAGGGGACCGTTGAATGCATGAGGACGGACGCCGTCGTCTTCGCCTCCGAGGGCATGCTGCCCTCCATCGCGTCGGACAACGCGCCCCTGCAGGCGGCCAACGTCGCGTGCCTGCCGGGCATCGTCGGCGATTCCCTCGCGATGCCTGACATACACTGGGGCTACGGGTTCCCGATTGGCGGAGTCGCCGCCGTGGACGCCGACCACGGCTACATATCCCCAGGCGGCATAGGCTTCGACATAAACTGCGGCGTCAGACTGATCAGAACCGACCTTAGACGGGAGGACGTGTCCAAGCACCTGGACGCGCTCATGGACGCCCTGTATCTCAACGTCCCGTCGGGCCTTGGGTCCAAGGGGCTGAAGAAACTGAACGACGAGGAACTCTCCAAGGTCCTGGAATACGGGTCCGAGTGGGCGGTCAGGAACGGCTACGGCTGGGACAGGGACCTGGAACGCACCGAGGAGGGCGGAAGGATGGAGGGCGCCGACCCGACCCACGTGAGCGACAGGGCCAAGAAAAGGGGCATCCCCCAGCTCGGCTCCCTCGGTTCCGGCAACCACTTCCTCGAGGTGGACGTCGTCGACGAGGTCTTCGACGAGGGGGCCGCCAAAGCCTTCGGTCTGTCCGAGGGCATGGTCACCGTGACCGTGCACTGCGGCTCCAGGGGTTGCGGCCACCAAATCGCGACGGATTACCTGGCGGACATGGGAAAGTACGTCCGCGACAACGACGTCAGGTTGCCCGACCCCCAATTGGCGTGCGCGCCCCTGTCGTCGGACATAGGCGCGAGGTACTTCTCGGCCATGTCCTGCGGGGCGAACTACGCCTGGGCGAACAGGCAGATGATCACGCACTGGGTCAGGGAATCCTTCGAGAAGGTGTTCTCCGATTCCGCGGAAAGCCTCGGCATCGAGATGGTGTACGACGTGGCCCACAACATCGCCAAGAAGGAGCGCCACGCGTGGGAGGGGGGCTCCGGCGACGTGCTCGTGCACAGGAAGGGGGCCACGAGGGCCTTCGCCCCGGGCAGGCCGGAACTGCCCATGGCCTACAGGGACGTGGGCCAGCCCGTCATCGTGCCCGGGGACATGTCCACCGGCACGTACGTGCTCGTCGGCGCCGAAGGCGCGATGACCCAAAGCTTCGGTTCCTCGTGCCACGGCGCGGGCAGGGAGATGTCCAGGAAACAGGCCGTCAGGACCATCCGCGCCGGCGACGTGAAGAGGGAGATGCGGGACAGGTCCATAGTCCTCAGGAGCGGTTCCGACGCCAGCCTCGTCGAGGAGGCCCCGTCCGCCTACAAGGACCTGGAAACGGTGGTGGACGTGGTCGTCGGCGCCGGGCTCACAGGCAAGGTGGCGAGATTAACCCCCATCGGCGTCGTCAAGGGCTAAGACCTTCGCGGCGGCCTCGGCCACCTCCGCCCGATGCCTCGCCTCGGCGGAAACGGAGATGACCCAGTCGAAGACGTCCCTGTTCTGCAGGGACTTCGCCAACGGCGAGTACCGGGTAATCGATTTTATCCTGCCGTCGTCGTCGATTATGGATACGTCGGTCTTCCCCACGCGGGCGGCGGAAAGCAAAGCGCCCTTGGACGGGATGTCCACGACGACCGCGTGCTCCTCCACGCCGGCGCGGGCGGCGATTTCCGCCTCGAGGGCGGCCTTGTTCGCCTTGTCCGAGTACTTGACGAATTGGGCGAGCTCGTTCTCGTCCATGTCCACGGAATATCGGACGTACGCGTTCTTGTAGAATCTCCGGTGCATCAGCGACCTGACGAGCCTCGAGGCGGCGGGGCTTTCGCAACGCACCAGCCTGGCCATGAACTCGCAGTCGTCCATCAGGTGTATGTCCGAGAAATCCAGGCCGGACATGTTGGCCGCCTTCGTCAGCATCAGCTCCGCGATCCTGACGGTCTTGTGGTAGTAGACGGAGGAATACATCAGGGCTCTCGACACCATCAGCCCCTCGGCGGCGTATATGCCGCCCTTCCTCAGCACGAGCCTGTTGTTGCCGACGCACATCTGGCTCATCAGCCTCTCGATGTCCACGGCGCCCAACGTGACTCCGGTGTAATGGGCGTCCCTCATCAGGTAATCCATCTGGTCCGCGTCTACCGGCCCGTGTATTATCTGGTGGGCGTAGTCCTTGGTTTTGAAGAACGCCTGCCTGTCCGCGCCAACGTCCAGGATGCTGCCCTGGCCGTCCCTCCTGGATTTTGGCAGCGCGATGAGCTCGCAGACCCTCTCCGGGGAGATTCCCGCGTCCGAGAGGACCTTGGAGATGGGCGGGACGTCCCCGAGGATGTCCATGTCCCTTTCCCTGCAGTGCTCTATCTCGCCGTTGATCAGCTTGACGGCCGACTCCATGTGGTCCGAGCCCAGGACCCCCTCCAACAGATCCTCCGTCGTATGGGAGAACGGCGGATGGCACACGTCGTGCAGCAGGGCGGCGGCGGCCACCTCCGTCGTGTCCGTTTCGTCGAGACCGAGCGCGTGGGCCATCCTTTTGGATAGATGGTATACGCCGAGGCTGTGCTCGAAACGCGTGTGGTTCGCCCCGGGGAAGACGTAGCTGCCCATCCCGAGTTGCCTGATGGAACGCAACCTCTGCATCTCGTGCCTGTCCATCAGTTCCAGGAACACCCCGTCGAGGGTTATCCCGCCGTGGATCGGGTCGTGGATGGTGCGGCGCTTACCCATCCTTCTTCCTCCTGACCCTGACCTTCTCGACCTTGCAGTTCTGCGGCGCCATCAGGAAAAGGTCCTCGGTCACGGCGTAATAGGAGCAGTCTATGGATTTGGCAGCGGCCCTCATCACCCTGGACAGGGCGTTTTTGGATTCCGCCTTCGAGACGTCTATCAACACCAGATACCCTTTGGAAACGTAGTTCTCCGCCCTCTCGGCGTCGGAATTCTCGATTGCCTCGAGTATCCTTACCCGGGCGCCCGTCCTCTCCTTCGGCGAAAGTTCCAGACCCGCCAGGTCCACGAACACCGGGTCCGGTGACGCCTCCCGCTTCGCGCGGGACCTCAATCGTCCACCTTCCAGAGTCTGTCGCCCACGTTGTGCAGGCTCGCCACGGCCTTGCCGCCTTTTTTAAGGGCGATTTCGGCGGCGGGCCTGAGGGCGACGCCGATGGCAAGGGCCACGGCGTGGTTCTCGTCCCTGATCCAAACCAGGTCCCCCTCCTCGATGGAGGGGTCGCAGTCGACTATGCCCGGGCCCATGATGTCGGCGCCGTTGGTCACGAAGGGCACCGCGCCCATGTCGACGGTGACGTGCCTTTTCGACGCGCCATACTTCATCACGCCCTTGATCGACAGGAAGGGTTTGTCTCCGTGGACCAGACCCACGATCTCGTTGTCGACGATTATCAGACCCAGGTCGCCGGCCTCGGCCACGTCGACGTTGTCGTCGTCGCCGAACACCGGGTTCCCCACGGCGGCCTCGAGTTCCTCCCTGAGGGATTTTACATCCCTTTGCCTCAACCTCTTCCTCTTCCTTATCCTGATTCCGGACATTTGCCTAAATTTCCCAATGGTAAACGCCTTATAAATACTGGGGCGGGTCCCACGGTACGGAAACGCTAATTAACCTAAGGCTGCGATGGGGGTGCGATATGAAGCTCTCGTACACCGTGCCGAAGCTCGCCATAGCGGCGGCCTCCGTCGCCTTGGGGCTCGTGGTGCTGACCTCGGTCCTGCCCCTCCTGTCCGGCGGCCTGGCGATAGACGAGACCGAGGCGGGCTCCGGCCTGCAGATGGAAATCGAGGGCGTCAACATGGTCATCCGCGGGGACTACACCGTGAGGTCCTCCCTGCCCTACGACATCAACGACGCCTACCTGAGGATTACGCTGGGTAAACCGGGCGGGGCGAGGATGACGGTTTATGACGGGGAGGCCTTCGACGTGCCGAAGGGCGGCAGCGCCAAGGTCGTCATAAACGAGGAGATTTTCCTGCCCACGGTGATGATGGTCGCCGTGGCCAACCACGATTCCGGCAAATTGACCATTCCCGCCACGGTGTCCGTCGGCGGGGTCTACCTCGACAGGCTGACCGGCCTGGGCGTCGAGGTGGACATGCTGATAGACGTGTCCAACGAGTCCGGCGTCGCCATAGAGGCGGGCATGGTCCCCACGGCCGACGGGAAGGACTACCAAAGCTTCGACATAGACGTGACTGTCGACGTCGAGGAGCTCGGCGGCATCACCATACCCATGGAGGACGGCGTCCCCATCGAGGCCAAATTCGGGGACACCACCATCACCCTCGTCAAGAACGGCAACTCCATATCCCTCGACGGCGTCTCCGCCGGGACGGGCATAATCGGCGATATCCTGGGTTCCGAGGAAATCGTGGTCACCGGCCACGACCCGATTACTGTGACGGAGGAACAGAAGGCCGAACTGGCGGAAATCCTGTCCGCGTACCTGGCCGAATACCCGGACGGGATACCGCTGGGGGACATACCTTCACTCGGGGGTGTCCTATGAGCGGCTCCGGGAGCGAATTCTCCCTGAAGAAGGCCGACCCGGGCGGCGCGGTCCTGGGCATGGTGGGCGCCATCGCCAGCTTCATAATCGTGCCCCTTTGCCTCTGCGCCCTCATCGTGGGCATCATCGAGGCCTCGATAAGGTCGGGCACCTCGTTCATGGAGGCGGAACAGGTCGAGTCGCTGATCGAGGAATATTGGTACTATACCAGGAGGTTCATCAGCCTGGCGGGGCCGCTGGTGCTGGTGTCCATACCCATGGGGCTCTATCCAAAAGGCAGCTACGCCAGGATCCCGTTCGGGCTGTTCTTCGGCTTCTACCTCGCCCTGGTGCTCCTGATATTCGTCCACGGCGGCGCGGTGACCACCGACGTGGGCGGCCTCGGCGGCTCCGGGGGCGTCTCCATCGACGCCGTCAGGCTGACGCTGAACGTCACCGCCATAATGTACATCGCCGTGATGATTTCCGTGGCGAAGGGTTTCCTGACCTTCGCGGAGTTCGCCGCCCACAGGAAGGATTACCTGAAGTGGTTGGACGAGAAGGACGAGAAAAAGGCGAAAAAGGCCAAGGCCTCGGAAACCGAGGGGCCCGCCGAAACTGTCGGGGACGACGAGGTCGAAATAATAGAGGTCGAGGAAGACGGGGAACCCGCCGAATAAATGGCCCGGTCCCCATGGCCCCGCCCCGGGGCAACAGTATTAAGGGGCCGCCCGCCTAACCCCGGTCGGAGGAGATCGATTGGCGATTACGATGGCGGTTTGTGAGATGGACGCGCCCGGCGCGGCCTGCAGGGAAATGAAATCTGATTACAGGAAGGTCCTCGTGGACAACCCCGCCGACTACCCGGAAAGGGCGGATTCCGACCTCATCGTCCCCCTGGACAGGGCCAAGGCCGCCGTCGGCGACTGGGCCGGGTTCGCAAAGAGAAACCGAATACCCGAAGACTCCTTCGAGGTGCACATCTCCCTGCTTAGGGACGAGGGCGACATCGAAACGCTGACGCCCCTGGCGGAAAAGGTCCTAAACGGTTGGATCGACGTCGTCGGCATGCCGCGGGAAGAGGTGGAGGGGATTGTCGACAGGGCGGGCAGAGCCTCGGCCGTCACCGCCTGGGAACTCCTCTCCTTCGAAGAATTGAGGGAGGCGTGCCTGTCCTGCCCCCTGTCCTGGGACAAGGGGAGGGGTTGTATCGGCAACTTCGGCCCGGACGACAGCCTTTTGCCCGGCATAGCGGAGAAACACGGCTGTCCCATCATAGCCTCCGTGCCCGAGGCCGCCGCCTCCAAGAAGGAATTCACGCCCGCTGACGCCGAAGCCCTCGCCAAGGAGGTGGCCCTGCTGCGGGAGGTCCTCCCGTCCGAGGGCAAGATGATGGTCCGGAGGTACTCCGGCCCCCTGGAGCGCCTCGGGGAGGTTGCCAGGGTCTCCATGGAGCAGGGGTGCGGGTTCTATTTCATGTGACGTTTTTGCCAATCGCGTAAAAATCTGCACGGATTCTGCATAAAAAATATTTTTTCAACGATTATCGTAATTATTCCCCGTTTATATTACGAAATACGTAGAATACATTGTGTTGCCACGTAGGATTAATATATCTTTGCATTCATTGGGGAAAAAGAATGGGCGGCCAGAGCCCCTAGGATTGGAGTTGTACGCATGGCAAAGCAACCTAAGACCGAGTACCCGCCGTCGGCGGAGTACCTCAAGAGAGCCCACATAGACAGCTACGAGAAGTACAAGAAGGCCTACGACCGGTCGATCAAGGACCCAGAGGGATTCTGGGGGGAACTCGCCGACGAACTCGACTGGTACTCGAAGGGTTGGGACAAGGTCTTCCACTGGGACAAGAAGGAATGCCGCTTCACCTGGTTCAAGGGCGGCAAGCTCAACGTCTCCTACAACTGCCTGGACCGCCACGTTAAGAACGGGCTGAAGAACACCGCCGCGTTGATCTTCGAGGCGGACGAGCCCGACCAGAGCAGGACGTACACCTACGCCCAGCTCCTTTACGAGGTGCAGAGGTTCGCGAACGTGCTCAAGTCCAAGGGCGTCAAGAGGGGCGACAGGGTCGCCGTCTACCTGCCCATGATCCCCGAGCTGGCGATATGCCTGCTGGCCTGCGCCAGGATCGGCGCCATCCACAGCGTCGTGTTCTCCGGTTTCAGCACCGATTCCCTGTACAACAGGGTCGTCGACTGCGGGGCGAGGGTCCTCGTGACCTCCGACGGCGGTTTCCGCGGCGGCAGGCACATCGACATCAAGGGCAAGGTCAACGAGATGCTCGAGAGGGAAACCGACGTCGAGACCGTCATAGTCGTCAAGCGCACCGGCACCGACATAGTCATGGAGGAGGACAGGGACGTCTGGTGGGACGACGAGATGGCCAAGGCCTCCCCCGTCTGCCCCTGCGAGGAGATGGACGCCGAGGACACGCTTTTCCTGCTCTACACCTCCGGGTCCACCGGCAAGCCGAAGGGCGTCGTCCATACCCAGGCCGGATACCTCCTCGGCGCCATGCTCACGTTCAGGCACGCCTTCGACTACAGGCCCGGCGACATATACTGGTGCACCGCCGACATAGGCTGGATCACGGGCCACTCCTACATCCTCTACGGCCCCCTCGCCGAAGGCGCGACGACGCTGATGTTCGAGGGCGTCCCCAACTACCCGGACAACGGCAGGATGTGGGAAATCGTCGAGAAGTGGAAGGTCGACGTATTCTACACGGCGCCCACCGCCATAAGGATGATGAGGAAGACCGGCGACGAGTGGATCCTCAAGCACGACCTCACCTCCCTGAAGGTCCTGGGGTCCGTGGGCGAGCCCATCGACCCGGACGTCTGGAGATGGTACTACGAGGTGGTCGGCGGCGGCAGGTGCCCCATATCCGACACCTATTGGCAGACCGAGACCGGCAGCCACATAATCCTGCCCCTGCCCGGCGCCTACCCGCAGAAGCCGGGTTCGGCGATGAAGCCCTTCTTCGGCATCGAGCCCACGCTCATCAACGAGGACGGCAGCCCAACCAAGACGGGCGAGCAGGGCAGGCTCGTCCTCAAGAAGCCCTGGCCCTCCTGCGCCAGGACCGTGTGGAACGACCACCAGATGTATCGCCAGACCTATTGGGAGGTCTACCCCGGCTACTACTTCACCGGGGACGGCGCCAGGATGGACGAGGACGGGGACATCTGGATCACGGGCCGCGTGGACGACGTGATCAGCGTCGCCGGCCACAGGATCGGCGCCGCCGAGGTCGAGGCCGCCCTGATATCCCACAAGTCCGTCGCGGAGGCCGCGGTCGTGCCGATACCCGACGAGATCAAGGGTGAGGCCATCTACACCTTCGTCACCCTGAAGCAGGGGTTCGAGGAATCCGAGGAACTCGTCAAGGAATTGATCACCCACGTCAGGAAGGAGGTCGGCCCCATAGCCACCCCCAAGACCATACAGGTGGTCGACGAGCTGCCGAAGACCCGCAGCGGCAAGATTGTCCGCAGGATACTGAGGAAGATCGCCGGCGGCGGCGACGGCAAGGACCTGGACACGTCCGCCCTGGTGGACCCCAACGTCATCGGCGCCCTCGTGAAGGGGAGGAAGTGAGCCCCGGGGCTCACTCCTCGTTCTTCACCAGGTCGAAGGAGACCACGTAGACGTCGTCCTCGAGCTTGGCGTCCACGTCCAGGCCGGTGCGGTAGAAGAGGTTGAGCATCCCCGCGTTGCTCGAGAGGACCTCGGCGGTGAACGTCTTGATGTTCCTCTTCTTCCCGACCTCGATGAGCAGGTCCAGCAGGTAGGTGCCTATGCCCTTGCCCTGCCAATCGTCCCTGACGACGAAGGCGACCTCGGCGCTGTTCGTCTTCGGGTCCCTGTCGTACTCGCACATGGCGACCATCTCAAGGACGGCGCCCTTGTCGCGGAACACCCCGAAGGCCATGGTTATGTCGTAGTCAATGTTGACCTGGGACATGCGCTCCAACCGGGATTGGATGGGCTTGGCGCTCATGAACCTCATCCTCACCGTCTGCATCGAGAACGAGTAGAAGAGTTCCTTTGCCATGTCCTCGTCCGTGGGCTTGAGGGGCCTTATGAACATCCTGTGGCCGCCGAACGTGGAAAAGCGCTCGTACTCCTCCGGGTACGGTTTGCCCATGTAGGCCCGCTTGCTCTGGCCCTCGGGCAGGTACCCGAGGGCGACCGCCTGGTCCAGCAGTTTCGCCCTGTGGTTGGGGTGGGCGACGTTGATGAGTTCCAGCGCCCTATTCGCTATCGTCTTCCCCCTGAGGTGGGCTATGCCGTACTCCGTGACGACGTAGTGGACGTCCTCCCGGGTGGCGGCCACGCCGGCGCCCTTGGGTATGGCGCTTATGATCCGCGACGTGAGGCCGTCCGGCGTGGCGGACGGTATCACTATTATGGTCCTCCCGCCGCCGATGGTGGCGCCGCGGACGAAATCGGGCATGCCGCCCTGGTTCGCTACGTATTCCAGCCCGGTGCGGTCGGAAAGGGCCTGGCCGGTCAGGTCGACCATGGACGTGGTGTTTATGACGACCATCCTGTGGTTGTTGGCTATCACCTTGGGGTCGTTCGTGTGGTCGGACGGGTGGAACTCTATGGCCGGGTTGTTGTGGACGAAGTCCATCAGCCTGGCCGAGCCCACGACGAAGGAAGTGACTATCTTGAGCGGATGCACGGTCTTCTTGTTCCCGGTGATCGCGCCGGACTCGAACAGGTCGACCATGCCGTCGGAAAACATCTCCGTGTGCACGCCCAGGTTCTTCTTGTCCTTCAAATGAAGGAGCACCGCGTCCGGCAGTTTCCCGATCCCGACCTGGATGGTGGCGCCGTCCGGGACGAGTTTGGAGGCGTGCCTCGCCACGGCGTCGAGCACCAGCGGGGAGATCTCCTCGTCGACGAGTTCCCTGTCGACGGGATAGTCCACCTCTATGATGTGGTCCATCTGGGACACGTGTATGAAGGAGTCTCCGAGGGTGCGGGGCATCTGCCTGTTGACCTCCGCCAGGACGACGTCCGCGGCCTCGACCGCGGCCTTGGATATGTCGACGGACGCCCCCAGGGAGCAGTACCCGTGCATGTCGGGGGGCGACACCTGGATTATGGCCACGTCGATCTTGATCCTCTCGGTCCTGAACATGTAGGGCAGCTCGGAGGTGTGGACCGGGGTGTAGTCGGAACGCCCGTTCATGACGCCGCGTTCCACCTCGGAATCCATGTAGAACGAGCTGATCCTGAATTTCTTCATGACCTCCTCGTCGGCGTAGGGGGAAGGCATGAACGTGAACGGGGTGTGGATGGTGTTGTCGTAGGACGTGTCCTTCTTCAGGAGGTTCTCGACGATGTACTTGGGCCTGCTGCACCCGCCGCTTATGTATATGGAATTGCCGGGCTTGACGAAGGACAGCGCCTTTTTCGGCGTCGTGACCTTGCTCTCGTAATCGTCCCTCCAGAATTTCATGCATCCCACCTTGGGACGAGGAGGGGTTTACACGTTTATAATATCAATTGCGCCAGCGCCCGAAACGAAGGCGGGGATCACGGTCCCAGCATCTGTCTCGCCATGAGCGCCCGGGCCATGGATTTGCCCAATTCGGCCATGGCCGCGACGCCCCTCTTGTCCTTCTCGTAGTCGCCCGGGCCCCTTCCCGGGATGACCGTCAGCGGATGGGTGCCGCAGACCACCATGCCGTTGCGGAGCATCCACGCCACCATGTCCAGGTACGTGGTGGTGCCGCCGTCGTGGTCGTACACCGCCACGGCGCCGCCGACCTTGCCCCTCATCGGCAGCCCGGAGAACTGCATGGCGTACCCCGCCCTCTCCAGGAAAATCTTCAACTGGGCGGGCGGCGAGCCGAAGTAAGACGGCGCGCAAATCAGTAGGCCGTCGGCCTCGACCATCCTGCCCAGGTATTCGTTCATCCTGTCGTCCTCGTTGATGCACCTGCCGTCGCCCCTGATCTCGCAGGAGTTGCAGTGGTTGCAGGGGACCATGTCGTCCTCGTAGATGTGGATGCAATCCGTCTCCACGCCTTCCTTCTCCAGCTCGTCCAGCACGTGGTGGACCATGGAGGCGGTGTTCCCAAGGAGCCTTGGGCTGCCGATGAGGGCAAGTACCTTCATACCACCCATAACGGAGCCTCTTTATTAAAAGCGGTGCGTGGCCTCACGGGGAAACGGACACCGTTAAATCGAAGCAGCCCAATCCAGGGGAGGTGTTGCCCATGCTGGAAATAAAGGGATTGCACGCGGAGGCCGGCGGCAGGGAAATCCTGAAGGGGGTCGACCTAAAGGTTAAGAAGGGCGAGACCGCCGTCCTGTTCGGACCGAACGGTTCCGGCAAATCAACGCTGCTCGCGGCCATAATGGGCTACAGCCATTGCAAGGTGACGGCGGGCAGCATACTGTTCGACGGCACCGACATCACCCATCTGCCCGTGGACGAAAGGGCCAGGATGGGCATAGGCATGATGATGCAAAGGCCCCCGAACGTCATGGGCGTGAAACTCGGCGACCTCGTCAGGGCCGCCGCGGGCGGGGACGACGTGGGCATAAAGGCCGCGGCGGATTTCAGATTGGAGAGGATGTTGGACAGGGACGTCAACGTCGGTTTCTCCGGCGGCGAGATCAAAAGGTCGGAGATTTTGCAGCTGACGGCCCAAAGCCCCAGGTTCGTACTCCTGGACGAACCGGAATCCGGCGTGGACCTCGAGAGCATCGACCTCATTGGCACCAAGGTCAAGGACCTGCTCTACAGAAGGACGAACTGCGGCAGGCGCACCGACGGGTGCCAGGCCGTTTCCGCCCTCGTGATCACCCATACAGGCCAGATCCTCGACTACATCGGCGCGGACGTCGGATACATAATGCAGGAGGGCGCCATAAGGTGTTCCGGCAGGCCCACCGACCTGCTCAACGACATCCGCGAAAAGGGTTACCGCGACTGTATCTCCTGCCGCATGGTGGTGCCCTCATGAAACACGTGGAAAAGGCGCTGACGAAAAAGGCCGCCCACGGCCCGGACGTCGACATCACGAAATACGAGATGGGGCCCGGGTCCATGGACGCCATCGACGACCTCGGGAAGGCCCCGAGGGACCTCGCGGAGAAGATGGGGGAGGTCGGCGTAGTCACCGACGAGGGGGCGAGGGACGGTTCCCTGCTGATAGTTAACAACGCCGTCGGCCACTGCTCGCTCAGGGTTTCCGACGGCATGGAGCTCATGCCCCTCGACAGGGCCCTGGAAAAATACGACGGACTCAAGGACCATATGTGGAAACTAGTGGAGCCGGACAAGGACAAGTTCACCGCCACCGCCTACACCGAGAAGGCCACCGGCTACTTCATCAGGATAAAAGAGGGGCATCACATCAAGAACCCGATACAGACCTGCATGATGATCGGTAAGGACAGGAGCATCCAAAACCTTCACAACATCATCGTCGTCGAGAAGGGCGCCAGCTGCGAAATCATCACGGGGTGCGCCACCGGCAACCAGGCCGGCGATTCCCTGCACATAGGCATCTCGGAATTTTATGTAAAGGAGGGCGGGAGCCTCACCTATTCGATGATCCACAGCTGGGGGTCGGGCACCGTAGTCAGGCCGAGGACGGGCGTCAAACTGGAGAAAAACGCCAGGTTCACCAACAACTACGTCATCCTCCATCCCGTGGGCACGATGCAAAGCGCACCGGTCGTACACCTGGACGGCGAAGGCGCCTCCTGCAGACTCAATACCGTCTGTCTGGCACATAAGGGGTCCGACGTCGACACCGGCGGCACCGTATACCTCAACGCCCCCGACACGTCCGCCGAAATCATTTCCAGGAGCATCACCAAGGGCGGTCGCATGGTCGCCAGGGGCAGGCTCGTCGGGAACGTGGAAAAGGTGAGGGCGCACCTCGAGTGCCGGAGCATTGTCCTGGACGATGGGGGCGTGACCCTGGCCATCCCCGAGCTCGAGACGAAGGTCGCCGACGTGGAAATGACCCACGAGGCCGCCGTCGGGAAGGTGGAGAGGGACAAGGTGGAATACCTGATGTCCCGCGGCCTGACCGAGGAACAGGCCGTCGGCATGATAATCCGCGGTTTCCTCGTCGGCGGAATCAGGGGATTGCCCGAGGAACTGGAAAGGGACATCGATGAAGCCATCGAGCAGGCAAACCTGGGCGACTGATCAGTCCCAGATGCCCTGGCCGCCTATGTCGGAGGCGTGCAGAACGTTTCCGTCGTCGTCCCTGAACGACGTTTGAACGCCGATGGGCCCACGGGTCGGTTCCCTGGTGAATACGACGCCCTCGTCCACGAGGCGCCTGTGCAGATCGAAGGGCGAGTCCACGCCGAACACTATGCCCGTGTCCACGCCCACCACGTCGCTTTTCTTGAGAACGAGCCTCATCCCTTCCCGGGTTAACACGACGGCGTCCGGAGAGGAGTGGGTCGCCGCCATACCAAGGATTTCGACGTAGAACCTGGAAGCCTTCTCGGGGTCCCTCGACGGTATGTACGCGGAAACTATGTTCTTCGGAAGTCCCCGCTCGCCGTAGACGAAATGTCCTCCCTTTGGATCGCCCAGTGGCATGCCCCGTGCATGCGGGCGGGTGTAAATAACGTATTCGCGCCAAAATGGGCAAACGGCGTTAATCCCGTTAACGACATTGCTTTAACCCACGCCGTCAATCACGGCGGCGATAGATATGGCCAAACCCATGATCAAGCCCGAGGATTTCAAACTCCAGGAAAGCCTGGGTAAAATAAAGCACGTCCTTATTGTCATCAGCGGCAAGGGTGGCGTCGGCAAGAGCACCGTTTCATCCAACCTCGCCCTGGCGCTGGCCGAAAGGGGCAACAGCGTCGGCCTGATGGACATAGACATAACCGGCCCCAATATAGCAAAGATGTTCGGCGTCGAGGACGTCGTGCTGGACGTGGAGAACGACAAGCTAGTCCCGGTCAAGTACGGCAAATCCCTGAAGCTCATGTCCATGGCATTCCTCCTACCGGACAGGGACTCCCCCGTCCTGTGGAGAGGACCCATCAAGATGGGCGCGATAAGGCAGTTTATAGAGGACGTCAACTGGGGGGAGATAGACTACCTGGTGGTGGATATGCCCCCCGGCACCGGGGACGAGGCCCTTTCCATCGTACAGCTGATTCCGGAGGCGGACGGCATGGTGGTCGTGACCACGCCGCAGGACGTAGCCGTCCTCGACGCGAGGAAGACGATCAACTTCTCCAGGCAGGCCGAGATCCCGCTGCTGGGTCTCATAGAGAACATGAGCGGCTTCGTCTGTCCCCACTGCGGCGAGACCACCGACATATTCGGAAAGGGGGGCGGCAAAAGGGCCGCCGGCGAACTGGGCGTCGACTTCCTGGGTAGCGTGCCAATCGACGGCGAGGTCTCCGTGTCCAGTGACCGCGGCAGGCCGATTATTGAGGCGAAGCCCGATTCCCCGACGTCCAAGGCGTTCCTGGACATAGCCGGGAAAATCGCGGCAAGGGTGAAATGAAGGTCGCCGTCACCGCCGAGGGGGACACGCTGGATTCCCCCGTGGCAGACGATTTCGGCCACGCCCCCTTCATTCTCGTGGTCGACTGCGACACGCTGGACTACCGCGTGGTGGAAAACGAGTTCGTCAGGGAACTCGGCGCGGGGATGAAGGTCGCCGAGGCCATAGCGTCGCTCGACGTGCAGGCCGTCATCACCGGGGGCATAGGCCACCACGGGATAGCCATCCTTTCGAAAGCGGGGATACGCGTGTCATCGGACGAGGACGGCACGGTCGAGGAAGCAATGGCCGACTTCAGGAGAAGGCACGAGCTCCGCATGAGGTTCGAGGGAAAATCAGACTGATTCCCTGTTGCCCCAAATGATCCTGTGCAGCTGCGGCAGCACCCTGGCCTCCAAGCCCCGGGAAAGGATTTCCTCGGCCAACGGTTCCAGGTCCATCCCGCCCACGGGGGAGAATATGCATTCCGCCTCCGGGGCGTATTCCCTGATGACGCCCTCGGCGTAATCCAGGTCCGACCCGTCGAAAATCACGAATTTGATTTGGTCCTTCCCCCGGAGCCTGGGTATGTTGCCCAGCAGCATCCTGTCGCACATGCCTGACTTGGGGCATTTAACGTCCATGCTTATGGTGATTGAATCGCTGTCGGGGACCTTGGAAACGTCGATGGAGCCGTTGGTCTCCAGGACGACGTGCTTCCCCGCGGCCACGAGGGCGTCGAGCACCTCCGCGCAATCGGGCTGCAGCAGCGGTTCCCCGCCGGTGACGCAAACGTGCTTCGTGTCGCC
The DNA here is from genome assembly GCA_012520845.1 of Thermoplasmatales archaeon. Lineage (GTDB taxonomy): Archaea > Thermoplasmatota > Thermoplasmata > Methanomassiliicoccales > Methanomethylophilaceae > JAAYNL01. The sequence continues at coordinate 18,021 of JAAYNL010000001.1, read as the reverse complement.
GACAAGGGCAACGATTTGCCGGGGGGACATCTCCTCGCCGCCCAACCCCCTGGCGTACTGGGTGTCGCACCAGGCGCAGTCAAGGTTGCACCCGGCGGCCCTCACGAAATAGGTGGGGAGCCCAATCGTCTTCCCCTCGCCCTGCAGGGACCTGAAATGCTCGACGATTTCCATCAGACCGCCTCGTAGGGTATTTCGTCCTCGTATCCCGCATCCGCGAACCCCTTCAGCCTCAGCCTGCAGGAGTCGCACCTGCCGCATGCCTTTTCACCGCCGCCGTAGCACGACCACGTGAGCCCCAGGGGCGCGCCCATGGCCTTGCCCGCCTTGACTATGTCCGCCTTGGACATGTCCTGTATCGGCGTGGCAATCTTTATCGGGTTGCCCTCGACCCCCGTTTTCGTCCCGGCGGCGGCCATTGCTTCGAAAGCCCTGAAAAAGGCCCCGGTGCAATCGGGATACCCCGAGTAGTCGACGGTGTTGGCGCCTATGTAAATCGTGTCGGCGCCGACGCTCTCGCAAAGACCCAACGCGACTGACAACATGATGATGTTTCTGGCAGGGACGTAGGTGCTGGGAATCCCCTTCCCTATTTCCTCAAGGGGCCTGTCCGACGGCACTTCCCCGTCTTCCCCAATAAGGGAGGACGAGAATGAACTGAGGTCCACGTCGACGACGACGTGCCTGACGCCGTAATGCGCCGCGACGGCCGCGGCCGAACCCAGTTCACGGGTGTGTTTCTGGCCGTATCTGAAGCTTAGGGCGACCACGTCGCCGCGATCCCTGACCGCGAACGCAAGGGTGACGGTGGAATCCAACCCTCCCGACAACAGGACGACCGCCCCGCTCATGCCAGGTCCTCGGTGTGCCATGCCGTCTGCCCGCGCTCCTCGTCGATGCCGACGGAGACGCTGCGGACGTTCCGGGGAAACGGAACGCGCTCCAACAGCATGCGCGTGAACAACCTGGCCATCTCCTCGGCGGTCGTCACCGCCACGGGGAGGATCTTCACGTCCCCCTTTGGAAAGACGTACCTCTTCCCGCAGGTCAGAACCTCGACGGAGTCGTCGGCCTGGGTAATCCGCACCTCCTTGGATTTGCCGGGGAGGAGGGTCATATGGTCGTATTCGTCCACGAACCCGCGCAGGGCCTTCTTCAGATCGACGAAGTCCATGACCATCCCGTTGTCGCCGACGTCGCCCTCGAGCCTGAGCCTCATTATGTACGAATGCCCGTGGAGCCTGGAGCATTTGTCGTGCATCGGTATGAAATGGCAGGCGGAAAACCTAATCCCGGCGTGGCCACCGTCTATCTCCAGCAACATTACCTTCCCTCCGCCAACCTGACCGCCAATTCAATCGAATCCGAGTAATCCTCCTTGACCCTGGAGGTGTCGACGAACACCACGTCCGCGTTGACGACGGGGGCGCCGATGGCGGCCGCGCCGCCGAGGAAGTGCAACGCCCTGAAAATCAGGTTGCCGACGGTGCCGTCGGGCACCACGAGGAGGTTCGCCTCCAAGGCGGCCATTTCCAGGAGGATCTGCGCGTCGTAGGCGCGGTAGCCTGCGGAGACGAGTCTGTTCGTCAACAGCTTCGCGTCCTCCAAGGAGCGGTCTACGGACGGATGACGTCCCGCGTCCTCGTTCCTGCCGCCCGAAAGAACGGCGATCCTGGCGTCCATGCCCATGTCCTTCATCAGGGCGACGGTCTTCGTCGCCAGGTCATATTTCTCGTCGACGGTCCATCCCTCGTCCACACCCACGGGAACCATGAAGAAGAGTTTCCCGCCGGCGGGCTGGAGCATCACGCAGCGCTCGAGCTTGTCGAGGCCGAGAGCCTTTTTGAGGACGGGCAACACCTTCGTGGCGGACATGTCGCCCCTGACGGCCGCGTCTATCTTTCCGGAAACCAGGTCGGCGACCAGTTCCTTCGGGTCGCGGTAAACGACGCAGTTCTCGCCGGAGGCCTTTATGCTCCTCTCGATTTTGGCGGGGTCGGAACCGCAACCTATGCCGATGACTGGGCCGCCACCCCGGGGATTCGGAACCATGGCACACCATATGCGGGACCCGTTTTAACTCTTTACGATTGGTCGGGGCGTATTGCATCGAAGGCGTAGTCGTCCCAATGCTCCAGGCCGAGGGCGATCCTGGCCTCCTGGGGAGTAAGCATCGGTTTGCCGTAAAGCGCGGCGTCGTCCATGGCTATCCTGGGACAGCCGGTGCACACGTAGGCGTCCACGTCGTAAGGGAGCAGGGCGTCGGGGTTGATTTCCGCCATGACGGCGACGTTCGCCCTTTTCCCGGCGGCCCGTATCGCGTCGACGGCATCCCGCGCGTCGGCCTCCCTGGTCTGCCCGGCCTTCGAACAGACGAGCACGAGGAACGACGTGGCATCCTTCGCCCTTTCTATGGCGGCGAACCTCACCCTGAGCATCCTGTCCCTCTTTTCGTCCAGGGACCTGGTTTCCCCGGAAATGGGATTCAGCACCAAGACGGGCTTGTCGCAGGCGAAGGATGCCGCCAGGGGATGGAAATCGCCCTCGCCCAGGAAAAGGTACCCGTCGACCTCACCGGAAACGGATTCCGCGGAACTTACGTTGCAACCCAGCACCTGCCCGGGGTGCGCGATGCGGGCGTCGCCCATGCCGACGACTGCGACGCGACCGGAATCCTCGATTGCCCTGGCGGCGGCGGGTATGCACCCTACGTACTGCACCGTGGCCAGGAGGCCCACGCGGGAAGGGAGGGAGTCCGCGACGGCGGCGACCATCGGCCCCACGTCACCGTCGAAGGAAACCTCCACGAAAAGGATGTCTGGGTCATCTCCCATGGAAGGTATCGGCGAATGCCCGAAATGGATGAGGGCGTCGGCCCATTCCTTGTAGTCGCGGTCCAAGTCGCAGGCGCCGTAGCACGGGTCCCCGAGAATGATGGCGGAAACCCCCATCTCGTTTAAACGCCCCGCGAAATCCATTGCCCTGGGCTTAAGGCCCTCGGGCATCTGCAGGGCGACGGAAGAATGCCCGCGCCCCTTTATCCAGTCGGCGACCCGTTCGAACCCCAGGTCGAACATGCTCACTTGACGAGCTCTTGGCCCTGCTCAACCTCGATGTAGCAAGGGGTCGGGTACTTCATGGCGGCCTTCCACAGGGCCTTCTTCGCCCTGTTGAACCCGGACGGGTTGCACCTGATCGTCATGATCGCCTGGTCGCGCTCCATCCTGGCCGCGGTGCCGACGTTCTTGCCGAACGCGGCGCGCATGCCGCTCGAGACACGGTCCGCGCCGGCACCGGTGGCGAGTTTGTTCTCCCTAAGGACGTTGTGCGGGTAAACCCTGACCTTGAGGTGGTAGTTGGCGATGCCGACGTATTTGTTCATAAACCTGTTGGCGGCGATGCGACCGGCCTCCAAGGCGGTGTGCCTGACCTGCACGCGGTTCTTGACCTTGAGCGAAACCACGATGGGGAATTCCTCCCTGACGTTGCCCATGTCGTACTGGGTGATCCTGTTGTTCGGCACCCCGCCCATGTATTTCCTGCGGGTAAAGGCCATCCCCTTGACCTGTCTGTACATAACTGCGGGTTTTCTAGCCATCCTTGATCACCTTTTATTGCGTGCGAGAGATGACAATCCCGCTATCCTATATAATGATATCCCGACGCCCGCGGGCCTTGGATGGCATCGAAAGGAGGGGTTTTTCCCAACATCGAGGCGCGCCCTACACTAAAATCCCCGACCCGTGAAATAATATCTTATAACCCCATGCGGATTGCGCCGAAGGTGGTATGTTTGCGCAAGCTTAAGTTCGACATCGAATCGGAAACCGATGACAAACGCGTCCCGTTGGCGTTGGCCAGCAAAGTTATGGGGGACGTCCAGAGCCTGCTGTACCACGCCGGCGGATACCTCGTGTCCAAGGAAATGAGGCTCCAGGGATACCCGAGCAAAGAGCTCCTGAACAAATTCACCCTTTACGTCGGCACCCCCGGGGCGGAGTCCATCGACTCGAGCACCACCAAGCCCTCCACCGCCGGCTTCGGCAACGTGGTCGACGAAGCCGCGGACCTCGTCAAGGAAATCCTCGACAACATGGGCGGGCCGGGCGCGGGGCCCTGGGCCGACGACAGGTTCACCCACCCGATATACAGGAACCAGATTGTGGCCGACGTCGTCTCCCTGGACGAACACCTGTCCGAATACCCCGGCTATTCCCTGACCTACGGCCGCGAAGGCGACATGGAACGGTTCGGCGGCGTCGACGTCGACAAACTCCTGGAATACGTGAAGAAAAGGGGCAGAATCGGCGCCGGCACCGCCCTGGGCATGCTCAAGGTGACGGAAACCAGGAAGGGCAACGCCATCGCCCTGGACACCGGCGACGGCATGGCCAGGATCACTTTCTTCGACGCCAATTCCAGGGCGGCGGCCGAAACCCATGCGGACTCCGGCCCCGTCATCCTGTCCGGCGAGCTTTCCTATTCGAAGGACAACCTCCTAGTCGAGATAACCCGGGCGGGGAGCGTGACGCCCCTGAACGAAATCGGGTTCAGCAGGATGGTGTCCATGGACGGCGACGTCAAATTGAAATCCCCCGTCCGCGCCACCGTCGGGTTCGACGGCGGCACTTGGGTCCTCAGGAACGACGATCTCGGCATAATCTCCTCAAAACCCGACTGGGATTCCGCGGTGAGGTCGTTCCACGACTATTTCGTGTTCCTTTGGAACCAGTATTTCGTCGCCCCGGGGGGCGACCTCGACGAGGAGGGGCTCGAGGTCAAGGAGGCCCTCTCCGCCTTCGTCGAGTGAGCCGGATGTCCAGAAAACGGGTCTCCGGCAAAGCGGTCAGGGACATCGCGTCCGCCAGGATCGACCGCCTCTACGCCGCGGCCCTCGAGGCCGTTGCCGAGGACGACTGGGATTACGCCGCCCGGTACGTCGAGATGATGCTGGCCATCAGCAGGAGAACGAAGGCCCCCATCCCCCGGGAACACAGGTATTGCAAGGGTTGCCGCCTGCCGTTGGTCGCCGGGGCGACGTGCACCGTCAGGCTTTCGAACCACAAAGTTATAATCACTTGCGGGAACTGCAACACGATAAGGCGGTTGCCGTACCTGAGGGAACAGAGAAATGACAGAAAGGCAGGCTAAGAAGGAACTGATGCGAAGGGCCGTCGACCTCTCCCCAACGGTACACGTGGGCAAGGACGGCATCGACGACGCCCTTGTCGCGGAGGTCGGCAACCAGCTGAAGAAAAAACATCTGATAAAAATCAAGGTCCTGCCCAGCGTGGAAGGCGGGACGGCGGCCGTCGCCGAGGCATTGGCGGAGGCGACGGGCGGCGTGGTCGTGGACACCAGAGGAGGCGTGATAGTGCTCTCCGACGCAAGGACCTGGAACAACCTATCCGGGAAGAAGGCCTGATACCGTGTTGGACGTCAATCTCATCAGGGCGGAGCCGGAAGCCGTGCGCAGGATGTTGGCAAACAGGAACCTGGGCGCCGACCTGCTCGACAGATTCCTGGAATTGGACGCGGAATGGAGGGAATTGACCAACAGGGGCAACGCGCTCCGCAAGAGAAGGAACGCCGTTTCCCAGGAAATCCCCAAACTCCCGCCCAAGGAGAAGGAGGCGAGGATCTCGGAGATGAGGGCCGTCTCCGAAGAGATAAAGTCGATCGAGGCCCGCGTGTCCGACATAGAGGGGGAGAGGGACGAGTGCGTGCTCAACATCCCCAACATGCCGCACCCCACCGTCCCCGTCGGCAAGGACGCCGACGACAACGTCGTGGTCCTGGAATGGGGCGAAAGGAGGGAGTTCGACTTCAAACCCCTGGAGCACTTCGAGATAGGGGAGAACCTGGACATAATCGATTTCGTGAGGGGCGCCAAGGTCGCGGGCAGCGGGTTCTACGTCCTCAAAGGGGACGGCGCCCGGCTCGAGAGGTCCCTGGTCAACTACTTCCTCGACAGGAACGCCGCCGCCGGTTACAGGGAGACGTTCCCGCCGGCCGTCGTCAACACCGCCGCGGTCACCGGCACCGGCCAATACCCGAACCTGAAGGACGACATGTACCACATCACGAGGGACGACCTCTGGCTCAACCCGACCGCCGAGGTGCCCATAACCAACCTGCACCGGGAGGAGATACTCGAGAAGGCCGATTTGCCGATGAAGTACACGGCGTATCTGCCGTCCTTCAGGAGGGAAGCGGGCAGACATTCGGACACCCGCGGGATAATCAGGGTGCACGAATTCAACAAGGTGGAGCTGGTGCACTTCGTCGAGCCGGACGGCTCCTTCGACGTGCTGGAGGATCTGCGGGCGCACGCCGAAAGCCTCGTCCAGGGCCTCGGCCTGCCGTACAGGGTGCTGCTCCTGTGCACCGGGGACCTGGGTTTCTCCGCCGCCAAGTGCTACGACTTGGAACTCTACGCCCCCGGCAAGGACGCCTGGCTGGAGGCTTCCTCCTGTTCCTGCTTCTCCGACTTCCAGGCCCGCAGAGCCCGGGTGAAATACAGGGAGGAGGCCCACCTGAAAAGCGAGTTCGTGCACACCCTGAACGGCTCCGGCCTGGCGCTGCCCAGGACCATGGTGGCGATATTGGAGAACTGCCAGAACAAAGACGGCACGATTACCGTCCCAAAGGCGCTCGTGCCGTACATGGGCAAGGAAACCATCGGCAATTAAATGTCCTTGGCGTCGAAACGGCGGATCAGTTCGGCCGTGTCGATTGTCGTGTCCAAGCCAAGGAGTTTCACGCGCAGTTCCTCGGCGCCCGTGCGCAACGCCTCGGAGGTGATGCCGTGGCGCAGGGAGATGTTCGCCTCGAGGAAGGCGGCCATCAAGTCGCACGCCTTGACCTCCCGTCCGTGGAGTTTGCCGTGCACCGGGTCGTCCTTCTCGGAGAACGGATCGAGAATAAGGAACCTGAATCCGTCGGCCCATTCCTCCTCAAGGAGGTCGACCACGACGCTGCCCACCATGTCGGCCTCGTAATCCTCAAGAATTTCCATGAGGCCGCCCACGTTGGCTTTCACCGGGGATATCACGTCCCTGGTGAAAACCTCGGGCAGGTCGTGGAAAATCGCGGCGTAATAATCGTTGTACATGGTCGCGTCGTCAACGCCCCGGTCCAGATCGTGCAGGTAGACCATGTTCGCCACCAGCAGCGAATGGCCCAAGACCGTGGTCTCCGGGACCCTCGGGGTCCTGGCCCAGCGTTTCTGGAACCTGAGTTGGGCGATCAGCCCCGCGAAGTTCTCCCAGTCGCCGTCCAGGATCTTCCGCACCCCGGCCAATTTGATGTGTTGACCTATCTGGGACTCTATGTTCTCCCTGGTTTCCTCTATGCCGTAGATGCGGCGGTTCACGTCGTATATGAAATCGAATTCCCACTTGGTGGCGAGGTAGTGGGCCGCCCTCAGCACCTGGCTTTCCAGGGATTTCCTGTCGTCCTTCCGTAGGTACGCCTCGAACCTCCCGGAAAGGGCCGGGTCGACGTTTGGCACGTTTTTCCCGAATTCGGAGACGACGAAGTCGTTGACCTCCTTCGCCCTCTCCTTTTTGATTCTGTGAAAAAGGGGCGGCTTGAGATCGGTCAGGATTGTCCTCTGTATGAACGAGAACATCCCGCCCTCCACGATTGCCCTCCAATCTATTTCGTTGCCACGGAGCTCCTCGCATTTGCCCAGATACCATGCGATGGCGGCCTTGTGGGCCTGCTTGTCGAGCTCCGTCAGATTAATCGGCCTGATGTGGTCGTTCCAACGGTCCATGTTCGCCGCGTCGAAAAAGACGTACACCAGGTCGATGTCGAGGGCCTTGGCCGACATGAGTATGCCATAAGGGGTTTGGGTTTAAGGCAACGCCGTTCAACAGCCGTTGATGACCCCGCCGATGACCCTGCCGATCAATATCCTGCGGTCGTCGTCGCTCGCCTCGGATCCGTATATGTCCTTGAGCTGGGCCCTGAAGGCGTCGCCCCTGGCCTCGCTGAACTTCCCGGCGGCCACGGCCGCGTCTATCTTTGCGGCGGCGAAGTTGAGTTCCTTCTCAAGCGAGGACCCGGAGAAATCCATCGCCGGTTTGGCCGCGGGTTCGGCCGCGGGTTTGGCGGGGGCCGCTTTGGCCTCTTCCTTCTTCCCTTTGTCCTTCTTCTTGAACACGCCTTTGACTTTGTCAATGATTCCCATTACATTTCCCTCCTTATCGATGCCGTGCCAGGACGTCGGCGTAGTGGAAGGTGTATACATAGGAGCAGATTATCGCCACCACCCCGAATGCACCCAATGCCAGCGAGAGACCTTTGCCAATCGCCAAGAGGCCGACGTAGCCCACAAACCCCAAAACGGTCATAACGATGCCCGCGACGGACAGCGCCAACCCCAATTTGGGATTCTGAGACATCGGAACTTCCAAGAATAGGAAGGTTTATAATCGTTTTTGTTTGCGCTTCGTGGATGACGTAACGGATATGCCCGAACGCGCCGCGTCATTGGTTTATGACGGAACCTATCAACCTGCCGATCCTGAGCCTGCGCCCGTCATCCCCTTCCTTGGAGTTCTTTATCGAAATCAGCTCCGCCTTGAAATCGTCCAGGGTGTTCTCGTTCATCTTGCCCCTGGCGTACGCCTCGTCGATTTTCCCCAAGGCGAACTCCAGCTGTTTCCGTAGGGGGTCGCCCGAGAAATCGAACGCGCCGCCGGACCCTTCGAGGTCCTTGCGCATACCCTCTTCCTTATCCAGCTTCGCCTTGACCGGACACGTGGATTCTTCGTTCTCTCCCATTTCACCCACCGGGGTCGCCTCCCCGGCACGCAATCGCCATGCCCCCTATTAACCCTGCCGTTTCCCGCGCCGTTTGCCCTGTTATATACCCGTTCGACGATGACAAAGCATGAGAATATCCAGAAGGCTGGATTCCATCCCGATGTCCGGCATAAGGAAAATGTTCGACCTGGCGGGGCCTGACAGCGTTAACCTGGGCCTCGGAGAACCCGACCTGGAGCCTCCCGCCGCAGCGATAGAGGGCATGCGCAAGGCCGTCCTCGACGGCCACAACAAATACGGCCCCACGGCCGGCATCATGCCCCTCAGGGAGGCGGTGGCAAAGAGGTACTCGGCGTACGGCGACGTCTCCGCGGGCAAAGTCATGATCACCCCCAGCGGATCTTCCGCGCTACTGGAGATTTCCCAGGCGTTCATAGACCCGGGCGACGAGGTTTTGGTGCCGAGCCCCGGATTCGTGATCTATTCCCCCCACGCCGTCCTCGCCGGCGGGAAACCCGTCGAATACGGTTTCAAGGGAAAGGATTTTCAACCCGACGTGGACGGCATGCAGTCCCTGGTCACGAAAAAAACCAAGGCGGTATACGTGAACAACCCGTCCAACCCCACCGGGTCCGTCCTTTCGGAAAAATCATGGAAAGCCATATGCGACCTGGCGGACGACAATGACCTCATAATCGTTTCCGACGAGGTCTACGACGGCTTCGTCTACGAAGGAAGGCACCAATCGTTCATACCCCGCCTCGACAGGGCGATAGTCGTCGGCGGTTTCTCGAAAATGATGGCCGTCACCGGCTGGAGGCTCGGCTTCGCCATAGCCGGCGAGGATTTCATAGACCCTTTGATCAAGATGCAATACCACGTGTGTGCCAGCCCCCCAATGCCGCAGATGTACGGCGTGTTGGCCGCCATGCCCGGCATAGACGCCTACCTGGAGAAGGCCAGGGCGGTGTTCAGGAAACGCCGCGACCTCATCGTCGACCGCATCAACGCCATAGACGGCATGTCCGTCGACAGTCCCAAAGGCGCGTTCTACGCCTTCCCGTCCTATTCCGCCGATATCCAGTCGGTCGATTTGGCCAACGAACTCGCCAGGAACGGTTTGATATGCACCCCCGGTTCCGCCTTCGGATCCCGCGGTGAGGGCCACCTGAGGTTTTCCTACGCCGCTGGCGAGGAGTCCATAGGGAGGGGGATGGACATACTTTCATCTACGATGGAGGGGTTGGGGAAACCATGAGCGAAAAACCCAAGATTGACGTCGACCCGGACACGGGTCTGGTCGAAATGAGTTTCGAAGACGAGGAAAAGGAGTTGAACGAAATGCTTTGGGGCAAAAACCCAAACCGCTCCTCCGCCTTGGCCGAGCTGATATACCCCGTTCTGAAACCCATGGTGGCCGAGGAAGCCAAAGGCGACCCCGATGCGGCCGGGCAGATGACGTGCGTCATGTCCATCAACTCCGTCCTGGACATGGTCATGGAGGCGCTGCCCGACGAGTTGGCGGCGGAAGTCTCGTTCTACATAGACCATTTCATAGGGCTTAACCTGACCAACCACAAACACGGCGTGGACCTCATGGAGGAACTCGGCAAGGCCCTGTCCCAGATCGAAAGGAAGGACTACGACACCGACGACGATTTCATAAGGGCGCTCGAGGCCCTCGAGGAACACTGGTGGGGCGTCGGGCAACCGGCGCTGAACATGAGGAACGCCAGCGACGCCATCCACGAGACCATGAGGAAGTACGACCTCCTCTGATATTATGGGAAAACCTAGGTCGGTGTGCACCGCGCCCGGGAAAATCATCCTCCTGGGCGAACATTCCGTGGTTTTCGGCAAACCGGCCGTAGCGCTGGCCATCGACCGCTACATGACGTGCACCGTCTCGGAATCGGACGATTTCCTGCTCAACGGGCACCGCGCCAGCCTGAAAAAGAACCCGCACCTTTCCAGGATCATGGATGTCCATGGGTTGAAAGGGCTCGCCGTGAACACCGACAGCACCGTGCCCCCGTCCTCCGGCCTCGGGTCCTCCGCCGCCCTTTCCGTCTCGTTTTCCGGCGCCGTGAGGACCCTTTTGGGGCTCGATGCCTCGCCGGAATCCATGGCCAGGGACGGTTTCGACGCGGAATATTACAGCCAGGGCAGGGCGAGCCCCATCGATTCGTCGGTAAGCGCCCAAGGGGGCGGGGTGGGGATAAACTGCCCCGCGGAACTCTGCGAACCGCTCTGGAGGGTGGAGAGGGACGGCAGGGTCTGGGACGTGTCCTCCGTGAAAACGCCGGAAATGACGCTCGTCGTGGGCAACACCGGGATCAAGGCCGCCACGGGGCCGCTGGTCGAGAAGGTCAGAAAATACAAGGAACGGAACAGGTTCGCCTCCGACATCGTCGACGAGATGGGTTCGCTGGCGGAGGCGGGGCTGCGCCATATGTCCCGGGGCGACCTCGTCTCCTTGGGGGCGTGCATGACCCAGAACCATAAATTGCTCTCAATCCTGGGAGTTTCCTGCCCTGAACTCAACAAGCTCGTCAAGGCTGCGCTGCCCCACTCCTTCGGGGCGAAGCTGACGGGCTCCGGAGGGGGCGGCAGCATGGTCGCCCTGACGGACAGCCCCGGGGCCGTGTGCGACGCCATAAGGAAGAGGGGGGGCGAGCCCCACGTCGTGACGGCCGGCGTGGCCGGCGCGTCCGCCCGTTTCCTCTGACTCAGATCAGGTCCTCGAAGCCCTCGACCAGCTCTGGGTACTTCTCCTTGACCACCTTGAGCAGGTTCCAGACGTTTACCTCGGAGATGTCCGAGTCCTGGATCATCAGGACCAGGTCGTCCAGGGTGTCGTTGTCGACGGTGGCGAAACGCTCCTTGGCCATGTAGTTCCTGATCAGTTTGTCCTCCATCCTGTCGCGCCACATCTTCTCGTAGGGCTTGAGGGCCTCCTTGGAGAAGTCGCCGGTCTTGTTGCACTCGGTGAGCACCTTGCCGGCGTACATGCCCGTCCTGCAGGCGTGGCAGATGCCGCCGCCCGTCAGGGGGTCGATGATCCTCGCGGCGTCGCCGACCAGGATGATGTTGTCGCCCACCGTCTCGTCAAGGCCCGGGCAGCCGGAGACCATGCCGGAACTGATCTCGGTGACGGTGCCCTCGCTCAGGCGGGGATCCTTGGCGATGTACTCGTTGAGGTAGTCGATGGGGGTCTTGCCGCCCTTCAGCTTCGTGGCGAGTATGCCGAGGCCGACGTTGGCCATGCCGTTCCCCTTGGGGAATATCCAGAGGTACCCGCCCGGGGCGGCGCCGCCGATTATGAACTCGCAGTACTCGTCCTCGATGTCTATGCCGGACATCCTGTACTGGGCGCAGGTGAGTATGTCGGCCTGGTCCAGGGACGTGTCCATCCCGGCCCAGCGCCCGACCTGGCTCTCGAAGCCGTCGGCGGCCACGACGCACTTGGCGTAGATTTCGATGGGCTCGCCCATGCTCTCGGCCTTGATGCCTATCAGCTTGCCGGCCTTGTCCCTGATGACTCCGCGGGCGGCGGTCCTCATCATGATCCTGGCGCCCGCCCTGCCGGCCTCCTGGGCCAGGTGCTTGTCGAAAAGGTGCCTCTCCAGCACGTAGCCGACCTCGTTGCCGGCCTGGCTCTCGTCCAGCTTGAAGGTGTGGCCGGACGGCGACCTGATTATGGCGCCCTTCATGTCCGTGCTTATCCAAGCTGGGTCGGGGGTGATGTCCACCTCCTCCAGCCACTTCTTGGACACGCCCTCGGCGCACCTGAGGGGGGCGCCGATCTCGGCCTTCTTCTCTATCATTATGGTGTCCAGGCCGCCGCGGGCGCAATATTTCGCGGCCATGCTGCCCCCGGGACCGCCGCCGACGACGACCACGTCGCAATGGTACTTCTTCATTTCTTACCCTCCCTCCTCAGGGCCCCGACGGGGCAGAGTTTCACGCACCTGCCGCAGTTGTTGCAGTCCTCGTTGAACTCGAGGATGTAATCGTTCAGGTAAATCGCGTTCTGGGGACACGCTCCCACGCAGCCCCCGCAGTGAAGGCACTTTCCGTAGTTCACTATCATTTCGTTTCCTCCGTTAACGTGAAATGGCCGTCCTCAGGCCCTCTGGTCCTCGGGCACGATCAGCGCCTCCTCGAGTTCCTTGGCCTCCTTCTTGTTCCTCTCCTTCCACTCGGCGAGGGGAACGGAGAACTTGGCCTCGACCTCCTCCCTGTACTCCGGCCCGCCGTTGTAGGCGCAGAACGGTATGATGCGCAGGTCGGGGGTGATGTAGTGGATGGAGCAGCGGCGGACCCTGGCCACGTCGTAGTTGTAAGAGTCCTGGAAGTGCATGCCGCCGATGAACATCATGTTCCATGAGAATTTCGCCAGGGTCTTCTTGGATTTGTCGCTCACTATGTCCTTCATCAGGTTGATGAGCACCTTCTTGTCGATTCCCTCGGGAAGGTTCTCGTCTATGATGCATTTGTTGAGCAGGGACATGGCGGACAGCACGTGAATCTTCTTGAACCTTGACTTGCTGGCCTTGTCGGCCAGCTCGTTCAGGCCTTCCATGAACCTCTTGACGTCTATGAACCTCGTGATGGGCGTCACCGTGCCGGTGTTGTTGTCCCTGAACACATAGGTGGCCAGGCCGCAGTGCGGGTGGGTCGTGAAGGTCACCTTCTTCTCGCCCATCAGGATCGATGCGAACTTGGATATGGGCGCGACCACGGGCACGGGATACCAGTCGTCCTTCGTGGCGAACCCGGACTGGGCCTCCAGGGCGGTGGCCAGGTCCGGCAACGTGAACCTGCCCTTCTCCAGCTCCTCCTTGGTTATCCTCCCTGTGAACGCCACGGGCTGGAAGTTGACGCCCCTGACCACGTCGGCATTGTCGAAGGCGAACCTGACTATGTCGCCGATCTGGTGGTCGTTGACGCCCCTGACGACGGTTGGCACCAGGACCACCGACGGTTTCCTGTCGAGTTTCCTGATGTTGTCGAGCACGTCGAGCTTCACCTGGAACATCTTCCTGTCCCTGGCCTGCAGGTACACGTCGTCGGAAACGCCGTCGAACGACAGGTAGACGGTGTTCAGGCCCGCCTCGGCGGCCTGCCTCAGGAATCCGGGGTCCTTGGCGAACTTCAGGCCGTTGGTGGCGACCTGGACCTGGGCGAACCCGAGCTCCTTCGCCTTCGCTATGACCCTGATGAAATCCTTGTGTATCGTCGGCTCACCGCCGGAAAACTGCACGGCGGTGCACGGGATTGGGTCGCCCGCGCGGAGCGTCTCCATCATGGCCACGACCTCGTCGAAGGAGGGTTCGTACACGTAACCCGCCTGGTTCGCGTTGGCGAAGCATATGGGGCAGTTCATGTTGCACCTGTTCGTCAGGTCTATGTTGGCCAGCGCGGTGCAGGAAAGGAGGTCGAAATGCCCGCCGCCGATGTCGACGGTGACCTTGCCGTCCGGGTCGGCGCCGAAGGCGTCGTGGATCCCCAGGCCGTCTATGGCGAATTCCTCCGCCCTGAGGTACATCCCGGCGTCCCCCCAGATTAGGTCGTCGAAGTCCCCGTGCTCGGGGCACGTTTTCCTCGAATAGACCTTTCCGTCCTTCTCGTAATGCTCGGAAACGACGAGCCTCTTGCACTCGGGGCAAATCGAGTTCGTCTTCTTAGGCAACCCTTTCGCATGGGCATACTCAGTCGCTGTCGGTGATTCCGATGTCATGGCATCCAACCCTCTATAGCAGGTGAAACGGGTCCTTTGTTTATAATATAGTCTATCCAAAGAAAGGAACGCCGTCGCCTGGCACACCCGTTGCCGTAATGCTACGGTTAGTGCCTTCTTTATAAACCGACCGCCGGCGGTCTTTCTAATATGAGGCGGAAAAGCATGGGGATAGGACGCCTGTCGAGGGACCGTGGGGGCAACATGCCCTTCGCGATGATCGCCGTGGTGCTGCTGGTGATGGGCACGGCCTACGGCATTGTGTGCGCGGACATCGAAAGGGCGGACGACGCGGCCGCCGGCGTCGAGGACGAAATGATTTCGTTGGGGGACGCCAAGGAGGCGTTCGTCAGGGAGGCGGAGGCTTCCCTGGGCGCCATCATCGCGGACCTCAGCAGGGCGGAGACCGGCACCATCGGGGACAGATGCGCCATGTTCTCCGGGAGGGCGGCGGATTACTTTTCCAACGAATTCCCGAAAACGGACAGGGGCGTCACCGTGACCGTTGCGGCGCACGACGTGAAGATGACCGTGCAGAGGATGATGATCTCCGACGGCACGCCGGCCGGCGGGGCGGTCCCCTCGTACCTCAGGGCGTCGGGGCACGCCGACGTGACCTTCGAGTCCGTAAGGGCCGTCTCCAACGAAAGGGTGGATCTTTCGGCGGACGGCACCTCCGGGCTCCCCCTCCTCGTGGAGGGCGCGACCCGTTTCGAACTTGCCGCGGGCACCGGGTCGGCGATGTTGGAGCAGCTCGTGTCGTACCAGCTTTCCGCCCTCGCCCAAAAGAGGATAATGGACGGCCACGGGACGGCCTACTCCCCGACGACCGCCTCGATAATCACCAGGGCGGATGTGTCGAGGGCTCTCCACAACGCCGTTTCCATACTGGAGACCATCTGTTTCAGGGACGGTTCCTCGATCGACGGGCTCGGCGGCGCCGTGGCGGTGGACGCCGCGGATCTGCTGATGTCCGAAAACGGCCTGGTCGAGGTGGACCTCTCGGCGATATTCGCCCAGACGCTCGTTGCCCTCACCGAGACAATCGTTGGCCACTGGCTTTCCTACATGCACCTCGACACGCTGCTGGGTTACGCGGACCGCATCGTCAACGAGATGACGAAATACGTCGAGAAAGCGGTTGATTTCGTAAAGGGATACCTGACCAAACTGTTTCCCAACCACATACGGACGGAGGCGGAGTTCGACATAGCCGCATTCCTTTCCAAGGCGATGTCGGACAACGGCGTGGCCGTCTCCGAATACAGGAACCCGTTCAGCGGCAAATTCCACACGGTGGCCGTCCCTGCCGCGCGCCTGTCCTCCGGCGGCACCGCCTTCGAATTCGGGGGCATGGCCGTCGACGTCCCGTTCGTGGACGCTGACCCGGTGGCCTGGGACGGGTGGAAGTCGTTCGACGGGGACACGGACGGGGACAGGGGGATAAGGGTCACCCTGGAAAGGATCGTCCAATCCGTCGCCCATGAAATAAGCAAAAACAAAACCCTCGGCAGGGTCGTGCTGCCCGTCGACCCCTACGACTCCGTATCTTTCACCGACGCATTCGTAGACGCCGTTTCGGAGGCGTTCACGGGCAACGCGGCCGCCCTGAGGCGGTCCATCCACAAAGGGGTGGACGAAGGCAACATCCCCGACCCGCTCTACGCCTCCGTATGCGAGACCCTGTCTAGAAGGGAGTCCGAAATCTTTTCCCTTGGATCCTACACCCCGGGCTACGTCGAAGACCATGTCCGTAAGGCCGTCTCCGACCGCCTGGGGGCGCTGGGTTACGTGGACCCGGGCGCCGTCGACGGGATCCTGTCGGGAATGGATTTCCACGTGGAATCGAAAGCCATGGGCAGGGCCGCCAAACGGATTTCCCGGGACACTCTCGCCCTCTACCACGGCGTCTCCGTCGAGGTTGCCAGGCAACAGGACTCGTTCTACAAAACGATCGTCTCCTCGGTGATTTCCATGGGCATGGACAGGTTCGACGTCACCCCGGAGGTGAGGAGGCTTTCCTTCGCCGTGTGCGGCGAGGCCTTTTCCTCGCTGGGTTCCAACCCCTATTCCACGCCCGTCGAACTGCCCGGCGGGGGGCCGTTCGTGCTAAGGGACAAGAACGGCAACCGCTACAGGGAGACGGTATCGGTTTCCAGCGACGTCGACGGGGAAATAACGATAATCCAACCCAAGGACAACAAGGGCAAGAACGTGGAATTCGTGGGCTTCGACAGAAGCCGGTTGGCCGGGTTCACCAGCGTGTTCACCGTCAAAATAAAGGCGGACCTGGGCTACCGCGCCACGTCGGGGACCGAAATCCTCACCGCCCTCGGGACCAGCGACGCCAGCCTCTCCGGCAGCGTGCCCGTCGACATGGTCATCGACGTACCCGTCGTCAGCGGGTGGGCCCTGCACGGCGTCCCCTACGGGAAGAGCAGCGACATATTCTCCGACGCCTGGAAACTGCTCCTCGAGGCGGTGGAGCCGCTGATGGGGCCGTTGCGCCAGGTGTTCAAGGCGATCGAGCACATAATGAACGCCTGCACCACCGCCATAATGCAGGCGGCCGAATTCATGCAGAAGCTCGTCATGGAGATGTACGAGGCGATATCGGTCCCGCTGGAGGCGCTCAGGGATCTGGTGAACGACGCGCTGGGCCATTTCGGCGACATCGCCGTTGCCGCGATGGGCATAGGCCTGGGCTCCCAGAGCGTCACCTTCGCCTTCTTCGACCACCGGCTGACGTTGGAAACGAACGCGAAAAGCTGGAAGAACGACACGAAGTCGATAGTCAGGGTGACCATGGAGAAGGCCTCCGGCGACAGGGTCAGGTCCGCCTACGTCGACCTGAAGAAAAAAGGCGACGATTTCCTCTTCACGGCCGGCGGGAAGGCTACGGGCAACGGGTGGGACTTCAACATAGACATCGACCCGTTCATGCGCGGCAACGGCGAGGCGGTTACCGTCGACGGCATCCTGCATGGGGTGCGGTTCAGCGCCTCCTCGCCCAAGGTGGTACAATACCAGAAGATGGAAATCAGGTTGTCCCAGGTCCCCGCCGTCGGGAGCGTCCTCTCCAACATACCGATTCCGGTGCCCGGCTACAAAGGCAGCCTGGATATCGGCGCCTCGCTGAAATACAACCTGCCCACGAAAAGCGGTTTGGTCATCAACGAGTTCGAGTCGAACCCCGCGGGCCGGGACTCCGGGAACGAATGGGTGGAGCTGTACAACAACGGCGATGCCGGGATCAACCTCGAAGGATACTCGTTGGTGCCGCAAAGCAACAAGGCCAAACGCATCGTCCTTCCCGCCGTCGACCTGGCCCGGGGTTCCAGGGCGGTTTTCCATTTCGCGGGAACCTCGCTGAACAACGGCGACTCGGGGAAGGGCGAATCCGTTAGGCTCGTGTCCCCCGACGGCAGGACCGTCGACCAGACGCCGTGGAAGACGGATACCCACAACGACGGGCGCACGTGGCAAAGGAGTTTCGACGGCAG
>JAAYNL010000010.1 GCA_012520845.1 Thermoplasmatales archaeon | reverse complement strand
GATACAAGAGGAAGCGGGCGGAGATCATGGGGGTCACCGGGAACGGCGTGGCGGTCGCCTGAGCCCGGCGGCGGGGCCGCGGGGCGCGGGCGGGGTGCGTGCCGTTTTTGAATTACCGAACAGAGTAAGCCTTTCAGCAAAACGGTTAAACGGGGTTGTCTTACGGGGAGCATTATGAGGACCGACATCGAGATTTCGGAGGCCGCCGAGGTAAGGCCGATAACGGAAATCGCCTCCTCCATAGGGCTGGGTGAGGGCGACCTGCAGATGTACGGCCCCCACGTGGCAAAGGTGAAGCTCGGATCCATCAGGAAGGACCCCAAGGGGAAGCTGATTCTGGTCACCGCCATAACCGCCACGCCGGCGGGGGAGGGCAAGACCGTCACCACCATCGGACTGATTCAGGGGCTCAGCAAACTGGGTAAGAAGGTCGTCGGCGCCCTCAGGGAACCGTCCCTCGGGCCGACCTTCGGCATTAAGGGCGGCGCGACAGGCGGCGGCATGTCCCAGGTCTATCCCATGTGGGACATCAACCTCCATTTCACGGGGGACATACACGCCGTCGGCTCCGCCCACAACCTCCTCTCCGCGATGGTGGAGAACCACGTCGCCAAGGGGAATTCCCTGTGCATAGACCCGACCCGCATCACCTTCGACAAGGCCATGGACATGAACTGCAGGGAATTGCGCCACATCGTCGTCGGCCTGGGCGGCAGGAGCATGGGAGGCGTCCCCAGGGAAAGCACTTTCCTGATCACCTCCGCTTCCGAGATCTCCGCGATACTGGCACTCGCCTCGGACATCGACGACCTCCGGGCGAGGCTGAAACGCATAGTCGTCGGCTACACATACGACGGCGAACCCGTCACTGCCGAGGACATCGGCTGCGTCGGCGCGATGATGGTCCTTCTCAAGGACGCGATAATGCCGAACCTGGTACAGACGCTGGAGGGGCAACCCGTTTTCATCCACGGTTTCCCGTTCGCGAACATCGCCCACGGGACGAACAGCGTCATAGCCACCAGGGCGGCCATGGCCCACGGCGACTACGCCGTGACCGAGGCGGGATTCGCCGCCGACCTCGGTGCCGAGAAGTTCATGGACATAGTCTGCAGGCAGGCCGGCTTCTCCCCGGACTGCGTCGTCATCGTGGCGTCGGCGAGGGCGCTGATGATGCACGGGGGCGCAACCGACGAATCCGCGATGGGCGTCGACGCCCTGAGAAAGGGGTTCTGCAACCTGGAAAAGCACGTCAGCAACCTGAAGGCCTACGGCGTG
The DNA here is from genome assembly GCA_012520845.1 of Thermoplasmatales archaeon. Classification (GTDB taxonomy): domain Archaea; phylum Thermoplasmatota; class Thermoplasmata; order Methanomassiliicoccales; family Methanomethylophilaceae; genus JAAYNL01. The sequence goes on along the minus strand of JAAYNL010000010.1, from coordinate 47,456 downwards.
CCGGTCGTGGTCGCGATCAACAGGTTCGCCAGGGACACCGAGGAGCATCTGGCCGTCGTCAGGGAGGGTTGCGAACGGCTCGGCGTACCCGTCGCGGAATCCAACGTTTTCGAGAAAGGCGGCGCCGGCGGCGTGGAATTGGCGGAGGAGGTCCTCGCGGCGATCGAACGCGGGAAGGATTTCCGGTACCTGTACCCGTTGGACATGACGATCAGGGAGAAGATAGAGACCATCGCGACATCCGTGTACGGGGCGGGTTCCGTCACCTACGTCCCCGCCGTGGAAAAGGCCATCGCCGAGTTGGAGGCGGCCGGCCACGGCAGCCTTCCCGTGTGCATCGCGAAAACCCAGGCGTCCATCTCCGACGACCCTTCCAGGAAAGGGGCCCCCACGGGCTGGGACATGATTGTCAGGGAGATTTCCCTGTCCGCCGGTGCCGGCTTCATAGTCCCAGTCTGCGGTAGGATGACCCTGATGCCGGGTCTGCCCAAAAACCCCGCCGCCCTGGGCATGGACCTCGGTTCCGACGGTAGGGTAAAAGGTATTAAATGATTCGCAAATCAGTGCACTATTCCCGGTTTTACCCATGAAGAAGGAGAAACTGCACCTCGGCATAGACCTCGGGACGGTCAATACGAGCTATTCGTACACCGACAAAGCGGGGACCGTGACCGTCGGGAAGTTTTCGGACGGCGAGACCCTGATGCCGTCCGCGATACGGTTCACCAACAGGGGCAAGATCGTCGGCCGGAAAGCTTTCGCGGAAGACAGGGGGACGGGGAATTTCGCCGCGAATTTCAAGAGGCAGATGGGTACCGAGATTTCCAGGAAGGTCTTCGATTCGGTGTACTCCCCCACCGAGATGTCGGCCATCGTAATCCGGAAGACCCTGTTGGATTTCACCGAGGCGACGGGGGCCGTTCCCAGGAACGCCGTCATATCCGTGCCGGGGGACTACAGCACCCCGGCCAGGATGGCGACGAAGGACGCGGCGAGGGTCGCCGGCCTAGATTCCGTCACGCTGATAAACGAATCTACCGCCGCAGCGCTTTCGTACGGGACCTCCCTGAGGGGGGCGGACAAAAGGCTGTTCATGGTTTTCGACCTCGGCGGCGGCACCTTCGACGCCACGGTGGTCTCCAAGGACGGCAGCAAGTTCAGGGTGCTTTCGAATGAGGGGAGCAACAACATCGGCGGCAAGGACTGGGACCTGGAGATGGCGGGGATAATCCAGAAAAAGGCCATGGATTCCGCCGGCCTCACCCTGAGGGACGTGGAGAAGGACTTCGAGCTCAGGCGCAGGATACTTGCCGAGGCCAGGGTCCAGAAGGAAATTCTCTCCTCGGAGAAAAGGTCCATAAGCGTCCTGCCCGTGAAGGGCAGGGAGATCACGTTCACCGTCTGGAGGGAGGAGTTCGAGGTGGCCACCAAACCGCTAATGGACAAATTGGTGTCCATGGCGAACTCCGCCCTGAAATGCGCCGGCGTGGCCCGCGACGACCTGGAGACGATCATGCTCGTCGGCGGCGACTCCCTGATGGCCCAGATCCTCAGGAACCTCGACGACGCGTTCCCTTCCGCCGACGTGGAGTACCATGACCCGATGCACGCCGTCTCCAAAGGAAGCGCCGTCTACGCAGATTCGGTTTACGGCAACGGGGACGTGGAGGTGACCCAGGTGCTCAACAAGAGCTTCGGTCTGGTCGCCGGGCTGGACGGCATGGAATCCATCTGCAACGTCCTTTTCAGGAACAGGCCCCTGCCCGTGGAAAGGACCATCATGTGCAGGCCCAAGAGGGACGACCAGGAAAAGATCGACCTGTTGATCTACGAATCAATGTCCAACGCCGGGAGCCACGAGGCCACGCAGGAGGAATCGTACATGGTGTCAGAATGCACCGTGCCGCTCCAGGGCAGGATATCCCGCGGGAAAACCAAGATACCCGTGACGTTCGGCGCCGAGGCAGACGGGATCGTCACCTTGAGGATGGAATGCAACGACGCCGTGACCTATTGCCCCATGGGCGCCAGCGTGGAGCTCACGCCGGAGGAGATGGCGGAAGCCAAGATGAAAGTCATGAACATAGTGTGATCCCATGGAACAGGAATGCAAGGCCCCGGAGGAAACCGACATGGCGGAGGCGCTCGAGGCCGCCGTCGCGATGCTCGAGGACGAGGTCACCGCCGCCAAGGCCGTCGCGGCAGTCAGGGAATTGGCGGTGTGCGGTTACGCCCCCGCCATGAACGAGTGCGGGAAACTCTACCTCGACGGGAAACACATCCCGAGGGACTACAAGACCGCCCACGAATGGTTCGAGGCCGCCGCGGAATGCGGTTACGACGAATCCCAGTTCTTTTTGGGGAAGGCCGCCTTCGAAGGGTCCGGCACGAGGCGCGATATGGCCGACGCGTTCTTCTGGTTCCTTTCGGCGGCGGAGCAGGGGCATCCGGGGGCCCAATACTACGTCGGCAGGTGCTACCTGGAGGGCAAAGGGACCATAAAGGACGAGGAGGAGGCCCATAGGTGGTTTTCCCTCTCCGCGTCCCGCGGATCGCCCGAGGCGAAGGTGGCCACCGGGGATTTCCTCTCCAGCCCGAGGAACCCCAACCCGGATTACGCCGAGGCCGTCAGGCACTACCGCATGGCATCGGACATGGACTATCCGCTGGGTCATTACAAAATGGGCATGATGTACTACAACGGGAAGGGAATGCCGTTGAACTACATATCCGCCGTCAAATACTTCAGGAAGGGCGCCGAGCTCGAGGAACCGGGCAGCCTGTACATGCTGGGCGTCATGTACGACAAGGGGCAGGGGGTGGAGGCGGACAAGAACTCCGCGATCAGGTACCTGACACACGCCGCCAAGAAAGGCAACACCGACGCTAAGACCTATCTGAAGGGCGTTTCCCCGAACTATGGTCAGCAACAGGACCGGGACCCGGACTATGAGGAGCTGAACACGCCCGACGTGGTGTCCCTGCCGTCCGAGGGGAAGAAGGGGCTGTTCGGCAGGCTATTCTCCAAATGATGCACTTTTTTGTGCATCGATGGATGATTTAATAGAATGGCGTTTATAGGCGGACGAATTTTCCGTGCCATGGGCCGATCCGGGAAAACCCTCGACATCATCAAAGCGCAGCTGTCGACGATAAGGGACAGAAGCCCCTTCTACAGGGCGAAATTCGACGGATTGGATCTGGACATAGGGTCCTGGGACGATTTCAGGGAAATCCCGTTCACCGACAAACACGAGCTCAGGGAAGCGTACCCTTTGGGCCTGCAGGCCGTGCCCGACAGGGACGTGGTCCGCATCCATTCCTCGTCCGGCACCACGGGCAAGCCCGTGATAATCCCGTACACGGCCAAGGACGTGGAGGATTGGGCGGTCATGTTCGAGCGTTGCTACGTCATGGCCGGCGTCACGCCCGAGGACCGAGTGCACATAACCCCCGGCTACGGCCTGTGGACCGCGGGGATAGGTTTCCAGGCGGGCGCCGAGAGGCTCGGCGCGATGGCCATACCCATGGGGCCGGGCAACACCGACAAACAGATACAGATGATGGAGGACCTGGGCAGCACGGTCCTTTGCGCCACCTCTTCCTACGCCCTGCTTCTGGCCGAGGAAATCCAAAGGAGGGGCGCCAGGGACAGGATCAAACTCGCCAGGGCCCTCATCGGGTCGGAACGGTGGGGGGACAAGATGAGGGCGCGCATCGCGTCCGAGCTCGGCGCCGAGCTCTACGACATCTACGGCCTGACCGAGATTTACGGCCCCGGAGTAGGCATAAGCTGCGAGAAGTCCTGCGGCATACACTATTGGGACGATTTCATCTACCTGGAAATCATAGACCCGGACACCGGGGAGAACCTCCCGGACGGGGAGGTCGGCGAGATAGTCATAACCACCCTTAGGAAGGAGGGCGCGCCCCTGATCCGCTACAGGACCCACGACCTCTCGCGCATAATACCAGGGGACTGCCCGTGCGGTTCCCGTTTCCCGAGGATAGACATCCTGACGGGAAGGACCGACGACATGGTAAAGGTGAAAGGGGTCAACATCTTCCCGGGGCAGATCGACGAGGTCGTCTCGTCGGTCCCCGCCGCGAGCAGCGAATACCAAGCGATGATAGACCATCTGGGCGGCAAGGACGTGTTCACCCTGTTCTTTGAGACCGACGCCACCGGCACCGAAAAGGAAAGCGTGGAAAGGGAAATCGGCGCGGCCTTCAAGTCAAAGGTAGGGATAACAATCGTGCCCAAGGCCGTTCCCGTGGGCGACCTGCCGAGGAGCGAGAAGAAGTCCAACAGGATCTTCGACAACCGCTACTGATCATTTGGCCGAGGAACCTATCATCACGAGATAGGCCAGCAACGCCTCCAACTGGATGCGTTCGTTGCTGCCCTCCACGATCCTGAACTCGATTTCCCCGGTCTTGTCGATCAGGCGCACCTTGTCGCCGTCCGAGATCGGCAGGTCGAAGAAGGAGGCGTGTATCTGCCTGATTATGTCCTGCCCGGAGAGGCCGTAGTTGACCATTATTTCGTCCAGGGAGTTCCTGGCGCCGATGAAGTTTCCGCCCAGGGCCTGGTTAAGCAGTTCGGAGACCCTCCTGGGGTGGGCCATGCCCGACGTCTGGTAGACGGTGTCCATGTCGATGCGCTTGCCAAGGGAGGCGGCGACCTGCAGCGAGTTGACGGCGCGCCTCATGTCGCCCCTGGCCACGTGGACCAAGCCGTCGAGGGCGTCGTCGTCTATCACGACGCCCTCCCCTTCCACGATTTTTGAGAGGAATCCCTTGAGGTCCCCCTCGTCCAGCGGCCTGAACCTGAATATGGCGCACCGGGATTGGATGGGATCGATGATCTTGGAGACGTAGTTGCAGGAGAGGATGAAGCGGCAGATCCTGGAGTATTTCTCCATGGTCCTCCTGAGAGCCGCCTGGGCGTCGGTGGTCAGGGCGTCGGCCTCGTCCATGAATATGATCTTGAACGGCGCGCCGCCCAGCGGGGCGGTCCTGGCGAACTCCTTTATCTTGCCGCGGACGACGTCGATGCCTCTCTCGTCGGAGGCGTTGAGCTCGAGGAAATTGCCCTTCCACTCGTTGTCGTACATGCCCCTGGCGAGGGCGAGGGCGCAGGTGGTCTTCCCGGTCCCCGCGGGGCCGGAGAAAAGAAGGTGCGGCATGTTCCTGGTTTCGACGTAGGCTTTCAGCCTGGACGTCACGTGCTCCTGTCCGACGACATCGTCCAGGGTTTTCGGCCTGTACTTCTCCGTCCATATCTCCTGCATCTGAACCCCGTCCCCCCATCCCGCTTTCGACATAAATCTATTCTGCCCCACCCCGGCCGCCGGGCCCATTCCTTTATAGGCGGGATGGCATGCAGCAATGCCCGGCCGACGTTCGGGGCGGATCCGTGAAGCCCCATGTACGGCCCGGCGCACAGAGACCCCCTACCGATTTGGGAACCCGCGGGAGACAGCGGCGTGCCGCCGTGGCGATGACCGGGGGCCAACGGGGGGTCCGACACATACCCCCGGCGGGGTCAGTGCCCCGAGAGCGCCGTCAGCGGCGTGCCGTGAAAGGGCGTGTTATCGCCGGGGGACACCCCAAAAAAAGGCGAACGGAAAAGGTTTCAAATGCCGAACTGGGATTTCACCCCATCGCTCAGCATGTAGAGCAGGGCGAACAGGGTAAGGACCATCAGCGGCAATTCGTTGACGGAGAGGTCCATTATGCATTTCACCAGTATGAGGGCCAACGACACGATGTAGAGGGTCCAGCCGACCTTTTTGTTCTTGAAGATTACAATCGCCGTCGCGAGGAACAGCAGGCCGATCACCAGGTCCAGCCACAGTTCCGTGAAGTTGTCCTTGTTGTTTATCCCCGCGTTCAGGTAGATCACTAGGTATGCTAGGGCAATGATCCCGGCGAACACGGCGAGGTATCCGACGGAACCGAAGCTGATGCTCTCTCTGCTCTTCGCCATGGGACGCAATCCCCCTCCATGGATATTATCCTTTCACCTGTACATGCAAAGGCGGTCCAGCCAACCCTCCGCCTCCTCCCATCTCGGGTACCTCTTCTCCAGCGGGCGGAAGTCGTGGCCGTCGTAGTCCCCGAAGGTTTCCTTGGCCGCGGCGACCCTGACGCATTGGGTGTACACCAGGTAGTCCACGACGAATTCCGGCACGTCCGCGTCGTCGAAGACGGGGGATATCCCGACGACCTTCATCAGCACGCTGCAGAAGGCGGATTTCTTCGACAGGGACTCCTTCGCCCAGCTCAGATGCAGCTGGGGGTCGTCCGTCAGCAGGCCCGCGCCGACGAGCCTGGCGTGGGATTCCCTGAGATCGTGGTTTTCACCGACGTGCGTCCTCTTGAGGTTCCTGCTCCTTCTCAGATACACGGGCTGTTTGTATTTGGCGAAGGCGGGGTTGGTGACCCAATCCCTCATGGCCGTAGACCCGTTCTTCCTGCCGGAGCAGGTTATCTTCGAGAACAGCGTGGCCGCCAGGTCGTCGACCACTTCCGCCGGGGCGTCCATCAGGTAGTCGGAGACCTTGAACTCCGCCCACCTGTAGGAACGCTGCCAGCGCACCTTGAATTCCTTGAAGGCGGCGAACTCCGCCTCCACGCTGTCGTATCCGTATTCCTTGCCTATCCGCTTGAACGATTTGCTCAGCGTCTCTTCTCTGTCCACTTGCTATACCTCCGCGACGACTTTCTTCCGTCGCCGTCGGATATCGCTCGCCTTGCGACGATATTTAGTGGGAACGCTACAGTTACGCAATATGGTGCTTCGCCCTCTGGGTCATACATGCAGTAGGGAATCCGTTGCCAGGTTACCCTTATAATTCCTCACAAGGTTACGTCGGTCATGGAACGGAAGGTAATGTCCCTGGAAGAGCAGACCGAGCGCATACTGAAGGGCATGGAGAAGCTGTACGGCTTCGTCCCGCCCATCATGGACATCATATCGCAGAGGCCGGACGTGTTCGTCCCCCTGTCCCGGTACGGGAAGGCGGTAATGGAGAATCCCGAGGCGAGCCTGCAGAAGAAAACCGCCTATCTGTGCGCCGTCTCCGCCGCGTCCGCCATGGGCGGGGAGCACTGCGTCAACGTGCAGGTCCAGAACGCCGTCGGTGCAGGCGCCACGAAGGACGAGGTCTTCGAGGCCATAATGATCGGCACGTACATGGCGATGACCAAGGCCCAGTCCTACGCCCTGAGGAAGTTCGACGAGCTGTTCCCCAGGGACGGGGAATGAGGGGAGACCCAGCGCCGTTTTCGTAAATGGGCTATGATTAAATACGATGCGAATGTTCAATGGGCGATACATATGGTCAGCATATCCGACGACGCAGTGAAATTCATCAACGACCTCCTCGAGAAGAACGGCAAGTCCGGGTGGGGCATCAAAATCTACTTCTCCGGCATGGCTTGCTCCGGCCCCCAGTTCGGCATGGCTTTCCAGGAGAAGGCCGCCGAGGGCGACGAGGTGCTGAAGATGAAGGGCCTGTCCTTCTTCACGGACGACGAGACCAAGAAAATCCTGGCGCCCTGCGAGATAGCCTTCGTCGACGACCCCAACTTCGGCTCCGGCCTCACCATAACGGACCCCACCGCCAAGGGCTGCTCCTCCTGCGGCGGCGGCTGCAGCTGATGCCGGGCTGGTTTTAAACCCGTCAAGCCCCATCGGTGGACGATGGAGGGTTACGTCACCAGGCAGGGCATCGCCCCGGGCACCATGGAGAGGAGGCTTTACCAAATCTCCATGGCCGAGGGGTGCATCAAACGGAGCACCCTGATAATATTGCCGACGGGGCTCGGCAAGACCGCCGTGGCCGCGATGGTGGCCGCCCACGTCCTCTCCTCCGGGGGCAGGGTGCTGCTGCTGGCGCCGACGAGGCCGCTGGTCGACCAGCACTCCGAGTCCTTTTCCAGGTTCCTTTCCGACGTCGTCGTGGCATCCGTGACGGGGAACGTGCCGCCCGCGAAGAGGAAGGAGATCGTCGCCACGGCCGACGTCGTCGTGTCCACCCCCCAGGCCGTCGAGAACGATCTGGACAATTCCCTGTACGATTTGGGCGGTTTCGGCCTGGTGATCTACGACGAGGCCCACCGCGGGGTGGGCAACTACGCCTACGTCGGGATCGCCAGGCATTACATGGGGGGGCTTTCCATGGGCATGACCGCGTCCCCCGGGAGCGACGCCGAGAGGATCAACGAGATCTGCGGCAACCTGGGCTTCGAGGCCATCGACGCCAGGGACGAGGACGACCCGGGCGTCTCCCCCTACGTGTACGATACCCACGTGGAGAAGGTGCGCATGAAGCTCCCGGCGGACCTCGAGGAAGTCATAGCAAGCCTCAACAAGCTCCTGAACAGATACATGGGGGAACTCGTCTCCCTCGGCCTGGCAAACCCGAATTGGCCCGCCTCGACCAGGCACATGCTTACCATCGGCAGGTCCCTTCAGGCCAGGCTTTCCTCCGGGGAGAAGACCAACATAGTGTTCCGCGGCCTCGCCGTCCAATCGATCTGCGTGAAGATACTGCACGCCATCGGGCTGGCGGAGACCCAGGGGATGACCGCACTGCGCAACTACATAGCGAAGATCGACGGGGAGGTCGCCGGCAGGAAAAGCTCCAAGAGCTCCAAGGAGCTGTACGGCATGCCGGACTTCGGCAGGGCCAGGGAAATCGCGAACTCGAGCAACACCGAGCATCCAAAGGTTTCCAGGGTCATGGGCATCGTGAGCAGGGCGCTTTCCGCCGACCCGGGTTCCAAAGTCATCGTCTTCGCCCAATACAGGGACACCTGCGACATGCTGGAGGAGAAGCTGTCCGGAATGCCGGGGGCGAGGGTCGGCAAACTGATCGGCCAGTCCAAGGGCGGCCTTAGGCAGAGGGAGCAGATCGAGCTCCTGGACCGTTTCCGCGCCGGCGAGCTGAACGTTATCGTATCCACGTCCGTGGGCGAGGAGGGCCTCGACGTGGCCAACACCGACGCCGTCGTCTTCTACGAACCGGTACCGTCCGAGATACGGACGATACAGAGGCGGGGCAGGACCGGGAGGAAGAGCACGGGCACCGTGTACGTGTTGATAGCCGAGGGCACCAGGGACGAGGCGTTCGAGAGGACCAGCGAGAAGAAGGAGACGGCCATGCGCGACCGCATAGGGAAGGTCGGGGCGGGCATGCACAAAAAAAGGAAGCTGGAACATATCGAGAAACAACGCAGCCTCGGCGATTTCTGAGTAAAGCGTTATAACGGGCGAGCGGAATCGGGAGGCATGGATTTCTCCGTCGTGGCGGGCATGTTCGACAGACTCGAATCCACGAGCAGCAGGCTCGAGATGGCCGACATCATGGCCGATTACTTTTCCAAGGCGGGGCCGGGCGAGCTCAAGTCCATGGTCTACCTGTCCCAGGGCAGGCTCGGGCCTGAGTTCGCCACCAAGGAGTTCGGCATGGCCGACCGGCTGGTCCTCAAGGCGATATCCTTCACCTCCGGGGACACGGACGCGGCGACGGAGGCCCTATGGTTCGAGCTCGGCGACCCCGGCGCGGTGGCGGAAAGGCTCCTGGGGAGGAAGAAGCAGACGACGCTCTTCTCCGAGAAGCTCACCCTGGGCAGGGTGATAGAGGTGCTGACGGCCATCGCCAACGCCGAGGGCAGGGATTCCCAGGACAAGAAGATGAAACTCCTCGCCAACCTGCTGCACAACTCGGACCCCGTGGAGGCCAGGTACATCTGCAGGATCGTGGCCGGGAGGATGAGGATAGGCGTGGCGTCGATGACGATGCTGGACGCCTTGGCGATTGCCTTCGCCGAGAAATCCGACAGGGACGAGATCGAGAGGGCGTTCAACGTCACTTCCGACCTGGGCCTCGTCGCCGAGGCCCTCGCGACCGGCGGTTTGGACGCGGTGCGGGAAATCAAGGTGGGCGTCGGCAACCCGATAAAGGTGATGTTGGCCGAGAGGCTGCCGTCCCTCGGCGAGATCCTGGGGAGGATGGGCGGCAGGTGCGCCCTCGAGTACAAATACGACGGGATAAGGGTGCAGGCCCACATCTCCCCCGACGGCGTCAAGCTCTACTCCAGGCGGCTGGAGGACCTCACCCCCAATTTCCCGGACATCGTGGAATCCCTCAGGGAAAGGTGCCGCCACGGGACGCTCATAGTGGAGGGGGAATGCGTTGCCGTCGACCCGGAGACGGAAGCGATGCTCCCGTTCCAGAACGTCACCCTCAGGAGGAGGAAGCACAACATGGCCGAGGCCGTGATGAAGGTGCCCGTGAGGCTCTTCATGTTCGACCTGCTCTACGCTGACGGCGTCGACTACACGGTGAAACCCTTCCCGGAGCGGAGGGCGGCCCTGGCCGACGCGTTCGAGCTGGGCGGGGACCTCGGTTTGACCCATCTGGAGGTCGTGTCCTCGGAGGGGGAGGCCGACGCGTTCTTCGACGGCGCCCTCGCGAAGAAATGCGAGGGCATAATGGCGAAATCCCTCAACGACGACTCCGTGTACCGGGCCGGGTCCCGGGGTTTCCTCTGGATAAAATACAAGAGGGATTACAGGAGCGACCTGGCCGACACGTTCGACCTGGTGGTGGTGGGTGCGTTCCACGGCCGCGGGAAGAGGGCGGGCCTGTACGGGGCGTTGCTAATGGCCGTCTACGACGAGGATACCGGAAGGTACGGAACCGTGTGCAAGCTGGGCACGGGTTTCGACGACGCGTTCCTGGAAGCCCTGCCGGGCATGCTGGAGGGGTGGGAGACGGATTCCGCCCCCAAGCACGTGGACGCGGAGATGAAACCCGACGTCTGGGTGGAGCCGGCCGTCGTCCTGGAGGTCGCGGGGGCGGAGATGAGCGTCAGCCCGATACACACCGCCGCGATGGGCGTGTTCAGGGAGGGTTCCGGCGTCGGGATAAGGTTCCCGAGGTTCACCGGCAGGGTCAGGGACGACAAGGCCCCGGAGGACGCCACGACCGTGGCGGAACTGGTGGCGATGTACCGCATGCAACTCGATCCGGCCGCGGAATGAGGGTACCGCGGGCCGTACCAAAACGTTTTAAATCACATCCATTATGGCTTGCGCACGCTCGTGTAGTGTAGCCAGGCCAATCATTCCGCCCTTTCGAGGCGGACACCCGGGTTCGAATCCCGGCGCGAGCACCAAATCCTTCCCCGAACCCCGTTCAGAGTCCGTTTTTCGCCCTATGGGAAAGGCTGTCGGAGATGAAACCCTCCAACGCGCCTTCGTCCGCGTCGTCGGTCTTGATTACCTTGGGCAGGTTCCCGCCGGACGCCTTGAGCATGGCGTCCATGAGGTTCCTGTCGGCGCATGGGACCCTTCTCAGGGAATCGGCGTCCCAACGTTCCAGCAGGGAAAACACCGCCTCGATCCCGCCGTTGTAGAATTCCGCCACCAGGACGGAGACGACGGTGGCGTCGTCCCCGACGACCGCGACGTTGGAACCCCTCACGGCGTATTCCGTGCCGTTGAACGCCACGGAAAGCCCGTCGGAATCCTTGACCATGTCCATCGCCTGGAAGTCCGAGGAATCGCTCCCGACGTACGCGGTGTCCTCGAAGTTGATTTCCGTCCTTTTCCTGGTCTCCAGCAGGACGTACGCCTTCTCGTTGACGCCCAGGGATGGCAGCTTGCCGAGGGCGTCGGTCACCGACTCCATTTTCATCAGGTCCTTCTCCTGGAACCTGTCCAGGACGTCGACCAGGGCGGAGTCGGCGCCGTCCAGGTATTTCATCCTCCCGCCGGAATAGTCCTGGTTGGAAACGGGCAGGCTCGTTATTTTCGTGCCCGCGGACCTGATTCTCCTGGCGTCGCCCTTGGTAATGTTCATCTCGTCGAAGGACACCCTCATGCAGTTGACGTTGCTGAACGGGAACCCGCTTTCCTCGCAAACGGCCATCATCTGGTGCTCGTAGGCGTTGGTGCTGATGAAGGCCGGCATCAGGCCGTTGACGTACCTTAGCGCCCTGGCGGCGCCGTCCACGAGTTTCAGGCCGCTCTCGGCCATGGCGTAGGCGTCGTGGTCCGTGACGCCGCCCGCGTGGATGAAGGGCAGGGCCATCTTGTTGACCGAGGGGAAATTCTGGCGGGACAGGGCGAAGGCGCCTATCGTCTCGTAACGCCTCAGCACGTCGAACACCCTGTTTCCGTTCCTGACGTATCTCGAGCAGAGGTCCTTGGTGAGGGAGTTCCAGGTGACGAAGCCGAGGCTGGAGCACATGAACTGCTTGTCGAACTCGGGAAGACCCAGCTCCGCCATCGGGTTGTATTCCATCTCATACCCCCAGGGCGGAATCCACTTCCGCGGACAGGTCGTACGGCCCGTCGAGCCGGGCGCCGCCAGCGTGCAGTTCCTTGTCGATCATGGAGACCTTGCCGTCCGCGAACAGCCTTATGGTCTCGACGATCAGGGGCAACTCCCTCCTGGCGCCCTCAGCCCGTATCTTGGCGAACAGCGGTTCGTTCACGCCCTCGTCGGCTATGATTTCCTCGAAGGACCTCATTTTCAGTTTCTCCCGGAACGCCTCCCACAGGCCATCGTACTCGGGGCCCCTTATGGGGAACCCGCAATACGTTATGGCGGCGCCCCGGTCCCAGTCCGGGGTGCAGACGTGCATCATGGCCCCCTGGCGGTCGGCGCCCTCCCTGATCAATCGCCAGATGACCTCCTGCCACGTCCCCTTTGGGCCGTCCGGCAGGGCCGGATGAAGGTTCAGCAGGTCGTACTCCTCGCAGGTCGCGTCGTCGATCCACAGCATGTACCCGGCGAGGATGCCCAGATCGAAACCGTATTCGCCGGTGGCCTCCCGGAGCCTTTTGCCGTACTCGTCCCTCCAGGCGGCCTGGTCGCTGTCCCAGAGGTCGGGCCTGAAGGTCTTCCAGGACTCCGTCACCAACGGGATGCCGTAGCCGCGGACCATGTCGAAGAACATCTCCCTCTGGTCCCTCCTCGGGTTGGGATCCTCCGTGTTGTCCCAGTTGCAGAAAACGAAGGACAGGGAGACGTCCAGGGAACCGTCGTTCTTCCGCTCCATGACCTCCCTGAGGAGGTTGCGGGACCCCGGTCCCCTGCCCGTGGAAAACCAGCCCAGCCTTAGCATCGCCGCAACAACGGCGCGGTAGTATTTAACGTGTCAGAGGTCGAAGAGCACGGCGACGCTGGGCGCGTCGGGATCGATTTCCATGCCATGGTAGGTGACGGCCTTGACCTCGGTCTTGGGTCTGTGCCTTTTCAGGTCAAGGGGCTCGCCCATGGCGACGCACTCGACGCGGTCGCCGTCGAAACGCACCTCGAAGGACGAGAATACGAGACCGTCGACGTCCGTGATGAAGATGAATTCGGACAGGAGGTTGAAGAGCCTCTCCTCGAGGGTCCCGCCCCCCACGGACACGTCCACCCTCTCCGTCGGGGAAACGAGGGACGCGTCGACCATCTGGTCGTACATGGCGTACGCGGCGCAGGCGAAACATTCCTCGAGGGTCCCCGCCTCGCACAGGACGTAGGCGTCCGCCGTGTGGTCCAGGAGGGTATACGCCATGTTTGCCGATGCTGCGGGGGGTATTCAAGGGTTGCCCTGACCCCCTTATGTCGTTCGGTAAGTGGCTAATGCATTCCCTATGAACGCCCCATCGTGCACAATCGACGAATGGATTGGACCCTATCGCCATCGACAAAGCGGCGAGGTTGTGGTTAGGCCAGTCAACAAACCGACAAAGGTTGGCTAAATGTTCGGTTAAAGAATGAAACCTCGGAAAAACCTCGGCAACCCATTTTCAAATCCCGCCATCGGGCGGAAGACCTTCTTCGGACCGCGACAGTATTTTCCTAAGAAGCCAGATTGCGTACAGCGGCAGCTTCAGCGGCCTTCCCGCGGCATAAGGATTCATCGTAGTGAGGACCGCGATTTCCGGTTCGTATTTTTCCATATATGCACGAAGGCTGCCGTACCTTCCGTCTTTTCCGGAATGGACCTCGAAGGGAACCACCCTCCCGTCCAGAAGCGCTATGAAATCCACTTCCGACGTCCCTCCCCTCCAGAACCGGATTTCCGACGCGCCCAAATCGGTAAGCTCGTTCAGAACGAAGTTTTCCGCCATGGCGCCCATCTGCAAGGCGTATCTGCCGGAAGGATTCAGGATTTCGCTAAACGGTACGTCGCACAGGGCCCTGAGGATGCCGACGTCCGAGAGGTATATTTTGTAATAGGAATCGTCGGTGAAAAACGATAGCGGGAGGCCCGGCCTTTTCGCCAGTCTAATCTTGTGGGCGATGCCCGCGGACGTTAGCCAGTTCAGAGAAGCCTCCAAATCCTTCGCTCTGGCTCCTTTCTTGACGTGGCCGAAGATGAATTTACGGTTCTCCTTGGATAGTTGTGCCGGTATGGAATCCCATACTTGGGCGACGTTCGCAAACTCCGATCCGGAAGCGTGTCGGAGTATGTCCGATTCGTAGTCCCTGACGAGCTGCCTTTGCAGCCTGTCCGTTTTGGACAGGTCCCCGTTGGCAAGGTATTCCTTCACGATTCGTGGCATGCCGCCGACCATCATGTACGTCTTGAGTTGGCTTTCCAGGATTGTTTCGAAGGATTTCGGTATGGAGGTTTTTCCTCCCGATTCCATGGCGGCATCGATTATTTTCCCGTGGCCCGCTGCCCTGAAGAACTCTCTGAAACTCATTGGTCTCAGGTCGACCGTCCTGATTTTGCCTACCGGGTACGACGAACCCTTGGACATGTAGACTCCCAAGAGGGAACCCGCGGCCATGACGGCCAATTCCCGCATGTCTTGGTCAAAATACTTCAGGGATGTTATGGCTCGACCGCAGGACTGTATCTCGTCCAGGATCAGAACGGTCTCGCCAGGGGTTATCCTCTTTCCCCTAATGGCGCCCAGTTCCGCGATTATTCTTCGGGGGTCGAGATCGTCATCGAACACGGACGACAACGAGCTTTCCCTTTCCAAATCGAAGTACGCAACGTCTTCGAAATTCTCTTCGGTGAATTTTTTGAGAAGATAGGTTTTTCCGCACTGACGGACACCCGTCATCATCAGCGGGCTTCGGTTCGGGTCCTCCTTCCATTCAGCGAGTTCCGCATAGGCTTCGCGATACATACTTTCGTATGTACGTTAGTATATATAATAATCTGTTTGAGTACCATGAAAATGTGAAATCACTACAAAGTCAGTCACTAAAAAATGTAAAATTACTCTAAAATATGGGAGTCAATCTCCTCAATGCCTTATTGCGAAACTTACGGATGGACAACCTCGGTTTCCGTCAATCGATTGCGAACCCGCAACGG
The DNA here is from genome assembly GCA_012520845.1 of Thermoplasmatales archaeon. GTDB lineage: Archaea > Thermoplasmatota > Thermoplasmata > Methanomassiliicoccales > Methanomethylophilaceae > JAAYNL01. The sequence goes on along the minus strand of JAAYNL010000010.1, from coordinate 32,105 downwards.
TTTTCGCATCCTCGGTTACGCCGCGAGCGCCTCCGACGCTACCCGTTTCCGTCTCCGGAATGCAGGACGAATGGTTTGGCGATGGCGCCATCCCATGGGAAATCCCCGACACAGGCCCCTGTTGACGTGTTTGGGAGGAATCGGGTGGGGGGGGGGCAAACATCGGAAACGCGGCAGGAAAACCGCCTCCGTCGAATCGCCTAACGGTGTGCCGGCCATTCCATAATGATTAATACGCACACGCCGAATTCGGTACCATGAGAATTACGATAGTCGGTTGCGGCGTCATCGGCTCGAAACTCGCCATCGCCGCCGACGCGATGGACGACGTCAAGAGGATTTACCTCGTCGACATCAAAAAGGGGAAGGCGGAGGCCCTTGAGAAGAAGCTCAACAAGGCCATCGTCGTGAATTCCGTCGAGGAGGAGCTTTACCACTGCGACCTGGTCATCGAGGCGGCGTCCCAGGAGGCCGCCCGGGAGATCATGTCCAAATCCGTTGGCCGCGGCGTCGACATAATGGTGATGTCCGTCGGCGCCCTGGTCGACGACGAGTTCAGGGACCTTATGTTCGAGAGGGCCCGCAACAACGGCTGCCGCATCTACATACCGTCCGGCGCCGTCTGCGGCACCGACGGCCTCAGGGCTGCCCACGTGGACGAGTTGGAATCCGTCGAGCTCATCACGACGAAGGGCCCCAAGTCGCTGGCCCACATCGCGTTTTTCGAGGAAAAGGGCATCGACGTGGACAAAATCGAAGAGAAGACCATAGTCTACACCGGCACGGCCAGGGAGGCGGTCGCCCTGTTCCCCAAGAACGTCAACGTGGCGGCCACGGTCAGCCTGCTCGGCATAGGGTTCGACAAGACCGTCGTCAAGGTGGTCCTGGACCCGAAGGCGAAATCCAACCACCACGAGCTCAGGCTCAAGGGCGCCTTCGGGGAGATGGCCTGCAACACGTTCAACGTGCCCTCGCCGGACAATCCCAAGACGTCCCACCTGGCATCCCTTTCGGCCATTTCCGCCCTCAAGAGGATAGTCAGGAACGAATGGATCGGGATATGAGGGTCCCCGGTAGGGCGGCCAGGCTCGCGGGCAACGCGCCGGACGTCGATGCCATAGTCGTCGCCAACGGGGCCTCGCCGTACCTTGATTCCGCCTTCTGGTACCTCACCGGCCTGAGGTCCGGCACCTTCGAGGGTTCCTTCGCCGTCGTCAACCCGGACGGGTCCATGGACGTCGCCGTCAGCGTCATGGAGTCGGAGACCGCCCGCCGCGGGAAGGGCAGGAAACACGTCTATCCTACCGCGGCGAGGAGGAAGGAGATCGCCGGGGAACTCCTCGGAGGCAGGAAGGCCATCGGGGTCAACGCCGGGAAAATCACCCACGCCCATGTCGAATTCCTGCGCAAGGCTGCGCCGGAAGCGGAGATAGTGGACGTGTCCGACGCCTTTTCCAAGACCGTCAACGTGAAGGACCGCAAGGAGGTTTCCACCATGAGGAAGGCGTGCGGGATCGCTTCCGAGGTGGCGAAATCCATACCCGACATCCTCAGGGAAGGCATGACGGAGAGGGAGGCCGCCGCCGCGATCGACGGCGCCATGAGGGACCTCGGCGCCGATTCCAACGCCTTCGACACCATCGCCGCCTTCGGCCCGAATTCGTCACAGCCGCACCATAAGCCCGGCGATCGCAAACTCGCGGACGGGGACGCGGCCCTTTTCGATTTCGGCTGCAAATACGACATGTATTGTTCGGACCTGACCAGGACCGTCTTTTTCGGCGAGCCGCCCAAAATCATGAGGAAGGCCTATTCGGTGGTGAGGAGGGCGCAGGAAATCGGGATGGCGGAGATGGCCCCGGGCGCGCCGGCTTCCGCCCCGGACCTCGCGGCGAGGGAATACATCGATTCAACGGAATTCAAGGGGATGTTCATCCACTCCTTTGGCCACGGCCTGGGCATGGACATCCATGAGGGCATCCACGTCTCGTCAAACTCGACGCACGTGTTCGAAGCAGGGAACGTTGTGTCCGCGGAGCCCGGCGTGTACGTCAAGGGCGTCGGCGGCATCCGCATAGAGGATACCGTGTTGATTACCGAAAAAGGTCCGAGGCGCCTGACCTCGTTTCCTAAGAAACTTACCGTGATTTGATCAAAGGTCCTTGTAAAGGTGCATGGTGGAGCCGTCGCCGGACATTCCCAGGGCGGAGCAATCCCCCTCCAGCCTGCCTATCCTGACCACGGGGTACGGGGAGACGGGTTTGCCGTCGGTCCCGCTGAGGGGGGTGGGCCCGAAGAACAGGCAAATCGCCGACGCCTCGGGCCAATAGGCCACGTCGCCCACCTCCATGTCGGTAACCGGGTCGCCCCCGACGTCGGAGTCGACGGGCATCTCACAGTAAATCATGGAGCCGAGCATATTGATCCCGAGGTCGACGGGCATCGCCAGCCATATCTCGTCGGACACGTCGCACGGGAAGAGATGGCCTTTGAACACGCCGGCCCTGGTCCTGACGGCGAAGGGGATGTTCATTTCCTGGTGAAGAGCTTGCGTATCTCCTTGCCGACGACCTCGATCTGGGTCTTGGATTCCCTCTTCTCCATTTCCTTGAGGTTCTTGAGGCCGGCCTTCCACTCGGCGCGCCAGTCGTCCTTGAACTTGCCGGACTCGATTTGGTCGAGGATTTCCTTCATGCCCTTTTTGGATTCCTCGGTGATGACCAGGTCCCTGCGGGTCATGCCCCCGTACTCGGCGGTGTTGGAGACGACGCGCCACATCTCGGTGAACCCGCCCATGTTAATCAGGTCGGTGATGAGTTTCACCTCGTGGAGAACCTCGAAGTAGGCTATCTCCGGCGGGTAACCCGCACCGACGAGGGTCTCGAACCCGGCGGCGATCATGGCGGTGAGACCGCCGCAGAGGACGGCCTGCTCGCCGAACAGGTCGGTCTTCGTCTCGTAGTCGAAGGTGGTCTCGAAAACGCCCGCCCTGGTGGCGCCGATGCCCTTGGCGAGGGCCAGGGCGATTTTCTTGGCTTTGCCGGAGACATCCCGGTGCACGCAGACGAGGGCGGGCACGCCGAATCCCTCGAGGTACATGAGTCTCTCCATGTCGCCGGGGGCCTTGGGGGCCATCATTATGACGTCCACGTCCTCCGGCGGTTCGATCAGGCCGTAGGTTATCGCGAAACCGTGGGCGAATTCCAGGGCGGAACCGGGTTTCATATTGGGTCTGACGTCCTTCTCGTAGACGTCCGGTTGGACCTCGTCGGGAAGGAGCATCATGACGACGTCCGCGCCCTTCACGGCCTCGGGTATCGTGGCGACTTTGAGGCCGTCCTCCTTGACCCTCTCCCAGGACTGGCCGCCCTTCCTGGCGCCGACGACGACGTCGAGGCCGGAATCGTGGAGGCACAGGGCCTGGGCCCTCCCTTGGGCGCCGTATCCCAAAACGGCTATCTTTTTGTCATCGAGGATTCCCATGTCAACGTCCGAGTCCTGGTATATGCGAATGTTACCACCTGTTTCGCCGCTATGCCGAACCAGCCTATAAAGTGTGCGTTCACCGTTTACTTTACGTTCTTATGGCGACGCGCCCCAGACATTTCATCAGTTTTCAATCGGATTTGTTCTTATAGGATTTATTCGAAAACAGGAAAACCAATCTAAAAAGCCCGTCTTCGGAAGGTTCTCCAATTCTTTTGAATCCGTATTTTTCATAGTAATCTAGCAAAGGTTCTCTGCAATCCACGCAAACGGTCCTGCATCCGAACATTTCGTGTCCTGTTTCAAGGATTTTCAAACCAATGTCCATTAATACTCGACCGAATCCCTTTTCTTCGCTGTCGTTTTTTGAAATCTGACCTATAAGGTACGCGGGGGATCTCCCGTCCCTATTGAGATTCATATCTCTGACAATTTTCGATGATAGTTCATTGTTTTTGGGAACACTCAGTACGGTAAGAGCAAGCGTAATGTATCCTGCAATGCCGGATGCGGATCCATTATCATTCCTCAAAATCAAATACGTGCGGGAAAGATCTCTTTTCTCATGGATGATGGCTTTTTCACGGAGGAACGATTGCAAATCCTCGTCTTTGCCACATATAAAGGAAGATAGGAACTTAGATACGGATTCCTCGTCCTTTCCTGTTTGAAGAAGCGTCCTAAGGGGGATGATGCCAAAGTCACTCATTTAAGAGTCCTTTCAACATTTTTTCTCCAAGTTCAAACGATTTTGTGAGGTCGGGCAGGTTGAGCGGTCCCCTCTTTTCAGCGAGGTCCATAGCTTCGAGAAAATCTCGCGCCGCTTCATCGGTATCGATGACCAATTCCCTTTCGAAAGATACCGTAGCCATTTTTACCATAAATTACAACATTTATGGGATATTTAAAGATTACATGTCGAATTCTTTTTTGTGCCAGAAGTTACAAACGGGCCTAAGGGCCGATTCTCATAGGGTTAGTTAGGCATTCTTGTTTTGGCGTCATGCGTCATCCCTGTTTTTTAGCATCGGAATTGTATGCAATGTTTTTCAAATAAAATTCAGAGATGCCATCGGCGAACGTGTTACGGCCCATTTAGGAACCCGCCGGCCCAGTCCGGGACGGAGAGGGCGTGGACGTGGGTGAACATGCCGAGGGCCCTGTTGGCGACCATTCCGTCGCGGGAATCGGTTATCCCGCCGCCCCTGGCGATGGAAAAGCCATAGTCTGGATCATTTGGATGGACTTCGGTGTAGTGGAAGGAGTGCCCCTTTATGGCGCCGGGGTAGAAGGGATTGCCCGGCAGGGCGTCGGCCAGGACGAAATACGGCCCGTGGCGGTTCCCGGTCATGGCGGAGGAGGCGTCGAACACGCCCGCCATGGGGTGGGTTTCGCCGTCGACGTTGAAATCGTTGCAGAGGGCGAGCATCCCGTCCCCCTCCGCCAGGATGGGCACGCCGTCGCCGGCCGCCCGGCGCATGCCGTCCATGAAGTCGGCGTTGCCGGAAACCGCGGCCGCGAATTCCTCCAGGCAACCGCCCCCGACGTAATGGGCATCGGCGTCCGGCAGGGGGTCGCCGGCCACGGGGCTGTGGAACTCGATCTCGAAACCGGAACTGCGCAGGCAATCCAGGTTGTCCTCGTAATAGAAGCTGAAGCACCCGTCCCGGGGGACGGCCACCCTGAGCCCGCAATCCCTTTCCACGAACGGGTTTTCCGTCGGGAATTCCGTTTCCTTCCTTTCGCAGATGTCCATCAACCTGTCCAGGTCAAGGTCGGAAACCATCTCCGCCTGCGCCTCGATCGCCTCCCGGATCCCGTCGCCGGAACGGAGACCCAGCGTCCTGGAGGAGATGGATTTCGATGTGTCCCTGAACACCGTCCCGATGACCTCCACGTCCGTGTATTCGTCCATGGCATCCAGCAGTTTTCTCTCGTGCTGTGCGTTGGAGACGTTGTTCAGTATCACCCCGGCGATGTCGAGCTCTGGGTCCAGGGATCTGAACCCCCTGACGATCGCGGCGGCGGACCGGGTCAGCGAACGCGTGTTGAGGACCAATACCACAGGGAACCCGAGGATTTTCGCCAGTTCCGCGGTGGAACCCTCTTCGGTCCTGCCGGAGGCGCCTTCGAAGAGGCCCCTCACACCCTCGACGACGCAGACATCGGCCCCGACGGAGGTCCTGCCGACGACGTTCCTCACGCCCTCCCTGCCCATCAGGAAGGTATCCAGGTTCCTCGAAGTGCGTCCGGTGGCGGCAGTATGGTACGCGGGGTCTATGAAATCCGGGCCGACCTTGTAGCCCTGCACACCCATGTCGCGGGAAAGTAGGCGCATGATCCCGGTGGCCACGGACGTCTTGCCGGAGCCGCTGCCCGCCGCTGAGAGGACGACGCCCTTCATCCGGCCTCCGCGAGCATCTCCCTGATGGTGTCGCCCGTTTCCAACGGAACGATGGAACGCACGTTCATCACCAGGGCGTGCGAGGAAATCTCCCCCACGGCCAGGCCGAGGCCCGAGTCGAGGTAGTTGGCCAGCTGCCGAGGCTGGTCCGTGATCAGTACGTTGTCCGGCGAGAGTTCCGGGTACGCGTGGGGGATGCCGGCGACGACGAGCAGGTCCGGCCCGAACTCGTCCACGAGTTCCTTGGACTTGGCGCCGCACAGCGGGTATTCGTCCAAGCCGCCGGATATTTTCGGCGAGATCCCCGCTTCCCCGAGCTCGGCCAGGATGTCCTTGGCATAGCGCCTGATCCTGGGGAGGCCGAGGTCCGGGTTCAGGTTGCCCACGTAAAGCGTTTCCCCGCCCAGTTTGGAGCGGGCCTCCTCCACCGCCAGGAATATGTCGGCGAACCTGTACGCCAATTCCTTCTTGCCGACCATCACCACCGCGACCTTCTTGCCGTTTTTGAGGGCTTTGATGATCCTTTTCGCAATGCCGTGCTTCGTCGCGCCCTTGGCCGGCTTGAGGTAATCCCGGGATGCCATGCCGACGTCCTTCTCCATCCTCGTGGCGGCCTTGAAAAGGGATTTCTGCCTCTCCGCCTCTTCCCTCGGGACGATGCCCGCCTTGGCGGCGGCCTCCATCGCCCTGATCGCCCCCCGGGTGTTGTCGCCCATGCATCCGTGGCAGTCGATCGGGAAGACGTTGCAGCTGATGTCCGCGCGGCCGATTGCCGCCTCCATATCCTCGCCGATGATCATGCTGGCGCAAGACCCAATTACGGCGACGGTTTTCGGGTCGAACTTCTCCTTGACCTTCCTAAGCGTCGATATCAGGGGTTCCGAAGCCCCGAAAATAAGGTCGCTGTCCCTCATGGACGTGGTCACGACGCGCACCCCGGCGTCCTCGATCATGCGTGACGCCATGAAGCCGCATCCGGCGGGGCCGTGTATCACCGCGACGTCCACCTCCAGGTCCCTCACGGTGTACAACGCGGCTATTATGGGGTTGGGCCTCGGGTGTATGGTGTCCCTCATTGATACCCTTCCTTTATGAATTCCATTAGGACCCTCGTTCCTTCGGGCGGCACGGGCCTCGGGCGCCCCTTTTCCGTGACGGCGTAGGGGACGCCGCGGGATTCGAACGTCCTTTTTACGTCCTCGGGCACAAGGGTCTCGCACACCTTCCTGCTGACCGGGTCCACGATGGCGAAGGAATTCTCCAGGCCGCCCATGGCGTCGACGCTTGCCAGGGTGTTCCCTATCGAGAGGGCGGAAACCCCCGGGTTCCTTTCTATGATCCGTATCATGCCCCCTTCCCTGGAGAGCTCGCCCCTGCCGGGGACCCCCCTGAACGTGGTCAGGGCCTTGGAGAGCGTGGCGGGGCTCACGTCCCCCATGGCCTCGCAGACCCTGGCGACGCATTCGATGGTTTTGACGTATTGAATGGAGAGGTAGTCGCCGGACAGGGAGACCCTCATCCTCACGCCCATGTAGTCTAGGTTGATCTGCAACGGCTCGCCCACCCTGGGCTCGGAAACCAATTCAACGGTGCCGCCGTAACCCGTGACCCTTTTGCCGGACAAACCCTCCCAAAAAGCGACCTCTTCCGAGGGGACGACGTTGATGCCGTCGGAAAGTATCCATTTCTTCGCCTCGGACGCCTTCCTGGTGTCCTTGGCGATGCCGTAGTCCTCCGCGAGGTTGGTGATGACGGCGACGTCCGCCTTGCCGCTCCCGCCGAGGGACACCTCCTGTATGAGGACGTCGTAGTCGCCCTCGGGCAGCCGCAGCAGGGAGGGCGGGGCTATGCTCATGTTCTCCGAGATGAGGTGTTTGCCGTCGGAGTATTCGCCCCTGCCGCGGGACGTGTGCAGGAACACTTTGTTCCCGGCGTGGGAAAGGACGTGTGCCAGCAGGTAGCAGACGCTGGTCTTCCCCTTGACGCCCGTCACCTCGATTCTGGGGCGGTCGTCCTCAAGCAGTTGGCCGACGGCCCAGCTGAAATTCTCGACGTATTCGGATTCCACGTCCTTGAGGTAGAAATCGGGGCAGTGCTCCGGCCTCAGAACCAGGTCGTATTCCCCCGGAGGGGGGACCCAAAGGCTGACCTCCACGAACATCGACCTTAGCCTGGCGACGATTTCCGGGTCGGTAATGCCGTAGACGTCGCTGCAGACGACCTCGTGGTCCGTCATGAGCCTCTCGGCCAGGACGTCCCCGCCGTGCACCGTGTCGAGGATGAGGATTTTCATCGCGACCCCCCAACCGCCGACCCCCGGCATCCGATATCCATACCCATGCCTCCCGTTATGTTTTCCCAATTGTAATACTTTTTTGGGACCTCGGGCGGCGCGGGCATGTCAGGTGCCCCGCATCCCGCCTTCGGAGTCCTCCGACAGTTCCAATATCCTTTCAGCCAATTTTCTGTACAGGCCGGCCTGCCTTGAGTCCGGGGCGCCCTCCACAACGGTCACCCCCCTGTTCTCGCATTCCTGGACGATGGGGTCCCGGTCAATCCTCATGACGACCCCCGTGCCCATCTCCGCGGCGGCCTTGGCGACGATCTCGTCCTCGGACTCGACGTCCCTGGCATTGAGTATGATGCCGCCGAGCCTGGCGTAGCCGTCGGCGGCGTAGTTGTCGACGGCCTCGGCTATGTTCGACGCGGCGTAGAGGGCCATCATTTCCCCGGAGGTCACGATGAATACGTCCCTGGCGTACCCGTTCCTGATCGGCATGGCGAAGCCGCCGCACACCACGTCCCCCAGGACGTCGTACAGGATCACGTCGGGGGAGTGTTCGCCGATGACGTCGTGGTCCTCGAGGGCCTCGAAGGCGGCGATGATCCCTCGGCCGGCGCAGCCCGTGCCGGGCTTGGGGCCGCCGCATTCGACGCACAGGCTCCCGCCGTACCCCCTGGTTATGACGCCGTCGAGGTCGACGGTGCCGTTGTCCCTCAGGTAGTTGAGCACGGTTTCCTTCCGTCCGCCCTTGGCGAGCAGTTTCGTGGAATCGGATTTCGGATCGCAGCCGACCTGCATCACGGTCAGGCCCATGTCGGCCATGGCGGCGGTGACGTTGGCGGAAACCGTGGATTTCCCTATGCCGCCCTTCCCGTAGATCGCGATTCTCCGCATATTCCTCAATCCACCCCTGCGTATTTAGCGGTGCCCCGGGCCCCGTCCCCCGGAACGTCCCAAACAAGAAGGCCCGCCCTGAGCGTGGTATCTTCGGAGATCCTTCCGCTCCCGTACCTGCCGTGGACGGCAGCGGTCGTCGCCTCCATCACGTCGTCTCCGTCGAGATTCCCGTAGATGCCGAAACTCCTGACGGTTCTCTCGATGAGTTCCGAAGCCTCGATGTCCATCGTGTGCACCCAGGAAATTTCGCAGAAGAACGGTTTCCTGCCGATCGACCTCAGGAACCTGTACGGGAACCCGGTGTTATACCCGTGATACGTGTATTTTCGCCCCAGCCTGCGCCAGACCTCGAAGTTCACCGACTCGTCCCTGTTCATGGACGAAACGTAGGCGCATTTCCCCTTGGAGGCGGCCTCCATCCTCAGTATCGAGGCGGGGGAGTTCGCGCCGGGGCACAGGGAGGAGAAGACCAGGTCGTGCCTTTCCCGCGGGACGTAGTCGTTCCAATCAATCAGCGTAGTGGAGACGTTGGACAGCCCGAGGTCGTCGGCTTTCGCCATGAGGCCGTCAAGCATTTTCTCGGAGGAATCCAGGGCGACGACCTTTTCTGCCGTCTCGGCGAAGGGCAGGGAGAACGTGCCGGGGCCGGAACCGACGTCCAGGACCGTCCCGTTCAGGGCGCCCATCTCCCTTAACGTGCCGAGCACCGCGGAAATCATCTCGCCGCGCCCCTCCCCTTTGTAGTCGGACGCGACACCGTCCCAGAAACGCACGACGGCGGCGGGGTCCATCCTTTCGCCGTAGAAAGGGTGCCCGTCCCTCGCCTCCCCCCATTCGGCGCAAATCGCAGCCGATTCGGGCGGAAGGCCGCCGACGTCGAAACCCGGGCGGGTCACGGCCAACCCATCGTAAACCATGGATGCGGATTCCGTTCGTTGTATTTAGTGATAATCTTTATTTAAATAATAATACGCACGCCATATTGGAATATATATCCAGTATTACTCAAGACGAAAAAGAACATACTAAATATCCTTTCAGCAATGCCTTTATGAATGTGGCGTCGCGACGGACGGTGTCGTACCGCCATAGGAACAATACGGAAGTGCATAAATGAAAGGAATATTGTTAATAGGCCACGGTTCGCGCTACAAATACAACGAGGAATTGCTGGAACTCCAGGCCCAGAGGCTAAGGGAGAAGGGTTACAAGAACGTGTACGTGGCGTACAACGAGACATCCAAGCCGCTTATAGGTGAGATGATGGAGAAAATCGCCGCGGACGGCGTCAAGAAACTCGTTGCCCTGCCGTTCTTCATCGCCTCCGGGATACACTTCGAGAAGGACATCCCCCGGAGCATCGGCATCGGCGAGGGCAACACCAAAGGCGTAGTCAAAATCGGCGGCAAGGAAATCGATGTGGTGTTCGAGACGCCCTTCGGCAAGGACCCCGTGTTGGCTAAGGCGGTGTACAAGAAACTTTCGCAGTTCGCGCCCGAGGGGAGGAAGGTCGGGTTCCTGGTGGTGGGGCATGGATCAAGGCTTCCTTACAACAAGGAAACCATCGACCACCATGCATCGGAACTATCCAAGATGGGCCTGGGCGATGTCCGAGGCGCGTTCAACGAATTCAACGAACCGTCCATCGAGGACACTATGGAGGCGCTTGCGAAAGATGGAGCGGAGGAAATCGTCGTTTTCCCGTTGTTCATGGCCTTGGGTGACCATATCAAGAACGACATCCCGCCGAAAATAGGTCTGGAGAAGGGTGCCAAAGAGGGCAAGGCGAAATTCGCCGGCAAGGAAGTTTTTGTCAGGTACATAGGCCCTATCGGATCAGACCCCATGTTGACGGACGTGCTGGTGGAAAAAATAAAAAGGAACCTCTGATAATGGAAACCGACGCGGACCAGATGTACATCACTGTGAACGGCGTCTCGTTCGCATACGGCAGTGCCCCGATCCTCAAGGACGTCAACCTCTCCCTGGACAAATCCGAGGTACTCGGCATCATTGGGCCCAACGGCTCGGGGAAGACCACCCTGATAAAGTGCATCAACAGAATCCTGACGCCGCAGCAGGGCGAGATTGCCATAGACGGCGAGGACGCCTTGAAGATGTCGTTGCCGCAGATCTCCAAGAAAATCAGCTACGTGCCCCAGAACGCCGTCAGGGACGTGTCGTCCCCCATGGTCTATGAGGTCGTGATGATGGGCAGGAGGCCGCACACTAGCTGGAAATCCACCGAACAGGACGAGGAGATCGTCTGGAAGGCCATGGTCGACATGGGCGTCGAGGATCTGGCGACGAAGCCATTCGACAGGCTCAGCAGCGGGCAGACCCAAAGGGTCCTGTTGGCGAGGGCCATAGCCCAGGAGGCGGAGATATTCCTGCTCGACGAACCCACCAGCAACCTGGACATAAGGTACCAGCTGGAGGTGATGGGGCTGATAAGGCGCCTCGTCAGGGAGAAGGGCGTCGGGGTCTGCGCGATCGTCCACGACATTGATTTGGCGATGAAATACTGCGACAAACTCGTCATGCTCGACGAGGGCAGGATAACCTACGCCGGCACCGCCGAGGAGGTCATAACGGTGGAGAACATCAAGGAGACCTACGGCGTGGACATAGCCATAGACCACAACTACGGCAGGCCCCACGTGGTCGTCCTTTGATCACAGCGTGGTGGAGCTTTTCCTCAGCAGCAGGAACACAAGCAGCGGGCCGCCTATAAGGGCGGTGATCGCCCCCACGGGCAGCATGATCGGCGCTATAATCGTCTTGGCGACCAGGTCCGCCATGAGCAGCAGGCAGGACCCGAAGAACGCGGACGCCGGCACGAGATACGTCATCTCCCCGCCGACGAATATCCTGGATATGTGCGGGGCGAGGAGGCAGATGAAGCCTATGGACCCGGTGAAGCTGACTATCGCCGCGGTGGTGAAGCAGGCGATGACGATTGACCTGGTCCTAAGCGCCTCCGCGTTGACCCCGAGGCTCTTCGCCGTGTCGTCCCCCATCTTGAGTATGTTGAGGTCCCGCGCTATGAGCATCGTCGCCACGAACGCCAAAAGGGTCGCGGCGAAGGCGAAGGGCAGGTCCGAAAGCTTTATGGAGTTGAGGTCGCCGACCATCCAGAAGACCACGCTCTTCACGGCGTTCGCCTCCCCGAAGAATTGGAAGATGGTGTTGCTGGCACTGAATATGTAAGATATGGCGACGCCGCAGAGGACCATCGTCGTCGGCGTGATGTTCCTTCTTTTGGAAGCGATTATGACGACGCCCGCCGGTATGAGCGAAAACAGGAAGGCGTTGAGTATTATGCCGTAAACCCCCGGGAGCAGGGCGATTCCGAATAGTATCGCGAGGGCGGCACCGAAACCAGCGCCGGAGGAGACCCCCAGCGTGTAGGGCGTCGCCAACGAGTTCCTGAGGACCGTCTGGGTGATGCACCCGCCGATGGCGAGCACCATGCCGCCGGCGAACGCCATCAGGACGCGGGGCGCCCTTATCCTGTTCACGACGAGCATCACATCGTCGGACACGTCGAACTTTTCGTAAATGAAGTAATTGAACAGGGCTTTGTAGACGTCGGTCACGGATATGTCGTACGTGCCGACCGTGAGCGAGTAGCCTATCAACAAAACGGAAGCGACTATGGAGGAGCCGATGAAGGCGAACCTTTTCAGGGTGACGATCCTCAGTTTCTCCCTTTCGGCGACGATGTCCGCAACCTGTTCCATTCAAATGCCCCATAAAAATAAAAGAAGGGGGTTGCCCCCCTGGGTTTACGTTCACTGCGGCCTGAGGTCGGGGTAGGTGAAGACCCCCTTCTGGTAGAAGTCGTAATCCTTAAGCCCGAGCCAGTCGTTCACGTACGTTTCGTGCATGGCAACCGGGTCGGGCGTGCCGAGTTCCGGGTTGATTATCTTGGCGATGTACGCGGCATGCAACACGCCCCCGGTGGCGCCGTTCCTGAAGTCGCCCGCCATAAGGGTTATGGTGGTGTCGAGTTTGAGGGTGGCGGCATTGGCGACCGCGGTGTTATACGCCGTTTCCATACTCGTGTTGTCGTTGACGGTGAGCCCGTGATCGGGGGTATCCGCCAACGTCGTGCCGCCGAAGGTGTGCCTGACGAGGTGGCAGAACACGTAATCGGGCTTGGCGCCCTTCACGGTCTCGATGCCGACTTTGGTGCCGTAAACGGTTCTGTTCGGGCCGCCTTCCCACGTCTCCTTCGGGAGTATGCTCTCCGCTATCGGTTTGCCGCCGGCAAGCATGCAAGCCTGGGTCTGCGGGTCGACGCTGGTGTAGACGCTGAGGTCCTGTGTAGTGCCGTCCTGGAAGTAGGTTTGCCTGAAGTTGGTCATCAGGACCTTGGGCTTCTCGCTATCCTGCAGGGTCCCCGTCTTTTCGAGAATCGCGGTCCTTTGCTGAAGGAGCCACTCTTTGTAGGCCTCGGCCCTATCGACCTTGTTGAAAATGTACCCCGCCTTCAAAATCCCCTGGAAATATTCGGACGATTCGGGATTCACGAGATCGGGTCTGTACATGCCGAGGTAGAGCACGTCGGTTTTACTGCCCATCTTGTCCTGTTTCACGTCCGCGCCGTTGTACGAGAACGTCAGGATTATGTCGAGGTTCATCGCCACGAGCTCTTCGTAGTTGGGCGTGCTCATGTTGCCCAGATTTTTGATAGTTGCGGCACCCGCGCCGAAATAGGCGTCCCTGCACTGATAGGGGGCGTAATCTACGGCGTATACCTTGTCCTTAAGCCCGAGGATGAGCATGAGCTCGGTGTTGCTGAAGTATTCGGCGCCTATTCTATCTATTTTTGTCCTTATTTTCTTGACGGTGTTGTTGCCGTCGACGAGCCAGATGTGCTTGAGGCCACCCCTGGTTATTATCCTGTTGACTTGGTCGATGTCCTTTTCATCGATTTTCCCGTCCCTGTTGGCGTCGGCGAACACGGTTTTCTCCTTCTTTCCGTCGATGATGTCCTGTATGTATTGGATATCCTGTTCGTCAATCGTCCAATCCCCGTTGGCGTTGCCGAAAATCTGCAAACTGTCCATGGGGAAGACCGCGGGGTCGTCGAAGACTATCCCTTCCTCTTTGTCGAGTACGAAATAGGCCGCACCCGCGCCGGCGGCGACCAGTACAACCACCGCAAGCACTGCAATGAATTTGGTATTCATAGGAATATGATTATTTTCGATATTAATAATACTTATCGAAGTATGAAGAAATCTTTAAAATACGAGAATCTGGAGGGGTAAAAACCGGGCGGAAGGGGATGGAAAGATGGGATGGGTTCCTTCCGCCCGCAGAGGGTGAAGCGATAGCATGGGGATGCGTTTTTTTCGCTTCTAATACTGTCTACGCAGGTATTGTATTTAAAGGAAGGAGGGGGGAGGTGGCCGAAAGTGGCCCGTTTTCTCCGAAAGTGGTCCTCAGGCCCTGTGCCGGATCCTGACGGCAACGCCCCTTGCGAGGTCCACCATCTCCCGGCCTGACATGGCTGCCACGCCCGTCGCGACGACGGATCCGGAAGAGGACACGACGGCGACCTCCTCGCCGACGCGGATGGACGGATCGGCATCGAGCACGCCGACGGCGAACACGCTGCCCTTTATGTCGAAATCGCCGACGGTGACGGTTTTCACGCCCATGCGGGCGAGGGTCCCGGCGCCGGCGAGGGTCATGGAGAACATGCCGCGTTCCTCGGAGGCCATGCAGACCTGTTCCTTGCCGCGGAACACCTTCCAGTACGGGTACTTGCCGCGGATCTCGGCTCCGTCCAGCAGCGCGTCGGCGACGGCCGCGTCGAATTGGAACGCGAGCATCGAACGCGTCGTTTCCAACCTGTCTTCCGGGTACCCGACCTTGGGCATGCCCTCGGCCGCTTCCCTGAGCGCCCCGTCCAACGCGTCGAGCGATTCCCTGGAGACCTGCCCCGCCTTCGCCGTCTCGACCATCGGCGCCAGGTCGGAAACGAGTCCCGCGTCGTCGCCGAGATGGGAAACGACCGCGTCGTATCCCTGCGCCAGCAGGTGCGCGAGCATGGAACGGATGAATTCCCGTTCCTGGCATTTCCATTCGCCGGTTACGGGTATGTCGTAGGCGGACGCGGGGAAGAACACGTCCAACTCCCTGGGGACGACGCCGAGCGGGGACGTGAGTATGACCTCGTGCACCAGGGTGTCGTGCCCGGCTGTGTGCACCGCCGACGAATACGCGCGGTGCGACTTCGACCTGTGGTACGGTTTCCGGGCGGAGCACGGCAACAGCAGCAGGATCCTTTTGTGGGCGGGTTTCCTGTATTTCTCAACGAACCTGCGCCTGTAGCCGGCGGGGTCGGGGCCCATCAGGGATTGGGTCGTGTTGCATCTGAACGGCCCGCCGGCGGCGGGCGCAGCCTTCTCCTGGTAGTCGGCGGCCAACGAGTCGAACAGCCTCAGGAGGGCGACGTTGAACGGGTTCGAAGCCGCCCTTATTTCCGCGAGTTCCCTAAGCCTCCCGGCTTCGATGTACGTGCGTATCAACCCGATTTCGCGACGCATCTCGGATACGTTGCCCTCGATGGTGGCGTCGTCGGAAAACACCTGTCCCGTGGGAAGTGCCAGCACACCCATTTCGGCCATCGCGGCGGCGACGGAGTCGTCGAAGGCGTCTATGCCCATGCAGGCGTAGATCGCGGCGTTGGACGGGTCGGCAAGGCCCGGGGCGATCAACGCCGCCCCGTGCCCGGCGTATTCCCGGGCGGATACGACGGCCTCCACCGCGGCCCTCGGGTCGAGGCGAAGCTCCGCCGCGTTGGTGACGACGACGGCCTCGACGTCCTTCGGTTTCTCGGATCCCGGGGCTATGGGCATCCTTATGAGCGCGACGTTCCCGACGATCTCGGGGGCGAACGGCCCCGAAGATTTAGTTTTGGACACCTTGCCGTCCAAACGCATAACGGAATCGCCGAGGCGCAGCGACCGACCCCCTTCGCCGACAGACACGGAAAAGGGGCCTTCCGCCCCCAGGGACGCGGGGGTGGAAAGGGTCCCGCCGGGCAACGTCAGCAGGCAGGAGCGCCCCCTGTGGGAACGGTGAGTCACCTCGAACATCGCCCGTCGATGGGATACCGGGTATATTGTTTGTACGCAATGCCCGACGACGGCGGCCGGATGCAAAGATTATATCGGCCCGATGCGCATACACGCATCGTGAGCAATCCGGATTTCTACGACAAGGACATCGTGTCGATAAGGGACATGACCCGGGGACAGATAGAATCCATCCTGGACCTTTCCGCCAAGATGGTGCCCTACGCCAACGGCGAGAAGGTCGCCAGGCCCTTGGCCGGGAAGATAGTCGGCAACCTGTTCTTCGAGCCGTCGACCAGGACGCGCCTCTCCTTCGAGAGCGCCGCCCACAGGCTCGGCGCCGACGTCATCGACGTTTCCCAAGTTTCCGAGACGTCCATCTCGAAAGGGGAGACCCTCGCCGACACCATACGCATGGTCGACGCCTACTGCGACGTCATCGTCCTCAGGCACCCGCATGAGGGTGCCGCCAGATTAGCGGCGAAATTCTCCGAGAACCCGGTAATAAACGCCGGCGACGGGGCCGGGTCGCACCCGACCCAGACCCTGCTCGACCTTTTCACGATCAAGAGGGCGAAGGGCAGGATAGACGGCCTCAACATCGCCCTGGTGGGCGACCTGAAGTACGGCAGGACCGTGCACTCCCTGGCCGACGCCCTCACCACGTTCGGCGCCAACCTCACCTTCGTGGCGCCGGAGTCGCTGCAGATGCCCGAGGACATCGTCAAGGATCTCGAGGAGAGGGGGTGCAACCCCGTCGTGACGTCCGACCTGGGCGGCGTCATCGGCGGGGCGGACGTCCTCTACGTCACCAGGATACAGAGGGAGAGGTTCCCCGACCCCTCGGAATACAGGAAGGTCGCCGGCACCTACAGGATCGACAACGCCATCCTCCGGGAGGCGTCCAAGGACATGATAGTGATGCACCCGCTGCCCCGCATCGACGAGATAGCGCCGGAGGTCGACGGGACGCCCCACGCCAAGTATTTTGAGCAGGCCTTCAACGGGATACCCGTGAGGATGGCCCTGCTCATGGCGATCCTCGGGGGTGAGCTGTGATGAAGGAAATCAGGGTTGCGCCCATAAGGAACGGCACGGTCATAGACCACATCACCGCCGGCCAGGCGCTGAACGTGCTGAAGATCCTGGGCGTGAACGAGCACAGCATCGACTCCACAATCAGCGTCGTCATCAAGGTGCCTTCCCAGAAGGGGATGAAGTGGAAGGACGTCGTCAAGCTCGAGGACCGGGAGCTCGACCCGGAGACCGTGGACAAGATAGCGCTGATAGCGCCCAACGCCACGATCGTCATCATACGGGATTATTACGTCGCGGAGAAGTACAAGGTCAAGCTGGCCGACAAGATCGTCGGGCTGGCCAGGTGCAGCAATCCCCACTGCATAACGAACATGGGGGAGCCCGTCGCCCCGGAGTTCAACGTGGTCAGCAGGGATCCCCTGAAGCTCCGCTGCGCGTACTGCGACAGGAAGCTCACGAACATCTCCGACAATCTGCTATGAGGTTGATCATAATCGCCGGGATGCCCGGGGCGGGCAAGGAGGAATTCCTTTCCGCCACGCGCAGATTGGGTCTGCCGTTCCTGAGGATGGGGGACCTCGTCCGCGAATTCCATTCGAAACGCGATCCCGCCGACGGGGCGCTTTCCGTCGGGGCCTTCGCGTCGGCGGAGAGGGACAGGCACGGCTTCGATATCTGGGCGAAAAGGGCGATGGAGCGCATGGGGGGCGACGTGTTCGTCGTCGACGGCTGCCGCAGCAGGGACGAGGTCCGGGCGTACCAATCGTTGACCGACGACGTCGTCGTCGTGGCGATCCACAGCTCCCCGGAGACCAGGTACGAGCGCCTTGTGAAACGGGGGAGGGACGACGCGCCCGCCAACCCGTCGGAATTCGAGGCGAGGGACGCCAGGGAAATCGGGTGGGGCCTGGCGGAGACCATCGTCCTCGCCGACGTGATGCTGGTGAACGAAGGCTCCCTCGAGGAATTCTGGGAACGTTCCGGGGAGGTGGCGGGGGCGCTCCGGGGATGAGGTACTCCGTCACCAGGCTGTGCGGCGGGAAGGCGCTCATGGTATCGCCCGAGAAGGACCTGGGTCTCGATTTGGCCAAGGCGGCGGAGACGCTGTCGGCGGTGGGCGATCTGGGCAGATTCGACGGCGCCATGGTCACCATGTCTTGGGAAGGCATGGAGGTGACCCTTTACGCCCAGGGCAAGATCATGTTCTTCCCGTTGGAGGACAGGGACGCCGCCGTGGACAAGGCAAAATACCTGCTGGGTCTCGTATCCGGGATTTGAGCGGGCGCATCCGCCAAGAATTAATAGCGCACATTCCTCTGACGTCCCGTGGTTTGGACAGAAATCCTGCTTATCGTCCTGCTTTCCATAGGGTTCTCCGCCGGGGCGTACCTGGCGAAGCTTCTCAGCTGGGACGGGGCCGTTGCCGCCGCCGCGGTGGGTCTAGCCGTGGGGCTCCTCGGTTCGATACGGTGGCTGCTCGTTATAATAGCGTTCACGCTCCTGGGGTTTCTGGCCACCCTTTCCAACATCTCCGAGAAAAAGGAGAGGGGTCTGCAGGAGGGGAGGCACGGCGAGAGGCGCGCCAGGAACGTCCTCGGCGTCGGCGTGCCCTGCATCTTCGCCGCCCTGTTCGGGTTGATCCCGGGGGTCGACCCGACCATGGCGTCCGTCGCGTTCATTTCCGCCGTGTCCGTGGCGGCGGCGGATACCGTGGCCAGCGAGATCGGCGTGAAGTCCGAGAACGTGCGTTTGATAACGAACATGAAGAAAGTGCCGGTGGGCACGGACGGCGGCGTCTCGCTGTACGGCACGGGCGTCGCCCTGCTGGGCGCCGTCGTCTCCACGGCGATAGGCTGGGTGGTGATATTCGGTATTTCCTACGACGCCCTGGTTTTCGTCCCCATCGTAGCCGGGTTGGCCGGGTGCATGATGGACAGCGTGCTCGGGGCGACCGTCGAATCCCGGGGTTTCATAAGCAAGTACGCGAACAACGCGTTGACGGGCGTTTTCGGCGCATTGCTGGCGGCGACGATCGTGCATCTCCTGTTCTGAATTTTTGAAAAAGGATGGCGGTCGTCATCCCCACCGCCGGGGGGAGAAAAAAGAGGCTGACAGCGGGCCGGTTTTCCCGTACGCTTGCGCAATACAGTACAGATCGGTGCGCGGGCGGACTTTACTGCCGGGTTCGGAATGGGACCGGGTGTATCCCCGCCGCTTTGGCCGTCATACCGCCCACGACGATGGACGGCTCGTATTTAAAGTTAATTGTATCGTAGGAAACGACAATTCATTGTTTCATGGCGACTGGATGCATCAAAACCAATCAATTGTGGGTATGGTGCGTCAAAGGTAGCTTCGGATGAAGTAAAAAATAAAAAAGAGGGGGTCGCCCCCCTCGGTTTCAGAGTTTGCAGAGCTTCTGGAGCCTTTCCCACCTGCGGTCGATGTCCGCCTGCATGCGCTCCACGATGCCGAGGTGCTTGTCCCCGGCAAGGTGCCTGTACCTGCCCTGGGCGGCGATCCACTCGGTGACGGGCTTCTTCTCCATCTTGCCCTCGGCGATCCTGGCGCTCTCGCCGGTGAGGGCGAACCTGCCGTTCTCGTACTCGTATAGGGGCCAGACGCAGGTTTCGACCGCGAGTTTCGCCATGACGATGGCGGAGTCGGTGCCCGTCCTCCATCCGCGGGGGCAGGTGGATATGGCATTGAGGAAAGCCGGGCCGCCGCACTCGAAGCCCTTCTCGGCCTTGGCTATGAGGTCCCTCCAGTTGTGGGGGGACACCTGGGCCGCGTAGGGTATGTCGTGGGCCGCGACGATCATGGTCAGGTCCTTGGGGAACTGGGTCTTGCCCGTGATGTCGCTGCCGACGGGCGACGTCGTGGTGGACGCCGCGAAGCCGGTCGCGCCGGACCTTTGGATGCCGGTGTTCATGTACGCCTCGTTGTTGAAGCAGACGTACATCATCTGGTGGCCGCGCTCCAGGGCGCCGGACAGCGACTGGAAGCCGATGTCGTAGGTGGCGCCGTCGCCGGCGAAGCAGAGGAACCTGATGTCGTCCTTCACCTTGCCCTTCCTCTTCAGCGCCTTGTAGGCCGCTTCCGTCCCGGCGCAGGTGGCCGCGCTGTTGCCAAACGCCGTGTGTATCCACGGCACGTTCCAGGCGGTGTACGGGAATATCGAGGTGGAGACCTCGAAGCACCCGGTGGCGCTGGTGACGACCAACGGCTTGTCCGTGGCCATCATCACCTGCCTGGCGATTATGCTCTCGGCGCACCCGGCGCAGAGCCTGTGGCCTGACGTGAGGCGCACCTTCGAGTCGTTCGCCAGGTCCTTCAGGGATCTGCGGGTCATACGTCCACCCCCATGAAGGAGAGTTCCTTGGCCTTGCCGGAGGCCACCGCCTTCAGGATCTTCTCGAAACCGGCCACGGTGGCGTCCTGCCCTCCGAGGCCGTATATGCAATTGTGCATCTTCGGCATCTTCCCCCCGGCCAGCGCGGCAACGACCTCCGGGTACATGGGGCCGTAGGCGCCCACCCCGACGTGTTTGTCCATCACCAGGACGGCCTTCTTGCCCCCGAGGACCTTGGCGAGCTGTTTCGCTGGCCACGGCCTGAAGACCCTGGGCATGCAGGCGCCGACCTTGAGGCCCTCGGCGCGCAGCTTGTCGACGGTGGCCTTCATGGTGCCGAAGGAGGAGCCGAGTATGACGGCGACGCAGTCGGCGTCGTCGCACATGTATTCCTCCACGATGCTGTATTTCCTGCCGGAAATCTTGGCGAAGTCCGCGAAGACCTTCTCGCAGACGCCGAAGGCCTTCTCCATCGCCTCGACCATCTGGTACTTGTGCCTGTAGTAGTCCTCAGGGCCGTCCATCAGGCCGTGGGACACCGGCTTTTTCCAGTCGAGCAGCGGGTGCAGGGGCTTGTGCTCGCCCACGAACTTCCTGACGACGGCGGTGTCCAGGGGCCTCATCCTCTCTATGGCGTGGGTGAGGATGAAACCGTCCAGGTTGGCCATCACGGGCAACTGCACGTCGGGGTGTTCCGCGATCCTCGGGGCCATGACGGCGTTGTCGTAGGCCTCCTGGACGTTCTCGGCGAAAATCATCACCCAGCCGCAGTCCCTGGCGGACATGGCGTCGCCGTGGTCGTTGTGTATGTTTATCGGGCCGCTGAGCGTCCTGTTGGCGACGGCCATCACGATGGGCACCCTCATGGCCGAGGCGATGGGGAGCATCTCCCACATGTAGGCCAGGCCCTGGGACGCGGTGGCGGTGAAGGTCCTGGCGCCGGCGGAGGCGGCGGCCACGCAGACGGTGAGGGCGCTGTGTTCCGACTCGACGCACACGAATTCGGTGCCGACGTCACCGTTGGCCACGTATTCCGAGAACGTCTCGACGATGATGGTCTGCGGCGTTATCGGGTACGCGGCGCAGACGTCCGGGTCGATCTGTTTCCATGCGAGGGCGACAGCGTTGTCGCCGTTGATCCCTATTTCGTCGGCCATGTTCACACCTCCTCCATCGTTATCGCTTTCTTGGGGCACATCTTCGCGCAGATGCCGCACCCCTTGCAGTGGGTCAGCTTGAAACCCATCATCTTGCTGTCCTTGACGATCACGGAACTGTCCGGGCAGTAGATCCAACAGGTCATGCAGTCGATGCACAGTTCCCTGTCGAGGACCGGGGTGAAGGTCCTCCAGTCGCCGGTCTCGAACTGTTCGGCCTTGCCCGGCTCGATGACGCGGCCGCCGACGATCAGCTTCTCGGCTGCCATCTCACACCACCTCGTCGTAGGCCCTCTTGAGGGCGGAAAGGTTCTTCACGATTACCTTATCCGGCAGCCTGCCGGTGAATTTGGCGGTGATCTCGTCTTCCAGCACGTCGTACGGAATCGCCGGTGTGACCTTGGCCAACGCGCCGAGCATGGCGGTGTTCGCAACGGGCCTCCCGATTTCCTCGATGGAGATTTTCGTCGCGTCCAACGTGTGGCACCTTTCCTTGGTGCCGAGCGCCTTCTGGAGCTCCTCGGGGGTCCCGACGTAATTGGCCAGGATTATGCCGCCCTTTTTCAGGCCGCCGGTGATGTTCACCTTGCCGACGAGGGTCCCGTCAAGGACTATCACCACGTCAGGCTCGTAGACCTGGCTGTGGACCTTGATGGGTTTCTCGGAAATCCTGGTGAACGCCCGTATGGGCGCGCCCATCCTCTCGGGGCCGAATTCGGGGAACGCCTTTACGTACTTGCCCCCGCGGATGGCGGTCTCAGCCAGGATCTCGTTCGCGGTGACGGCGCCTTGGCCGCCTCTTCCATGCCAACAGATTTCCAAATCCATATAGACCAACCCACTCAATTGTTTCATAGTTCTTAAAAGGTACTCAGGAACTTGAACAGGGATAACGATTTGAGGAATAACGGGTGTATTTTTTTCGAATAACGTAGAATCCATACGAATAACGTCATCCACAATCCAATTCATTTATGAATAAATTCATGCTAAAAAATTCCTTATATGTATGACGAAAGGAATCTGGTTGTTGGACAAACGTCAGACGATATGCTGAGTTTTTATATCCGTAAGTATTAAGAGAAGGCGATGTGCGCTTCGGGTGGGCAGGCGCTCCCGAGGGATGGGACGCGCACAACGTTAGCGATTGCTTTGGCGGCGCTGCTGGCCGCAACCATGGTCGCATCCATGTCCGGCATCGGCGACGCTGCCGTGGCGGACACGTTCGACGACGGCGTTTTCGAGTACGCCGTCCTGACCGAGGACGTGGATTCGGGGACCGTTTCCCTGCTGAGGGTTTTGGACAGAACCGCCGCGACAAGCCCCGTGATTCTGCCGTCCTGCGACCGCGGTGGCAAGACTTATCTCATAACGGAAATCTCGGCGGATGCGTTCAGCGGCTCGGCGATAACGGGCATCACGATCGGCGAAAACGTTACGTCCATCGGCAAGAACGCCTTCAAGGACTGCGTATCCCTGTCCGGCGAACTATCCCTGCCCCACGGCCTCACCCGCATCGACGACGGCGCGTTCAGGGGTTGCACGGGCATTGCCGGCGACATCGCGTTTCCCGCGGCCCTCACCCATATCGGCGACGACGCATTCCGCGGCTGTGCCGGCATAACATCCGTCTCCCTGCCCTGTGGACTCAAGAACCTTTCCGGTTTTGGAGGGTGCGTCGGGTTGGAATCCATCGAAATCCCCGACAACGTTTCCGAAATCGGCGATTCCGCCTTCTCGGGATGCGTCAAGCTGACCTCCCTGGAATTCCCCCAGTCCCTCAAGGCGATAGGCGACAAGGCGTTCCACGGCTGCACGGGCCTGAAGGGCGACCTTGTCATCCCGGACGGCGTCCAAACAATAGGGATCCTGGCCTTTGCCGGCTGCTCGGGCGTGGATGACCTCATCATCGGCGTTTGCGTTTCATCCATCGGCGATTCCGCCTTCTCGGGTCTTACTGGGCTGCGGACGATGCTCTTTCTCCCTACGTCTTTCGGGGCGGTGGAGATGATGGGCGATTGTCTTTCCTTCCGTAACTCGGAGTCCGACCCCGTGCTAGTAGTTTCCATGGCCGGCAACGGGTTCCCTTTCGGATGCAGGAACGCCTTCACGTTTTTCGATTTCGATTGCGCCCTCGTGACGGCCGACGTCTCGGCAGAGGGTTCGGGCACCGTTTCCGGCGCGGGGATATACGGAATCGATAAAACGGCGACGCTTTTGGCGCGGCCCGCCCTTGGTTACGAGTTCGTCCGATGGGACGACGGTTCGACGGAGAATCCGAAAACCATCACCGCCCCCGCCACAAAACGCCACGTTGCGGAAATCCGGGCGAAGGAATACGTCGTGGCATACCCGATGGTCGACGGTTTCAGCGGTTCAAACCCAACCAAGTGGAACATAGGCATGGACGGCACGCTTTCCGATGCCGTGCCCCACGAAGGGTACGCTTTCGAGGGCTGGTTCGCCGACGCGGGTTTCAACGTCCCCGTCGGTAACATCGTGGATGCGATACCCGTCGATGACGAAGTCATAAAAATCTATGCAAAAATCGTACCCGAATCGTATCCGCTGATCCTTTCGGAGGGAATATTCACCACCATTTCGGTCGTTTCCGGCTCGGAAGGCGGCAAAACGACCCACAAGACGGATTTGGTGTTCAAGGCCTTCCCGCACGACGGGTATGTGGACGGGTTCAACGTGAACGTGTTCGTCGGCGGCGCATACGTCCCCCCGGACTTCGTCCAGGCGAGCGGCGACGACGTCTACACGCTGTCCGGGGACAAGATTCTCGGCGAGGTCGAGATAAGGACCCAGACCGTGATTTCAACAAATGCGGTACAATATCCGGAACACGTTTCCGTCACCGAGAGGGGCGTCCCGGTGCCCAGCGGCACCATGGTGGCCGTCGGAACCAAGCTAACCGTGTCCGCGACTGCCCCGGGCGGGTTCAGGCCCGGCGTCGTTGCCGATAGGGGGTCCATATCGTCCGCCGGCGTCTACGTGATGGGGCCGTATCCCGTGACGTTCTCCGCAGTGCAGACACCCATCGACTACGACGTCGCATACGTCGTGGCAAACGGTTCCCGCGGTGACAACCCGGAGAAGTGGAACGTGGGGATGGCGACCGGGTTGGCCCCCGCGTCCATGAATCCAGGTTACGCTTTCCACGGATGGTATCTGAATCCCGACCGCACGGAACCGTTCGAGGGTTTTTCATATAGGATGTTCGAAGGCGGCAGGCTCGTTGTTTACGGCAAATCCTCCGTGGCATCCTACGGTCTGGTCGAGACCCAGGGCGAGCATACGACAATCACCGTGGTCTCCGGCGGCGACGGCGGTTCCGTCACCCATCTTACCGACCTCAGGTTTTCCGTAGCCTATGACGACCATTACGCCAGCGGCGCCACGGTCACCGCGATCGTCGGCGGCGTGGGGACGCAACTCCCCGATGCCGACGGCACGATTTACACCCTCCCCGGCGAAAGCATAATAGGCGATGTTGAGTTGGTTGCCGAACCAATACCGAGAAAACACAGGGTTTCCTACGACGTTTCCGTCGCAAAGGTCACCAGGGACGGCCGCACCGTAGGGGACGGCGCCCTTGTCGAGGTCGGCGCGAAACTCGTTGTGGCGCCCTTTGACAAAGACGGATACGCTGCCGCGGTCCACATCGGCGACCAGGTGGTTTCCGGGGAATACGTTATGCAGGGGGCAGACGTGGAATTCACCGTCATCCGCACGCCCATTGAATTCGCAATCAATTATTTCGTGCAGAACGGGTCGAAAGGAGATAACCCAGATATGTGGGATGTGGAGATGGGCCCCGACCTCGGCCCCGCCGCCGTGAATCCCGGATACGCTTTCCACGGGTGGTATCTCGATCCTGCCTTTTCGATACCGTTCCCCGGGTTCTCGCTCGGCGCCATGGCTGACGGCGGCATGGATGTGTACGCCAAGACCGCCCCGGGGAAGTATGGGTTGACCGTTTCCGGTTATGCTAGGGCAGGGGTCGAATTGGTTTCGGGCGGTGACGGAGGTTTCGCCACCCACGGGGTAGACGTGGTATTCGACGTCATCCCGAACTCGGAGATCCCGGATCCGTTCGAGGTCATCGTCCTAGTGGACGGCATGAAGGTCGACGGGAAAACGACTGGCGAAGGGAACAGGTTCACCTTCGCCGGGGATGCAATAACCGGTGACGTGGCCGTCCACGTAGTCAACAAGGCCAAATATTCGGTGGAATTCGGCGAAGGCATCGTCGTGTCCGCGGGCGGTGCCGAAATATCGTCCGGCGATAAGATTCTGTCAGGCACGGTCCTCACAGTCGAGGCGACGCCCAAACCACATTACAATGTTTTCGTAACAGCCGACGTGGGCGAGATTTCCGAAATCGGCGAATACGTTCTTCTGGCCTCGGTCGTGTTTTCCGTTTCCGAAGTGCCCATTGAGTATACGGTTACTTACGTAGTCCCCGAAGACATCGATCCGATTCCCCCGAGCACGTATACCGTGGGGACATCCCCGCAGCTGCCGGAGATGTCGAAGGAGGGTCACACTTTCGACGGTTGGTTCCTGGACGAAGGCTTTGAGACGCCGGTCGGCAAACCGGACCCTGAAGAACCGATGGGGGACATAACCGTCTACGCCAAATTCACCATACACACCTTCGAGGTCACTTGGGAATGGATCGGCGAAGGGGGCGTTCTGATGACCGAGACCCAGACCTTGGACTACGGCACCATGCCGACAAGGGACGACCCAGACGACTACGTGGATTCGGAAGGCGCCGAATTCCTGTTCAAGGGGTGGGATCCCGAATTGTCGGAGATCACGGCCGACGTGACGTACGTGGCCCAATACGAAATGGTGCCCAAGCCGTCGACCATGGGCGTCGGCGCATACGCCGCCATCGCCGTGGCGATCCTCGGCGCCGCCGCCGTTGCCGTATACCTCGCCTTTTTCAGGAAATGAGGCAGGGCGGTCCGCGACGAAACACGCCGATGGACGGTTCCAAGCGGCGCGACGGGATGCCCGTAGGCAAGGAAACCATATTTATGGGGCATGAAGTATATCGGGCTATAAACCCTCCAAGGGTCCCTCATCGGGGCACGCGGTTGATACCATGAAGAGAATCGTAGACGTGAGAGAATTGCGCGTGACAGACATCCCGGCCGTCGGCGGCAAGGGCGCGAACCTCGGCGAGCTGACCTTCGCAGGGTTCCAGGTACCGCACTCGTTCATACTGACCACGGCGGCCTACGACTATTTCGTCGAAAAGGGGAAAATCATGGACGAGATCCATGCGAAGCTCGACTCCATCGGCGACACCGACGACGACCTCGTCAGGGCATCCGTCGAAATCAGGAAGCTTTTCGAGACCAAGGAAATCCCCAAGGACCTGAAGAAGGAGATTTCCGACGCGTACAAGGCGATGTCCCAGGGCAAGAAAACCTTCGTCGCCGTCAGGTCCTCGGCAACCGCCGAGGACCTTCCCGACGCCAGCTTCGCCGGGCAGCAGGAGACCTTCCTCAACGTGTCCGGCGACGAGGAGCTCTTCGAAACGGTCAGGAAGTGCTGGTCCTCGCTGTTCACGCCGAGGGCGATCGCGTACAGGGAGAAGCAGGGTTTCGCCCACGAGGACGTCAAGCTCGCCGTCGTGGTGCAGAGGATGGTCAACTCCGAGAAATCCGGCATAATGTTCACCGTCGATCCCGCCACCGGAAGGGACGTCATACTGATCGAGGCGGGATACGGCCTCGGCGAGGCCATCGTCGGCGGGGAGGTCACCCCGGACACGTACAAGGTCGACAAGAAGAACATGGAAATCGTCGACCGCAGGGTCTCCACCCAGAAATGGATGTACGTCAAGGGCGGGGACGGCAAGACCGTCAAGAAGGACGTCAGCAGGGACCTTTCCAACATGCAGAAGATCGACGACCGCCGCATCGCCGAAATCGCGGAGGTGGGCAGGCAGATCGAGATCCACTACAAGAAACCGATGGATGTGGAATGGTGCATCGAGGACGACAAGGTCTACATCGTCCAGGCCAGGCCGATCACGGCCATAGGCACCGCGCCCCCGGAGCAGCCGGCCAAACAGGGCGGCATGCCCGCCGTGGACGACGTCCTGACCACCGGCATGGGCGCCAGCCCCGGCCTCGCCTGCGGCCGCGTCATCATATACGACCCGAGCATGAGCCTCGACGCCGTCAAGGAAGGGGACGTGCTGGTCACCACGATGACAATGCCAGACATGGTCCCGGCGATGAACAGGGCGACCGCCATCGTCACCGACGAGGGCGGCATGACCTGCCACGCCGCCATCATATCCAGGGAACTTGAGACGCCCTGCGTCGTGGGCACCGGCAACGCCACCACGATACTGAAGGACGGCATGATGGTAACCGTCGACGGCTCCACCGGCACGGTCTACCGCGGGGAGATCCTCGGCAGCGGGTCCGGGGGCATACCGCAGCAGGTGGTCGTCAGCGAG
Source organism: Thermoplasmatales archaeon (assembly GCA_012520845.1). Lineage (GTDB taxonomy): Archaea > Thermoplasmatota > Thermoplasmata > Methanomassiliicoccales > Methanomethylophilaceae > JAAYNL01. The sequence continues at coordinate 3,900 of JAAYNL010000010.1, read as the reverse complement.
ACCGCGCCGATCACCGGCACGGGCATCATGGTGAACATGAGCATGCCCGCCAAGGCGGACAAGATCGCCGAGCTGCCGTGCGACGGGGTCGGCCTGATGAGGTCCGAGTTCCTGTTCACCAACTACATCGGGGAGCACCCGGTTTCCGTCATCTCGGACGGCAGGGCGGACGAACTGGTGGAAAAGCTGGCGGACGGCATCTCGAAAGTCTGCCGCGCGTTCTATCCCAGGAAGGTCATACTCAGGACCTCCGACTTCAAGACCAACGAGTACAGGGACATGCCCGGCGGCATCGACTTCGAGCCGATGGAGTCCAACCCCATGATAGGGTGGAGGGGCTGTTCCAGGTACGTCTCCCCGGACTACAGGGAGGCGTTCCTGTGCGAGCTCAGGGCCATAAAGAAGGTCAGGGAGGAGATGGGGATGAAGAACCTGCACGTCATGCTGCCCTTCGTCAGGACCGTCGAGGAGGCCAAGGAAATCTACGGCATGATGGTCGACATGGGCCTGAGGAGGAATAGGGAATTCCACCTGTACCTGATGGCAGAGGTCCCCTCCAACATCATAATGGCGGACGAGTTCGCCGACATCTGCGACGGCTTTTCCATAGGATCCAACGACCTCACGCAGCTGACCATGGGCGCGGACAGGGACTCGGACATCCTGGGCCGCATGGGCTACTTCGACGAGAGGAACGACGCGGTCAAGCGCTCCATCAGCCACCTGATAAAGGTGGCCCACTCCAAGGGCAAGACCGTGGGCATCTGCGGCCAAGGGCCCTCCGTGTACCCGGAGTTCACCGAGTTCCTGGTGAGGGAGGGCATAGATTACGTGTCGCTGAACCCGGACACCGTCGTGTCCACCAAGAAGATGATAGCGGCGGTGGAGCAGAAGATAATCCTCGAGGGGCTCAGGGAACTCAGGGACAGGGCCTGATCAGCCGTTCCGGTCCAGCCTTTCCTGGAGCTTCTTGCTCTCCTCCTCCGGGAGGAGCATCGTCGTTATCTTCATGAACGGGTGCTTGGCACCCTCGATGATTTTGACGTCGTCCAGGGAGCGGAGCTTCCAGCGCTCCGCGGTCTTCTCCAGCCCGAACTTGACGTCCATGTCGCTCGGAACGAGGACGATGGCGTTGAATGAGGTGGCGCCGAGCCTCTTGGCGGCCATCACCCGGTGGTGGCCATCGACGATGAGGTAGCCGTGCCTGCGCTTAATCACGATGAGGGGCTCGTTGAGCCCCCTCTTAATCTCGTACTGGCGGCCGATGAGCTCGTCCATGTACACCTCCTTCTGGGTGGGCAGCGCCAGCTCGACGGGCACGGTCTCGGAGGTGATTTTCATGCGGATGTTGTTCTGCCTTTCAAGGAAGGTCTTGACGGACATGACCTTGGAAGGCTTGGACTTCTCGATCTGGGCCCTGACGATGTCGATGTTGGAGATGATGCCGACGATCTTCCTGTTTTCGTCAACCACGGGGAGGTTCCTCAGGCCGTACCTGAAAAGGACCCTGGTGGCGTCGTCCATGGACATGGAGGGGATGGCGCAGATCGTCCCGGGCTTCATGATGCTCCTCATGATTGCGTCGGGGTTGCCGGCGTGGCGCAGCAGCTCCTTGGCGGTGATGAACCCCAGCAGGTAGCCGTTCTCCACGATGGGCATCCCGTGGAAATCGGAATCCGTGATCCGTTTCGCCACCTCGCCGACGGTCATGTCGGGCGTGACGTACTGCACCTTCGTGACCATGTAGTCCGCAACAATCTGTGTCGTCATGTGCTCGCGCCGATATGGGCCGCGTATATCAAAATACCTCCGTTTGGGGGATGTTTCAAAAACACCAAATCGGTTAAATACTGAGTGTTTATACGTTGGCCAGAGCCCTGGTAGTGTAGCGGCCTATCATGAAGCCCTGTCGAGGCTTCGACTCGGATTCAAATTCCGGCCAGGGCGCCATTCCCCTCTCGATCGGCGTTTCCCAGTCTGTGACGCGCCGTATTTCGATGCGTTAATGGTGTTACCCGAGCTCGGGCAGAATCGATGCGCAAAACGGTTTTGGACATAGACCCAGTTCATTTTTGTAGACGGAATCCCCAATCCGCCTCCACCCCATTTGATAACACGATTTTATAGAGGATGACATAAACGATTATATTCTCGCAAAATATCCGTGGAGGCATGAGAAATAGGAAACTCGCGCTGGTCGCGATTCTGTGCTCTTTGCTTTTCGCGGCATCCATGGTGCCGCTCTTGGATGAAGAACCCTCCTCGGCCACAGGCCAGATCGTTATCACGGATTCCGCCGGGTTCAAAACGACGTTGCCTGGTCCCGCGCCCCACGTTGTGACGATGGGATATGCGTTCTCCCTGACCGTCTACGAGTTGGGTGGCAGCGCGAAAGTCGTTGGTTACGATAAATACTCCACCTATGATTACCAAAAGGACGATAGGATGAAGGCGTACGACGGCGTGAAGAACCTCGGATCCGGGTACAGCTCGGAAATCGAGTCCCTGTACACCGGCATGTCCCAGCTGGTCGACGCCGGCGAATTCGACAAGGGGACCGACGTCATCATCTTCAACAACTATTCGAGCACCATCAAGGAGGGCGGCTTCAGGGACATCCTCGTGGGGTACGGGTACAAGGTCGTGTGCCTGGGCGCCTCCGACTACGATGGGTCCTTGGAAGTCGTGAGGACGATATCCGAAATCATCGGCATCGACCCCGAGGGCTTAGTCGACAAGATGGTCGACGCCAAGGCGAAGGTTGTCAAAAGGGTAGGGGAATTCGGGGTGTATGTGAAGCCGAAGGCGATGTACGTCACGGGTTCAGGCGACGATGTCAAGGCGTACAACAGCGGCATAGCGGTCTCCATGATGGAAATCTGCGGTGCCGAGAACGTCGGTTACAACGCCCCGACGCCGACCAGCTACGTGATGAGCGTCTCCGGCATCATCCAGAAAAACCCGGATTTGATATTCCTCGACGGCAACTACAAGGGGACGGCCGAGGAGTTCAAGGACAAATACGGCATACCAGCCAAGTACAAAGTGTACAAGATGGGCAGGGACTGGAACAACTACTGCCCCGGCATAGCCGACGGACTCGACGCGATGTTCGCCGAACTCCACGCTTTCGAAATCACGGATTCCGCGGGATTCAAGACCAAGCTGATAGGTCCCGCGCCCCGCGTTGTGACAATGGGGTACGCTTTTTCGCTCACCGTCTATGAGTTGGGTGGTAGCGCTAAAGTCGTTGGTTACGACAAATATTCCACTTACAATTATCAGAAGGACGAGAGGATGAATGCGTACGACGGCGTGAAGAACCTCGGATCCGGTTACAGCTCGGAAATCGACTCCTTGTACACCGGCATGTCCCAGCTGGTCGACGCCGGTAAATTCGACAAGAAGACCGATGTCATCATTTTCAACAATTACTCCGGCACCATCAAGGAGGGCGGCTTCAGGGATGTCCTCGTGGGGTACGGGTACAAGGTCGTGTGCCTGGGCGCCTCCGACTATGACGGGTCGGTCGAGGTCGTGAGGACAATATCCAAGGTCATAGGCCTCGACCCCGAAGGCCTCGTCGACAAGATGGTCGACGCCAAAAGAGATACCGCCGGGAAGGTGAAGGCACTTGGGGACAGGAACAAGCCCAAGGCCATGTACGTCACCGCCTCCGGCGACGACGTCAAGGCGTACAACAGCGGAATAGCGGTCTCCATGATGGAGGTATGCGGTGCCGAGAATGTGGGGTATATTTCCTCCGCGCAGACCTACTCTGTTCGGTAAATGGCAGATGATCCCGCCAGGGCCGTTTTGAAGCAGTTTCCCCCGTTCCCCCACGCCGTTCCCGACGGATCAGCGCTCGTTTTTCCTTGTTTTTCAAATATTTAGTTTTTT